>CAZOVZ010000008.1:0-59132 GCA_964583755.1 uncultured Candidatus Cloacimonadota bacterium
TGTCAAGAGATATTTACGTATACTTTTTGTCCATTTCTACGTGCAACGGTCTTAGCAGGCTTGCGCACCATTCTGACGGATTCATGGCCTCCCGGTGGTTACTGGCGTAAAGCTCTCCGACAACGGGATATGGCCTGGCTGGTTCCTTATTGCGATCTCATTTGCCGTGGGCATACTCGCCCAATACATTCCCAATAAAGTTGGGCATGTCTACGGCGAGAAATGCTCCGGCAAGGGGACAGGCCATTAGGGCGAAATCCCGAAAGTTAAATCAGAGGGGACGCCTTTCGCCGATTTCAGAGACATCACTGGGGAAAAGTGAATGGGTCAGAGGGCGGAGATGATGGATTTGTGGATGCGGCGGGAGATGACCACCAGGAAGAGGGTGAAGGCGATCATCAGGGAGGAGAGGGAGTTGATGGTTGTGATGGTGCCGCGGCGGATGGTGCCTTCCACGTAGATGGGCAGGGTGTTGAAGCCCCGTCCGGAGGTGAAGAAAGTGATGATGAAGTCGTCGATGGAGAGGGTGAAGGCCAGCAGGGCGGCGGCGATGATCCCCGGCATGATGAGGGGGAGCTTGATCTTCCAGAAAGTGGCGGCGGGCCTGGCGCCGAGGTCCATGGCCGCCTCGATCAGGGAATGGTCGAATCCCTCCAGGCGGGATTGGATCACGATCACCGTGTAGGACAGGCAGAAAGTGATGTGGGCGATCAGCACGGTCCACATCCCCGTGTTGACGCGGGTGAAATTGAAAAGCAGGGCCAGCGAAACCCCCATCAGGATGTCCGGGATCACCAGCGGCACATAGATCAGGGCCAGCAGGTTGCGGCGTCCCTTGAAGTTTTTGTTTTCCAGGCCCAGCGCGGTCAAGATCCCCAACAGCGTGGAGATCAAGGTCGAAAGTCCGGCGATCAGCATGGTATTTTTGAAGGCGTCGATGATGTTTTCGTTGCGGATCAGTTCGCCGTAGTATTTCAGGGTGAAACCTTTCCAGGTGGTGATGATGCGGGCGTCGTTGAAGCTGAAGATGATCAGGATCACGATGGGGATGTAGAGAAAGACCATCACCAGGGTGAAGAGGGTGAGGTTGAGACCGTGATAGAGGCGGCCCAGGCGCGCCATGCTTTTCATGCCTGGGTCCTCTTTGCCAGGATCCGCCGGCGATAGAGGGCATACATCGCCAGCAGCAGCACGGCCACCAGGATCAGCAGGGCAAAGGACATCGCGGAAGCCATCGGCCAGTTGCGGGGGATGTTTTTGATCTTGTAGGTGATCACCTGGCCCACGTAGAGGGATTGCTGATTGCCCACCAGTTGGGGGATCAGATAGGCGCCCAGGGCGGGAATGAAGACCAGCAATGCGCCAGCAAAGATGCCTTCAGCGGCCAGGGGCAGGGTGATCCGGAAAAAGGCTTTGACCTCGCTGGCGCCGAGGTCCATCGCCGCCTGCAGCAGCGTGAAATCCAGCTTTTCCAGCACGCTGAACAGGGGCAGGATCATGTAGGGCAGATAGACGTAGACCATCACCAGCAGCACGGAAAAGTCCGTCCGCAACAGCTCCAGCGGGGCCGAGATCAGGCCCAGCTTCATCAGCGCGGAATTCATCACGCCGTTGTAGGAGAGGAAAATCCGCCAGGAAAAGATGCGGATGATCAGGTTGGTCCAAAAGGGGATGATGATCAGGATCAGGAGGGTGTTGCGGATCTTTTCGCCGGCCCTGGCGATGTAATAGGCCACCGGGAAACCCAGCAGCAGGCAGGCCAGGGTGGTGATGAAAGCCAGGCGGAACGCGAGGTAGAAGGGTCGCAGATACATCCCGCTAAGCAGTTGGCGGTAGGCGGCGAAGGAAAACTTGAAGCTGACGTCGTAGATGTCCGTGGAGAGAAAGCTGTAAATGAGGACGATCAGGTAGGGGACCAGGAAAAAGACCAGCAGCCAGGCCAGAGCCGGTGCCGTGAGCAGATGGCTGGCGTAGTTGCGCCGACGGGCGGCCCGGAGTTCCGCCGGGGTGGGTTGGGGACGGTGGATAGCGCTCTTCATTCCTGGGGGCCGCCGCGCTTGGCGGAACGCTGGTAGGTGGCCTTGCCTTCAGGATTGGCGCCGTCGCCCTGCCAGACCTCGTCGATCAGCCAGGTGTCCGTGTCGTGCCAAAACAGCCAGACGGGCTCATCCCAATCCAACGCCTTTTCATCGAAATAGACGCGTTTGTGCTGGCTGAACACGCGAAACTTGAGCTCGCCCACTTTGATAATGTATTGGGTGTGGGTGCCCACGTAGAGGATGTCTTCGATGATGCCGCGCAGGACGTTGAAGTCGTCCTGGTTGCGGGGTTTGGAGCGGGTGACGGCGATCTTTTCCGGGCGCAGCGAGACGGTGAGTCTGGAGCCCAGGGCGGGCTTGAAGTGGGAGGTGCTGTCGATCTCGAAAAACTCGCCGTTGCCTTTGCTGCAGCGGAGTTGGACATAGTCGTCCTCGATGCCGGTGACTTCGCCGGAGATGAGGTTTGTCTCGCCGATGAAGTAGGCGGAAAAGATGCTGGACGGGCGTTCGTAGATGTCATCCGGCAGGCCGGACTGGATGATGCGGCCCTGGTTCATCACGGCCATGCGGTCGGAGATGCTCATCGCCTCGCTCTGGTCGTGAGTCACGTAGATGAAAGTGATGCCCACGGCGTCGTGGATGTTCATCAGTTCGATCAGCATGTGCTGGCGGAGTTTGAGGTCCAGGGCGGCGAGGGGTTCGTCCAGCAGGAGCAGCTTTGGTTCGTTGATCAAAGCGCGGGCGATGGCGATGCGCTGCTTCTGTCCGCCGCTGAGTTGGGCGGGGTATTTTTTGGCCTGGTCTTCCATCTTGACCAGGGCCAGTAGCTTGCGGACACGGTCGCCGATCTCGGACTTGGGCGTCTTGCGGATGCGCAGCCCGAAGGCGACGTTGTCGAAGACGTCCATGTGGGGGAAGAGGGAATAGTTTTGAAAGATCGTGTTGACCGGGCGTTGGTAGGGCGGCAGGTCCGTGATGTCCTGATCGCCCAGGAGGATCCGGCCGCTGCGGGGGATTTCGAATCCGGCGATCATCCGCAGCAGGGTGGTCTTGCCACAACCGCTGGGGCCCAGAAACGAATACAGCTCGCCGGCGTTGATGCTCAGGCTGACATCGTCAACCGCCACAAAGCCGTCAAAATCTTTGGTTACACCTTCGATGCGAATATCTTCCAACTCGGGTTCGAACCTCCTATCTCAGGCGGAGTATCTTCTTTGAAAGCAGCGTCCCGCCTTGGTTTGAGACCTTCACCAGATACACGCCGCTGGCGGCGCCGCGTCCGTGTTGGTCCTGTCCATCCCAGCTAAATTCGTGGCTGCCTTTCGTCAAGTTCTTCCTGCCCAGCTCTCTGACCATCTGGCCGCGGAGATTGTAGACGGCGACGCAGACTCCGGCCGCGGCGCTTTCCGTCTTCAGGCTGAACCGGCAGCTTTGGGTGAACGGATTGGGCCAGGCCTGGAGCCGCAATTCCGGGGTTGCAGGGGCGGCATCGTTTGCCTGGGTCGCGTCGGCATTGGCAAAGAGTTGGAAATCGTCGATCCAGACTCCGTCCGCGTTGTTCCAATTGGTGGAAAACAGCCGGAAACGCAGGTAAAGGCTGCTGCCGATAAAGCTGTTCAGGTTGCAGGTTTTGAGCTGCCAATCGCCGGTTCCGGTGTAGTAATCCAGGATCTGCCAGTTGGCGCCGTCCAATGAAGCTTCCAGGCTCAGGCAATCGCCGTCCAGTTCCAGGTCCGTGCGTAGCCAGAACTGGAGGTTGGCGTTTTGGAGGTTGTGGAGGTCCAGTGGCAGATTGAGCCGGCAATTGGAGGATGCGTTGTTCTGATAGTTTCCGGCAGGGCTGTCGCAGAGGCTGAAGGCGCCGCTGTGATAGCTGGCGCCGCTGCGGTTCCAGGTGCCGGTGGAGGTCCAGGCGTTCATGTTTTCCTCGAAATCCTCCAGCAACACGGGGTAGGAGGTGATCCGCAGGGTGATGTTCCCGCCCAGGATATCACGGCTGAGGTCCAGGGTCTCAAAGCCGGGTTTGGAGACACGCAGACGGTAAAAACCGGGGAGGAAGCCCGGGATCAGTATCTGGCCATTGGCGTTGGAGCTGTAGCTGGCAATGGAGTCCTCTCCGACTATCAGCGTGGCGCCCTCAAGAGGCTCAAAAAAGTCGTTCTGGACAGTGATGCCCAGGTCGAAAGGCTCCCCGGGGGTGAGTTGGAAATCGGCCACGGTCACGGAAACTGCGCTGACATTCACCTCGATGTACTGAGACGCATATCCGTCTTTGAAGGCGCGCGCGTGGAAGGAGCCGGCGGGCAGGAAGCGATAGTAGGACCCGGTGAGGGAATCGGACTTGACCGGCGCACGGTAGATGGGGCCGTCGTCGAGGCCTTCGATGTGGATGGTCGCCGCCAGCGGTTGACCCGTAACGGCGTCAGTGACATGGCCCTGCAGCGTTTTATAGTTTTTCCGGTTCAACAACTGCATGGCGCCTGCCACCTGCTGGGGCACGATCTGGGCCACCAGCGTCGCGGAAGGGATGAACTGCTGCGCCATCTCGATGGTATAGGCGAAAGTGGAGTTCGTGGCGTAGGCCCAGTCATCCAGGTTGCCGCTGACGGGGTAGAGCCCCCAGGACGGGCCGGGGGCGTAGTTTCCGCCGCCAGCAACGGCGGGCAGGCAGGCAGCTACTTCAAAAGCCAGCGCTGCCAATTCGTCTGTGTCCGGGGCATAGATGCCGCTTACGTAGCCGTAGGGATAGAGCACGTATTCGCCATAGGTGTGGTAGCTGATCCCGGCCAGAAAGCGGCGGGAGAGCAGCAGGTCGCGAAAGGCCTGGGTCTCGGGCTCGGAAAAGGGGTCGGGGCCGTGGTAGGTTTCAGAACCATTGTCATCTGAGGCGCTGGTGTAGCCCCATTCATAGCCATAGTTGCGGTTGAGGTCGACTCCGTCGGAGTTGGAGCCGTAGGTCTGGCTGGCGTTGTTGT
Organism: uncultured Candidatus Cloacimonadota bacterium; assembly: GCA_964583755.1. Classification (GTDB taxonomy): domain Bacteria; phylum Cloacimonadota; class Cloacimonadia; order Cloacimonadales; family Cloacimonadaceae; genus Syntrophosphaera. The sequence continues at coordinate 5,015 of CAZOVZ010000008.1, forward strand.
CGCGGATGTTTTTGCGCCACCAGACGTCGGTTTGGTCGATCACCAGCTTGTGACCGTCGGGATTGAGCAGGGGCACGATCCAGATTTCCGTGGTGTTGAGAATGTCGGTCACGGCGGGGTCGGTGCCATAGTTTTCCAGCAGATGGGTCAGGATTCCCAGACAGACCTCGGTGGAAAGGGGTTCGCGGGCATGATGTTCGCCAGCGAAGTAAAAAGCGGGTTCGTCCTCATCGGCGAGGACATTGGCGGAGACTTTCACAGCCCAGATGTCGTGGTCGAAATTTTGATAAAAGGGAATGCCCTGGTCCGCCAGGAGCGAACCCCAGCCGCTGCCGATCACGGAGGTGTTCATCAGATAGGGGTATTGGGCCTGGAGGGACATGAGTTCGGAAACCACCTGCGCGTAGTTGTGGTAGCCGGGGAGATCGCGCGGGGGGAGGAGGTTTTGTTTGAGCTGGGCTTCGGTCTGAGTGACGCTGAGGCCGGGATGGAGGATTGCCAGTTGCGTCCGTTCGGCTTCGGTCACCACCAGGTCGAGGTATTCATAAGGTTTGTAGGAGGCGATATCCGCGCCCTGGGAGAGAAAAGCGTCAAACAAGTCGGGCGTGGGGGAGGGGATGCGTACCACCATCCGTTCCGCTTGGGCGGCAAGGCCTGTCAGGATGAGGGCTAAAGCCAGGATCAGGATTGTTTTGTACATGCTGCGAAGCTCCATTTTGGGTGGTTAAAAAAATACAGTGGGGAATGCCGGGCGGCATCCCCACTGTTCGGAGGGCATTCTATGTAGGGTCTGTAGGCTGAGGTCATTAATATATATCCTCGTCTGAGTGTCAAGAGATTAATCGGGAAATATCCAATATTTTTCTGTTGAAAAAAATCCACACAGTCCTACGGTAAGACCAATAGCTTGCGGGACAGTGTCTTATCTGTCGCGGTCAGTTGAAACAAATAAACACCGGGCTGGAGAATGAATTCTTCCTTACCTGCAGAAGACAGCAGAAGCTTGCCAGTCCCGGATGTGCCGGCTTTGATTTTTTGCGTGTAAACCAATTGTCCCTTGATGTTGAATACTTTCAACAGCGATATAGAATGCGAAACGTCTTTGTAATCCACCGTCAGCGGGCTGGAAGCGCTTTGCCGGAAGGGGTTGGGATAGACGTTCAGAGCGCTGGGCTCCGGGGACGGCACCACCAGGTCCGAAACGGGGACCGGCGCGCAAGGAACGCTCAGCCATTCTCCCCCGGCGGGATAGCTGGCCGTGTTTGGGGGTTGGTTGAGGTCCCAGGCTGAAATGCGGTAAAAAAAGTCGTGCGGTCCTGCCCCGTATTGGGGTGTGACCACGCAATACCAGACGTTTTCGCCCGCTCCGGGCCAGAGTTCCATCGGGGCGGACAGGGTCTCCCCGGCGTCGATTCTGTATTGCAGTTCAGCCCCGCCAACCCCACTGGCATCTGTCACCGTGGCGAGGAAGAGAGTGGGTTCGGGACCAACTCCAGCGAGCGGAGTGTGAGCTATCTCCGGGGCCTGGAGGTCGGCGGTCATTACAAAGACGTGCGGATCGAGGGCGGCCGTGAAGGGGTGGTCCGTGGAGCGGCCGGACTGGTCGGCGGCATGGATGAAATAGCGGATGGTGTCGCCGGGTGCGTAGTTGTTGATTTGGACGGAGTATTCATTGCCGCCGGCAGGGGTCAGGATCGCGCGCTGCCAGGGTCCCTGGTTCAATCTGTAGCTTACGAACACGGAATCCGCATAGACAGGTTGGCCGCTGTGGGGGGTGATGGTGGCGGTGAAGACAGTTGAGGGCACGTAGGGGGATCCGCCCCAGTGCGGTTGATGCGAGATGTGGAGCATATGCTTATCCGGAATCTCGTGGGCGCGGCAGTGGAGGGCGTCCGTGGATTCCCAGACTGCGGAACCGCCGGGTACGCCGATCACTTCGTATCCGGGTAGGGCGTCGCGATAGGCCTGGAGAGCGGCCGCGTCGTAGCTGCTGCTCATGGTGGGCACGAAGACGCGTTTATTGAGGATCAGGGAGTTTGTGTAGGGCTGGTTTTGGGGGGTGTTGACCCGGTAGACTTTGTAGGGGTAGCCCCAAGCGCAGTTCAGATTGGCGAAATGCGCCGCAGCGGCTTCGATCTCGTCGTATTGGGCGTGGCTGGTTGGCACGCTGCGGACCAGCACTTTATCCGGCGCCAGAAATTTGCTCCAGCAATCGATGTGATCGATATAGGTGTTATTCGGATCGGGCAGCACCTGATAGTTCGTGATGCCCAGATAGGCCTGCATTTTGGCGTCGATCTGAGCGTGGGTGTAGCCGCTGTTTTCCGTGTAGGCGATCATCGTCTGGCCGGCAGTGTTGATGCCGTCGGTCATGTAGTTTCCACCCGTTTGCTGCAGGTTCATGCCATAGTAGTCGAGGTTGTTTTGTTGGGCAAAAATCTGGGGAATCAGGTTGTCGTTGGGGCGGGGGCGATTGTAAACAAAATCGACCACGCCGTAGTCGCCGTTGGCGTCGAAGATGAACCAGGGTCCATAATCCCTGGTCCAGTAGGAATCCGTGGCCGCAACCAGGAAGGAGACGTTGGCCATGTTTACCCCGGCGTTGGTGAAGGCTGTGGTGGCTGAGTTTTGCACTCCCGTGCTGGACACGAGGCAAATCACCTGCGCGGTGTTGGCCAAATGCGTTACCAGCGAGAGTGGAATGCCGAGGGGATAACGGATCAGGACATGCGAAGCCGGCTCGAATTCGGCGATCGGGCGGACAGGCCCTGCCGGCGGTTCGGTTTCGGTGAATCTGGTGGCCGGTTCAGCGCCGTCGGAGGGCAGCAAGGTGTGCCCGCCCAAAAACAGGGGCAGGGCGATCAGGATGAAAAGCAGGATCTTGCCCGGTTGGCGTGGAATTCTGAGCATTGTTGGTTAACTCCCTTGGGTTCGTAATAAATCCATGGTTAGCATACAATTTTCATGCCGAAACTAAAGAAATCTGGCGCCTGACAGTGACCGCCGGGTCAGACTTGCTTGAAATAGCTGCCCAGTTGGCTTGGCTGGCTCTGTTATTCTTGTTTAAGGGCGCAGGCTGTGCTTAGGATCTGAGCTGACTGGTCCCAATGGCGGGAGAGCGGTGAACGCACTATAGGGCGTAGCCGCAGATAGTGCTTGACAAAATGGATTGCCCATAAATCATAGAGAGAAGAGGTTTTTTAATGCGCAGAACAGTCAAGTCAGTGGTCCGGGAACTCGACGCAGCCGACGTCACCGGCTATTCCGACAACGAAAAGAAGCACTTGCTGAGTCTGGGGTATTTGCCCTATCTGATGAGCGACGGCAGCGTCAAATGGCTGACATTGGCCCAACGAACCTACAAGGCGGCGCGGACCACGCCAATGCGGTCCTGGAAGAACATGTTTAAAAAACACCCGATGCCGTCGATCAATCCCCTGAAGCAACATAGCCTGGCCAAGCGTTTATGGGACGAATACTGGTCCTTTTTTTTATTGCTGATCGGCATCGGTTTGCTGATTTTTGGGTTAATCCGCTACTGGAACTGAACATGCAACTTTGGAGAGAACTGATTTGAGAATAATGTTGACCAACGACGACGGAATCTCGGCCCCCGGGATCAGAGCCCTGGCCTCGCATCTGGCGGCGGCGGGACACCAATTGATCCTGATCGCGCCGGACAGCGAGCGCAGCGCTTCTTCGCATTCCCTCTCCCTGCACCGGGATTTGAGGGTCAGGCAATTGGCGGACCACGAATTCAGTGTGGACGGAACCCCGGCCGACTGTGTCGGAGTCGCCATGCAAAAGCTGCTCAAAGAACCGGTTGACCTGGTGATTTCGGGGATCAACGCCGGGCAGAACATGGGTGAGGACGTCCTCTATTCCGGCACTGTGGCTGCGGCGGTCGAAGCCACTTTCTTTGGCTACAAATCAATCGCCATCTCGATCAATACTTACGCGAATCAGCGTTACGACACAGCGGCCGCCTGGATGGTCAAGCTGCTGGATCTGGGCTTGGATACCCTGGTGCCCGAACGTGGCATCCTGAACATCAACATTCCCAATGTGACCCCGGAAGAAATCAAAGGGGTGCGCCTCACACGCATGGGCCACCGCAAGTACTACAATTTCATCAAGATCGTGGCTGAGCATCAGGACGGATTCAGTTACCGCATCGGCGGCGACGCTCCGGTCTGGGACCTCCAGCCCGGCACGGACGCCGAAGCGGTGGCGGAAAACTATATCTCGATCACCCCGCTGGGCTTCGCGCTCACCTACGGCGACGCCTTTCCGGCGATTCTGGATTGGCTGGAAACCAACCGGCTGCTGCAACTTGAGACCCGCTGATGCGCTTTGAAGACCAGCGCCAACTGCTGATCCAGGAATTGAGGCAGTACGGCATCAAGGACGAACGGGTGCTGGCCGCCTTTGGCAAAGTGCCCCGGGAACTCTATGTCCTGCCACAATACAAGGAATACGCCTACCGCAACCAACCCCTGCCGATTGAGGCGGCTCAAACGATTTCGCAGCCTCTGATGATCGCCGTGATGTTGGAGTACCTGGAACTCCGGGAAACCGACCTGGTGCTGGAAATCGGCACCGGCAGCGGCTACCAGAGCGCGCTGCTGGCGGAACTGGCCAGCGAGGTCTGCACCATCGAACGGTTGGAACAGCTGTCGCTGTCGGCCCAAACAGTGCTCAAAGCGCAGGGTTATAAAAACATCCATTTTCGCATCGGCGACGGCGCTCAGGGCTGGCACAAGGCCTATCCGCCCCATAAAGAGTTTGCCCGGATCATCGTCAGCGCGGGCGCGGCGACGATACCCCCACGTCTGCGGGAACAGCTTGCGGACGGAGGGATCATGGTGATCCCGGTCGGAGCCGGGCACAGCCAGATTTTGCACCGTGTGATTCGCCGCGGGGACGAGTTTGCCATTTCGCAGCACGGTTCCTGCGCCTTCGTTCCGTTAATCAGCAGCTAAGGAGTTAGCATGCTCAGCGATTACCTGAATTGGATCAAGAAGCTCTTTACCAGGCAGGAGAAATTCACCGGTCTGAAGAAGTACCCGATCTTTGCCGGCTTGAATCCCTTTGAATTGACCCTGGTCGGCAACTGTCTGTACCGGAGGGAGTACAAAGCCGGAGAAACCGTCTTTGAGGAAGGCCATCCGCTGGAACTGCTGTTTTTAATCGAGCAGGGCGAGGTCGCGGTTTCCGGTAAACTGAGCGCGGCGGAACAATCCGTGCTCAAAGCCGGGGAAGTGATCGGCGTGCTGGACTTTTTTTCCGGCAGCCCCCGCAGCGTCAGCGCCACAACTCTGACCGATACGGTGTTTTGGGCGATCTCACAAAAGGACTTTCAGGACCTGATCTCAAAAAACCTGCGCCTGGGCAACAAGATCCTGGCCTCCAGCTGTAAACTGATCAGTTGTTTCACGCAGGATTACGCCAGGGACAGCCAGCCATGAACTGGACCAGGGTCGTTTTCATCATCATCCTGCTGGCGGTGATCGTTTTGGGCTTGTACTTTTACCGGCCGATGTTTGCCTATCTGATCGCGGCGGTGGTTTTTGCCTACATTCTGGGGCCGTTGATCACTTTTCTGGAATACCGGCACCTGCCCCGTTGGCTGTCGGTGTTGCTTGTCTATGCGGTGATAGCGGGGCTGATCGCCTGGTTTTCGATCCGCCTGGTGCCCCAACTCGTGCAGCAGGGCAACATCCTGCTCAGCCTCATCATGGGGTCGGACCAACCCCTCAGCCAACAGATCCTGGCGTTTCCGTTCGTGCGCAGTGTGTTTGACTTTTTGCTGAGACTGGAAGCCCAGGTCCCGGCCTTGGACCTATCCGCCAAACTGATTCAGGGCATCAATCAGACCAACCTGTGGCTGGGCCAGATACCCAAGTTTTTGATCGATAACTATCAGACCATCCTGAGCGCGCTGTCCTTTGTGGCGACCATCCCTATCTTCGGATTTTTTATCCTCAAAGATTGGCAGCCGCTGCGCCGTGGCATGCTGAGCCTGGTGCCCAACCGTTATTTTGAACTGGCAGTGATCCTGCTTCACAAGGTCGATGAAACCGTGGGGCGCTATCTGCGCGCCGTGTTGTTCGAGATCTTCGCCGTCAGCATCATGGCCTCCGTGGCCCTGACCATTGCCGGCGTGCCCTATTCCCTATTGATCGGAATCACCGCCGGAGTCGCCAACATCATCCCCTATTTCGGACCCTGGATGGGGGCAGCTTTGGCAGTGCTGACCGTACTGGTCACCGGCCAGCCGCCGGTGATGATCCTCTACGCGGGCCTGGCCATGTACCTGGTGCAGGTGTTGGACAACAACATCGTCTATCCGGTCGTGGTGGGCAAGACCATCAAGATGCACCCGTTGATAGTGCTGCTGACCGTTTTGGCCGGCGGCTGGTTTGGCGGCATCCTCTGGATGCTGATCTCGGTGCCGCTGGTGTTCATGGTCTACAGCCTGGTCCGCGCCCTGTATCTGAATTTGAAACAATTTCAACTGCTCTGACGAGAGGTATAAATGAGTCTGATCGATAAATGCTACGAGTTTGAGGACGCCAAAAAGGCGATAGCGCTCGGTTATTATCCCTATTTTCGCGAGATCAGTTCCGAACAGGACACTGAAGTCATCTGCAACGGTAAAAAGATGCTGATGATGGGTTCCAACAGCTATTTGGGCCTCACCACGCATCCGCGGGTCAAGGAAGCCTCGATCAACGCGATCAAAAAGTATGGCAGCGGTTGCGCCGGTTCCCGCTTTCTAAACGGCACCCTGGACATCCACATCGAACTGGAGGCCGCCCTGGCGGACCTGGTCGGCAAACCTGCCGCCCTGGCCTTCCCAACCGGCTACCAGGCCAACGTCGGCTGCATTTCGGCGATCGTCGGCAGGGACGACTACATGATCACGGACAAGTATGATCACGCCTCGATTTTGGACGGCTGCCTGCTTTCCCAGGGGACCATGCTGCGCTACAACCACAACGACATGGTGTCGCTGGAACGCATGCTGCACAAGGTCCAGGGCAACGACTGCCTGGTGATCGTCGACGGCATTTTCTCCATGGAAGGCGACATCGCGGACCTGCCCAACATCGCCGCGCTCTGCCAGAAACACGGCGCCAACCTGATGGTGGACGAAGCCCATTCCCTCGGCGTGTTGGGAAAACGGGGCGCCGGCGCTGCCGAGCATTTTGGCCTGATCAAACAAACCGATTTCATCATGGGCACCTTCAGCAAATCCCTGGCCTCGGTGGGCGGATTCATCGCCGCGGAAGAGGACCTGATCGGTTATCTGAAGCACAAATCCCGCGCCCTGATCTTTTCCGCGTCATTACCTCCGGCCTCGACCGCCAGCGTGTTGGAAGCCCTCAAGATCATGGAGGAGGAGCCCGAACGCATTGCCCACCTCTGGGAAAACACCAACTACATGCTTTCCGAATTCAAGGCCATGGGCTACGACACCGGAACCTCGTGCACGCCGGTGATCCCGCTCCACGTGGGCAAAATGATGACGGCTTTCGAGATGTGGAAGCGCCTTGGCGACGAGGGAGTCTTCATCAACCCCGTGATCCCGCCAGCGGTCCCGCCCAATTCCTGCCTGATCCGCACTTCCTTCATGGCCACCCACACCCGCGACCAGCTGGATTTCGCGCTCGACAAATTCCGCAAGATTGGCAAGGACCTCAAGGTCATCTGATCGATTTTAACATACAACAAAATATAGCCAGATTGGGAGGAAACCATGGCAAGTAAAAGCAGCGCCGAATATTACGGAAGCTTGAAAGAGATGTCTCCGATCCGCGCCATCGCCGAGACGCTCGTAAACGGACACAATGTGCGCAAAATCGATATCCGCGAAGCCTACGAGATGGCCAAAAAGCAACCCGGCGTCACGGTCACGGACCTGCCGGTCTACCCGGAATTTGTGAAACTGCACAATCTTCCGGCCGACGCCAAAGTTTTGGACGATTGCCACGGCAACATCATCGGCCGCACCGCCAAGGCCCGCCGGTTTTACCACCGTCTGGACAGCTCCAAGAAAAACAAGCTGGAAGGAGATTTCCGCGAAGCCGTCTGGCAGATGCAACACTATCCGCTGATCAAGGCCGAAGCCATCCTGGGGATGGACAAGGACCTGATGATCAAGGCCACCTTCGTGACCACCGAAACCGATGTCGCCAACCTTTACAACTGGCTGCTCAACTTTGCCCCCTTCGAACAACTCAAGGAGCAGTATGAAGCCAGTCCCCAGCTGCCGATTCAGGATGTCATCCTGGTCGCCTTCAACGAGTGGACCTGCGACGACCCCTTTTACAACAACGTCGGCGCGCCGCAGCTGGCCCTGGTCGATGAAAAGCACAACGTGATCGTCAACCTCGGCATGCGCTATTTCGGCGAACGCAAGAAAGGCACGCTCACCCTGGCCTGGACCTCCGGCATCCGCATCGGCATGGCAGCCTGCCACGGCGGGATCAAGGAACTGGATTTCAGCACCTGCAAGGACGCCCAATTCCACAAGCTCGGCAAGCGTTCCATCGCCTTTTACGGCCTGTCCGGCACCGGAAAATCCTCCCACACGAACAGCCACGACAACGCCGGCACCATGCCCGAAGGCGTGTCCAAGGTCGTGCTGCACGACGACGCTTTCCAGATCGACCTGGAAAACAAGCTCTGCCGCGTCTGGGAACCCACCCTGTTCGACAAAACCGACAGCCGCCCGCCGGATCATCCGGATTGGAAGTACGCCCTCGCGGTGATGAACCACAGCGTGATCGAACTGGACGGCAAGCGCCTGCCCATCGGCCAGGACACCCGCAATTCCAACGGCCGCGCCCTGCTCGACCGCAGCCTGCTGGGCAAATACGTCAACCGCTGCTCTTTCCCCAAAGCGCTGGTCTGGCTGATGAAAGACTCTGTGCTGCCCCCCATTCTCCGCCTTACAAACAAACACCTCGCCATAGCCATGGGCGCGGCCTTGATGACCCAACGCAACCGCGCCGAAAACGTCGCCGAGGAAGAACTGAACAAGCTGGTCTTCGAGCCGTTTGCCAATCCCTTCCGCGTCTACGAGCTCTATCGCGACGTCGAGGCCTTCCTTCACGTGGCCGACAACGGGGCGGATTTTTACTGTTTCAACTCCCGCGGCTACTGGAAAGAATCCGACGATGCCCTGGAAGCCATTCCGCTCAAGACCTCGCTCACCCTCCAGACCGCGATCCTCCTCGATCAGTTGGAATGGGAGGACTGGACCGCCCTGCCCGGTGCCCAGATTCCGACCCGCGCCAGCATCGAAAAGATCCTGCCGGGTTACTACGAAAAGTACGATCCCGCCAAACGCGGCAATCCGGAGCAGTATGCCGCCGTCCTGAAAGACCGCTTCCAGCAACGCCGGGATTACCTGACGGGCAGCGACCTGCAGGAAAAACCCGAACTCCAGAAGGAAATCGTCAAAGCGCTCAATCTGAGCATCTGACCCTGACTCGATCCCCAAACCGATAAAGAGGCCCGGCTTAAAACGCCGGGCTTTTTTTACGCCTGGTATATTCGCCGGATATCGGCTTTGGATACCAATTCCGAGCTTACTGTCAGTGGCTTTGTCCGGGGTCATCTCACCCAAGACATTCCCAACTTTATTGGGGATGTATTGGGCGAGTCTACCCACGGCGGACGGTGCTGAAGTGGGGCCGGATAACTTGGCTGTGGGAATTCCAATCCAGGGCTCTGCTGAAGCGTTAGCGGGCATAAAAAAAGGAGTCCGGCCCCGAGGGTCGGACTCCGTATGGGTTGGCCGGAAAAGGCCGCTTTACTTTGATCTGCTTTTGGCTGCCTGCGCTGGGAAACTGACGCTCGTATCCGCGGAGACCTGGATGTAGTATCCTTCGCCGGGGATGAAGTTGGGGATGCCGGTGTAAACCCAGTTGCCCTGAAGGTCCTGATAGACGGAGTTTCCCGCTTCATCCTGGACCTTGACCAGCACACCGCCGGTTGTCGTCAGTCCAAGCTGTTGCAGCAGGGTTTGGGAGGACTGGCTGGAGGAATAGGGGTAGGGCAGGAGGTTCCAGCCATCGTTGAGCTGAACCGTGAAGCCCGCCGGGTTGATCGGCTGGCCCGTGATCGTCAGCGTGCAGTCTGTATTGACGTTTACGTAATAACCTTCAGTGGGCAGGTAGTTGCCGATCCCGTCGGTCCATCCGCCGCCAACGGCCTGCACCAGCGAGGCTCCGCTGTCGTTTTGAACTTTCACCAGATAATTGGCACTGATCAGGTCAGACAGGACGGTCTGGAGGTTGTTGTTGGAAGGGGTTAGATAGGTCGAGATCATGTTCCAGCCCTCGTTCAACTGAATCAGGTGGGTCTGATCCTGGCTTTGGGTGTCGACCACAAGCTCAAATGGATCATTGGCCCCGCAAAGCGGCAATTTGCAGGTTCTGGCGGTGGTGTCCGTGGCCAGGATGTGGTAATAGAGGGTCTCGCCATAGGCGGGGGTGGGCACGCTGGCGGTCCAGACATCGCCAGAGACATGGCTGAGGGTTGCGTATTGCCAGGTGCCGCCGCTGCCGTGCTTGTAGGCGATGTAGGTTCCGGATTGGTCCAGCGCGTTGGTGTGGGTGAATTCCACATTGAGGGCGATCGTGCTATTGGCGGTCGCGGTACTGGGCGGAACGTGCCAGACATGGATCATCTGCTCGTCGAAGATGGTGTTGACGCGGCAGTGGGCGGCGTCATCGGAGAGAAACGAGCTATTGTAGTATCCTTGTACGGTGAAGCCGGGCATGGCGGCCCGGTAGGCAGCGATGGCGGCGAGGTCGGCTGCCGAAGCGGTAGAATTCCATTGGGGTACGTAAATCTTGCCGTTGAAGATAAAGGAGTTGGAGTAGGGCTCGTTGCTGTTGGTCTGATCTACCCGGAATATCTGGTAGGGAGTGCCGTAGCTGGAAGTTTTAGCTTCCCAGGTGTCAACCACGGCCTCGAGGGCGGTGTAGTTGGCATGGCTGCTTGGCACGCGGGCGATCATGACTTTATCCACATCCAGGAGTTTGGCGTGGCAATCGATGTGGTCAATGCTGGAATTGGCGAGCGGATCTGTGAAGGTGTAGTAATCTTCCACGCCCAAATAGTTTTCCACCAGACCCTCAATCTCGGTCACGGTGTAGTCATATTCGGTGACGGGTGCAGTCTGAACTCCGTCATTCTCGCTTTGGATAAGGGTGGTGGACATCATCTTGCCGTTGCCGTCGGTCATCACGTTGCCGCCGGTGGCGACGAGGGGGAGGTAGTAGAAACCGAGACCGAAATAATCGTCCAGATACTCGTTGAGAACATCGTCGTAGGGTCGCACGCGGTTGTAACGAAAGTCCACAATACTCATCTGGTTGCTGGCATCCATGATCGTCCAGGGTCCGTAATCGCGGGTCCAGTATGTGTTTACACCGTCGCGAACGATGAAGCTCACATTGCTCATGGTCACGCCGTTGGAACTGAGCAGACTGTTGGCAGTGTTCTGGGTGCCGGAAGTGACTACCACGTAAAGCTGACCGCGGGTGGAAAGATCCGCGATCATGGGGTAGGGCAGACCAAAACCGCCGGAATACGCGATGATCGAGCCTACTGCCGGTTCCCACTCAGCCACGAAACGCGGTTCCACGGGATAGGGGTTGGCTTGGATGGTGAAACTGACTGGTACGCTGAGGTTGGGATGGTTGGTTGCATTTGAGGTGATGTTCAGGTTTGCGTTGTAGGTCCCGATGGCCATGCTTCCGGCGTTGAGGGTGAGGGTGAGGGCTGTGTTTCCGCCTGAGGGGATGGCTCCGGAGTTGGGTGAAACCGTTCCCCAGCTGGCGAAGCTGGCAGATGTGTTCCAGGTGAGTGCTTCAGAACCGCTGTTAGTGATGGTAACCGTGGCAGTGGTCGTGGCTCCCTCATAGGCGGAAACGCTGATCGAGGCGGGATTGACCGCTATCTTGGGTCCGCTGGCCTGCGGAGCGAAGACCAGCTTCACATTGGGCCTGTAGGTTGAAGTATAACCTCCTGTAAAGACGCTTGACTGAGCCACGTTATCTGCGCGCACGTAGCGATAGCCGTTGTTCATGCTGGTGTATTGGGTTGTGCCACTCTCTACCCAGCCATCTAACACGCCAAAAGCAGTATCGAGCACGATGTTATCGGTCCCGTTCCAGGTGAATGGCGTCGTTAAAGTCAGCATATTCCAGCCGGTGGCGGTGGGTTGGTAGGAAGCGGAACTCCAGACAGTGGAAAGGCCGGTGGATATCCAACTGGATACATTGGCCGCTGTGGTGTGTCCCATGCGGATCAGGTAGTTGGGCATGGCGAGGGTTGGCAGGCCGGTTACGTTGAAGCCAACCTGGGTGATTTCGATGGGGCCGGTTATGCCGGCTGCGTTTAACTCAGCTTTGGTGTAGACAGACTGTCCGTGCAGGCTTTCGTAATAGACGTTGATCGGGCAGGCCACTGAAGTGCCATTGCTGGAGGTACCGCTACCGATGATGGCTTCGGGAATAATCCCAACAACGGTGTTGACGGTGGTGTTGGCTCCATACTGCCCCGCGCTGGCGTTGAAGAAGAAGGCTGCCAGGGTGCCTTCAGTCATTGATGAAGCCGCTGAGACGGTGAAGCTGAGGGTGGCCTGGCCGCCGGCGGAGATGGCGTTGAAGCTGGCGCTGCCGTTGACAACGGTGATGCCGGTGGTCCCGCAGCTCAAGCTTCCGGTTCCGGGCAGGGAGGACGCCGCGCCGCTATTGTTGAGGATAATGGAGATGGTGGCGGTTTCGCCGGGATCGAGCAGGCCGTCATTGTCGCCGCTGGGGTCGGAAACGCTCATATTGCCAAAAGCCAGGGCCGGGGCGTTGATCGTCTTGCTGAAGCTGTGGGTCCAGGGATCGTAGCCGGCCATGGTCATGGTGACCGTGAAATTGGCCACGGTGCCGTTGGCCACGTTGTTGGCGATCGCGATGGCGTAGGCGTTGTCGGCAACTGTGCTGGCTCCTGCGGCCAGGCTGCTGATGCTGTGGGAGGCGTCGGTGACTGTGATGCCGTTGGTCGAGCAGCTCAGGGTGGCGGAAACGCTGGTGGCGGTGGAGGTGCCGGAGTTTTTGAAGGTGACGTCGAAGTAGCCGCTTTCGTTGTACTCGGGGAGGTCGTTGTTGGCGTCGTCATAGTTGGCGGCGGTCACTTCCATCCAGGGTCCGGAGGCCACGGTCTGGGCGATGGTGCCCACATAGGTGACCCGGTTGTGGGCCGTGGCGGTGATGGTGTAGTTCAGGGCGCCGGAGGGCGGGCTGGCCAGCGTGACGGTCACGTTTCCGGAGCTGTTGGTGAAGCCGCGCCCGTAGATAGTATTGTTGTAGGTGATGGCCACCAGGGTGTTGTTTACTCCGGTGGAAACGCTGACGGAAGTGGTGCCGGAAGTGATGTTGGAGGGATGGGTGACCGTCATGGCGAAGGGGGTCTTGGTGCGGGAGGAGAGGCTGGCGTCGCCGAAGATGTGCCAGGTCTTGAACATGTTGACGCCATCGGTTCCGTAGACATCCATCATCTTGCAGGACCCGTTGTAGTAGAGGCCGCCCACCGTGTGTTTGGATTCCGCGATCAGCAGGTCGGTCACCTCGTCTTCGGCCAGCATCGGCGAGTTCCAACTTTGGTTGATGGAACTGGCGTAGATCGCCACGGAGCCGCCGTTGGCATTGCGCTGCCAGGCTTCGGCAAAGCAAGTGAGGGAGACAAAGTTTCCGTTGACGCAGGCCACGTCCATGATGAAGGGGGTTTTATTACCGTTGGTGAGCGCTGTGGCGTTGGTGTTGCTGAATCCGGTGGTGACCCAATAGGTGTCGGCGCCGTGGCCCACGTAGTTTATGAAGCCTCGCCCGGCGTTGACGTTGGTGGTCACGGTGGTGGCGGAGGCGCCCGGATCATAAATCTGGTCGACGGTAGTATAGCCGTAACCGAGCAGGTCGGTGCGGATGTTGTTCATGTGGGCGATGTCGGATTCGCCGTTGTCGCCCTGACTGCCGCCGCCTTCGGCGGAGGCGATCCCCATGGCACGGCTCAGCCAGGTGTCGGAAGTGGTGACATCGCGCTCGTAAGCGATGGCCTTGTTGATTTGTGCGGTAACCTGGGCTGTGGTTTCAGCCGAAAAACGGCCGATGAAGATGTCCGGATAGTTGTCGCTGCCGGCCACCAGGGAGAAAGTGGGATCGGAACCGCCTCCGCCGGAAGATAGCGAGGGAATCTGCGGCGCGTCGCCCACCAGTTGCACGTAGGCAATGTCGTTATCCCCGTTATAGCGGTTTTGGATGTAGGTCTGCAATTGCGCGGCGGTGGTGCCGATGGTGGACCACTGCACCAACTCGGTGGGTATGCCCTTTTGGATCTTCCAGTTTACGTAGGGCAGGATGGTGCTCATGTAGTTCGTGTGGCAGATCACCAGCATTTTGCCGAAACCATCGTCGACCGGGGTGTAGCGGTAGCTCTCCCAGTTGATGAAGTGGTTGCTGTAGATGCCAGAAAAATCCCGGCTGATGGTATCGCGGGAGCGGGAAAGCACATTGACAGTGTCTGTGCCGGCAGCATAAACGCGGACCTTGTAGCTGGTATACACGCGCAGGGTGTTTGTGACGGGATTGTAGGCAAAGGGTACGGTTTTCACCGTGATGCCGCGGAAGTCCCTCAGGATGTAGGGTTCGGCGAGTTCGGCAATCGCCTTGGGATAAAAAACGTCTCGTTGATAGGCTGGATCGAAAACGTAGGGAACGGTGTCGGGATCGATGTCGCGGGTGATAACGCCCTTGGAGGGGGCAACGGAAAAGTCAAAATCCTGATACTCGACATCGTAGGCTTCCAGCTTCATCAGAGCGGAGTTGTCGATGATCAAGCTCTGGTTGAGGTTTGGCAGCTGAGGCAGGCCTTTTTCCTGCAGGATGCCTTCCTTGGGCAGATAGACGTGAAACCACTGGCGGCCGTCGATGCTCACGGGTTCACGGTCGAACGAGGCTATCCGGTATTGCAGGACTGTCTCAGTTGGAGTCGAAGACAGAACGGTGACATTACTCGTGCCGCCGTTGAGGGTGACCTTCTCCGCGTACAGAGAGGCCAACGCGGTGAAGAGGGCAAGTGATAGAATGATCAGCCTTTTCACTTTCACTCCTTATAATTGCTTGTTTTGATTGAACATTTGCTCCAGGTCTTTCATGCCCTGGGGTGAGGAAAACTTTTTCATCATCTTTTTCATGTCCTCAAACTGGCGGATCAGGCGGTTGACCTCGGTGACGGTGCGGCCGCAGCCTTTGGCGATGCGGAGGCGGCGGCTGCCGTTGAGGATATCCGGCTTCTCGCGTTCCTTGTCCGTCATGGACTGGATGATCGCCTCGACGTGTTTGAGGGCGTTGTCGTCAATTTTGAGGTCCTTGGGCAGCTTGGTGCCCAGGCCGGGGATCATGCGGATGATGGATTCCAGCGAGCCCATCTTTTTGATGCTTTGCAGCTGTTTGAGGAAGTCGTTCAGATTGAACTGGTTCTTCAGCATCTTTTTGGCCAGCTTCTCGTTTTCACGCGCGTCGCTGGCTTCCTCCGCCTTTTCGATCAGGCTGAGGACGTCGCCCATGCCCAGGATACGGGAAGCCATCCGGTCCGGATAAAACACTTCCAGGTCGCCGACCTTTTCGCCAGTGCCCACAAAGGCCACCGGCCGGTCGGTTACGGCTTTGATGGAAAGCGCCGCGCCGCCGCGGGCATCGCCGTCCAGCTTGGTGAGGATCACGGCGTCGAAACTGAGTTTGTCATAAAACTCTTTGGCGACCGTCACCGCATCCTGGCCGGTCATGGCGTCCGCCACGAAGAAGATGTAATCCGGCTTGACATGGTCTTTGAGGCGGGCGACCTCATCCATCATCACTTCGTCGATATGCAGGCGTCCGGCGGTGTCGAAGATCAACAGGTTGGTGAGTTCCCTGGTGGCCTGGCGCAGGGCGCTGTCCGCGATCTGGATCACGTCTTTGGTCTCTTCCGAGACCACGGGGATGCCGATCTGCTTTCCGAGTATCTTCAGTTGGTCAATGGCGGCGGGACGGTAGACGTCGCAGGCCACCATCACCGGTTTGAGGTTCTTTTTCCTGAAGTGGAGGGCCAGTTTGGCGGAAGCGGTGGTTTTCCCGGATCCCTGCAGACCCACCATCATGACCTTGGTCAGCCGGTTGTCGTAGACCTTGAATTCAAATCCTTCCGTATCCATCAGCGCTACAAGCTGTTCGTAGACGATCTTGATCACTTGCTGTCCGGGCGTGAGGGATTTCATCACTTCGGCGCCCAGAGCCCGCTTTTCGACTTCCACGATGAAGTTTTTGACGATCTTGAAGTTCACGTCCGCTTCCAGCAGGGCCAGGCGGACCTCGCGGAGGGCGTCTTTGACGTTCTGCTCGGTCAAATAGCCTTTGCCGCGGATATTGCGAAATACTCTATCGAGTTTCTCAGAAAGGGTGTCAAACATGTCTAACCTTTATGCCTGTATGTTGTTGCCCCGCAGGGTTTGCATGGCGCCGGCGTAGTCGCCGCTGCCAAAGATGAAGGAAGCCGAGACCAGGATGTCCGCCCCGGCGGAGATCAATTGGGGCGCGTTGTCTGCGTTCACGCCGCCGTCGACTTCGATCAGCGCGGAGAGGTGGTTGCGGTCGATGAGTTCGCGCAGGCACCTTACTTTATCCAGCACGGAGGGGATGAAGGTCTGGGCCGAAAAGCCGGGATTGACGCTCATCAGCAGCACGTAGTCGAGCTCGGGCAGGATGCTGTCCAAAGTGTTCAGCGGCGTGGCCGGATTGACGGCGACGCCTGCCTTGATGCCCAGGGACTTGATGCGGTGGACCATGCGGTGGCTGTGAGGCTCGCAATCCTGATGGAAACTGATCCAGTTGACGCCGAGAGCGGCAAAGCTATCCACATAAGCGGCCGGATTGGTGACCATCAAATGCGCGTCCAATGGGAGTGGCGTGAGTTCCCGTATCTTTTTGACCAGGGGGGCGCCGAAAGTAAGGTTTGGCACATAGTGGCCGTCCATGATGTCCAGATGGACCAGGTCAGCGCTGGAGACCGCCTCCAGTTCGGCGGCCAGCCTGCCAAAATCGCAGGAAAGCACCGAGGGAGCGATGGAAATGGTTCTCATGATTAGCTCCGGATCAGGAAAATGATGTCTTTGATCTCTTCTCCGACCTTGGCGCGGCATTGCTTCAGAATGTCATTTTTGCGCAAAAACAGCTCCTGCTGCCAGGAATTGTTTTGGACGGCGATATAGAGGACGGACTGATAAAAACGGAAGGGGTGGGATTTGGTCGCCAGCAGGTCGCCCACGATTCCCTGCCAGGCTCGGTATAGGCTGATGAAGCTCTGGTATTTTCCGCCGGCGATGCGCAGCAGGAGGCGGTTTTGGATCCCGGAAACAGAGGAAAAAGCCATCGATCTCAACCGGAGCCACAGGCGGTCGCCAGGCATCCCCTCCGGGTAACTGACTGTAGGCCCGGAATGGGCTTGCCCCATCTCAAGAGGGGAGCACCAGCCGAAAACGGCTGATGGCGGCTGAAAGCTCTGCAACACCGAGAGCATAAAAACGGAGTGGGGCAGAGGCGTGACCGGTGAGTGACAGTTGTGAACCCCGAATTACTCATTATGGGACGGTAAAAGGGCAGAGCCATGATAAACCTTATCTGCAGGCCCAACCAGAGGCTGGCGGCAAGGAATATCATGGCTCTGAATTCAGGATGACAAAGCGATCAGCTTTTTGGGACGATCAGGCTGCGGGAAAAGTAGGCCAGGACCATCGCCACCAAAGCCGCGAAGTAACCCTGGGCGTAACCGTTGGAGTTTTTATCCGCGATCATGATCAGGACGCCGGGGATCAACGCCGCGATCACCATCAGAACATAGCCGAGGACCTGATTGGATCCGGTGGAATTCTTGCGGTTGACCAGCGTGTTGGCGAGAACGGTGAGTCCGGCGAAGACGATGATCGCCAGGATGATCAAACCCCAGGCCATCGCCTGATTTCCGGCCGGAAGGCCGACAACGCCGCCGCCCTTGACCATCAGGAAGGGAAGCAGGATCGCCAGGATGGCCAGCACGATGCCCAGAAGTTTCTTCAGCAGAGGGCTGCCTTCAGTGGCCAGGCCAGGCTTTTTCCGGTTTTTCACGATCAGGTAGATCAGCAGGAAGATCGCCGCGATCACCAACAACCAAACCAAATAGCCGACTATGCCATGGATTAGCCCCAGTGAGGCAAGAACAGCCATGAACAGGATCAGGCCAACGATCTGGGTTATGTACATCCAGAATGAACTGGTCTTTTCCTCGCGAGCGCTTTGGCTTGATCTCTTGTTCAGCAGATAGACCGCCGCGAAGACCGCGATGAAGAACAACGCGAAAAACGGGACGTTCTGCCTGTTTCCGGCCCCCATCAGAGACAGGAAGGCCAGGAAAACGATCAGGCTGACGAATTGAAACACTTTGGACAGCATCGTGCCGGAGCCGCTTTCGTGGGTCTTGGTTTTGGTGCTTTTATTCAGCAGAAAGAGGGCCGCGAACACGACCAGAAAAAAGACCGCGAACAGGAGCGGAGCTTTGCCGCCGGCGCCGATCATGGTCAGCGCGGCCAGCAATAAGATCGCTCCCAGCACTTTCGGCAAGTAAAACCACATATTTTTCATGGGATTCTCCCTGTATTAGATTTCGTCTTCGTCGAGAATCTCGCCTGGTTCGGGTTCCGTCTCAGCGAGGGACGGAGGCGTGACTTCCCCCTCTTCCGGAGGGGTCGGCGCGGCTTCCCGGGCTTCTCTTTCGACCTTGATCAGAAGTTCGGAGACGATGTCCCGGTGCAGACGAATCTGGACCTGGCTTTCGCCCAAGGCTTTGATGTGCTTTTCCATCAGGATGGCTGATTTGTGGATGTTCACGCCCTGTGCCTGGAGTCCGGTCTGAATGTCTGTCTCGGAAACGGATCCAAACATATGGTCATTTTCATCCACTTTGCGCACAAACGCCAGACTGATCGATCTGATCTTATCGTCAAGCTTTTTAAGCTCAGCCAGCAGTTTTTGCTCCTCTTCCTCGGCCTTGGCCTGGATCGAACCAAGCTGTTTCATGTTCTGCGGAGTGGCATAGAGAGCGAGTTCGCGCGGGATGAGGAAGTTTCGGGCGTAGCCGCGTTTGACCGTGACTATTTCGCCTTTTCTGCCGACTTTATCTATGTGGTTCAGTAGAATAACTTTCATGCGGTAGTTCCTTTTATGGTTGTTTTTCTGAAGTCGAGCCAGATGTCGGCAAAGCCGACCAGCGCGACCAGATAGAAGTTTGAGATTAGGACCAGCATCAGCAGGACCAGGATAACCTTGTTCGCGATGACGCTGGAGAGATAACTCGTCAGCACCCCAATGCCCTGGATTACAGGCAGGACCAGCAGCGCCACCAAAGTGTTGACAAACACCGGGCGCAGCGCCGGGACCAGATAGAGGGGCAAAACCGCCAGGATCAGGAGATTGTAGTAACCGGGCAGGCGCACTTGCTTCCAGTCAAATCTGATACCGTTCAGATTTTGGAACAGCACGAAACCCAGAAACAGGGCCACCAACTGGGGCACGGTCCAACTCGCCGGCCAGAGATAACGCGTCGCCGCCAGGGCAAACGCGGCATTCTGGTTCTGATACAGGCCCGGCAAGCGCCGGGTCAGTTCGGCGACCGCCTGATCGTTGGCAAGGCTGAGATAGCTGCCGAAGACGAAATACCTTGCCACTCCGTAGAGGATGATCAGGATCGCGGCCTGGGCAAACGCTGCCCAGAGGCTCTGCCGGCGCCGGAGGGCCAGAACGAACAACACGGAAGCCAGTCCCGCTCCGCATACGGCGTCCGTTGCCATCACCAGGATTCCCGTGTTCTGGCGGGAAAGCGTGGCGGCGACAACGGGCAGCACGATAAACAGCAGCAGCGAGGTGCCGGGATTGCCGGTGTTGTATCTAAGGCAGAGACCGCAATAGATCATCATCAGGATCAGCCCGATGAACGGGTTCAGGACGGCCAGGCCGCCCAGCAGCAAGGGTAGCAGGCTCACTATTCGATTACGTAGGGCAACAGGGCCATCTGGCGGGCGCGCTTGATCTCGGCGGTGAGCTTTCTTTGGTGTTTGGCGCAGGTTCCGGTCAGACGGGCGGGGTCGATTTTGCCCACATCCGAAATGAACTGGCGCATCACGTCCAGGTTCTTGTAATCGATCACGATCTCGGTATTGGCGCAAAAGCGGCAGTATTTCTTGCGGGTGAACTTCTTTTTTCTATCGGTAAGATTCATTTATCATATTCTCCTGTATTAGAATGGGACGTCGTCTTTGGTCTGGCTGGCAGCGTGGGGTTCCTCTTCCGGCAGGGGGGCGTCTTCGGGCGCGGCCTCGCCGTCTTTGGGCTTCCATTCCAGGGTTTGTACGTTGTCCGCGATGATCTCGAAAGCCGTGCGGTTGATATTGTTGTTGTCTGTATAACTGCGGGTTTCAATCCGGCCCTCAACTATCACGGCACTGCCTTTGTGCGCGTTGTTGGCGAGCCTTTCAGCCCGTTCAGACCAGAGCACCACATCGATGAAAGAAGTGCTTTGCTGCCATTGGTCAGAGTCGTCTTTAAAAGGTCTATCGACGGCAACCCTGAATTTCAATACGGGCGTTCCCTTCGGGGTGAACTTGAGTTCCAGGTCGTTGACAATGCGGCCAGCGATCATGGCTTTGTTGATGCGGGGCAATTTCAGATCAGCCATTGAATCCTCCTAATCTTCTTTGACGATGAACATGTGGCGGATGACATGCTCGCTGATGCCAAGCTGGTGCTTGACGTTTTTGACATTGGTGGATTCCATCTTGAGGTAATTCACGAAGTAGTATCCTTCCTGTACCTTGTTGATGGGATAAGCCAGCAGGCGCCGGCCCCAGGGGTCGGTCTTCACGATCTCGCCGCCTTGGTCGGTGACCAGGGCCAGGACTGTTTCGTTCATCTTGTTGGCTTCGTCTTCATTGAGCTTGGGTGAAAAGATCACCATCAGTTCGTAGTTTTTGGTCATTCTATTCCTCCTATGGACAGATGATTCCGGGAGTCTTCTCGCCGGAACAGGATTTTTTCCATTTGCTATATTGATTCAGCATTTCGCCGAAATCACGGTTGATGTAGGTGTCGATCAGTCCGCAGACCAGGTCCAGGCTCGGTTTGAGCAGTTCGAACTCGCCTTCCTGAAACTGGTCCAGGACATAGTCGCGCGGGTTTTCCTGGCCTCTGCCGATGCCGATGCGGATGCGCTTGATATCTTCCGGCGGTTGGGCCTCGAACAGCGATTTCAAGCCGTTGTGGCCGCCATCGCCGCCGCCGTTGCGGATCCTGACGCTGGCCAGGGGAAGTTCGATGTCGTCGCAGATGACCAACGATTCCGTGATCTTCCAACGGCGCAACGCTTCCGCCAGGGCCAGGCCGGAGCGGTTCATGTAGGTGAGCGGTTTGATGGCGCGGGCGTTTTTCAAGGTCAGGAAATCAAACAGGCGGTCGCGGCTGAAGCCGAGATTGCGCCTGGCAGCCCAGTTATCGAGACAGAGGAAACCGGCGTTGTGACGCGTCTGGGCGTATTCACTGCCGATGTTCCCCAATCCGATAATCAATTTCATTGCTATTCTGGTTTCGGCGCCGCAGGTTCTTCCGCCGGAACAGGTTCAACTACCGGCGTGGTTTCAGCCACTGCCTTGGCGTGGATCACCACCAGGGTGACATCGGCATGGTCTTTGTATTGCCAGGCGCCCTGGGGCAGGTCTTTCACGTGCAGGGAAGCGCCCACATGGAGCGGTGAGATGTCCAGTTGAATCTCTTCAGGGATGTCTTTGGCGCGGCAGATGATTTTGATGCTGCGCTGGATGATGTCCGTGAAACCGCCTTCCTTGGTTCCGGCGGCTTCGCCGATGAACTGGATCGGGATGTCGAACTCCATCAGAGCGGATTCCTGGATGACCATGAAGTCCATGTGCAGGATGTTGCGCTGCACGGGATGGATCAGTTTGTCCTTGAGGATGGTGTGGTACTTCTTTCCATCGAGCATGATCTCGTAGAAAGTCATTTCGTTGAAGCTCTTTTTGTAGAAGTTCATGAAAGCGGCCCTGTCGACCGCGATCGGGGTGGACTTCACGTCTTTGCCGTAAAGGACCGCCGGGATGAGGCCTTCATTGCGCAGGGCAGTCAGTTCGCTTTTCTTGGTTGTCGTTCTCTGTTTTGCTTCGAGAGTGTAGATCATTTGTTCCTCCAATCTCCTCAGCTATCTGAACAGAATGCTGAGGGATTCTTCTATGTGTACTTTCTTTATCGCGATGGCCAGCATTTCCGCAATGGAGAGCTGGACGATTTTATCACAGTGGGCGGCGTTTTCCGGCAAGGGCACGGTGTTGGTCACAAACAGCTTTTTGATCGGCGAAGCCTCGATGTTGGCCACTGCCGAACCGGACAGCACGCCGTGGGTGCAGGCGGCGTAAATCTCACTCACATCTTTGTCGCGCAGCACCTTGGCAACCTTGATCAGGCTGCCGCCGGTATCGATGATGTCGTCGAACAGGATGGCGGTTTTGCCGCAGACGTCGCCGATGATGTTCAGGATTTCGGTCTGGCCGTCATTGCCGGTGCGGCGCTTATCGCCGATGGCGAAACCGCAATTCAGCCGTTTGGCCAGGGCCCTGGCGCGGTTGGTGCCTCCGGAATCCGGCGAAACGACCACGGGGTCTTCGATCACCATGCTTTGAAAATAGCGGGCGAAGCTGGGGATCGAGTAGAGGTGGTCGACGGGAATGTTGAAAAATCCCTGGATCTGCTCGGCATGGAGGTCCACCGTGATGATCCGGTCGGCTCCGGCCATGGTCAGCAGATCGGCCACCAGCTTGGCGGTGATGGGCACGCGGGGCTGGTCTTTTTTGTCGGAACGGGCGTAGGCGTAATAGGGGATCACACAGTTGATCCTTTGCGCGGAGGCCCGCTTGAGGGCGTCGATGATGATCAGCAGGTCCATCAGATTGTCGTTGACCGGGCGGCAAGTGGGCTGGATGACAAAGACATCCGCGCCGCGGACGTTGTCGTTGATCTTGACAAAGGACTCGTCGTTGGCAAATTTAAACAGATCGATGTCGGCGAGCGGAATTCCCGCGTAACGTGCGATTTCCTCTGCCAGGGCGAGGTTGGCTTTACCGGTGATCAGTTTAAGCTTTGAATACACTTTGATACTCGTTCCTTGTCATAGTCTTAACTTTCATTGTCCAGTATCCTGCCTGGTTGAAGCACTGCTGACAGGTTGTGAGCTCGTCAGCATTGTCAAATATTCCAAAGCAGGTCGATCCGCTGCCGCTCATGAGCGCCGGTTTGGCACCCATACGCAGCATTTTTCTGATAACGCCGTCAACTTCTGGATAAACCTCGCGGATGCCGGCTTCCAAGCGGTTGAAACATGTATCCAGCCATGCTTCGGGCCGATAAGCCCTGGCCTGGTTCGAAGCCGGGATCTTCACCGCTCCATAGGCCTGGGCGGCGGATATCTCCAGGTTCGGATAGACCAGCAGAATGTTGTCGATCGCGATATCGGCGACGGTTTCGATCCTTTCCCCGCGGTTGGTGCCCCAGGCTGTTCCACCCTGGAGAAAAAAGCCGATGTCGCTGCCAAACTCTGCCGCTATGGCCTCCAGGTCCCGGTTGTCCAGGTTCAGGTTCCACAAGTGATTCAGCGTTAGCAACACGTTCGCGGCATCGCTGCTACCGCCTCCCAATCCCGCCGCGAGGGGGATCCGCTTGTGAAGCTGGATCTCGATTCCGGTTTCGGGTTGAAAGGTGCGGCGTAAACGTTCCGCGATCCTGAAGGCAAGGTTGCTTTCCCCTGCCAGTTCAGGCACGTTGCACCATAATTTTACCCCCGGGCTTTTTGTCAAAGCATATTTCAGCTCATCATAAAGCGAGACACTGCAAAGCAGTGTCTCGATACGGTGAAATCCGCCTGGAAGCTTGCCCAGGACCTCAAGAAAGAGGTTTATCTTTGCGTGAGCCCTTGAAAGGACTTTTCTTGGACTTTTTGGGAGCGTCTTCGCCATAGTAATAGTAGTAGTAATAGTAATAGTAATAGTAGTTCTGCTTGTTGTAGAACTTCTGGACATAGATGCCGTTGACTATGATGCCGTCGATGGTGGCATTGATGTTTTCCATCAGTTCCTTGGTGCGCTTGATGATTCCCTTTTCGGTGAATCCGCAGCGGACCACGATGAAGGTCAGATCCACTTTCTTGGTCAGGATCAGGGCGTCCGTCACCGCGATGATCGGAGGCGTGTCGAAGAGGATGTAGTCATACTTGGCGCGCATCTCTTCGATCAGCTTGTCCGTGCGGGACGAAGAGATCAATTCCGAGGGGTTGGGCGGCACAAAACCGCTGGTGATGACGTCCAGATTCGGAATCCCGGAGTTTTTCACCACCTGTTCGAAGGCGACGTCCGGATCGATGAGGTAATCGCTGAGCCCGTTCTCTTTTTCGATACCGAACTTGGAGTGGATGACCGGCCTGCGCATGTCCATGTCCACCAACAGGACCTTGCTGTTCATTTGAGACAGCGTGATGGCCAGGTTGACGATCGTGGTCGATTTGCCTTCCTTGGGCCCGGAGGAGGTGACCAGCAAAGTGGTGCTGCCGGTGAGTTTTTTGGCCAGGATGTTTGTCCTCAGGGTGCGGTAGGCCTCCGCGATGGGTGATTTTGGCGCGTAGTGGGAGACCAGCTGCATCATCACGTAATGGAGGGATTTGCTAAGCTGCTCCTTGTTGTCGCCCTCCGCCTGTTCGATCATGTTGTTAAACTCCATGATCCGAGATTCGGATTCCTGGATGAAAGGGATGGTGCCCATGATCGGCAGCCGGACGTAGTTTTCCATGTCCTCGAGGGTGCGGAGTTTGGTGTCCAGGGAGTGGACCAGGAAGGCGGCGCCGATGCCGAGACCTAGCCCCAGGATGATGCCCACCAGCATGTTCATCGGGATGCGGGGCTTGATCGGCGAGGTCGGGCGTTCCGCGTAATCGATGATCCTGATCGTGCCAACCTTGGCCTGTTCGGCGATGCGGGCGTCCTCGTATTTCTCCATCATGATGCCGTAGATCTTTTCATCCAGGCTCATGCTGCGGACAAGGCGCGCCAGCTCGAGTTCTTTATCCGGCAGGGTGATGATCCGTTCGTCATAGATGTCGCGGGTCTGCTGCAGTCCGTTGACCGTGGTGCGGGCCATTTCCAGCTCCACATTGGCCTGGACGATCTTGGAGATGAGCTCGTTGCGCTTGGCCAGAGGGTCCTGATTGAGGGAGATGGAGATGAATTTTTTGACCTCGCGGTCCAGGGTGTTCTTGGTCTTGGTCAGTTCTTCCTGCAGGAGCTTCATCTGAGGATGGTCTTCCTGGTAATTCTCGTTGGTGCGCAGCTTGGCGATTGTGGTTTGGGTGTTGGTGATCTGCTTTCTGAGTTCCTCGATGTAAGGGGCTTGGAGCACGTTATCCACCTGCACCAGGAGGGAATCCTGATCCCGCAGCTGCTTTTTCAGCAGATCCAGGGTCTTGGCTTTGACCGCCTGATCGGTGAGGGCGGTTTCGTATTCGGCCTCGACATCCGATGACTGTTCGATCCAGGAACGGGTGGTCTCGGTGAGTTCAACGAGTTTGTTTTCGTTTTTGAACTCTCTGAGGTCATCCTCGGATATCTGCAAACGGCGGGAGATCAGATCCAATTGCTCGCCCAGAAATTCGCGGATGGTGGTGTATTCCAGGCGCGCGAACTGGGTGTTTTGCTGCACCACGGCCTCGGCGATGGAATTGACCGCGGACATCGCTTCGCCCTGATTGGTGGATTCATAGGACATGGAAAGGATGTCGGTGTCGCGTTTGGACTCGACCTTGACCCTGCCCAGGCTGGCTGCGGAGGCATCGGAAGAACTGAGAGGGAAAGATTCCCAGTCCGGATACTTCTTCATGATGTCCCAGGCGGCCGATAGCACCGGTTTGCTCTTGATCTGTTCGATCTGGTTGTTGATATAGTTTTTGCCCGTACCCTGCGTGGTCATGAACAGGATGTCGGCGCCGGTGCTTTTGTTCTCCAGCAAAATCCTGGCGCTGGCGGAGTAAATCCTCGGTTGACGGGCTGTGTAAATGATGGTCAGGGCGAGCACCAGCAAGAAGATCAAGACGATCAGGTAGCGATACTGGAGGATGATCCTGAGGTAATCGGAAAGTTTTATCTCATCCTGTTGAGTGGGTGGTAGGTTCTGTTGTTCCATGTTTTTTCCTATCAGATACTGGTGACTAAGTTATAAACACTGAGGGCTATGGCTGCCTTGGAAAGAAAATCCGCGACTTTGCTGAATGCGTAGAAAATCGTGCCCGAAAGAATGACCGTGTCGCCAGGTTGCAGGCGAAGATCGTAGATGGTGCTTTCTTTTTCTTCGCCGGTCGCGTCGTTGAATTCCTTGGAAATCTTGACGTCGGTGGCCAGATACTTGTTGTCTGCGGTATCCATGTACTTCTTCAAATTGATCCAGATCACCTTGGCGTCCGCTTTGGTGTCGATGTTGGTGTTAGCCGGGCGGATGATCCTGATCTTGGAGAGCTTGGCGTCTTCCTTGGGGCCTCCGGCGAGTGCCAGAAGCGTGATAAAATCTGTGTCGTCGGGAACAAGGTAGAGCCCAGGCTTGGCAACCTGACCCAAAATGTACACGTTCATCTTGAGCCTTTCCACTCCGCTCCGGTTTCCTTCGTAGGAATACGCGGAAATGCTGCTCGCGGATATGACCGTTGTAGGGGTCTGAGCGAACATGGCCAGTGTCAGGCAGCCCAAGATGAGCATCAGCAGTATTTTCTTCACCGTAGCCTCTTTTCTATAGTTTTTTCTTAGGTTTGCAAAGTGTTGTTTTACGTCAAGATAAATCTGTATCTGGCTTGACAGCTTTGAGTTACAATCTTACGCGCAGGGTCCGGACAGCTTTGTAAGCCATTAAAATCGCCGGTTTTGCCTGGGCGCAAAGCAGTTTGCCAGCTTGCAGGGATTCATTCATTGGATGTGCACGATCATTTCGTTGGATTCGGAACCCATGGTCTGCATGTTCATGTTGCCGTCTACCTCGAAGGCGTCAACCCTCCACCGCAGGCTGCGTCCGGAGTACTGTTGAATGAGGTTGTTGGGCATGGTTATCTGCAGGGGGTTTTCCTCTGTGGCCACATCGAGGTCCTGATGGCCCACGTAGTTTCCCAATTCGTCCATCAGCAGCAGGCGGTATTTGGAAGCGACGCCGCTGGTATACCATTGGAAAACCGCCTCGGTGGAGGCGATGGTGCTGCCGTTGGGCGGGGAAAAGGGGATGCTCTTGCTGAGCAGCGCGTAGGAAACGGTATCCGAAGTCGCCACGTTGCCGGAGAAATCCACCAGATCGATGAAGTAGGAATACCAGATTCCCGGGTTCAGATCGTTGGAGCTATCCAGATAATACTGCGCGGAGGCCTGGATTGAGTCGACCAGGACCGGCTCTTCGTTGATCTGGTCAAACCGGTAGACCTTGACGTGGCTCAGATCGGTGTCGATGAAGGGTTCCCACATGATCCTCAACCAGTCTTCGTCGGGGACGGTGTCGATGCCGTTGTTTTCTTCGTTGATGATATAGTCCTGTCCCAGATACGAGACCACGGGGTCGCCCGTATCCCCCAGATGGGGCCGCATTGTGGGATTGGCGGGGGGTGTCTTGTCCTTGTAATCCTCTTCCTTGCCGGAGCAGGAAAACAAGATCAGGGAGACCGCGATCAGGAGTAGTAACATGGATCGTTTCATCGTAAACTCCTAAAAATAGACTCTGAGGCCCACCCGGTTGGTGATGCCGACAGGATTGGTGACCAGGGCGTAGTCGAGGCCAACGCCGTAGACGTTCACGCTTGCGCCGCACGTGAAGTTTTTATCGTAATACCCGGCCCGCAGGCTGCCCAGGTCGCTGTAGCTCCATTGTGCGCCGTAGTGCCTCGTTCCTTCGTAGACGTAATCGTAATCGTAAGAAAGAGTCAGTTCGGATTTCAACGCGGGCAGGGGTTGGGAAACCGAAACTCCCAGCTTGGTGTTGAACAATACTTCGTCCTTATGCTCGGATTCGGTGTCCCAAGTGATGTTGGTGCCGGAGATGTCCTGAAAATTCAGCCCCAGATCAAGCTTGCCCAGCTCATCCCAATCAAAGAGAACTGCCATGTCTGTTCGCACTTTGAACCCTAAATCGATGCCCGTGCCGGATCCCCGGCAGGGTTTCAATTCGGTCAGGCCTTCCTTTTTGATGCCTTCCATGTAACGCTTGATGAACTTGAAGTTGAGTCCGGCATTAAAATCCAGGGGGACCTCGAAAAACAGCCAGCCCAGATTCGCGTCATAGTGCATGCCTTTGGCAAAAGCGATCTGATAAAGCTGGTCGGTACTGGCAAAAGTCTCGTCGGGAACGCCGGGGAGGTGATAGTTGCTGTTGTTGATGCGCTGGTCCACATTGGTCCCGATCAAATAGCGTTCATCGAAATAGGGAATTTCCGAAACAGACAGCAGGGTGGCGTTCACCGCGATGGTCACGTCGTTTGGCAGCGGCTGGCAAAAGGTGACATTGTCGTACATGGCCATGCCGCCATACAGAAAGGCGTGCATGACCGACAGTTCCGATTCCCGGAGCTGGGCCAATCCCGCTGAATTCCAATAGATCGCGGAGCCGTCGTTGGCCAGGGCTGTGAATGCCCCGCCCATGCCCAGAGACCTGGCGCCGGCGCCGATCATCATAAAATCGCCGGCGTACCTGCCGCCGAACAGGGGGAGGGTCAAGAGCGCCAGTGCGATGAGGCTAAAAGTAATCTTTTTCATCTTCGTTCCTATTTTTGGATCGCCAATTTCATTGTCTTTTCAATCTTCTTGCTGCCCTTTTTGGCCAGGACCTTGTAAAAATAGACTCCGTTGGCCAGAGCGCTGTTCGTTTCATCCGTGCAATCCCATCCGTAGAGCGTTCTGGGGTACTCGTGATACCCGACTCCGGTGGGCAGGTTTTTGAAGGTCTTGACCAATCTTCCCGCGGCGGTATAGATCTTGATCGTCACTTCGTCCGCCGCGTCGGTCAGGACATAGGTAAATCTCGTCCGGCCGTCGTTTTTGGGGTCTTGCGCCCTGCCCAAAACTGGGTTGGGGTAGTTGCCAATATTCGTGATGTCGAAGGTGTCGTTGACAATGAACTGGACTTCGCGGGCGTTGAAATTGCCGTTGACGTCCTTGCAGTGGACCTGCAGGGTGTAGTTTCCGCGTCCGATATTCAGCTGGTACTTGATCGGGATGCGGTTCACATTGTCCGAATTGAGCGAGATCACGTAATCTTCGGGCGAAACCTCGTTGTCATCCAGATACAGGCGGATGGTGCTGTCGTAAACATCGATGCCATTGGCGTCGCTGAGCAGCAACGAGATGGTTCCGGTTCCCGAAACATAGCCTCCGATGGTGAATTCCTGGTCTTGCACGTTGACGTCGATCGAAGGCCGGATGCGGTCGTTGTTTTTGTAGATCGTATAGATTCCCAGCTTGCTGACTTCCCAGATCACCTTATCGTCGGAAATGGACGTATTCCCGTTTTGCAGTATCCACTTTCGGCCGTCGGCTTCCCAGCGATAGATCTTGAAATCGTTGTCGGCTTCCGCAGCCTGGGTTTCGGGGTCGGTGACGCTGTAGAAATAGGTTAGCTTCAGCTTTTTGTTATTGATCAGGGTACCGGTGGAATCCGCCAGGTCGGGATTCAATGTGCTGACTTCGTAGGCTTGTGACGGCAGGTCATTCGAGGTTGTATCGAAGGTCCGCAGCCTTATCGCCGCAATGTCCGGCTGGTTGTTGGCCTCGAAAGTCCCAAGGTTGTCTATGTAGAACAGGGCGTTTTGACCGGTGGAAACCAGTCCCGAAGGCACTTCGCAGACCAGATTGCCGTCCGTGCTGCCGATGGTCGCCCCGGATCCGGTGACCGTGTAGAAATTGTAGGTTGCGGTCAGAGAGATCACGTTGGTCAGGGATTGATTGTAGGTGGGGGCCCATTCCGGGAAAGCGTTGGACACGTTGACCCGAACCTCAAAAAAGATTTCTCCGTTGGCTAAGCCCGTGAGGTCAAAACTTTCCCATCTTTCTTCATCCACTTGCACAGGCTGCAAATCGTGGGTGGCGAACAGGGTCTGCGTCCCCCCCAACGGCCTGGTGTAGAGGCGAAGGTCGGTAACCGTGGAGGCGGCATCCCCTATGTTTCTGACCAGCACTTTGAGCGTGGGCGCTGTGGCGCTGGTTTCCAGCCTGATGTCCGCGAGCTGCATTTCCGGTCCGCGGACTACATAATAGGCCAGGGCGGACTCCTTATTCCCCGAGGGGGTTACGGCGATGTATTTGCAGGCTATCTCTTTGCCGGTGTTTTGCGGAGCAAGTTTCTGGGTGGTGATGTACGCGTTTTCGATCTCGGGATGTTGCTGCATGGGCAAAGTCACCCAGGTCGGGCTGCCGCCGAGGGAGTCGGTGCGCGCTTTGCAGGTCATGGAGATGATTGGCTCATCGCTGAACACCTTGCCAATGAAGCTCACCGAATCTGTCCAGGCGGGGCTGGCGGGATTTGTGGCATGATGCGTCAGGGCGGCCCTGCCTACTCCAAACACGGAGCGGCCGACATACTCGCCGGTCTGGGAATAGCCGGCCACATAGATGATGCGGGTGGATGGCAGCGAGTCGCTTGCAGGCACGGTGTAGGTCCCCGAGAAATTTCCGCCGATGACGGGCAGGTCATAGGGCACGTTCAATATCTTTTCGTTGTTTTTCATGATGTAGAGCCGGGCGGCCGTGACGTCGGTCGGAAACACGGCGTTCACCTGAAGCGTCTGTCCCGCCTGCACAATGTAATCCGCCGCGGTTACCGGTATCCCCGGATTCGGCTTCCTGGGTTTGATCAATGGGTCACCAAGCAAAGCCGCGCCGTTGATGCAGGCATAACGGGCGAGGGAGGAGGTGGTGGTTACGTAAAACCTTGCCAGGGCAAAGCGAGTTGCATCGCCAAGGGTGTCAAAGTCATGTTTGAACAAGGCTTCGGTGATGGCGTGGCCCCAGTCCTCATCCGGGCTCAGATAGCCCAATCCGCTGAAGCCCAGGGTCGCGATGGCGCCTTTTTCCGGCTCCAGGATCAGCGCTTCGCTGATGCTGGCTCCGCCGTTGGTGTCCCAGGCCGAGGCGTAACAGGCCAGGCTGAGTACGATCGGATAGGTTTGATTGTTCAGGGTGGCGACGTCGTTGAAATTGAACAGGTTGTAGTCCGCCCAGATGCGGCCGCCGCCGTGGCCCATAAATTGCAGATACTGGGTGCCGGAGTTGATGGCGTCCTTGAGGTCGAACGTTCCGCCAAAGTAATCTTCGCCGTAGGTGGCGCGGGTGGTGTAAACCCTGGTCACGCGGTAGTCTTTGGGCACGTTGGCGCGTTTGATGCGTTCGGATTGCTGGGCAAAGATGTCCTGCGCGTCGGTGATCTTTCCGCCGGAGGAGAAGGTCAGATGGCTGTTCCAGAGCCGTGAGGTCTGGGGATCGTTGCGATAGGCGTCGGCCTTGTTCGCGTAATCCAGGATCTGCTCTGCTTCCCAGACGTTGATCCTGGCGATGTTGACGTCCGGAACGATGTCATCGCCGACCAGACAGGCGTACCAGTTGTCGCTGGCGGTCAGGCCGTGGGTGGAGGTCCAGTTCATCTTGATCGGGATCACGGTATATTTGCGCGCCGGGCTGTGGTCGCGTTCGTCGTTCACCCCTTCACCCAGCAGAACTATATGTTTTAGCTGAGGGGATGCCCAATTGTTGTAGGCATAGGAGAAGAATTCTTTCAGCGGTTGCGCGGCTCGGATCCCGCCGTTGAATTCGTCGAAAATGTCCTGATAGTCAACTTTCGCCACAGTGTGGTTGCTGTCTTCCCACAGGCTGACCAACAGATCGGTCCCTTCCGCATCCAAAAAGTCGCGCCGGGAAACCAGGATCACGTCCGCGCTGTTGGCGGGATTTCGCAAGTCTGAAGGGAAATTTAGCCTGATCTCGAGCGGCTTGTTTTTTTGACTTTCGGTCACGGCGTAATACTTGACCGAGGTGGAGGACACGCTGTCCTGCAGCGTAACGGTCCAGGGCGCCATGCCCTCGATGTTGTAGGGCTCGACTTGGAGGTTGCTCATGATGCTGGATCCGATCTTGTAGACGGATACGTCGCTGCCGCTGAATCCCTCGATCTCAAACTGATACAGTCCCGGGGGCCGGTTGGAGGGTTTGGAAAACTTGATTTTGTCCTGGCTGGTCTTGTATTCGCGCCAGTAGGTGAGTTCCAGATAGTCCAGCAGCACCTGTTCCCTGGTGCCGGACACGGTGTTGCCCGTCAGGCTGATGTACATGTTGTTGGTGCCGTGATGGAAGTAGGAATTGGCGATGGGATTCTGGTTGTTGAATATCTTTTCCGTCTGCCCAACCCAGGTGTGGGTATTGACCATGGCCTGATTGATGCGGACTGTGGCCTCATGGTCAAACTGCCCCGGTTGAAGGCTTTCGGCGTAGGTGAGGCCGTGCAGCACCGCTTTGGCGCTGGCCGTGCGAACGGTGCTGTCTTTGGGATACTGCAGGTCAAAGGGGATGATGTCCAGGTCGGGAGCGTTTATTTTTCTCCAAAACCAGGTATCCTCTTTGAAAAAGTTGGGATTGTTGGATTTCCAGCCGTTGCCCAGCTTATCGAAAATGATCTGCTGTTCAAAATGCTCGGTGGATTCATAGGCGTCCGGAACGATGTACTGCGCCGCGTCCGCTACTATCAAACCGCCGTTTTCGATCGCCATCCGCGCGCCCAGGCTGTTTTTCAGATACAGCGTATAGACGTTCTCGTCCGTATAATCATCGGACCAGCCGTCCTCGCCGTAGTGCCGGTCTCCGTAAAACTCAAAGAAGTCCGCGGGATCAAAACTTCCGTCCGTTTCACCGCTGAAATGGATCGGTATCGCGCCGTTGCGGTCCTTCAGTTCCAAGTTGCGGGGATCCAGGGTATCGAGTTCCCAGGCCATGATCGAGCCGAGGGAATCGGTCATCGTGGTGATGTATTCGTTCAGATAGTCGTAGCCAATCTTGTAGATGCCTTCCTTGTTCACCACCAGCTGGATTTCGTTGACCAGCGTGGTTCCGTCCTTGGGTGGGGCGTAGCTGTTGTCCACGCTTTTGGGCAGCCGCCAGGCTTTGGAGCTGGCATTGTTGATGAAAAAGCTGTCCGCCGCGCCGTCCATGATGTTCTCGCTCAATTGCCAGTTGCCGGTGGCCCGTTTATCGCCGAGTATCCGCACTCTAACGGTGAAACTGGTATTGATCACCAATTCCTTCGCCGCGGCGCGGTATTGAAAGGGAAACACCTGCAAAGACACGAAACGGCGGTCGCCGATGAAGGCCGGTTCGCCTTTTTGCGCGATCTCCAACGGATAAAGCCCGGTGTTTTGGTAGGCGCGCAGGTCCTGGTGAAAGCTGTATTCCACCTCTTCGTTGGCCACAGACATCTTGTATCCCGGCTTCAGATTGATGTTTCTCAGGGTCGAACTGCGCACGTTGCTGACCTGGATGGCGATGTCGCCGTTTACAGGGATCGCCACCGCTTCGCTGAAAACCCGCAGTTCCGGGTATCCAGGCTCGGAGTGTACGGAGCCGAAATCGCTCGAAATGGTGTGCCAGGTGGCCCCTTGGCTGCTAAGATGTTCGATGCTGTATTCCGGAAGGGTGAACTCCAGCACAAGTTCCTCCTGGGTTTGAGAGACCAGGCTGACTCCCGCGCCGAGATAGATAACCGGCAACAGAAGCAACAGGGAGAGGATGAATCTCATTGATGAACCGCCTTTATAAAGTGTTGACCCGCAGTCCGATGTCGCTGCGGAAGGTTTTTCCGTAAAAATCGATCTTGCCGGTGTCGCCATAGACCGTCGCCCTGGCCGCCTCGAGGTTTTCGCCCCTGGCAACCAAAGAAACCACCCTGCCGCCCCAGTTGACCAAAGCGCCGGAGCTTTCGCCGACTCCGCTGTAGTAAAGCTGACTGTGCATTTCGGGATGAAAAGTGATCGGATACCCGCAGGCGGGAGTGCCCGGATACCCCTTAGAGGCCAAAACCACGCAGACGCTGGTCTGATCCTGCCAATCGAGTTTGAGACCACCCACTTTGCGTTCGATCACCGCGCGGCAGACCGCGTCCAGATCTGTGTTTAGCAAAGGTAGCAACGCCTGGGTCTCGGGGTCGCCGAGGCGACAGTTGAATTCGACCACCTGCGGCCCTTCGGGGGTGATCATCAGCCCGCAATAGAGGAACCCCTCAAAGGGGCAGCCCTCTTCCCGCAAGGCTTTCAGGATGGGGGAGACGATTCGGGCCTCGATCTGCTCACGGTAGGGCTCGGCCGCGTGGAGGGGGCAGACAGCGCCCATGCCGCCGGTGTTGGGACCCCGGTCGCCGTCGCAAAGCTGTTTATGGTCTTGGCAAAATAGCGTCGTAACGTAATCTGTGCCGTCTGTGATGGCGAAGAGGGAAGTTTCCCAGCCTTCCAGAAATTCCTCGATCACCACCGCGGAGCCTTCGCCGGCCAGCTCCTTGCGAAGCGCCGCCAACGCGGTGTCCAGATCTTTGGCTATTGTCACGCCTTTGCCTGCAGCGAGCCCGTCCGCCTTGATCACGATGGGAAACTTGTCTTGGGCCGTCACATAATCTTCCGCGTCCTTAAGGTCCGAAAAGGTCCGATACTCCGCCGTGAGAATGCCGTGCCGGGCCATCAAATCCTTGGTGTAGCCTTTGCTGGTTTCGATCCTCGCCGCCGCCTGGGAGGGACCCACGCAGGCGATGCCTTGGAATCGCAGCAAATCTACCAAACCCTCGGCCAGAGGCTGTTCGGGTCCGATCACCACATAAGCCGGCTGGGTTGCCAGACACCAATCCGCGATCTCCTGATGCGTGCGCAGCGGCAGACAGGCAAATTCCCTCGCCAGTCCGGGGTTTCCCGGCGCCACCGCGATGTCCGCGGGTGGCATGTGCCGTGCAAAGGAAACGGCCAGGGCGTGTTCCCTGCCGCCGCTTCCGACGATCAGAACTCTCAAATGTTCATTCCTTGCAAATATTTGACCAATTGGAGGAGGGCAGATTCAGCCGCCTTGTGCCGGATCGTTTCGCGGTCGCCGTTAAAAATCAGAGTGGTACTCCAAAGATCATTTGATACTGAAAATCCAAAACAAACAGTTCCGACCGGTTTCGTTTCCGTGCCCCCTGTGGGACCGGCGACTCCCGTCACAGATATGGCCGTCGGGGAATTTGTCAAGGCTTTTATTCCCCTCGCCATTTCCAGCGCGCATTCGTTGCTCACCGCCCCGTGCTGGCGCAGGGTGCTTTCGGACACTCCCAGCCAGCCGGTTTTGAGTTTGTCGCTATAGGTGACCGCCCCGCCGCAAAAGACCTCTGAGGCTCCCTTGAGGTCCGTGACCAGCTTTTGGATCAAGCCACCGGTGCAGGATTCCGCCACCGACAAAGTGTACCCAAACCGCTTCAACAGGGATGTGAGGACAGACGCCGGACTGTCTTCGTCCACGCCCCAGATCAGATGCTCCAACGGAGGCCTGACCGTTGCGATCGCCTGTTCTATGGCCTGCGGACTGCGGCCGTAAAAGCGCAGATCCACCCTGCCGGTTTGAGGCAGCCAGGCCAGGGTGACGTCCGCTGGCAGGGCGCTTCCGTCGACGATCTCAGCCAGCGCGGATTCCGAGATCCCAAAGGTGTGCAGCGTTTTCTGGACGACCGCGTCCGCCTGTCCGTACTTCTGAACCAGTATCCCCTTCACCTGCGTCTCGAACACGTGTTTCATCTCCAGAGGAACGCCGGCGAACGAAAACAAACACTTGTCGCCCTCGCTGTAATACAGGCCGGGAGCGGTGCCGCAGTCGTTGCGCAGCGCTGTGAAGCCTTCTGGCAGCAGCGCCTGATTGCGGTTCACCTGCGGCGTGGGCAGGTTTCTGGCCGCGAAGAGGGCCTCCACGTGCGCCCAGATGCCCTCGTCAAACATCAGCTCTTTGCCAAAGAACTGGGCGATCGCGTGCTTGGTGATGTCGTCCGAGGTCGGACCCAGCCCGCCGGTGGTGAGCACCACGTCAAACCGGCCCCAACACTGCCGTAAAGCGTTGGTGATCTCGCCCGGATCGTCTTTCACCGTCAGCGAGTACTCCACCGGCAGCCCCAACAGTGCGAGCTCTCCTGCCAGCCAGGCCAGATTGCTGTTCACCGTCTTGCCCAGCAGGATCTCGTTGCCGATGCTGATAACGGCGCTGTTGCGGGCTTCAATAGGATTTGGCATAGATCACCCTTTGGGTGGAAGGCTGGCCGCAACACACGCAGCTGCCGTCCTCGCGGGGGTTGTCCTGCGGGATGCAGCGGATGGTCACCTTGAGGTCGTCTTTGATCTTTTCTTCGCAATCCGCCCCGCCGCACCAGTGGGCGGAGGCAAAACCGCCGTGGATCTCCGGTTGTTCGGCGTTTTTGGGGGTGAAAAAGCGGTAGAAATCCTCGCGGCTGTCTATCCTGATGATGTTCTCATCCCTGAACTTCAGCGCTTTTTGATAGATGTTGGCTTGCATGTCCGCCAGCGCCGCGATCGACGTTTCCACCAGTTGGTCCACCGGCAGGGACTGCTTGTCGCGCGGTTCGCGATCGCGCCGGGCCAACATCACGCTGTTCGCGGCCACGTCGCGCGGGCCGATCTCGATGCGTAGCGGGATCCCTTTTTTGATCCAGTGCCAGTTGCGTTCGCTGGAGGTGAGGTCGCGATCGTCCATTTCCGTATAGACGCGGACATCTTCGAAATGTTGGTTTTTGAAAGCGGCTTCGATCCGCCCGGCCAGCTCCGTGACCGCCGCGCGTTCTTCCTCGCTGCGGTGGATGGGGATGATGGCGATGTGGGCGGGCGCGATTTTGGGTGGCAACACCAGGCCGTTGTCGTCGCTGTGGGCCATGATCAGCGCTCCGATCAGGCGGGTGGAAACGCCCCAGGAGGTCGTCCAGGCGAAGTCGTATTCCCCTTCCCGGTTTTGAAAGCGGATGTTTGAGGCTTTGGCGAAGTTTTGCCCCAGAAAGTGCGAGGTTCCGCTCTGCAGCGCCTTTTTGTCCTGCATCATGGCTTCGATGCAATAGGTGTTGACGGCGCCGGGAAACTTTTCGCTCTCCGTCTTTTCGCCTTTGATCACCGGAATAGCGAGATACTCCCGCGCGAAGGCGGCATACACATCCAGCATCTTGAGGGTCTCCACCATCGCGTCTGCATGGTTTTCATGGACGGTGTGGCCTTCCTGCCAGAGGAACTCAGTGGTGCGCAAAAACAGCCGGGTACGCATTTCCCAGCGGACGATGTTGGCCCACTGGTTGATCAGCAGGGGCAGGTCGCGGTAGGAATTGACCCATTTGGCGAAGGACGCGCCGATGATGGTTTCGCTGGTGGGGCGCACGATGTAGGGCTCGGCGAGTTCGCCTGCCACCTTGAGGCCGCCCGCTCCGTCGTTTTCCAGGCGGCTGTGGGTCACCACGGCGCATTCCTTGGCAAAGCCTTCCACGTGTTCGGCTTCTTTTTCAAAAAAACTCTTGGGTATGAAGATCGGGAAATAGGCGTTGCGGTGCCCCGTTTCACGGAACATACCGTCCAACCCGCGTTGGATGTTTTCCCAGATCGCGTAACCCCAGGGCTTGATCACCATGCAGCCGCGGACATCGCTGTTTTCCGCCAGATCGGCGGCCTTGATCACCTGTTGATACCACTCCGCGTAGTTTTCTGCCCGGGTCGGCGTGATCGCTGTTCTTTCGTTCTTGCTCATCGGTTCACCACCTTCTATACTTGCCCAATACCAATCCTCAAGGGCGGGATTATTGTCAACAGGAAACCGGCGCGGGTTTGGGGCTCAGCTTCATAAAGCGGGCTACCCGGTCCGATCGCCCAGCCCCAGCGGATTGGAATCCGCCGCCACGGCCAACAGGAGGCATCGCTGCCGCCCCAGCTCTTTTTCACTCTTGCTCTTTGGCTCTCTTTCAAACCGAGTGGGTAAACTGATTCAATAACGGAGGCAACCACAATAATGATGATTATCAGACTGCACTTAACCGCCGACTATGGGGAAAGATACATATGCTGATCGAGATAGATAACTGCTTACCCACAGAAACGCAAATCCTAATCTACCCACTCGGTTTGAAAGAGAGCTTGTTAGATGATAGTCACACGGATTGGACGGATAATGCTGATCTGAACGGATCAAAAGATAACAAAAATCCTGATCATCCTGTTCATATCTAATCTATTCAGATCATGTCGATCATGTTATCAGAGTTCTATCGATCCCTACTCATACCTGTTGCTGTGAACCGATCAGGTCTGTAGCCCATCCAGCCGCATCAGCAGCAGCCTGGCGGCTTTGGCCACCACCTCCATCCTGTCGAAGGCTTCGTCGATGTCGCGGCCCAGGCAGATCAATCCGTGGCCTTGCCAGATAAGGGCGTCGCGGTCTCCGATGGCTTTGAGGCTGCACTCCGCCAGCTGTTTGGAGCCAGCCGGCGCGAAAAGGGCCACAGCGACGCCTTTGGGCAGGAAGAGCGGCAGTTCCGGCAACGCTTCCCAGAGGGCGGCAGAGAGCCGTTTGGGGTCATTATAGAGCTCCAATTGGCTGAGGCGGATGATTTCATCGGGATGGGAATGAAGCACCACAGACGCGCTGTTTGGCCCCTTGGAGCGGCGCATCTGGAGTCCGCGGTGGCAGTTCCATTCCGAGGTGGGATTGGCGCCCTGGGGATAGCAGCCTTCGGCTTTGCCAAAGACCTCCACCAGCAGGGTCCCGGCGGCGGGGTCGGTGGCGGTGTCGCGATAGCGGCTGCCCGTGCGCGAGACCAAAAACCAGTCTGAACGGGAGTTGTAGAGCTGATTGACCGCCTCGCTCACATTGATCGAAAAGTTGCCCCCATTGGCTTCCGCCCAGCCGTTGCGGCTGATTTCCCGCGCGACGGCCTTCACCCTCGCCAGGATCTGTTTGAAGGCGGGGGAGAGGCTTTCCAGACGAGCGATGAGATCGGCGTCGGAGAGGTCGAGGGGTATGGAAAAAAGATCGGACAGCCCGCGTTGAGTGCGGTCGATGATCCTCCTCGCGGTTTGGACCACCTCCAGCGGATGGCGGCCGATGGCGGTCTCTTCGGAAAGCGTGATGGCGTCGGCTCCGTCCAGGACGGCATTGGCGACGTCGGAGAGCTCGGCGCGGGTGGGGGAGAGGCGCTCCACCATCGAGGACAGCATCTGGGTGGCGACAAAGACGGGCTTGCCGGCTTGGTTGCAACTGGCGATGAGGCGTTTCTGGGCCAGAGGAATCGCTTCCGGGGGGATGGCGAAGCCGAGGTCGCCCCGCGCCACGAAGAAGGCGTCTCCGGCCGCGATCACGCGGTCCTGATTGTGGAGCGAGGCAAGGGTCTCAAACTTGGCGATCACGCGCGGAAGGGGCCCATTTGGACGCAGAGCGAGGAGCCGCGCCTTCAGCGCCAGGATCACTTGTTCATCCTCCACGGAGGACAGCGCCAGGTAATCC
Source organism: uncultured Candidatus Cloacimonadota bacterium (assembly GCA_964583755.1). GTDB lineage: Bacteria > Cloacimonadota > Cloacimonadia > Cloacimonadales > Cloacimonadaceae > Syntrophosphaera. Next base: position 44,742 of record CAZOVZ010000008.1, read on the forward strand.
AATCCCGCCAGCGTCGCGAAGCGGACCAGCTCCGGGTCCCAATCCACGCTGCCGGCAGCGCCATCACGGCCCTCCAGGCTCACGTGCGCCTGGGGACGCAAAACGCCGCCGTCCTGCAGATGGAGGCGCACCAGTCCGTTGTGGTTGGAGATGACCAAGCCGGCGATCTCGCCGTTCATGAAGCTGACGGTCATGTCCGGCCGGGCGGATTCGATGATGCCGGGAGCGACGCCGACGCCTGTGGTGGTGAGGCGCAGCTCCCTGCCATGCAGCGTGAGGGTGTCGCCTGGAGCCAGCGTCAGGGGTTCGGAAAGGCCGCTGATGCGGTTGTCGGCGCCGGGCAGGTCCAAAATGACCTTCACCCCGGGGCAGTGCAGCTTCAGCAGCTCCGTAAAGCCGTAGAGGACCTCCGGCGAATTGGTGTGCGCCGCGTTGAGGCGGACCATCGTCATCCCGGCTTGTTGCAGTCTGGCCAGCGTTTCCACCGGAAATTCGGTGCCAAAGCGTCCGGGGTTGAGGGTGCAGATTATGTCTATTTGCTTGATTTTTCGTCCTTGGCGCTTTGTTCGCGGCAGATCTTTTCCACCTGGCGGAAATTGACTTTCCCGCTGGACATCATGGGGATGTCTTCGATCACGTAAAACTGGCGGGGAACGGCGATCGAGGGGAGTTCCTTCTTGAGCTGGCGCAACACCTTTTTCATGTCGAAATTGCCGTTGGCGACCGCCGCCACTACATCCGCGCCCTTGGTCGGATTGGGAATGTCCACCACACAGCAGATCACATCCTCCGGCAGCAGGCGGCTGAGGACGTCTTCCACCTTGACCAGCGAAACCATCTCTCCGCCCACTTTGACGAAGCGTTTCAGGCGTCCGCGATGCCAGATGTAGCCGTCGGAATCGATCACGCCGATGTCGCCGGTGTCATACCAGCCGTTGTGGATGCGCAGGCTGGTCTCTTCATAATCGCCGAGGTAACCTTCCATCACCATGTCGCCCTTGACGAGGATCTTGCCTTCCTCGTTGGGGCCGAGGACGCGGTCCGTGTGGATGTCCTGGATGCGGACCTGCACGCCGGGCAGAGGCGGGCCAACGCTCCCCAGCTTGTGGACGCCGGGATAGGTGGAGCTGATGACCGGCGAGGTTTCGGTGGCGCCATAGCCCTCATACACGGCGATTCCGTGCTTTTTCTGGAAACCTTCGTAGACCTTTTCCGGGAGCTTGTCCGCGCCGGCGATGGCAAAGCGCAGGCTGGCAAAGTCGCCGGGATCGGATTTTTGGAGGTAGCCGTAGAAGAAGGAAGGCGTGGCGGTCATGAAGGTGGCGCGGTATTTGCGCACCAACCCGCTGACGGTCTGATACTCCAGCGGATTGGGATGCGCCACCATCGAGGAACCCAGCAGCAGCGGGATCCAAAAGTTGGTGGTGAGCCCAAACACGTGGAACAGCGGCAGGATCGCCATGAACACGTCGTTTTCGTCGAGGTGGACCAGTTGCGGCACGGCGTCGGCGTTGTGGAGGATGTTTTTGTGGGAAAGCTGGACCGCCTTGGGTTCCTTTTCGCTGCCGCTGGTGAAGAGGATCACGCTGACCTCCGAAAGCGGGCCGCTGTGGACCAGGCCTTTGAGGATGAGGTAGGGCAGCTTGGAGAGCATCGCCGCCTTGATCTTGTCCACCACGGTCACCTTGGTGAGGATGTCCTCGATGAAGATCATGTGGTCGATCGGCTCCAGATTCAGCTTTTCCAGCAGTTTTTTGCTGGTGATGACGGTCTTGAAAGAGCATTTATCCCTGGCGTAGCGGCAGTTGTCGAGCGCGCCGGTGGAATAGTTGATCATCACGGGGATCTTGCCGGCGAACAGGGTTCCGAGGATCGAGAGCATGCATCCGGCCGAGGTTGGCAGCATCAGGCCGACGTATTTGCCCCGGATCTTTTGGATGTGTTCCTTCAGGATCAGCGAGGCGATCAGCATCCTGCCGTAGGTGAAATCCTTGCCGGTAGCCTGGTCGTAGACAGCCATGTGGCTGGGCAGTTTCTTCGCCACTTTGATGAAGCGTTGGTGCAGTTGTAGCATCGTTGTCTCCTGTTATTTGATGATGTTTAGCCAGTCCCGCAAGAGAAAGTCCAACCTGCCTATCAGCAGAGAGATACGGGCCATCACGGTGTAACCGAAGGAAGCGCCGAAACTGATCATCAGAAACCAGATCCCGATCTTGGAGGGAATGGCCGCGGCGCCTGTCTGCTGCTTGCTGAAGTAGAAAAAGTAGATTCCGCAGAGCGTTCCCACGATGACCAGGATCGTGCCCACCACGTCCACCGCCGAGGCGAACTGGAAGGGATTGACCATGGTGGCGGTCATCTGGGTGAGCAGATTGGTCTGCAGAGTGCGCAGCAAGGCGATGGCGGCGGAGGTGCCGATCACGATGGCCAGGGGGTAGCGGCTGATCCACTGCGTTTTGGGAAAGATGCGCAGCAGCATCATCAGCCCCAGCGCCAGCGGGATCAGCAGGATCGCGTTGTTGCCAAAGTCGAAGAGCAGTTTGTTAAAGAGGTTGGGGACCAGGACGTTGTAGATGGAATAGATCAGCCAATAGCCGGCGGAAAGGCCCACGAAGATCTGTTCCGCGAGCTTGTAAAAGGGATTGTCCTTATAGAGGAAACTGAAGATGCTGAGCGTGAAATAGGCGCCCAGCCAGATTCCCAAGACGGTCATGAAATCAGCCATGATTGGCGGCCTCCTTAACCTTGTCCGCTTTCTTTTTGCGCCAGACCTTGATGTTGCCGACCGCGATCAGCAGCAGGATCAGCACGTGGGCTACGGATTGGGGGTTCATGTTCAGGCTGGCGGAGCCTTCGTAGCCCATCAGCAATTCGTATTCGGCGGCGGATTTGAGCCCGCCCAGCAAGCCGTAGAGCTGTTTCTGGTCGTTTACGAACGGCAGGAAGCCCGGCGCGCTGACGGCTGTCGTGCCTCCCGCCACCGGGACGTCGTATTTGTCGCCTGCCACCATGATCCAGGCGGTCAAACCGGGATCGCCGGCGGAGAGCGAGATCACGTATTTGAGGTTTTGGAGGGATTTGACCCCTTTCAAGAGGGGGATATCCCCGTAATCCAAATTGGACATGTCCTGGGGGTAAACGGCCTCGATGCCACGGCCCATGGCCTGGATCGTGACCATCCCGCCGACCTTGTAGCCGAGGTTGACGTAGTCCACGCCGTAGACCTTGGTGCCGCCAAACTTTTTGTTCACTTCCGCGAAGGCCATGTCCGCCATCTGCGAACCTTGCGGCCAGAGCGCCGTGGCGATCACGCGGTGTCCCTTTTTCCAGGCGTGTTCGATGATCGCCTGGGCCATCGGTTGCAGTTCCGTCACGGTGGAGGGGTCGTAATCGAAGGAGATCAGCACCGGCGAGCCGGCGGGGGTGTCTTCCACCAAGGCGTAGGTCTTTTCCGTGAGTGGCGTGACCTGGGTCTTGAGCCCCAGCGGGAAGATCAGGGGGATCGCCACCGCCAGAGCCAGCAACAGAAACACGATCCGGCGTTCGAACTGGACTCTTTGCTGCTCCGTCATTTGCCGCCTCCCAGATAGGATCTTTCGATCCCGAGGATGATGCGCAGGGAGCTGCCGATCACGCCCAGGGCCGCGCTGATCATGATCGCCCGCTGGGCGGCGGTGTTGGGATATTGCATGATGAAATCCGTCAGTTGCGGCAACCGCAGCAGGGTCCAGGATTTGGGCACCCAACTGGTGATGGCGGTCGCGAAGCTGGTGCGCCCCAGGATCACGATCACGGCGGTGATCATCAGCAGGTTGGATTCAAAATTGCGGATGATGAAGGCCCGGTAGGCGGCGGAGGCGATGTAAAACGCCAGCAGGGCGAACATCGTGGCCGAAAGGGGCATGTAGGCGTATTCGAAGATGTAGTCGAAGGGCTTTTTTCCGCCCAGCGCGGCGGCGATCTTGTCCCCCGCTCCAAAGATGCCGGGGGTGCTTTCCATTCCCCAGATCAATCCAACCGCGATCATCACGGCGAAACTGATCAATCCGGCCAGATAGTAGGGCCAGTTTTCGCTTTTATCCACCACGCGGTTGACGTTGGCGGAAACGAGGCTGATCTGGCCCAGCAGGATGGCGAAGCTGGAGACGATCATGAACCAATTGGTGAGGGTTTCCTCGATCAGGCCGAAGGGGTAGTGGGGGATGAATTCCGAGATGATCACCAAAAAGCCTGCAATGAAAGCGAGGATGAGGGGTACGTTGCGCTTCATGTCAGTTGCCTCCGATAAAGAATTGCTTGAACCAGCCCTGTCCGGCGGTCTCCAGCGCGATTCCGGCCAACACGAGGATGATGATCAACAGCTTGCCAAAGTCGTGCCCCTTCAGGCTGCCCAACTGATGCGGATCGCGGGAGAGGTAGGCCGAAGCGGCGTAGAGTTCCTCGCCGATCAGCGTGTAATCGCAGGAAACCACAAAGAAGGGGATCTGATGGGGCTGGCCGGTTCCGGCGGTTTGGATCGCGCCGGTGCCGAAGCCGGTCTCCGTCAGGATCAGCGATTCCGCCCAAAACGCGCCCAGGAAAAAGTTCGCCGCGGGCTGCTCGCGCACCATGATGCCGTCCACGCCGGCCACGTAGCCAAACTGGTCGTCGGTCACGTAAAAGATGTTATCTTCCTTATAAAGGTCGGGCTTGCCGGCCCGCAGATAGGCCTCTTTGACAGTTTCCCTGGCGGCGGAGAGCACCATCGAAAAGCGGCAGGGAACGATCAGGTCGGTGTTGTATTCCGCGGATTTGAAGGCCAGATGGTTGAGGATGTTGAGCGCGGCGATGGTCTGGATGTCGTCCAGATCGCTGATGCCGGGTACGAACAGGATCGGTTTGCCCTTTTCGGTGGCGCGGCCCACGGCTTCTTCCATGCTGTCCAGGCCGCTAATGCGGCGGATGAACAGCTCTTTGCCCCGGCGGGCGGTCCAGATATAGTAGAGGATGGCGCCGCAAATCACCACCAGCATGATCAAAAAGGACAGTTTGCCCATCGCGAACCATTGCTGTTTCGGGACGGACGCGGAACTGATGGCCACCGAATCCGCCCGGTCTTTGGCGTAGGCTACCAGTTGGTATTTGTACTCGGAGCCAGGCGTCAGATCTGCGTCCTTGTGGCTGCCCTCGGCGGCGAACTCGTTGAAAATTTCCTGATACACGCCGAGGGAATCGGCTTTCCGCAGGCTGAGGGAATCCCTGGCGGGATCGAGTTTCCAGCTTAGCAGGAGGGCCGATCCGTCGTCCCAGGGGGCGTCGGCCGCTGTGAAAGTCTCGCCTGGCTTGCCCGCGGCGGCGAGCGCCACAGGCAGGGCCAGCAAAACCAGAAAGAATAGGTAGTTTCTCATCGGGCTCCTCAACCTTTTAGGGTTGGAAAACGTTGTGGATCCTGGCGCCCGCGGCGCTGACCGCCGCCAGTTGTTCGGCGCTGAGATCGGCTTCCGGCATTGCTTGCAGCAGCTTGAGCAGGTCGCGGACCGCTGTTTCAGCCTTGGCAAAGGCAGGGTCCGCCTCGGGTTTGTTCGCCAGCAGGGCGAGGTTTCCGGCCAGATTCTCCCAGGCTTCCGATTGCCTCAGCATCACGCTCTGGCTGGCGTTTGGCGCTTTGCCAAGCTCCGCTGCCCCCAGCGACGTGACCTCGGCCCATTCCCCCAAAGCCATCAAAGTATAAAGATCGTTCCTTTCCGCGTCGAGGAGTTTGACCTCAACCGTCGAGCGGAAGCCGCTCATCAGGATTTCCAGATCCTTCCAACCGCGCTTGCGCAGCAGTTCCTTCGCCCGTTGTTCAAACAGCCCCGCTTCTTCGCTGAGGGATAGCATGGGGGCGATCTTCACGAATTGGGCGTAAACCGTCTGCAGTTTGCCGCTGTTTTGAGCCTGGATCGCTGCCATCGCATCCGCGCAGAGCCTGCCCCAGGCATACGCGCTGGCCAGCGCGTCACCTTCCTTGACGCTGTAACTGGCTTTGGCGGCCAGGGCGATGTTTCCTGCCAGGGCGTCGTCCATCGCCAGAAACACCTGCTTGACGGAGTTGATGGTGGCGTATTCGCTGACCTTGTCGGAGCCATCCGGGTATTTTTGTTTTCGCTTCCCGCAGGAGACGGCAAACAAGCCCAGGCTGACGACGATTAAAATCAGTAGGGATTTCTTGAACATTTGGCTTCCTTGTTGGTTAACTTGGGTTTGGCAGAACCGCTGGCCCGGCCAAAACGAACCGAATTCATCCTCTGGGGCATGCCGCTTGGTGTCAATCTGTTTTTTCCCGCCGGGCTGCGCGGCATTCGTCGCAAAGGTGATAGCGGCACCAGCGGTTGAAAATCTCCATCAGGCCTTGCTGATAGATGGATTTCCGGTTGGCCGCGTCGATGTGGGATTCGCTCAGATAGCGCTGCATGAATCTGGTGACATGGTTGTCCTGCAGGGGCGGAAACGCGCTGTAGAGAGCGGCGATCTTGCCCGCTTCGCCGGAGCCGGACTGTTTGTCGAAATAGAGGTATTGAATCGGCAGAAAGATGTTCACATAGATGTTGCTGATCAGGTTTTTACCCGGCTGGGGCAGCTTTTCCGTGCCCGGCAGGGCGGATCCGCCAAAGACGGCGGCGAAATTTCGAAAATCCCGTTTGGCGTCGCCCAGGGCTGAGTTTTGCTGAAAGTGGGCCAGCAATCCCTGCTCCAGGGTGCGGTGGATCAAGCCGCTGATCGCGATCAGCCGGTAGACGGGGTGGTTGGAAGGGCGGATGCGAAACAGCTGCCAGTCGATCTCCAACCGCTTGGCAAAATAGCCCTGCCGCTCGTAGGCCGCTCGCAAAGCCGCGCTGAACTCCGGGCTGAGGATCTTGCCGCAGCGGTCGATCAGGCCGGTGGAACAGCAAAAAATCGAGACCAGGTCGACGGCGCTCATTCCCTCCCGATGCCAGTCCCGCAGGTGTCTGAGGGGGATCGATTGCGCCACGCTGAGCAGGTTGAGCTTGTTTTTGTCGTAACCCAGCGCCTCCATCATCCCTTCATACAGTACCTGGTCAAAATCGCTGAACAGCAAAGCCGCGTTGAACCGGCGCACTTTGCTTTTGAACCGGGACATTCCATATTGGCTGAGGATCGCGGTGAGGGTGTCGGTGTCGATCGCGGAAAGCAGGTCGCAGTAGGTGGAGGTTTCGGCCGTAAAGTCCGTCCGGTGCTCTTCCAGCAGCTTGCTGATGTCGTCGCTGAGCTGGTCTTTCAAGATCAGGATTTCCGCCGTTTCGCCGTTTTCCTTGATCGTGTACTGAGTCTGGGATTGCATCACCACGTGCAGGATCACTTTGTTGTAATGCGCGTCTTCCTGGTGGTTGTGGCCGATCCAGTCGCTGCCGTTGATGTGGATTTCCACGTCGCCCTTGCAGAGAACGCCGTCGATCTCCAGCATGGCGTTGCAAAAGTCCGGGCCGCGATTGGTGTTGAACTGGCCCTGGTAGCGGATTTGAAGGCTTTTTCCGCTGGCGGTTTTAAGCGGCGGGGAGAGGTGTCCGGCGTCCCAAATGTGGTACAGGAATTTCTCTTCCACGGCGCCAGCCCTTAGAAATACCTTTGCAGCATGCGATAGCGCTGCCGGGCGGAAGCGGAAAGATGCTGCGGGGAATATTTGATCGGAGTCGTCAGAATGCTGATCAGGCGCATGGACTGGTCGCGTCCCAGATTGCGGCAGCCGGTACCGAAATAGTGGCGGGAGGCGGTGTCGATGCCGTAGATGCCCTGGCCCCACTCCACATAGTTTAGATACAGCTCCAGCATCCGGTCTTTGGTCATGATCGCTTCCATGATCACGGTCGCCTGGATTTCCAAGTACTTGCGCAGATAGTTGCGGTCCGTGGTCAAAAAGATGGTGCGGGCCAACTGGTTGCTGATCGTGCTGCCGCCGAAGCGGATCTTGCCAGACTTCTGGTTGCGCTGCCAGGCCTCTTTCAGCATCTTGACCTCAAAGCCGAAATGCCGGTAATAGTTGCCGTCCTCCAGCATCACGGCCATTTTCACCGTGCTGGGGGGGATATTTTCCAAAGCGATGTAGTGCCGTTTGTGCCAGTCGTAGCCGCGCACCAGGTAGCGTTGGACCATGAGCGGGGTCAGGGGTGGGTTGATGAAGCTGTAGATGACGCAGAGCAGAGCGATGACCGCCCAAAAAGCGAGGTGGGCGAAGAGGATTCCCCGCAGAACGCGGGAGATGAATCTGCGTTTGCGCTTCATGCTGGCGGCAGGAGGCGGGGTTTAGACGATAACGTGGCGTTGCAACCGGATCTGGGGCGGCTACGCAAAAAAAACAGCCTTTATTTCAGGCTGTTGACATAGGCGGCGACTCTGGCTTTGCGGCGCGAGGCGGTGCGTTTGTGGATCACGCCTTTCTTGGCGGCTTTGTCCAGCTGGCCGTAGATGGAGTTCAAGAGGGTCTGCTTTTCTTCCACGGGCATTTCGCCGCGGATCTGTTTGTCCAGAGTGCGCAGGGTCCGTTTCACGTAGTTGTTGCGGGCCTGCCGTTTGGCGTCGGTCTTCATTCTTTTAAGCGGGGATTTGTGTTGGGGCATGTTATCCTCTCATGATCTTAATTCTATGTGCCAATTGAAAATGCCGGCTGTTTCTGTCAATAGCTTTTTTTGGCTGGCAGCCTTTCTATCAGTTTAAGTGCTTGTTTCTGAGCGCTTAAGGCGGAAACGTCGGCGTCGTTTTTTATCCGCCGGTTGGATCGCCAGGCAGCGTGAAGCTTGCGCAGATACTCAGCGCCGGCAGCGGTCTCGGTTGCCTCAAAATAGTCTCCGGCGCCGTATTGGCGGATCAGTTTCTCCGCCTCGCCGCCTTTGGGGCCCACCCCCAGGATCGGATTCCGCGCCGCGATGTATTCAAACAGCTTGGTGGTCAGGATTCCTTCAAAGCCCTCGCAAGCGTTGATCAGCAGCAGCAACGCTTCGGCGTCCGCCATCTCATTCAGCGCTTGCTGATGCTCCAGAAAATCGGTGATCCTCACGTGGCCTTTGGCGTATTCATCAACCAGCCGCCGCTGCTCGTCATCCAGGCCGGTGCCGATGAACGCCAATTCGTAGTCCTGTCCGTCAAAAGCTGTCTTGATCATGGCCAACGCCGCCTTTAGATCCTGACCGGCGGTCACTTTCCCCACAAACTTGATCCGGAACCGGTCGCCGCATTGGTCTTGCGTTAAGTTCGCCTCCGCCAGGGCGGATTTCCTGGCGTCGAAACCGTTGTAGATCACAATTTTCCTGCCCTCGGGCAGTTGGCGCGAGATCTGCTCCGAGACCACGATGTTCAGATCCGCCGTTTTCACCACCTTGCGCTCCAACCGCTGATGCAGCCTCAGGGTCAGCCCCAGCGGCGGGTTCAGTTTCAGATAGTGGATCTGGCTCCAGGGGTCGCGCCAGTCGGCGATCCAATTCAGCCCCAGGCTGCGTTTCAGCTTCAAGCCCAACAGATGGGTGGAGTGGGGCGGACCGGTGGTGATCACCGCGTCGATGGGATTGGTCAGCAAAAACTTCCTCGCGGCCTTGAACGCGGCTGGATTCCACAGCACGCGGAGATCCGGCACGATCAGATTCAACCGAATCCAGATCATCGCTCGTTTCAGAAAGCCGTCTTTGCCGCTTGCCTTCAGGCTTCCGTGGGGCAATGAACTGCTTTTTCCAAACAGCAGTTTCCAGGCTCCGCCGGATCGCGGCGCCCTCACCCGTAAAATCTTCAGCTCCGGCGGGATCTCTTTCAGCAGGCTGGCGTCGGTTTCCGGATAGTCGCCGTCCAAAGTTGTCAGCACTGTCACGTCGAAGCCGGCGTTCACCAGTTCGGGCAGCCAGCGCAGCCAGCGCTGCACGGCAGCTCCGCCGCAGGGCGGAAAGTAATAGGTGATCAATAGCAGGCGCAATCAATCCTCCAGGATCAGATCGGCCAGTTTCTGCCAGGAAAAGCGGGCTTTGTAGGCAGGGATGTTATCGCTTAAAGATTGCAACAGGCCATCCTCAAAGTAGCGGATCAGCGCGGCTGCCAGAGCTTCCGGATCGTCGGGCGGGACCAGCAAGCCGGTCACGCCTTCCTCTATGTATTCGCCCAAGCCGCCTATCCTGGACGCGATCACCGGCAGGTTGAAACTGTAGGCGGTGGCGATTACCCCGCTCTGGGTGGCGCTTTTGTAGGGCAGCACGCAGACCTGCGAGCGGGTGAAATAGCTGGCGATCTCGCTGTCTCCGATGTAGCGGAAATTGGCTTCCACGCGGTTTTCCAGCTTCAAGTCGGCGATCAATTTCAAATACTGCTCCCGCTTTCCGTAAACTTCCCCCGCGATCAGAAGTTTGATCTGCGGCAGCTTCCGGCTGGCCAACGCAACCGCCTTCAGCAGTACGTCCAGCCCTTTATAGGATTTGATCAAACCAAAGAACAGAACGGTCTGGCCCGCGGTGGATGTTGAAACGCCGAAATCAAGCTCGCCCTGATAGCAGTCGTAGATCGGGTGAAATCCCTGCACCGCTTTGCCGGACAGGCTTGCAGGCATCCTGTCGCGCAGGGATCGCAGGCTTGCCGCGGACAGCACCACGATCCTGTCGCAATGCTCAAAGGCCCGTCTGGAAAGGAGGTTTGCCCCTATCCAACGTTCGTGGAACTCCAGATTGTGGACCAAATACGCGATTCTGATGCCCTTCAAACGCTTGCAAATCCAGGTGTCTGCGGGGATGAACCAGGGCAGGAAAAACGATACGATCACAAGGTCCGGGGCATAAGCCCGGATGGCTTTGACCGCCTTGTTCCAGCTAAACGGATTGTGGGGCGTGTAAACCTTTTGGATCGGCAGCTCCGGCAGGTCTTTGTATTCAGTGGTTTGCGCCCCGCCGGGAAACAGCAGGGCCGGATACTGCCGCTCGAAAGTGAACATTTTCACCTGCTGGCCCGTTCGCAGATACTCGATCGCCAGCATCAGCGCGAAACGCGCGATGCCCCCTCTATATGGCGGGGCTGGCCCCAAAACAGCTATCTTCATGGCTGGTCGCAACTAATTCCTGCTCTGTAAAAAGAAACGTTTCACCAGGTCGGGATCCTGGTATTTGCCAAACAGCGCCATCAGTTTCAGGCGGACTTTCGCTCCTTTCAGGTCTCCCGCCAGGATGCAGCCAAGGCTTTCCAAATGCTTGCCGCCGCCTTCATAACCGTATTCCGCCATCACGCGGCCGGTGTAGGTGCGCGAACTGATCACCACCAAAACGTTCTTATCCAAAGCGGCTTGAATGTCTCCGACCAGGTATTGGGGCAGGTTTCCCCGGCCAAAGGCTTCGATCACGATCGCCTTCGCTCCGCCGGCCACCGAGCTTTGGATGTGTTTGCCGTCCATCCCCGCCACCGCCTTGATCAGGTCCACTCTGGTGTCGAGCCTGTCGGTCCACACGTTTTCGCGGTAGAGCGCGTTGCGGTGGTAGACGATCGTGTCCGGATCCACACTGCCCAAAGGCCCGTAGCCGGTCGAGCGAAAGGCGTCTACCTTGCCGGTGTCGGATTTCACCACGTCCCGCGCGGTGTGGATCTCGTCATTCATGACCACCAACACGCCTTTATCCACCGAATCGTGGTGGCTGGCCACCCTCACCGCGCCGATGATGTTGCGCGGGCCGTCCAATCCGACGTCGCTGCCGCTGCGCATGGCGGCGGAGAACACCACTGGCTTGCGGGTGGTCAGCACCAGGTCGCAGAGGAAAGCTGTCTCTTCGAGGGTGTCGGTTCCGTGCGTGATCACCACTCCGTCATAATCTATGATTTTGATGTCGATCAGCCTGGCCAGCTCCAGCATCATGTCCGGCGTCACGTAGGGGCTGGGGATGTTCATGTAGTCCAGCACTTCGACCTTGGCGACGCTCTCGAGCTGCGGAAACTCCAGCAGCAGATCGCCCAGTTCGGAGCTGGGAACCACGCCCAGCGTCCCTTTCGCCTTCATTGAAATCGTTCCGCCGGTCAGGATGATCAAGATCTCTTTTTTCATGTTTCGCTCTTCATCTGTTTCTATAGGGGATGGGGTCTTCGCTACCCGCTTTGGCAAAGGCTTTCAGGCGCAGGCGGCAGCTGTCGCACTCGCCGCAGGCGGCCTCGTTGTCCCGGTAGCAGCTCCAACTGTGGTGGAACGGTACTTTCAACTCCAGTCCCAGCTTCACGATCTCCGCCTTGCTCAGATGCAGGACTGGCGTCATTACTTGGATGAGAAACTCATTTTTGCTGCCGGTCTCTATCGTCTTTTGAAAGGCGTCGAAAAACACTTCGCGGCAATCCGGATAACCGCTGCTGTCTTCTTCCACAGCGCCGATGTAGATGGCTCCGGCCTTGATCGTTTCAGCCCAGGCGACCGCCGCGCAGAGCAGATTGGCGTTGCGAAAGGGGACATAGGTGCTGGGGATCGAAGATGCGGATTCGCCTGTCGGGATCTGCAGGGAAGGGTCTGTCAGAGCGGAACCGCCGATCTCAGCCAGCCAGTTCCAATCCAGGATCTTGCTGCCCCTGGGCCGAAAGTGCGCGCTGATCGCTTCAAAGCAGCGCAGTTCCCGCTCCTGGGTCCGCTGTCCGTATTTCGCGTGCAGGAAAAACAGCTCATCGTTGTCCCTGGCCGCCAAACCCGCCGTCACCAGGCTGTCCATGCCGCCGCTAACCAGTACTATCGCTCTCTTCATCCTTTGTATCCGTTCAAATCAGACTTTCTTTTCACTTCCCCCTGCGCGGAGGTTTATGTCAAGTCCGGATTTTTGGCCGTGACTGCCCTGCCGTCCCCAAATCCCTTGTCAGATCTGTCTTTAAGGTAGTTTCACAGCTTCTGCTCCACCCCTTCGCTCCTATGACCATTGCGCTACCATTACGGGACCAATACGGATGAAGTCCGTAATGGTCCCGTAATGGTAGCGCAATGGTCCTCGGCGGAAAACTGGATTTTTACGGTTGATTGGCTGCACATTTGCATAGAATTCAACAGCTCTGATCTGCGTGCAAGAAGTGCAAACTGTCTCTCAAATGAGATTTCTCCAGGCTCGAGTGCAGAAAAATTCATCATCCTAACATACTGGCCAACATACGGATGACCGCGAAGCAATCCAATCCGGTGAAGAAAAATTCAAAAATCCTCTTGACAAAAAAAGCCCCCTGAAAAGTGATGACTGAACGTGCGTTTGACAATGCAACTTTTCGGACGCACTCAGTTCTTTAACAGTATATAGAGTGGGAATGAGAGGAAAAGCTCTTGTCAATTCAGTCATTATTATAATGATGGAGAGTTTGATCCTGGCTCAGGACGAACGCTGGCGGCGTGGATTAGGCATGCAAGTCGAACGGTATGGACCTTTCGGGGTCCAGAGAGTGGCGAACGGGTGAGTAACACGTAGGTGATCTACCCTCAAGACGGGGACAACCCAGGGAAACTTGGGCTAATACCGGATGAAAGCAGCAGCGATGTTGTTTAAAAGATGGCTTTCGGGCTGTCGTTTGGGGATGAGCCTGCGCTCTATTAGCTAGTTGGTGAGGTAATTGCTTACCAAGGCGATGATAGATAGGCGGCCTTAACGGGTGGTCGCCCACACTGGGATTGAGATACGGCCCAGACTCCTACGGGAGGCAGCAGTCGAGAATAGTCTACAATGGACGAAAGACTGATAGTGCGACGCCGCGTGAACGAAGAAGCCCTTCGGGGTGTAAAGTTCTTTTATATGTGAGCAGTGGGTTCTATATGAATAGTATGGGATCAGAGATATTAGCATATGAATAAGCAACGGCTAACTCCGTGCCAGCAGCCGCGGTAACACGGGGGTTGCAAGCGTTGTCCGGAATTACTAGGCGTAAAGGGCAGGTAGGCGGATCCATAAGTTTGATGTTAAAGGCAGCGGCTCACCCGCTGTACGGCGTGAGATACTGTGGATCTGGAATGCGGTTGGGGAAGACAGAATTCCTGGTGTAGCGGTGGAATGCGCAGAGATCAGGAGGAATACCGAAGGCGAAGGCAGTCTTCCAAGCCGTCATTGACGCTCAACTGCGAAGGTGTGGGTATCAAACAGGATTAGATACCCTGGTAGTCCACACAGTAAACGATAATCACTAGGTGTCGGGTTCGTAGAGGATTCGGTGCCGTAGCTAACGCGATAAGTGATTCGCCTGGGGAGTACGATCGCAAGGTTGAAACTCAAAGGAATTGACGGGGGCCCGCACAAGCGGTGGAGCATGTGGTTTAATTCGACGCAACGCGAAGAACCTTACCCGGTCTTGACATCCAGGGGATCCTTCAGAGATGAGGGAGTGCCGGCTTGCCGGAACCCTGAGACAGGTGCTGCATGGCTGTCGTCAGCTCGTGTCGTGAGATGTTGGGTTAAG
>CAZOVZ010000009.1:0-58581 GCA_964583755.1 uncultured Candidatus Cloacimonadota bacterium
TTGTGAAGGGCGAATATATGCAACACTTTTCTTTTGGTGCTAGGAGACTACTGCAATAATTGGGTTTAGTTCGCGGGCCTTGGAGTGTGTCATTCCAAGCGGCCGCCTGACCGGTGAACTTCACACTTATAGTGACCCGCGGCCGCTGTGGAATCCAGCATTGTGGGTGTAATGCCCCTGGATTGATGCGTTGTTTTTCAATAAATGATGGTTTTCTGCTATCGGGCTGAGACAACTGTTTCGCGATGATGGATTTTGTTTGGAGGCCTGGATTCCACGCCAGCCGCAGGTTACTGTATGTGTGTAGGTTACCGGTCAGGCGGCTGGCTGGAATGACACGCTGGGGCTTGGTGGTGGGGGGCTGGGGTGGGTTGTCGTTTCGGGGTTTTCAGGATTCCGGGTCGAAGCTCGGAATGACAGCGACGAGGCTGGGTGGTGAAGGTCTTGGAGCGGCAGACGTCCTCGTCTGTCAACGGCCCGGAGGGGCGTTTAAACGATACGATCCGGGGTAAGAGCAAGACCTGGCGGGCTTTGTTAGACGAGGATAGCTAATACCCTGGTCCGGGGAGCTGGTAGAGAAACAGAATAGTACTCTGATAACAGGATCGACATGATCAACAGGATATTGATGCTCTGGATGAACAGCATGGGAAGATGGCTTTCGAATTCTAGGTCTTAGCAGCTCTTAGCAAGAGCTTGCTAAGACTTGCTAAGACTTGCTAAGAGCTGCTAAGAGCTAGATGCCAAATATTGAATAACCGGGTGGCGGGCTTTGCCTCCGAACTTATTGATCAGAGCATTCACGGTCTTCCGTTCCCCCGCCAGCTTATCCTGTTC
Organism: uncultured Candidatus Cloacimonadota bacterium; assembly: GCA_964583755.1. GTDB lineage: Bacteria > Cloacimonadota > Cloacimonadia > Cloacimonadales > Cloacimonadaceae > Syntrophosphaera. The sequence goes on from CAZOVZ010000009.1 coordinate 838, forward strand.
GTCCAGAAGTTGCAGGAGGGGCAGGGTGTTGGCGAAGTAAAATTCTCAACGGCTGGGCTTTCGCATGGCTGCGAATTAGAGCCAGGAAATGCGGCAACCGCCGCGTGGGAAAGCTCCTGGTGCTTTTGCCTCAATCCCCCGCAGATCCTTCGCTCATCTGCCAGATCCGCTGGTAGAAACCGGGGTGGTCGGCGTAGTTACCCACAAAGCGGTAAACACCGTCTTTGCGATGCAGGACGCCTTCCTCCACCAGTTCGCGACGGACCAGGCAGTAATCTGCGTGGATTTGCCGGATGACCTCGTTGATCTCTTTCTCCGTATAGCTTCTCTCCAGCTCAAAGAGTTTGATGATCTCCAGATAGACGATCCAGCGTTTCTTGTTTTGAGTGGGTAGGCGCTCCACCCGGCCGTCCCGGAAATAGGTTTGCATCACTTTCTGGCGCAGGAGCTCCGCGCGGTCCGGTTTGGCTGAGGTGGAGGGGGGCAAAATGTCTTTCAGTTTGAGTTCCAACACTTCCGGTTTGAGGTGGTAAACGCTGTAGTATTGGACCTTGACGGGATAGACCAAGCCCGCCTGCTGCAGCTTTTTCAGATGCGCGGAGATGGTGGAGACCGCCAGATTCAGTTCCCCAGCCAGGTCTTCCACGCAGTAGGGTTTGGACTGGAGGAGTTTGACGATGCTGAGGCGGGACTCATCGGCAAGGCCTTTAAAGAGATTGAGGCTATTCATGTTTACTTCCGTTTCGTTTTGTGGCGAATCATTTCGACGTTAGCCGTATTGTCAAGCGGTTTTTGCCAGTTTGTGGGAATTGCTTGACCGCTCCATGCCCTTCGATATTGATGCAGAATGAGTAAAACAGGCAAGGAAGCTACGATGAAATACCCGCCCACACGTAAAGAAGACGTCACAGAAGAGTTTTTTGGGGTCAGGGTCAGCGATCCCTACCGCTGGCTGGAAGATGACCACAGCGCTGAGACCAAGGCCTGGCTGCGGGCTCAGCAGGAAGTCACGGAAGCCGTGTTGAACGCGAATCCCGGCCGCGAGGAGATGCGGGAAAGGCTGCGCCAGCTGAACGACTATCCCAAAACATCCAGCCCTTCCAAAGCCGGGGATTGGTATTATTTCTACAAAAATGACGGCCTGCAAAACCAGTGGGTGCTTTGGCGCCGGCGGGCGGCGGATGGAGTGGAAGAGCTCTTTTTCGATCCCAACACGCTCTCGGAAGACGGCAGCACGAGGGCCTACCCGGTCGGCTGGTCGAAGGATTACCGCTATGTGACCTTCAATGTCAGCAAGTCCGGAGCGGATCTCGGCGAGTTTCGGGTGATGGACGCCGAATCCAAACAGTTTCTCCCCGACCTCCTGCCGGACATGCGCCACAGCAGCGCGGCCTGGCGCGGGACAGGTTTCTACTACAGCGGTTACGAAGCCGGACAGGACTATCAAAGCCAGGACCGCGACCAAAAGATCTACTATCACCGCCTGGGCGACGCCAAAGACCAGGACAGGCTGATCCATGAAGACCTCAGCCATCCCCTGCGCTACCGCCACGCGAGGGTTTCCGACGACGAAAAGACCCTGTTTCTCTACGAATCCGAGGGCACGCAAGGCGACAGAATCTTGTTTCGCAGCGCCGAGGACGATGGCGCCCCCTGGCAAACCCTGTTTGAGGGGTTCGAGTTTGACGGCAACGTGACCGACGCCTTTGATGAGGGCTGGGTCTATCTCTGGACCAACAAAAACGCCAACAACTACCGGCTGCTCAAGGTCAATCTGGCCGAACCCGCCGAAGACCGCTGGGTCACGGTGATCCCGGAGCGGGACTATCCCCTCGAGGGCGCCATCCCCATAGGCGGCAAGCTGATCGCCTTTTTCAGGCGCGACGTTCAGCACAGGATCGAGGTATTGGACCCCGACGGACGCTTTCTGTATCCGATCGAAATGCCCTATCAGGGCACGGCGGACCTGGTCTTCGGACGCAAGGAAGACCGCGATTGCTACCTGGTGTTTGACAGCTATGAAAAACCCGCGGAAAGCTATCACTACGACCTGGATGCCAACCGCCTCAGCTTTTACCGCCGCGACGAAGTGCCGGCGGAGCTGGACCAATTCACTTCCCACCAGCTTTTCTACCCCAGCCGCGACGGCACCAGGGTGCCCATCACCCTGATCCACCACAAAGGCCTCGAACTCAACGGCGACAATCCCGTCCTGCTCTATGGCTACGGAGGGTTCAACATCGCGCTGATGCCCGCCTTCAGCGTCAACCGGATCGCGCTGTTGGAAAAAGGGTTCATCTGGGCGGTGGCCAACCTCCGCGGCGGCAATGAATATGGCGAAAGCTGGCACGAACAGGGCATGCTGCTGAATAAACAAAACGTGTTTGACGATTTCATCGCGGCGGCGGAGTTCCTGATCGCCGAAGGCTATACCAACCCCACCAAGATCGCCATCAACGGCGGTTCCAATGGCGGGCTGCTGGTCGGCGCCTGCCTCACCCAGAGGCCGGAGCTGTTTGGGGCGGCGGTGCCCTCGATGGGCGTTCTGGACATGCTTCGCTATCACAAATTCACCTGCGGTTGGGGCTGGATGCCGGAATACGGCGATCCGGACCGGGAGGAGCAGTTTCGCAATCTGCTGGCCTATTCCCCACTCCACAACGTCAAAGCCGGGGTCAAATACCCCGCCACCCTGATCACCACCGCCGACCACGACGACAGGGTGATCCCCGGCCACTCCTTCAAATTCGCCGCCACCCTGCAGGAAGGGGCCGACCCCGCCAATCCCGTCCTGCTCTACACACAGTTCCAAAGCTCCCACGGCCCCAGCAGCGTGACCAAAAGCCTGGAGCTGTGGGCGGATATCTACAGCTTTGTCTGCCAGCGGTTGGGAGTCGACGGCGGGACTTGAGGAGGGGGATCAACCGGCCCTGGGAGAAGTGGAATCCAGCCTTGTGAGGGTAACGCCCGTTTTTGGTCTTGCCTTCTGGGTGGAGACGGGAGTGGGGTTTGCCACTGAAGTGCTGACGACACCTGGACGCTTTGCATGAGGATGTTTTACGGCCTGGATTCCAAACACCCATCCCAGAGGGCGGCCTCTGGGATGGGCGTTTGGAATGACACGCTGGGGCTGGGTGGTGGGATATCGGAGCGGCAGACGTCCCCGTCTGCCAACGGCCCGGAGGGGCGTTTTGCTGTTTATATCAATCAGGCCTTGTGTTTGACGGGGATCCAGATCTCCAGGACGGAATCCGATTGGCCGTATTGGAACCTGGCGCCGTAGAACTCAAAGTCGTCGCGGGAATCCAGATCGTAATCGCTGGAGGGTAGCCATTCGCGGTAGATGCGATCGTAGGTCTGGCCCAGAGTGTCCAGGGGGCCGATGTGTTCGAAAACTGCGTAATCGCCTTCCGGGACCGTCCGGCTGGTCATTCCCTCGGGGATGTCCTCCGCCTGGGAGACCGCGAAACCGGCCATGTAGGTGAAGGATTTGTCCGCCGAGTAATCCGGATCGTGGTAGCAGAGGCCGATGGCGCCATCGTGATAGGCGTGGTTGATCTGGTTGGCGCGGCGGTTGAACTGGTCCCAAAGCTCGTGGATGGTGTTGTTTTCCATGGTGAACTGGCCGGCGAGGCCGACCACGGTGAAGGCCGCCTTGTGCTGGAATTTGGGTGTTAACATCTGTGCTCCTTTGCGGTGGTGTTTGATGGATTGATCGAGGTTGATGGACGAGAACCGGACCAGAGGCCCCTTTTGGAGGCGGAGTTGTCATTCCGGCAAATTGTCATTCCGGCTAAGGCCGGAATCCAGGTCGTGGATTCTTTACAGGCTGGATTCCGGCCTTCGCCGGAATGACAAATAATCCTATTCATACTGGCATGTTGTTCAGGCTTACTCCGCTTTCCCCAAGGTTGAAATCCTCGCCCGCACAGCCAGGTAGTTGTATTTGTCGCCCAGGATGCCGCAAACCCGGTCCAGGGCGTTCCAGACCCAAAGGGGCAACCTGCGCGTGAGCTGGTTGAGCCGGAACAGTTCCATCGCCTTGTGGAAAAAGCGGCGCCGCGCCAACACCCGAAAGCCGTTTTGCTCCAGCAGGCGGGTCAGGGCGGGGAGGTCGAAGCTGTGCAGGTGGGCGTTGACGGGTGTTTTGCGGTTGCAATGGATGCAGAGCGAGTAGCGGATGAGCTCCCGGTAGGGCACCGTTACCAACAGCACGCCGCTGGGGTTCAGCAAGCGGTGGAAGCTTTGCAGCGCTTTTTGGGGCTCCACCAGGTGTTCCAGCATCTCCAGCGCCACGATGAGGTCGAACTTTTGGCCCAGATCCGGGATTTCGCAGGCGTCGCCGTAGACAGTTTGGATCCTGGCATCGGCGGCCTTGATGCGGGCCAGGTTTTCCTCGCTGAGGTCCAACGCGGTGACTGCGGCCCCCAGTTTGGCGGCGGCCAGGCTAAACCAGCCCCGGCCGCTGCCGGCGTCCAAAACCTTCATCCCCGTTTTGACGCCGCCCAGTTTCAGGGTGAACTGGGCGCGCCGAACCTCGGTCGCGGTCAGTTTTTCGGCGCGAAAATAATCGAAGACCAGCGCGTCCTGGCGGTAGTGCTCTTTGTAATCCATCGGCTCTCCCGGCGGTTGAGGGGGTTACTAAGCCCAGGCCTGCAGGCTACAGCTTTTCCCCGGTGAAGAGGTTCACGCTGATCCGGACTTCCTGTTTCTGGCTCATAATTTTCCTGCTCCAATTATGTTTCATTGGTGAGCACAAGATCCGGGAGAGTTGAATTCGGTCAACGAAAATCGCCAGACGCGCGGCAATCGCCACGTTCTGTCATGCCTGGCCAAGGGGTCTTCCTGCCCTATTCCGCCACCGCGGTCACCCGGAAAAAGTGCAGGGGAGGGAGATCGGCAAATTCGTATTCAAACCAATAATCTCCCCATCCGGAGTAGGTGAAGGTGCCCAGGGGGACATAGCCGGAATACGGGTCAAGGGAGCCCCAGATCCTGTAGTAGTCAGGCGCGAGGGAGATGCCGGAAGTGTCCATGTTCACGGGGTCCCACTCCAGATAAAGATAGTTCCAGTCACCATCAAACTCAAAATAGGTGAGCGTGGGCGCCAGCGGTATCCCCGACGCGTTGGCGGGGCTGACCCTGGCCACGAAGATATCGGAGGCACCCGCGGAGCTGAGCTGGTTGGCGCCAAAATTGGCCACGTCCTCATACCAACCGCCGGCAAAGCAGCGTCCGGCGGAATCCACGGCAATGGCCGCGCCCCAGTCGGTTTCTGCCCCTCCCCCGCTGTTCGCGCCGATCCAGTTGCCGTCGGCATCGAGTTTGGCGATCACGGCGTCATAATCCGATCCGGCATTGAAACTCTGGTTCCCATAGCTGGTGACGCCCATGAAGTAACCCGCGATATACAGGTTTCCGTCTCCGTCGCGGGTTATGCTATTGCCGCAGTCGTCCCGGGTTCCGCCGGCTTGGGCCAGCCAGACCCAGTTGCCCAGGGCGTCGAGTTTTGCCACCCAGGCGTCGTCCGCGCCCGCGCTGGTGAGGGTAGTGGATCCGAAGGCCGATGAACCGATAAAGAAGCCGGTGGCGTAGAAGTTTCCCGCTGGGTCGGAGATGATCTCGTTGGCACGGCCGCGGCCGGCCCCGGTGGCGCTTTTGGCCCATTGCCAAACCCCGGACGTATCCAGTTTGGCAACAAAGATATCATCATTCCCGGCGTTGGTCAAAGTCGTGGCGCCAAAAGCCAGGGTGGGGCTGTAGAATCCGCCAACGACGCACAGATAGCCATCGCCGGAATAGCAGATCCCGCCGGGAGAGTCCGCGCTCGTCCCCCCCGCGCCTACGGCCCAAAGCCAATCTCCGGAAGGTCCGGCCTTGGCCACAAAGATATCGTTGTTGCCGCTGCAGGGCAAAGTGGTGGTGCCGAATGTGACGCTTCCGTTGTAAAACAGGCCCGCCACGTAGCAGTTGCCGCTGGAATCCGTGCAGATGTCGAAACCGGCGGAGCTGGGGCCAGAGGCCTGCTTGGCCCAGAGCCAGTTTCCATTGGCGTTTAGTTTGGCGATGAAACAGCAATTGACGTTCCCGGTGGTGAGGGTCGTGGCGCCGAAATCCGCCGAATAGCGAAAATCCCCCGTGAGGTAGATGTTTCCCGCGCCGTCCATCTGGATGCCTTCGCCGCTGTCCGAACCGGAGCCGCCAGCGCGCACAGCCCAGAGCCAGTTTCCCAGGCTATCGGCTTTGGCTACGAAAACATCATGGCTGGCGTTGTTGGCAGTGAGGGTGGTGGCGCCAAAGGTGGCGGATTCCCTGAAAGAACCGGTGACATAGACATTACCGGAGCCGTCGGTGGCGAGGTCTGTGAGCTCGTCGCCATAGTAATGCGTTCCCCCCGCACTGATGGCCCAGTCCCAGCCCAGGGCCGGTGTGGCGCAGAGCGTAGCGCAGGCCAGTAAACACAAACAAGTAATCCATTGTTTCATCGTTCGATCCTCTCCCCGGTAGTTTTTACCGGTCTGTTTTATATCTGAGGCTTCGGCAGGATACCTCAGCCTGTTGCCCTTTTTCTCTGATGTGATTTCTTCTGTCAAGAACAAACTGAATGTTGAGCCATTCATATTGGCCGGAAGTAGCTCAGCCAAGCCACCAGATTGGGCCTTGAGGCCGGTTTGAACGCCACGGGGCCGTCACCTACCGGCCCGATGGGGGACCTGAACCAGCTCCGGAGCACCAGCCAAAAACGGCTGATGCTCCGGTTCTATAACCGCCAAAATGCGCCCGGCAGCCTAAGCTGAGATTGGTCGCTGCTATCCGATATAAACCTTTATGGGCTGGGCGGAATCCGTTCCGCGGTGACTTTGTAGAATTTGTATGGATCCGACGTGTGCCCCAAATATTCCGTTGCCATGGTCCAGTCATCCCAAGTATAGGGACCTTCCGGGGAGTTTGAGCGGTAGATTTTGAAGAGGGTCACGGGGACCGGATAGGTCCAATCCAGCCGGACGGATCCGGTGGCAGGTACCCGTTCGATGGTCAAATCCGTAATCTGGGGCAGCGCCCTGAATTCGAAGGTATTGATGGGCCCGTAGATGTTGTTGGTTTCATCGCTTTCCGCCACTTCGTTTTCGCCGTCGATCTGCAGCCAGGAGGTCCAGGGCCCGGCCCAGACAGTGTCCCAGAGGTAGAATTCGAAGGTGAAGTCGTAGGGCATGCCTCCGCGCGCGACGTAATCTCGGACCCAGGTATCGCCGTTTAAGAAAAGGTGCGGCGGCGTATCGCGGTCGAAATAAAGGTAGAGCCAGTAGGGAATCGAGCTGGGAGTGGTGCTGGCATTGACCATCGTCACTTTGACGCGAATCCAATCGCCGGGATAAGCGTAGGCGGATTCAAAGGTGGCTTTGATGATGCGGAGGTCGGTCGCCGCAGTTGGCGCAGTCCAGATCACGCGTTCAAAGGCATCGAAATCGTGTTCTTCGCCGGCAAAGGTGCCTACAGCATTGACCAGGTTCACCACCCCGGCGTCCACTGTCTTTTTCACGTTGCCCATGGCTTCTCCGGCGATAAAGGTCGCGGAATCGATCAACAGGTTGTCGGAGTTGTCGAGGGTGAGCAGGACCCCAAAATCCGTTCCGTAGCGGAAAATGCAGTTGTTGAAGCTGAAATTGGGATCGACAGTGGCATTGGGCATCACGTTGACGCCGTTCATGCCCAGATATTCAAAGATTGCCCAGCCGGCTCTGATCGTGCCGCCGGAAAGTATGTTCACGCCGTAGCTGTCTGCCGCCAGGTAGCGCGTGATTTTGGGCATGCCGATTTCGTTGCCGTGCAGTTCCAGCAAGCCTCCGGTATTGACGTTCACGCTGTGCCCGCCGGTCATGCGCAGGGTGGAGGGGCCAGCCATGTCCAGCGTCCCGTTCATGTTCACGTTCACATCGCCCAGGCAAGTGAGTTGGGCGTAGTTTACATCCAGACCTTGCCAGACGTTCACATCGCCATTGCACTGCAGATCTGTCATCAGGGTCACTCCACCGTCGGAATTGGCGGTGAAACCATGCAGGACCCCTCCGTTCGCGTGGACGGTTGCCGCCTGCGAGGAAACGACTTCCACGTCTCCGCCAGTGGGAGTGAAGTTTGAAGCGAAGGCAAAGTTCACGTGGATTTTGATAATACCGCCCGTGATGTTTTCCGTGAAGCCCGGATAGACATCAGCCGACCAGATGTTCAACGAGTTCCAGATCTCAATACATCCTGAGGTCATGGTCACCGAGGCCGGTGTAAACGGAGCGCCGTTTCGGGGCCAGTTACTGGTAGTATTATTATCAGCATAAATCACCACCAAACCGCCGTTAACTTCCAGACTGCCCGCCAGATCCGCACTGGCGTCGTAACAGGTGAGCAGGGCTACGCCGCTAACGATCCAGTTCCCCTCAATGTAGCCAGCTGACAGGTTTTCAGTAGAAAACCAGGCCGAATCAACCTTCAGTGTCCCGGCGATCCAGTCGTAATAGGTGCAATTGACGACGATTTGGTAAGTTTCATTATCGAGTATCAGCATGCCGCCGCTTTTGTCCACTACCAGGGTGTAAAAATCCTCGCTGTAGGGCAGATACTGGTCGGTGGCGCCATTAAAGGTTACAGTTCCGGTGTTTTCGACGAAAGCGGGTGGGCCGACCTGGTTCAACCAGTTTCCGCCGATGTAGATGTTGTAGCCGCTGGAGTCAAACGCGCCGCTAAGGATGGTCAGATTACCCTTTAAGGTGAGGTTTTGGGTCAGGTAGGCGAAGGCTCCGGCGCTCTTTTGGATGTTGAGGTGGTTCACGTAGCAGCCGGAAGCGTTGGCGATCTGAAAGAGCCAGTTGCCGTCGCCCAGCAGATTGAGGTTTCCCTTGTTCCAGTGGACGTTGGCTCCGTTCCAGACGCTGAAATAGCCATATAGATTGATGTCGTGGGAGCCGGCGGTGGAAATCGTCGCGGTGGAATATTCCCGGAAGGTGAGATGACCCCAGACATTCACCACCACCTGATACCATTCCAGCGAGTTGGAAGCGTGGTAGGTGCCTTCCACATAGAAATCGCCCATCACGTTCAGCACGCCACGGCGCATCGTGAGAGACGCCCCACCGTGGATGGTGAGGTTGCTGCAGGTGGGCGAAGTGTTGTCGATGAGCGGGTAGTATGTTTCTCCCGACAGGATTTCGACATTGTCGCTGGCGGTTGGAACCCCGGCCGGATACCAGTTGGCGGGATTGAACCAATCGGTGGAATTACCCACCCAGGAACGGTTGACGCGATTGGTGTTTTCTGCTGCCGGGGCGGGGCTGTCCGTCGGCATCTGGGCAGAAAGCGTTACAACAAACAAAGTCAGTGCGAAAAAGTAGGCAGTTTTCCTCATTGTTCCTCCTCGGAAATCCAGAGTTCATATATTCACCGGGATTCTTTCCGACCCCGGTTCCTAACTGCCTGATAACTTTCCCTTGCCTGATGTCGGCCGCGCGCGCGAACCGCACGGGCCAATTATGATGTCTGAATAAATCTGTCAAGATAAATCATAATGATGTTATTGAACGTGTTCTTGGGTGAATTGTAAAGCCTTGCCAAATACCGGCAAACATCATTCACCAATATTATCCTTTCTATGCCCGGCTAATCTCATGATGATCGCCTTGTCGGGCTGTAAACACAAAAACGCCCTTACGCCCAAACAGGTCATAGCCTGTCTGAGGGTAGGGGCGGTGGTTCCTGCGGTTCGCTCTTCAGATATCCGGGGATATCCAAACAGCCGAAATGCTAATTGACTTGGATGATCGGCGCTTGCTCGAACAGGTTCACGATGTCGGTGGGAGAATCGAAGACCATCAAGGCTCCGGCTTCTTCCAAGAGCTTCCTGCCGCTGTAGCCCCAAGCCGCGCCGAGGGGGATCATGCCGGCGTTGATGGCGGTCTGGATGTCGACCGGGGAATCGCCCAAAATCGCGATGTGTTCCGGCTTGGCTTTCAGCAGGGCTGCCAGTTCCAAAGCGCGGGCGGGATCCGGTTTCATCGGTTGGTCGGCGCTGCCGCCGCTGAAGAGACCAAAGGGGTTTTTGCCCAGGTTGATCATGCTGCCGCGGAAAAAGTGGCGGACCATCTTTTTGGTGAACTCGTGATCCTTGTTCGTGAGCACGGCGACCTTGAGGTGCCTGGCGACGCAGAGCTTGATCAGATAGAGGATGCCGGGGTAGGCGGAGGTGTTCAGATGCCAGTTGTTGGCATAATGGGCGCGAAACAGGCCGGTGACCTTGTCCAGGTCGGATTTCTTCTGTTTATTGGCGGGCAGGGCACGTTTGGCCAGTTCCCACTGTCCGTTGCCCACAAAACCCCTGTAAGCTTCGCGGGGATGCACCGGCAGGCCGCTGTCGGCCAGGGCCTGGTTCATGCTGTCGGCGATGTCTGGCAGGCTGTCCAGCAGGGTGCCGTCCAGATCGAAGATGATGGCTTTGATTTTAGGTAGCTTTTTCATTATCAGTGTCCTTATGCTTTATTTCTGTTTACATTAGTTTCGGTCAAGAGTGACAGGTGGGAAAAGGGAATCTCGATCTGATGGGCGTCAAAACTCTCTTTGACGCCGAGCATCAGCGAGTTTTTGAGGTCGGAATGGTGTTCGGCTTTGCCCCAGACTCCCAGGAGGAGGCTGATCCCGGAATCGGCAAAGTTTTGCAACAAGACCACCGGCGCGGGGTCCGCCAAAGCCAGGGGCTCGGCGGCGGCGATGTTTTGCAGCAGTGCCATCACCCGGCGCAGGTCTTCCTTGTAGCCCACGCAGACCTGGATGTTGACGCGGCGTTCCTCAAAGCGGGTGGCGTTGGTCACTTCGCTTTTGATCATCGTCTCGTTGGGCACGCGGACATAGCTGTTGTCCGGCAACCTCAGTTTCAGGGAGAGCAGGTCGATGCTTTCGACCGTGCCGCGGATCCCGTTCACCTCGATGATATCCCCCACTACAAAGGGTTTTTCGGAGATCAGGAAGATGCCGCTGATGATGTTGGACACGCTGGTCTGCGAGGCAAAACCGATGGCGATGCCAAAGACGCCCGCGGCACCCAGCAGCGCGGACAGCTTGAAGCCAAACTCGTTCAGAACGCTCACCAACAGAATCAGCACACTCACATAATAGACCGCCCGCACGATCAACTGCTCGCTCTGGGGTGAAAAGCGGTCCCTCACCAAACGGGAAACCAGCCTTTTCAGCAGCAGGATCACGGGTATGCCGATACCCAGGGCCAGGATGACCCGGACGGCCATGTTGATCCTTTCCGGAGTTACGTATTGTCTGACCAATTCGGTGATGTTCATCAGTATTGGTAAAATTCCTTTTTACTTGGTTTGGTAACTGGTGGACACTTTTTGGGGAGGCGTTTATTTGTCTATGAGAATCTTTGTGGGTAAGGCATGATCTTTTCCGGAACGTGCCGCCACGCACCGCCCTGCCTGCCTCCGGGTCCGCTTTCCCTATACTGGGGATGGACCTCCCGAACTTCACTCGGGAAGTCTTGGGCGAGTATTTCCCCAGTATTGGGACTTGAAATGAGGGCCTGACAAGCCACGGATATCGCCCGGAAATTCGCTCTTTGGATCCGAATGGTCCCCTCTGTTCATCAATTAAGGTTTGCAATCCACCCACTGGAGAGATTGTAAACTCTCAAGATTATTATCGCGTTGCAAATGGCTCGTTTCTTGCTTGATTAAGTATCAATTGGAAAGGAGTTTGCCATGTCCAAGGTTGAAAGTTTCACTTCAGCGGCCCGGTTGTTGCTGGTTGCGGCGTCCCTGCTAGCCTGCGCCGTCTGCGTCGCGCAGCCCGTGATGGGCATCACCTCACTGGGCCAGATCGAGCTGCCCTTTGACATTTCGTTCATGGTCTCCCACGCCCAGGGGGACACCCTGATGTTCTACGGCCAGTTTGTCTCCGGCAACAGCATCTCCATCGTCCGCGCCGGGCTTACACCCAATGGAGATGTCATCCCCTGGGGAGTTTTGTTCACCTACGACGCTCCACTGGAATGGGGAAACCCGACCAACCTGCTGCAGGAACCCCGAAACGGCAAGATCCATTCCGTCTTCCAGACCCCCGCCAAGCTGATCGTGATGTTCACATCCAACGCCGGCACCGAGACGCATGTCTTTGACCGGAGCGGGATCCAGTACATCGAAGGCGTCTACCTGGAAAGCGAAAGCGGGGGCTATCTCTCCGCCAGCCAATTCCCAAACTATCAGGCCTGGGTCTGCCGCCTGGATTTTACAACCCACACCCTGCCCCTCTTTTATCTGGACACGTACTATGGCCGGTACGACTTTCTGCCCTTGGGTGGCGATTATCTGCTCATCTACCGCAGTTCCGGGGAAAACTGGCTGTTGGTGGAGGATGGCGAGATTATTCAGTACCTGGACCAAGGCTGGAGCGACACCTATGTTTGGAGCTACGACAACACGCAAACGCTCTGCGGCGGACATTTCTACACGCAGGAATCCGACGGGGTGGGGGGCTCGAGATCGCTGCTGGGCTGGGTCGAAAACGACACTCTGGGCAGATTGGTGATCAGCGCGAACGCGTATGACTCCCTGCCGGCGAGGCTGCATTACAGCGTGCCGCAGGGGGATTCCACCTTCCTCTGCCTGTATTCGGAGGCCTACAGCGGAGACACGAGCTTCCGAAACTACCGGATCCAGGACCACAGCCTCGTTCAAGAGAGCTTCTTCCCGGACCTCAGCGGCTTTGCGGGCGCCCTCGCCCAGATCAGGATGGATGTGGATTACCTGGTCGGCATCGCCGGCTACGATCCCTACACGCTGATTCTGGCCGATTATCCCCGCCAGGCCCTGCGCGTCTTCCCTTTTGAACCGGAGGAAAACACTTCAGGGTGGAGAAGCTTTGTCCATTCCGACCGCGTTCTCTACTGGATCCGCCAATACCCCGGCGAACCCGGCGAGGTGCGGATCTTCCGGTTGGAGCCAAGTTTGCCGGCCGACGATCCCTCTGTCCCGGCCCTGGCGGCGACTTTGACAGCCTGGCCCAATCCCCTGCGGGGGGCTTGCCAGATCAAGCTCGACTGTCCGGAAGCGGGGCTTGGCGAACTGGAGATACGCAATCTGCGCGGACAACTGGTGAAAACCCTCCACCGGGGCGTGCTGGCGCGGGGAAGCCACAGCTTTGCCTGGGACGGCGAATGCGCCGATGGCGGACAAGCTGCGACGGGGATGTATCTGTTGAGCTGGAAGGGCGTGGAACGCAGCGTTGTCAAAAAACTGGTGCTGTATAAATAACGTTTACTGTTCTGGTCAGGTTTCCGTCACCTGCCCCAAAAACTGGTTGCGTCTCAAAGGTTGGTGTAAAATAGGTAACGCCAGATGAAGAAAAAGGTTGACCAGGCGGTCATCGAGATCGTAAAAGACTTTCACGTCTCCCCACTTCTCAACGGTCTTTTTATGGTTTGAAATCTGAATTGGGGAGAGGGTAAAACTCGCGAGACGAACAACTGGTGAACACCTTCCACCGGGGCGAGCTGGCGCGGGGTAGCCACAGTTTCGCCTGGGATGACGAATGCGCCGACGACGGCCAGGCATCGGGGGTAGATGTCAGGATCACAGACTAAGGCTTCCGCATAGAAAAATCTTGACAAGTGGCCGCGTATTGAAGCTGAGTGATTGGTTATGGCAATAATCGTAAAGAAGTTTGGCGGCACTTCCGTGGGAAGTGTCGAACTGATCAGAAACATAGCCCGCCGCATAGCCGCGGAACACCGTCCCGGGGAAGCCCTGGTGCTGGTGGTTTCCGCCATGGCCAAAACCACCGACGGGCTCGTGAAGCTGGCTCACGAGATCAGCGAGCATCCGTCGCGCCGGGAACTCGACATGCTGCTCACCGCCGGCGAACGGATCAGCATGGCCCTGCTCTCGCTGTCGCTGCAGGAAGAGGGCTTTGGCTCGATCTCCTTCACCGGCTCCCAGAGCGGGATAATCACGGACGATATGCACGGCAACGCCCGCATCCTGAACGTGAACGCCTTTCGCATCAACGAAGAGCTGGCCAAAGGCCGGATCGTGATCGTGGCGGGGTTTCAGGGCGTGAGCCAGGCCAAGGAGATCACCACCCTCGGCCGCGGCGGGTCCGACACCTCGGCCGTGGCCCTGGCCAGTTATCTGAAAGCCGCGCGCTGCGAGATCTTCACCGACGTCGCCGGCGTGTTCACCGCCGATCCCCGCATCGTGCCTGAGGCCAGAAGGCTGGACAGCCTGGATTACGGACAAATGCTCGCCCTGGCCTACAACGGCTCCAAAGTGATGCACCCCCGGGCGGTGGAATTCGCCCTCAAATATGAGATCCCGGTGGAGGTGAAAAGCTCTTTCACTTTCGAACCGGGAACCCTGCTCCAGAAAGAAATCAAAGGATATACAATGGAAGAACGCAAGATCACCGCGATCGCCCACAAGGAAAACCTCACCAGCTACCTGCTGGCCCGCGACGGGAAGCTGATACAACTGCTCAAGGCCTGGAACAACGAGATATTCAAGTATTTCGCGGCCGGGGATACCCTGGAACTGATCATCGAGGACAAATACACTTCCGAAGTGGAATATCTACTGCAACAAAGCGGAATTCCCATCCTTGAACGCCAGAACGGCCTGGGCTACGTGACCCTGGTGGGCCTGGGGATCAACCTCGACCCGGGATTTCTGGCTTCCACTCTGGAACTCTGTCAGCCCCATCAGCTCCTGCGGGCGCAGCACAGCGACAAGACGATCGAACTGATGCTGCCTTCCGCCCAGGTGCGCACTTGCGTTGCCGCCCTCCACAACGCCTTTATCGGAGGTGACAGATGAGATACCTGGTGACCAGCGCCCTCCCCTACGCCAACGGCAAACTGCACGTGGGCCACGTCGCCGGGGCGTATCTGCCGGCGGATGTCTTTGTGCGCTACCTGAAACTGCATCAGCAGGACGTGATCTATATCTGCGGCACGGACGAACACGGCACCCCGATCTCCATCTCCGCGGACAAAGAAGGCGTCAGCCCTCGCGAGGTGGTGAAACGCTATCACGATTCCATCAAAGCCGCCTTTGAGGCCCTGGGAATCGAGTTTGACAACTTTTCCGGCACCGCGAGGGAAACGCATTCCAGAATCTCGCAGGAGTTCTTTACCGCCCTTCACGAAAGGGGACACGTGCAGCCCCGGGTGACCCGCCAGTTTTACTGTGAACACGACCGCCGCTTTTTGCCCGACCGCTATGTGGAGGGGACCTGCCCCCGCTGCAAAGCCACCGGCGCCCGCGGCGACCAGTGCGACGCCTGCGGCCAGATCTACGAAACAACCACCCTCGTGGAGCCCAAATGCAAGATCTGCGGCAACTCCCCGATCATCCGCGAAACCACCCATTGGTACCTACAACTGGATGATTTTCGCCAGCAATTGACAGAGTGGATAGCCGGTAAAACCTATTGGAAGGAAAATGTCCGCAACTT
The DNA here is from genome assembly GCA_964583755.1 of uncultured Candidatus Cloacimonadota bacterium. Taxonomy (GTDB): domain Bacteria; phylum Cloacimonadota; class Cloacimonadia; order Cloacimonadales; family Cloacimonadaceae; genus Syntrophosphaera. The sequence continues at coordinate 16,336 of CAZOVZ010000009.1, forward strand.
CATGCTGAACCTGCTGGAACAAGGCCTCATCGAGCGTCCGATCACCCGCGACCTCAGCTGGGGCATCCCCGTCCCCCTCGCCGAAGCGGAGGGAAAGGTGCTCTATGTCTGGTTCGACGCCCCCATCGGCTACCTTTCCTCGACCGTGGAATGGGCCGAACGCCAGGGCACGCCGGAACGCTGGAAGGACTACTGGCTGGACCCCGAAACCCAGCTCATCCATTTCATCGGCAAAGACAACATCATCTTCCACGCCCTGATCTGGCCGGCGGTGCTGATGGGGCAAAACCAGCGCTACTGCCTTCCCCACGACATCCCCGCCAACGAATTCATGAACCTGGAAGGCCAAAAAATCTCCACCAGCCGCAACTGGGCGATCTGGGTGGACGAATTTGTGGCCAAATTTCCCGCCGAATACCTGCGTTTCTACCTGGCCTGCAACGCCCCGGAAAACGGCGACAGCGATTTCTCCTTCCGCGATTTCCAACAGAAAGTGAACGGCGACCTGAACAACGTGATCGGCAACCTGGCCAACCGGGTCTTCACCTTCGCCGTGAAAAATTTCGACGGCGTGATCGCGCCGGGGGAGCTCAGCCCCGCTGCCAAAGACTTGTTGGACGAGGCCTGTGGCATCTACAAGCAGATCGAGGACGGCTACGCGGATTACCAGGTGAAGAAGAACGCCAAGCTGATAGTGGACATCGCCCGCCTGGGCAATCGCTGGTTCGACGAACGCAAACCCTGGGCAGAGATCAAGACCGACCGCGACCAGGTGCGGGAAACCCTCTTTGTCTGCGTCACCCTGCTGCGGATGATTTCCATCGCCCTCTACCCTATCATGCCCAAGAGCATGAACCGCCTGCGTGCCATGCTGGGCCTGCGGCCGGCGGCCAACTGGGACGAGCTGGACCTGGTGCAGCTTTACGTTCTGAAAGATACTCATCCGCTGTTCAGCAAGATCGAAGACGCCCAGATCGAAGCGGAACTGGCAGAATTGGAGAAAAACTCCGCGCAGAACGTCACCGCCCCAACCTGCGAGCCCATCAAAAGTCCGGTCAGTTATGACGATTTCGCCCGCTTGGACCTCCGCGTCGCGACCGTTCTGGCCGCGGAAAAGGTGCCCAAGACGGACAAGCTGCTCCATCTGAAGGTGGACATCGGCAGCGAGCAACGGGAACTGGTGGCCGGCATCGCCGCAAGCTACCAGCCGGAAGACCTTGTCGGCAAGCAGGTGGTGATGCTGGTCAACCTCGAGCCCCGCAAGATTCGCGGCATCGAATCCAAAGGCATGATCCTGGCCGTGCACAGCGAAGGCAAGCTGCGCATCGTAATGCCTCAGGACAGCTGCCTGCCAGGCTCCATAGCCAAGTAAGCATTTATCTGTATTGCAATGAGATGGGATATGCGAGTTAAAGTGATACTTTGCCTGCTTTCCCTGTTGATTTTTTTGCCCTGCTTTGCCGCGGAATATCGCGATAACGGCCTTTGGGTGGAAGTTTTGCTCAATTCCGGCAACCGGTTGGAGATCAGCGCCGAAGGTGGCGCCTTGCCAGACCTTGCCATCGCCGAGCACGATTCCCCCATCTCCAGCGAAGTGGCGGACGTGACCTCGATCGAATTGACCGGGGCCGACAAACTGGCCTTTTGGGGGTTCCTGAGCCGGGTTGAGCCCTGGCAGGAACAATCCGAAGGGGTCAGCCGCGAGTATTTTGCCTGGGAAGACAGCAGTCTGGTGATCAAACGCGAAAACCTGATCTACGAAACCAGTACCTTTTCCGCTCTGGACCAGGCCAAACGCTACGCCGCTGAGACCGGCATTCCGGAGCGGAACATCCAAAGCATCCCTCTGCTAAATTCCACCGTAAAGATCACCACCCGAAGCGGACGGGACCACTATTTTGAAACCCCGCTGCGGGTCATATCCTCCCTGCCCATCCGCGTCGGCGGAGTGAATCTGGGCTTCGCGGGGGAATTTATCCTCAAAGCGACCGGCGAAAGGCTGGTCCTGACCCATCTATTGCCCCTGGAAGACTACATCGCCGGGGTGATCCAAAACGAGATCGGCAACAATGCCCCGCTGGAAGCGCTCAAAGCCCAGGCGGTGGCGGCCCGCACCCACGCTGTGAGCCTACTGCTTTCCAACCGTCACAAAAACGACGGCTACGACCTCTGCAACAGCACCCACTGCCAGGTCTACAAAGGCAAACACCTCTGGACAGAGGCTGTGGGCGAAGCCGTAGATCAAACTGCCGGAGAGGTGCTCACCTTCAACGGCCGGATCATTGAAGCCACCTACCACAGCGCCTGCGGGGGCAAGACCGAATCCTCCGCCGCGATCTGGAAAGGCGAATCCCTGTCCTATCTGAACGGCGTCACCTGCTGCGAGGAAGCGGACGGCCTGGACCTGAGCGATGAAGTTCAGGCGCGGCGCTGGATCGATACTCCCTCCACCACGGCGGGCATGAGCAGTTGGGAACGCGCTTCGCAATCCTGGCAAAAAGAGATCTCCGCCGCCAAACTGGCCGCCAATGCCGGCCTCTCCAGGGTCGACCGCGTCAGCGTGGTCAAACGCGGGCGTTCGGGGCGGATCCTGGACCTGGTGCTCACCGGCAGCGGAACCGTGAGGCTGGACCGCGAAAGCAAGATCAGGCAGGTGTTTGGTGGCCTGAGCTCATCCTTTTTCTACATCGTGGGCAGTTTTTCCGAGACCTCCGGCGGAGGCGTCACGCAGCCCGTGGGGGCCACCCTCAGCCTGCGCGGCAAGGGTTCCGGCCACGGGGTCGGCATGTGCCAGGTCGGGGCCTTGCGCCTCGCCCGGGCGGGTGCTTCCTACCCGGACATCCTCAGCCACTACTATCCCGGCACAACAATCAACCGGGATTGGAGACGCGATGACAGCGACCGATAAACTCTACCGGGGGATCGCCCATGGCGGGCAATTCCGGATCTTCGCGGTGGAATCCACCCAAACCGCCCAAGCCATGAGGGATTTGCACGACCTCTCCCCCATCGCGACCCTGCTTTTGGGTAAAATGGTCTCCGCGGCCGCGATGCTGAGCCTGGACCTGAAGACGCCCGGCTCGGAAGTGAGCCTGCGCCTGGAGGGAGACGGTCCGCTGAAGGGCGCGCTGGTGATCTGCGACGATACCGGCAATCTGCGTGGATACCCCTTTGAGCCCCGCCTCTGGCTGGAGGAAGCCCAGGAAAACTTTTACCCCGTGAAACACCTCGGAAACGGCTCCCTCAGCGTGATCCGCACCTCGCCCGGCAAGCGCCCCACCAGCGGCTACACCGCGCTGGCAGAGGGCGAAGTGGCGCAAAACATGGCCCATTACTACGAACAGTCCGAACAAGTGCCGACCGCCGTCAACCTCGGCGTATTGATCGACCGGGACGCCTCCGTGAAGGCCGCCGGGGGCTTCGTGATCCAGCAGATGCCCGGCGCCGACCCATTGCTGGCCGACAGCATCATCGCCAGCCTCGCCAAAACACCCAACCTTTCTGACCTGATGGACATGGGGCTCACCCTGCCGGCCATCCTGTCCCGCTTTGTGTTTCCGGATGGCGAGCTGGAACTGGCGGAAACCCACGGGCTGCGCTTTCGCTGCAACTGCAACCGCGACCGTTTCGCCCGCGCCCTGGCGCTGCTTGGCGAAGAAGACCTGCGGGACCTGCGGGAGGGCATCGACCCCCAATGCCATTTTTGCAACCAACGCTACCATTTCAGCGGCGAGGAGATCGACCAACTGCTCTCCGCGCGCAAGGAAACCCCATGAAACGTTTTCTGATCCTGTTGTTTCTGGCCGCCAGCCTGCTTGGCGCCCTCAGCCGCGAAGAGATCCAGTTCCTGCTGGATACCGAGCAGTTTCAGCTTCTGGATAAACACTCCGCCAGCCTGGAAACCCTCGCCGCCAGCGACGAGCCTGGCCTGCGCCTGCTGCTCACCTACGCCCAGCGTTCCCGCCAGACCGGGCTTGCACTGCGCTGCCACTACAATCTGGCCACCCTCCACCACTCCCTGGAAGACGCCGTGCAGTGGGTGCAACTGGCGGAATACGTTGAAACCGACAGCCTGCGGCTGGAAAGCCTGGAGCAAACGCTACTGGATCAGTTTCCCGGCGAGGAAGACAGGATAGTGCTGGACTACTATCTGAAAGGCACGCCCGAAGACGAATACCTTGCCAGGATCAGGCAACTGCGGGGCTACAACTCTGTGATCGAAGACCTGGCGAAATCCTGGATCGACCAGATCAGCGTCGAGCGTTCGGATTCCCTGGCGATGGCGCTGCTGGACCGGTTCGAGGAAAACTTTCCCCTCTCCAAATGGGCCCAGACTGCCTACTATTACAGGCTGTACCACCTCTCCCAGGCCAAGCGGTTTGACCTCCTGGATCAGCTCATCGCCAGCCAGGGTTCCCGCTCCGCCGAATACCTCTACATCTCCGCCCTCTATCTGTTGAGCCCTACCTATCGCCGCGAACAGGGGCAAGGCGCCAATGACAAGATATTGAATCAAGCCGCTCTGATGCTGGATTCCGCGCTCAACGACTATGCTTCCGACCTCCCCACCCTGGTGCTTTACGACCAACTCAGCCCCGCCCAATGGGCCAACCGCCTGGCCCTGACCAAAGCGAAGGCGGACTACTATTTGCTCCTGGCCGGGCACGGCCTCTACGGTGATGAAGCCGACCTTTCCGCAATGCTCAAAACCCCCGGGGAAACCTTTCGCCGCCTCTGGAACGACCTGGAAACTGTCAACTTTGCCAACAACTCCAGCGGCGATCTGGCCGAATTGAGCTATTGGAAAGGGAAGGTCCTGGCCCTGCCCGTCAACCGGAAATACCTGCAAAGGGCGGCGGGGCACTTCGCCGACTGCCTGGCGCTGGGCGCTCCCCGCAAGAAGTATGACCTCTCCGCCCTCCAGGCCCTGGAAGCCCTGAAAGCGAAGCTGGGAGTGAAACAGGACGTGACGGCCTGGGTTCGGGAGCTGAAAAAGTACCGTGGCATCGTCTTCAGCGAACTGCCCGTTACCCCCAAAGGCTACTCCAGGATAGCGATTGGGGACTACGATAACGACGGGTTCAACGACCTCCTTTTCAACGGCAGCGCGCTGTTCAAAAACCAGGCCGGCAAAAGCTTTGCGGATGTCAGCGATACCACCGCCACCGCCGGATTGCAGGCCAGCGGAGGCTTGTGGGCGGACTTCAACCTGGACGGATTTCTGGATTTCGCCACGATCTCCCACAACGAGGATGGCCTGGGGGAATCGCTGCTGAAAAACCAGAGCGGAACCCGATTTGTGAAGGTGAACGAACGCGCCGGCGACATCGACGACCACTACCCCACCGAAGGCGCCGCCTGGATCGACACCGACGGCCTGGGCTACCCCAGCCTCTATTGCGCCAACTACGAGAAGTGGGAACAGCGCAACGGATACCCCGATTTCTTCTGGCACAACGCCCTGGGTTATTTCAGCGACGCCAGCGCGGACCTGGGCTTTCGCGCCCCGGACTACACGGACAACCCCGGACTGGCAGGACGCGGAGTGGCTCCCGCGGATTTTGACAACGACGGCCAGCAGGAAATTCTGGTCACCAACTACCGCCTCACCCGCAATTTCTGCTGGGACCGCTGCGACACGCTTTACGTAGACACCGCCGCGCTCTACGGCCTGGCCGGCAAATACAAGGACGGCTACTACGGCCACAGCATCGGCGCGGACTGGGGCGACTACGACAACGACGGCGACCTCGACCTGTTCGTCGCCAACCTCGCCCATCCCCGCTACATCGACATTTCGGACATCAGCCAGTTGCTGCGCAACGACGGCCCCGCCTGGCAGGTGGTGGAAGGCGACACCATCCGCTACTGGAAGTTCACCGATGTAACCCAGGCCGCCGGCATCACCTTCGACGAGCTTCATTCCGACCCCCTCTGGTTTGATCCGGACAACGACGGCGACCTCGACCTGTTCATCACCTCAGTCTACGAAAACGACCGCTCTTACCTCTATCAAAACAACGGCGACGGCACTTTTACGGACGTGACCTTCCTCGCCGGCGCCAGGGTATACAACGGCTGGGGCAATGCCAGCGCAGACCTCGACCGCGACGGACGCTGCGACCTCGTCGTGGGCAGCGGCAACGGCGCCAAAGTGCTGCTGAACCGCACCAAGACCAGGAACAAATCCCTCTTCATCAAACCGGTCTGGAACAGCGGCGAGCTCGTCCTGGCCAGGCCTGGTGCCAATTCCACCGAGCTGCCGAACTCCCCCGCCTTCGGAACGCGGGTGAAAGTGACGCTGAAGGCGAAAGGCAAGACCTATAGCCTGATCCGCGAACTCTGCTCCTCCAAGGGAACCACCTCCCAAAGCGCCCAGGAACTGCATTTCGGCCTGGGCCGCGCCAAGCTGCTGTCCATCGAAAAGGTGTCGCCATGAGAAAGATCCGTTGCCACCTCGTCAATCCCCTGGACCGGGATAACGTCGCCGTCCTGGCCGATCACGTCATCGGTTGGGAAAACGGGGCCATCGCCCAACTGCGGCCGTTCGACCCCGCGCGCGACTCAGACGCCGAAGACTCCCGCGACCGCGTGGCCCTGCCAGGCCTGATCGACCTCCACACCCACCTTTCCCAATACCGCATCCGGGGGCAGTATGAACCCGCCCTGCTGCCCTGGCTGGACCGCTACGTCTTTCCCGCCGAAGCGCTTTCCCGCGATCCCGCCTACGCCCAGGGCATCGCGGAGGAATTTTTCGGAGCCCTGTTCGCCGCCGGCACCACCACTTCGGTGATCTACACCGCGCCCTTCCAATCCGCCTGCGACAGCGCCTTCGAAACCGCCAAAAAACTCGGCGCCAGGGCTTTCATCGGCATGACCCTGATGGACCGCCACAGCCCCCAAACGCTGCTCCAGACAACTGATGCCGCCTTCTCGCAGAGTGTCGAGCTCTGGCAAAGCTGGGACCGCGGCAACCCCCTGCTCCGCTACATTTTCACCCCCCGCTTCGCGGTCTCCTGCTCCGCGGAATTGATGGCCAGAGTGGGCGCTTTCGCCGCCGCCAACGAGGCCTGGGTCCAGATCCACCTTTCCGAAAACTGGGACGAGATCGCGTTCGTCCGCGAAACCTTCGGCGCAGCCAGCTACACAGGAGTCTACGACCAAGCCGGGCTGCTGACCCCGCGCGCCCTCCTCGGCCATGCCATCCACCTCTCCGAAGCCGAACTGGAAACCATCGCCGCCAGGGGCGCCAAGGCAGTCCACTGTCCGGATTCCAATTTTTACCTGAAGAGCGGGGAATTCAGATACCAACAGCTTTCCGACCACGGCATCGGCATCGGCCTGGGCAGCGACGTCGCCGCCGGAACCTCCCTGAACCTGCTCTACCACGCCAAACTGGCCAATTTTCGCCAGAGTTCGACCCCCCTCCTGCCCGCCAGGCTGATCTGGCACCTCACCCTGGGCAACGCCTCCCTGCTCGGTTTGGATAGCCGCATCGGCAGCCTGGAACCCGGCAAGGAAGCCGATCTTTGCTTTCTGCAACTGCCTCCCGGCCTGCCGGTGGACGACCGCCTGCCCTCCGCCCTCTGCTTTTGCGGCCACGAATATCCGGTCCGTGAAACCGTGATAGCGGGAAGGACGGTATTCAGTTCCCAGGGCTACATGGCTGATTAGCGCGTACAGCCTGTAACTGGTTCCACCTTTCCACCTTTCCACCCTTCCACGCCCAAATCCACTTTTCCCTCTCTTTGGAAAGAATCTTGCATTATCTCTACTGGAAGGTGTTTTATCCACCAGCCACAACCCTCAAAATCATGATAATTGAGATATATCACAAGGAGTGAACAGTGAAACGAATAATCTTAGCGTGCCTGCTCCTCGCCGCGGCTCTGGCCTTGCCGGCGACAGTGCTTTGGAACGACGCGGTACCCATCCGCCAGGGTGTGAACATCGAATGGTTTCGCACCGGAACGGAGACCTCGGATGGCGGAGCCATCTACGTTTGGTCGGACACCAAGCTCGGCGAGCGCGACCTCTGGTGCCAGAAAGTCGACGCCGCGGGCAACCTGGTCTGGGGCGAACCCCTGCTCGTGGACGGCAAGCCCGACCGCCAGGAAGACCCTGTCATCACCCGCACCAGCGATAACAACTACATCATCGCCTGGATCGATTTTTCCGACGACCTCGACGGCAACGTCTACGCCCAAAAGGTAAACAATCAAGGCCAGTTGCAGTGGCAGGCCGGCGGCAAACCCGTCTGCACCTACAGCGAAGTCCAGATCAGCCTCAACATCGAAGCCGATGCCAACGGCGGCGCCTACATCATCTGGTCGGATTCCCGCAATCCCAGCAAGGACCTCTACGGCCAGCATCTGGATGCCAGCGGCAACCCGGTCAACGGTTGGGCCGTCAACGGCATCCCGATCGCCAACGGCACCGGCGATGAAGAGCAAAACACCATGCTGCCGGACGGACAGGGCGGCATGATGATCGGCTACACCCACTCCTACGTGGGAGCGGAAGACATCTACGTAAAGCGTTTCAACAGCGACGGAACCATGGCCTGGCCCCAGATCCTGGTGCTGTCCGACGCGCCCGGAAACCAGAGCGGCGTCCGCATGGCCTCCATCGGCGGTGGCGAGTTCATCTTCACCTGGCACGACCAGCGCAACACCGACCCGGACATCTACGCCCAAAAGGTCAACCTCGCCGGACAGATGCTGTGGGGCAACCCCTTCATGGTTTATGGCGATTCCGGCCAACCCGGTTTCAGCCAGCAGCTCAATCCCCGCATTGTGGCGACCAGCGACGGCGGGGCCATCATCGTCTGGGAAGACAACCGTTTGGACGACCAGAATCCCGACCTCTTCGGCCAAAAGGTCAATTCCGCCGGAAACCTGCTCTGGGGCGCCGCTGGCGTCCAGGTCAGCGTGGCGGAGTTCGCCCAGTCCGGTGTGCGCCTGGATTCGGACGGAGCCGGCGGCTGCTTCGCGGTTTGGGATGATTTTCGCAACGGCAACGTCGAAGACATCTACGCCCAGCACATCAGTTCCACCGGCGCTTCCAGTTGGGAAGCCAACGGCAAAGCGGTCTGCAACGTGGCCAACCAGCAGCTCAGCGGCCTGGTCAAAGTCTCCGGCGGCAACGTTTTCATCAACTGGATGGACATCCGCAACGGCAGCGTCGGCATCTACTACCAGGTCTACAATCCCGCCGGCACGGCCCTACTCGAAACCAACGGTAAAGTGGTTTTCTGGGGCCTCAGCGGCGACACGCCCCTGGGCGGCTACCAGCTTCTCACCCGCGACAACGACGCCGTCGCGATCTGGCAGGACACCCGCTTTGCCAACCTCGGCTACCAGATCTATTGCCAATTCTTGAACAGCGATGGCAGCGTGGCCCTGGAAACCAACGGACGCCCCGTCACAGCCGGCACTTCCGGAGACCAGATCACGCCCAACGCCGCCATCGGCCCCAACGGCCAGATCGCCGTCGTCTGGGAAGACAAACGCGGCGATAATCCCAAGATCTACGCCCAGCTTCTGGACGCCGCCGGAAACCGCCTCTGGGGCGACCTCGGCCTGGAGATCACGGACAACAGCCCCCTGCGCCAGAAAGATCCCAAGATCGCCTACATCCCCTCCCTGGGCGGGTATTTCATCGGCTGGTCCAGCCTGGATTCCGTCAGCGGCAGCTTTTTCTACCACGTCTACGGACAGATGATCCTCAACAACCAGAAACAGTGGGGCCCGAACGGCATCATGATCTCCGCCCTCGGCGCCACTGAACTCAACAACGAGTGCGTGCTCAACGACCTTAAGGGCCAATACTACGTCTGGGAACGCTACAATCCCGCCGAAGGCATCCAGAATGTCTACGTCCAAAAGATCAACGGCGCCGGAGCTGCCGACACCGGCTGGCCCACGGAAGGCCTGAAGGTCTCCACCCACAATTCCTGGGACACCCTCCAACGCCTGCCCGTATCGCTGCCCACCCCCCAGGGAATCTACGTGATGTGGCGCGACGGACGCAACGACTTCATCCAAAACTACTACGGACAGCATGTTTCCTCCGCCGGACAGCGCCTCTGGGATCCCCTCGGAGTCAATCTGGCGGATTACGGCCGCGAACAGGAACAGCCCACCATCGTCAACGACGACACTGAGGGCGACGCTGTGATCTTTGCCTGGTGCGAAAACATCGAGGGCTACCACGACATCGTGGCCCAGAAGTATTCCCTCGCTGGATCAGCCCTCTGGGGCGACCTCGGCCACTATGTGGTCCAAAAGGACAGCACCCAGACCAGCCCCAGCCTGGCCCATTTCGACGGCAGCAGCATGGCGATTGCCTGGTCCGACTACCAGTCCATGGAAGCCGACATCTATTACAAATACATGCTTTCCGACGGCACTTTCCTCGGCGCGATCGGCGGCGACGTCCTCTGCGCGGCGGGAAAATCCCAATACAACCCCCTGCTCGCGGCCAGCGGAAACTCCGCCTACGCGATCTGGGCGGACGGACGTTCCAGCGGCAAGACCGAAATCCTGGGCCTCTACGCCCAACGGATCAGCGGCACCACGGTCGCCAACGACGATCCCACGGCGCCCGGCATCCACAGCCTGGAACTGCTGCAAAACTACCCCAACCCCTTCAACCCCAACACCAACATCTCCTTTGTGGTCAAAAACGCCGCGGCGGAACACAGCCTGGCGATCTACAACCTCAAGGGCCAGTTGGTCAAAACCCTCGCCCAGGGCAGGTTGGAAAAGGGTAAACACACCCTCTCCTGGGATGGCACCGATGCCCGTGGCAACACCGTCTCCTCCGGCGTCTACCGCTATGTCCTTTCCAGCGGCGGCGAAAGCGTCTCCAAGCGCATGGTGCTGATCAAGTAAATCAAACCTGTGTCATGCTAACGGCCCGGGGCAAACCGCTCCGGGCTTTTTTTGCCTTCAAGCCCCGGTCTTGCAGTGGAGCAACAGCCGTTTATGGCTGGTGCTCTGGAGGTGGTCTGGATTGCCTGGGTGAGTGGTGGATAAGGGATCGCGGATTGGAGGGTCAAGAGGATTGGCATTGTTCTGGCTGTGGCGACGGCCTGAGCATGGAGTTCAAGCGCCCGGATCGAGCCCTTGCTTTAAAGTAAACCTGAGGGCGCTTGGACTTCATGCGGACGGAGCTTGGGCACTTTAACGCGAAACATAGCTCGCGTGCTGTTTGAAGTCCAAATCCCAAAATTAGGTTGAGGAGGGAGCATAGCTGGGTGAGGGGATTTGAACTCCAACCTGGGATGGCTTCCTGGAGTGGCAGACGTCCCCGTCTGCCGATGGGCGCTGAGCATGGAGTTCAAGCGCCCGGATCGAACCCTTGCTTTAAAGTAAACCTGAGGGCGCTTGGACTTCATGCAGGCGGAGCTTGGGCACTTTAACGCGAAACATAGCTCGCGTGCTGGTTGAAGTCCAAATCCCCAAATGAGATTGTGGAGGGAGCAAGGCTGGGTGAGGAGATTTGAACTCCAAACTGGGGTGGGCAGTTTAATCAATTAACTAATTAACTAATTCCCCGGCTCTAACCCCGCTTTTTGATTGACAGAATGATGGAGCGTCCGAAACGTCTCCGGAGCGAGGTTTTAGTTATGCGTAGAACACTTTTGGCAGTATTGATCACAGTTTTAATGTCTATCCTCGGGGGAGAGACCACCTATAGCGACTCTCTGCTTCAACGGGCAACCGCCGGCGACGCCGAAGCCCAAAACGAGCTTGGTCTCTGTCACCACTACGGCTATGGCATCGACGCGAACAGCTCCGAAGCCGTGAAATGGTATCGCCTGGCGGCAGACCAGAACCACGCCGCGGCGCAGTTTAGCCTGGGCATTTGCCATTCCGAAGGCGTCGGAGTCGCCCAGAGCGATTCGCTGGCCTGCGAGTGGTGGTTGAAAGCTGCCCATCAGGGCGACATTGACGCTCAAAAATCTCTGGGATTTTGCTATTACTTTGGCTACGGGGTGGAAGTTGACAAACAGGAAGCCGCCGCCTGGTATCGCCGCGCCGCCGAACAGGGAGATGCGCAATCCGCCTACGCGCTCGCCACAGCCTACGATTCCGGCGACGGCGTGGAGCTGGACCGAGGCGAAGCCTTCAAATGGTATCACCTGGGGGCCGAAAAGGGCGATCCCAACGCGCGCGGAGCCCTGGCCTGGATCTACTACTCCGGCGAGATCGTGCCCAAAGACCTCGAGGAAGCCTACTTCTGGTGGTCGTTGCTGGTCGCCGCGGGCGATGAATTCACCCAAACCTACTGCGACATGGCTGAAAGCGAAATGACCCCCCAACAGCTCCAAAACGCCCAACAGAGGGTGGATGCCTGGCTGCGGGAACAGGTACGCTGAGCTCCGCCGATGAACAAGGCACTCCTGGTCACAGACCCACAACCAACGGGGCTTTGAGATGAAAGGATCCCGCACGCAAACCCTGCGCCTGGCAGTGCAGGCCGTCAGCCTGGCGCTGTCGCTGGGCTTTCTGGCGCTCGCGCTGGCCTCGGCGGAATACGTCATTCATCAGTTTTGCCCCTATGCCGCGGTCTGTTTCGGGCTGCGGGGCGGCAGCCTGTTGCGCCTGGGCGCGGTGGCGATGGGCGGAGCGATCGTCTTTGGCCTGGCCGTACTGGCCTACAGCATTTTCTGGGGCAGGCGTTTCTGCGCCTGGCTCTGCCCCCTGGGGACTTTGCAGGAATGGATCCACGGGCTGCGCGGCAAGAAATACCGCGTCAGGCACCGCCAACCATACTATGTGGACCGCAAACTGGCCTGGGTTAAATACGCCGTCCTGACTGCGACAGTCCTGTTGGCTACGCTGGGCTTGGGCTACGTCTATATCCGCCTCTGCCCCATGTACGCGCTGTCGCTGCTTCCCCGCCTGGCCTGGCCAGGGCTGATCCTCCTTCTGGCGATCAGCGCCGGCGCCCTGTTCAGCTCTCGTCCCTGGTGCCGCTGGCTCTGCCCCTACGCGGCGCTGATGAATGTCTTCCAATGGCTGGGCGAAACAGCCGGCATCCGCCGCAAAAAGGTGAAACGAAACCTGGAACGCTGCACGGATTGCGGGGTCTGTTCGCTGTATTGCCCGATGAACATCAACATCGCCGAAAGCGAGTACGTGCACAGCCCGGATTGCATCCACTGCGGTTTGTGCGCCGACAAATGCCCCCGTCCGGGAACCTATAGCGAGGAACGCGAATGTCCAAAGTAAGCCAGATTTTCGTCATCGTCCTGTTGGCAGCCATCCTTGGCCTGTTGCTGCTTTCCGCCCTGAACGTGTTGCCCCGCCAGGAACTGGTGAAAGTCTGCCCGGTGGACGCCATCTCCATGCAGAACGGCAAGGCCAGGATCGACCCCGCCAGGTGCATCGGCTGCAAGCGCTGCGTGGCGGGAGTTCCCGGCACAGTGGCAAAAGCCGTAATAGCACCACCTGTGGCCGCCGCTGAATCGCTGCAGGTGAAAACCACCGTCGCCCCGCCGGCAACCTCCGCCATCACGGTTGACAAAGCCGCCAAACCCGCCAAAGAGCCGAAAACTCCGGCCAAAGAGGCCAAGCCCGCCGTCACAGCCAAATACTCGGTGAACAAAGAAACCTGCATCGGCTGCGGACTCTGCACCCTCTATTGCCCGACCGGAGCCATCTCGCTGGTCGACGGCAAGGCGGTGATCGACCCCAAAAAGTGCATCAACTGCGGTATCTGCAAAAACGGCAACGGAGCTGACTACAACGGCTGCCCGGTGGATGCCATAGCCGGTCCGTGAGTCAATAAAAGAGAACGCAGATTTATAGGCAAAAGGGGATTTTGGGGATTAGCACTGAGGGTGAGATTGAGGGCGTTGCTTATGGTTGGGTCCGGCTTTCTGAACAATCTTTGGCCCCGGTCGGCTACATGGAGTTGAAGCACCCAGCCTTCCCGTAAACCTTTCACCCTCTGCTCTCTTTACTCTGTTATCTCTGCTTCTTTGTGGTGAGATATTTTCCTCCGTTCCCTCCCGTGTTTTTGGGTAAAATCCCAGCCGGCCCAAATTGGGGTTGACCAATCCGGGCCTGCTTTAAAAGTGGCAAAAAAACAATAACGATAAATGGAGGAAACCATGAGAAAAACCGTGGTTGTGTGCGCCAAACGTACTCCCATTGGGAACTTTGGCGGCGCTTTCAAAGACATCTCCGCCGTGCAGCTTGGCGTGGCGGTGCTCAAGGCCATCCTGGCCGAAACCGGCGTCAAAGCCGATCAGATCGATGAAGTGATCCTGGGCAACGTCTGCGGTGCCGGCCTGGGCCAAAACGTTTCCCGCCAGGTCGCCATCCACAGCGGCGTGCCAGACTTTGTCCCCGCCTACACCGTGAACAAGGTTTGCGGCTCCGGCATGAAATCCGTGGCCCTGGGCGCGCTGATGATCGCCAGCGGCGAAGCGGAGATCGTGATCGCCGGCGGGACCGAAAACATGAGCCAGATTCCCTACGCCTCGATGGACACCCGCTGGGGCGCCAAGATGGGCAACAAGGAACTGGTCGACCTGATGATCAGCGACGGACTCTCCGACATTTTCAACAAGTGCCACATGGGCCTCACAGCCGAAAACCTGGCTGTTAAACACTCCCTGACCCGTGAGGAACAGGACGCCTTCGCCACCGCCAGCCAGAACAAGGCCGAAGCCGCCATCGCCGGCGGCCGCTTCAAAGACGAGATCGTTCCCATCGTGATCCCCCAACGCAAGGGCGATCCGCTGGTGATCGACACCGACGAGATGCCCCGCAAGGGCGTCACCGCCGATAGCCTGGCCAAGCTCCGCCCCGCCTTCAAGCAAGACGGAACCGTGACCGCCGCCAATTCCAGCGGGATCAACGACGGCGCGGCCATGCTGCTGCTGATGAGCGAAGACAAGGCCAAAGAACTCGGCCTGCCGATCCTGGCAACCTTTGTCCAGAGCGCCTCCGCGGGGGTGGACCCGGCCATCATGGGCTACGGCCCCGTGCCCGCCATCGCGAAAGTATTCCAAAAATCCGGCTGGAAGCTGGGCGACGTCGAACTGGCCGAGCTCAACGAAGCCTTTGCCGCGCAGTCCCTGGCCGTCCTCAAAGGTCTGGAACTGGAAGGCACCGGCAAGATCGATCCCGGAATCGTGAACGTCAACGGCGGCGCGGTCGCCATGGGCCATCCGATCGGCGCCAGCGGCGCGCGCATCATCGTGACCCTGCTCCACGAGATGAAGAAACGCCAGGTCCATAGAGGGCTGGCAGCCCTCTGCATCGGCGGCGGAATGGGAATCGCCTCCCTCTGGGAAAGGTAGGGCACAGACATGGCAGACAAACTGAAACTCGACCGCTCCATGGCCCTCTTCGCCGAGGCCCAGACCCTCGTCCCCGGCGGCGTGGCCGGCATCCGGCGCCCCTACAACTTCGTCCAGGGCGAATATCCGATCTTCTTTGAAAAAGGCAAGGGCGGACGCATCACGGACGTCGACGGCAACGAATACATCGACTACCTTTGCGCCTACGGCCCGATCATCATCGGCTACTCCGAGGATGAGATCGACAACGCCGTGATCGAACAGATCAAGACCAACGGCTTCTGCTTTTCGCTGACGCAACGGACCCAAAACGAACTGGTGCACAAGCTCACGGAACTGATCCCCAGCTGCGAAATGGCGGCGATCGTCAAGACCGGCAGCGACGCCACCACCATCGCCATCCGCGTCGCCCGCGCCTACACCGGCAAGCTGAAGATCGCCCGCTGCGGCTATCACGGCTGGCACGACTGGTGCGTGGAGGTCAAGGGCGGAGTCCCGGAAAAGCTCTATGAAGACATCCTGGAATTCCACTACAACGACCTCGACCAGTTGGAAAGCATCCTCAAGGCCAACCAAAACGACATGGCGGCGATCATCGTGACCCCCGTCGGCCATCCCCTGGCCGCTGAAGTGCAGATGCCCAGCCCCGGCTATCTGGAAGGCGTGCGGGCCCTGGCGGACAAGTATGGCTGCGTGCTGATCTTCGACGAGATCCGCAGCGGATTCCGTTGCCACATCGGTGGCGCGCAGGCCCTCTACGGCGTCACGCCGGACCTCGCCACCTTTGGCAAGGCCATGGCCAACGGCTACGCCATCGCGGCGCTGGTCGGCAAACGCGAGATGATGAAAGTGATGGAAAAGGAAGTCTTCCTCTCCTCCACCTTCTTTCCCAACAGCGACGCCCAGGTCGCGGCCCTCAAGACCATCGAAATCCTCCAGCGCGACAAGGTGTTGGACGTGGTCGCCGAAAAGGGGCGCAAGTTTGGCGCGGAAGTTGAGAAAGTGGTGGCGGAATCCGGCATTCCCGCCCGTTTCAGCGGATCGCCCTGGATGCCCTTCATCACCTTCCCCAAGGACGACACCGGCCTCTACAAGACCCTCAGAAACGAATTCTACACCCAACTGATCCGGCGTGGGGTCTTCCTGCAGCCCTATCACCACGGCTACATCTGCTACCGCCACACCGATGCCGACCTGGCCTTCACGGTCCAGGCCATCAAGGAATCGCTGGCGGAGCTGAACAGCCTGGCCTGAATCTAAACACATAACTTGCGGAACGCGGCCCCGGGTTGGGGGGATCCCTTCCCCAACCCTGGCTGCGAACCGGTTTTGAGGCGAATATGGCAAAATACATCTTCGTGATGGGCGGCGTGCTATCCTCCCTGGGCAAGGGCATCGCCACCGCTTCCATCGGGCTGCTGCTCAAATCCATGGGCTATAAGGTGGGCATCCAGAAATTTGATCCTTATTTGAACGTCGATCCCGGCACAATGAGCCCCTTCCAGCACGGAGAGGTGTTTGTGACCGACGACGGCGCCGAAACCGACCTCGACCTGGGCCACTACGAACGCTTTGTGGACCTGGCCCTGACCAAAGCCTCCAGCTGCAGCGCCGGCCAGATCTATGAAACCGTGCTCCACAACGAACGTAAGGGCGTCTATCTGGGCAAGACCGTGCAGGTGATCCCGCACGTTACCAACGAGATCAAACGCCGCATCACCCTGACCGACGCCGATTACGACGTGGTCATCACGGAGATCGGCGGCACCATCGGCGACATCGAGAGCCTCCCCTTTCTGGAGGCCATCCGCCAGCTGAGGCTGGATCTGGGCACCCAAAACACGCTCTACGTGATGCTTTCCTACATTCCCTACATCCGCGCCGCCGGTGAGCTGAAGACCAAACCGACCCAGCACGGCGCCTACAAACTGCGCGAGATCGGCATCCAGCCGGAAATCCTGCTCTGCCGTTCCGAAAAGCCCTTTGAGGACGAGATTTACTCCAAGATCGCGCTGTTTACCAACGTCCCCAAAGACCACGTGATCAACGCCATCGACGTGGATTCCGTCTACAAGGTCCCCCTCACTTTCCAGAAAGCTAACCTGCACAACATCATCTGCCAGCACTTCGGACTGGATGGCGGCGAACCCCGCCTGGACGATTGGATGCGGTTTCTGGCCAACCGCGCCATCAAGGGCGACAAGGTCACCATCGCCGTCTGCGGCAAGTATGTCCGCCATCAGGACGCCTACAAGAGCGTGGAGGAAGCCCTCCACCACGCCGCCGCCTTCCATAAACGGCAGGTCCAGATCAAATGGGTGGATTCCGAGGCGAACTTCGCGCCCAGGGACCTCGCGCGCGAGCTGAGAAACGTGGACGGGATACTGATCCCCGGCGGTTTCGGGGTTCGCGGCATCGAGGGCAAGATTGCCATCGCCAGATACGCCCGCTCCAAAGGCGTCCCGTTTTTCGGAATCTGCCTGGGCATGCACGTGGCCGTGATCGAATTCGCCCGCCATGTCTGCGGCTTGAAATCAGCCCACAGCGAGGAATTTGACGAACTGAGCCCCCACCCCGTGATCCATCTGATGAAAGAGCAGAAATACCTCAAACTCGTAGGCGGGACCATGCGCCTGGGCGCGTATCCCTGCTCTCTCAAAGCCGGAAGCCTGGCCCGCAAAGCCTACGGCTCCGCCAAAATCAGCGAACGCCACCGCCACCGCTACGAATTCAACAACGAATTCCGCGCCGCCCTGGAAGCCAAAGGGCTCTCCCTGACCGGGTTTTCGCCGGACAAGCTGCTGGTGGAGATCGTCGAACTGGCTGAACATCCTTTCTACCTCGGCGTTCAGTTCCATCCGGAATTCAAATCCCGCCCCAACCGGGTACACCCGCTGTTCAGGGATTTCTTCAAAGCGGCCACGCTCCACTCGGAAAAGAAACAGTAAACCCCTCTCCATAAGCGCTGCCAGCCTTACTGTGGAAATATTTCCACATTGATGGGCTCACACTTGCAAATATGGCTTGACGCCAGTTTGTACTGGTAACAGTTAGGGTAAGTTGTTTTTTATTTACGATCCTGACTGCGATCAAGGAGTGTCGTGTCCGTTTCCATCTTTAGGTTCAAGTATTTTCTGGTTTTTTGCGCTTTATCCCTGCTGACGCTGGCCGCGTTCCTGGGCTGCCGGCAGGGAAGCCGCGAGGATTCGCAAAGCGCTAAAGCGGACACTCTGGCAACCTACCCGGGCCAGCTAACCAAGGTTCGCTATCTGCCCAAATGGCTCCATCAAGCCCAATTCGCCGGTGTCTACATGGCCCAACGCCAGGGGTTTTACTGCGCCCGGGGCCTGGATGTGGAGATCCAGAACGGCGGTCCGGAAACACCCCCCACCCAGGCCCTGATCGCTGGCACTACCGATATCACCACTATCAACCTCAGTTATGCGCTCACCACTTTTGAAGACAGCCGGCTGGTAAATCTGGCCCAGGTCTTCCAGACAAGTTCCACCCTGCTGGTGGGCAGACGCAACCCCCAACTGCGCCGCACCAGCGACCTCAAAGGCAAGAAGATCGGAGTCTGGATGGACGAATCCGGCGAAATGGTCAAGCTGGTGCTCAAAGAGCTGAACATCGAGGCCGAGACCGTGCCGGTGGACTGGACCGTAAGCTTGCTCCTCAGCGACGCGGTGGATTTGCTGAACGCGATGACCTACAACGAGTATCACCGTATCCTGATGGCGGGACTGGACCCCGATGAACTGACGGTGTTCAGCTTTTCCAACCTCGGTTACGACCTGCCGGAGGATGGCCTCTACACCACTCCCGCTTTCTACGCCGCCAACCCCCAGGCCTGCGAAGCTTTTGCCCAGGCCACGATGGAGGGCTGGATCTACGCCTTCGACCATCCCCAGGAGACGATCGAAGAGGTGTTGCGCATCATGCGCCTGAACTTCCTGCCGGCCAACCACCCCCACCAGGCCTGGATGCTAAGCCAGATCAAACCTCTGGTCCTGGCCCGGCCCGATGGCGTCGGCCAACTGAGGAAGGAAGATTTCGACCGGGTCCAAAACCTGCTCCTCAAACACGGCCTGATCAGCCAGCCGGCAGATTTTCAGAGCTTCCATCCGCATGCTTTTTAGACGCCAACACCGCACCCTGTCCTCCCAACTGATCATCTTCAGTTTCTTCGCCATGCTGCTGATTTTTTGCGCCTTCATCCTGGTTTCCCGCGTTCTTATCGGCAAAGTGATGCTGAACAACGCCCGCGCCAGCATCGCCAGCCTGGCCCGCGAAAAAGTGAGCCAGATCGAGCGCGACATGTCCACCGTCCAAAACCAGGGGCAGACCCTGCGGGATTTGCTTGGAGGCGGATACGTAACCTACGGGGTACCGGGAGACTATGTCCCACGCATGTTTGCCAACAATCCCGACCTCCATTCCGTCTGCATCGCCCCCCCGCCGGAACTGGAACAACCCCCGCTGATCTATCACAACAGGCCCCAAGGGCTTACGATCGAGTCGCTGCCAGGCACAGCCTACCAGTACCGGGATTGGTATCAGATCCCCTCCCTCACCCGCCGCACCTATTGGAGCGAGCCGTGGTATGACCGCTACGGCACCCAACACCTGCTGGTTTCCTATTCTCTCCCCCTCTTGCGGGATGGACAAATCCAGGGGGTGATCCGCCTGGACATGCAGCTTCAAAAGATGAAAGACATCGTCCAAAAGATCCGCGTGAAAAAATCCGGCTACGCCACTCTGTTGACCAGCAGCGGGACCATCGTCTCCAATCCCCTGGATACGCTGGCGATGAACTATTCCATCTTCGACGTCGCCGAAGAATCCCATCAACCGGAGCTGCGCGAACTGGGCAAACGGATGGTGAACCAGGAAACCGGCTTTCGCAAGCTACCCGGCCTGGAAGGCCATCCTCCCCGCTGGCTTTACTACCTCCCCCTGCCCATGAACAACTGGACGCTGACCATCACGGCCCCGCACCATGAGGTTTTTGCCGATCTCAACCGGCTCACCTGGATTTTGGCTTTGGCCGCGATCTGCGCCTATCTGGTGATCGCCGCCATGCTCTACTGGCGCACCTTCACCCTGGGAAAATCGGTTCGCCCCATGGTTCAGGCCCTCAAGCAGATCGGCGCCGGGGTCTTCGACTCCCCCCTGCCTCACGAATCCAAAATATACGAGATATCGGTACTGACGGAATCCTTTAACCGGATGCAGAAGTCGCTGCGCGAATACGTGCAAAACATCCGCACGGTCACTGAAGAAAAAAACCGCATCCTGAACGAGATGCTGTTCGCCGCGGAAATCCAGCGCAACCTCGTGCCCAAAAACGCCGATCCCGCCAACCAGTTTCGCCAGATCTCGGCCTTTGGCGTGCTGGAACCGGCCGGTGAGATCGGGGGCGACCTCTATGACTACTTCATGCTCGATCCCGACCACTTTTGCTTCGCGATCGCGGATGTGGAGGGCAAGGGCATCGTGGCGGCCATGACGATGACGATGGTGACCACCCTGCTCCGCTCGGTGGCCCCGCAGGAACGAGATCCCGCCCGCATCCTCGGGGCGATCAACACCTTCCTGATGGACAACAACCTCAAATCCAATTTTGTGACCATCATCGTGGGCATCATCGACACCCGCAGCGGCATCCTCTCCTGGTCCAACGCCGGCCACGTGCCGCTCTATCTGGTCAGGGCGGCCGGCGGCACGGAGAAATTTGGCGAAACCCACTGCACCGCCCTGGGCTTTTTGGCCAACCTCAAGATCAGCTCCGATTCCCAGCCTCTCAACCCCGGCGACCTCGTCCTGCTGATCACCGACGGCATCACCGAAGCCATGAATAGCGAAGAGCAGTATTTTGGCACGGCGGGGGTGGAAACGGTGTTGCAAAGCCTCACCGACGCCCATCCGGAAACAGCCGCGGACGCCATCCTGACCGGCGTGCGCGCCTTCTCCGACCGCAACAAACCCCAGGACGACATCACCATCCTCACCCTCGAATACCTCGGTTCCAAGCCCTCCAACCGGTAAATCCCGCCAGACCCTTCATCCCCCTCGGATTGTTTTGAACAGGCCACGCAAGGCGCCGACGGTTTCGCCCTTATTGCCAGTCCTTCTGCCCAGGATTGACTGGCCATACACATTCCCAACAAAGTTCGCGATGTATTGGGCGAGTATTGGACCAGCCCAGGTCCTGGCAATAAGGGCGGAGGGCAGAACGCCGCCGATCATCCCCTATTGCGGGCTACAGGCTGTCGACGTTGGTTTGGATGGTTTGGTGGAGGGTTTCCGCCAGGGCGCGCTTGTCCTGATAGAGGGGGTCGGAGGGTAGAATGGGCGGCAAAATGCGGATCTTGACGTGGGCGGGACGAATGGTCTTATCCCGTTCAT
The DNA here is from genome assembly GCA_964583755.1 of uncultured Candidatus Cloacimonadota bacterium. GTDB lineage: Bacteria > Cloacimonadota > Cloacimonadia > Cloacimonadales > Cloacimonadaceae > Syntrophosphaera. The sequence goes on from CAZOVZ010000009.1 coordinate 38,066, forward strand.
AGATGCGCCAGGTGTTTTTGATGGCGAAGGGGACGATGGTCGCCTGGGCCATGGCGGGAAGCTTGAAGCTGCCCAGATGGAACTCTCCCAGTTGATCGCCGCGGGAGCGGGTCCCTTCCGGGAAAATGACCAGAGGATGGCCGCCGCGGATCACATCGGCGCTGGTCTGAAAGGTTTCGATGGCCTTGCGGGCATTGCTCCTGTCGATGAACACGCAGGGGATTTCGCGCATCCAGTGGGACACGACGGGAATCTTGAAGAGTTCCTGCTTGGCGATGAAGCCGACCGGGATGCCCAGCCAGCCGATCAGCGCGGGGATGTCGAAGAGGCCCTGGTGGTTGCCGATCAGGCAGATGCTCCCTTCCCGGGGCAGCAGTTCCAGGCCGGTGATGGTGACCCGGGATCCGGTTGTGAGGATCACAGCCTTGCCCCAAAAGGCGACGAACGCCTTGACGGCCCGGCGGTAAAAGCGGTGCGGCGAGATCAGCTTTAACAAGATGGTGGCCAGGAAGGCGCCCAGTGTGAGCAGCATGAACAGCCAGAAAAAGGCAAGCCAGAGCAGGGATAACAGTTTTCGCATGGTCAGTAACTCAGGGTGACCTGTTCCTTGTAGATGTCTTGCAGGGAAGTGACCCAGCCGTTCCTTTTCAGGGCGTAGCGCAGGGTGCTCCAATAGACGCCGGCCCAGAGGGGGTAATCGATGGGGTCGAAACTGGTGTTGTGCCAGAGCAGGGAAAGGTGGCTCTGATACTTGGCGGCGAGATCGATCAGCCGGCGCAGGGAACGCTTGGCGGCGGCGGGAGACATGTTCATGGCTTTGTCCGAATAGAGGGTGGTGTCCATCACGATCAGGGGAATCTCCAGCACCCGGAAAGGCCTGTTCTGTTCGATGTTGAACGGCCTGAAGGGAAAGGAAATCCCGGCCCGGAAACCGATGTTTTCCCAGTAGCCGAGGGTGGAATCGTAGAGGATGCCCGCGTCTTCCAGGATGCTGAAGCTTTTTTGGTAATCGAACGTGAGGTAGTGCGCCCGGTAGCCGGTGACCTTGAAACCGATGCGGGACAGGTTGTCCATTTCCGCCTTGAGGACGGTGGGGTCATAGGCGGATTCCGGGCTGCCGTGGAGCCCCACCTCCTGTTGCCCCAAAAGTTGCAGCAGACTGGCCTGGATCTGGGGGTCGGAGATGTAGTTCTGGCGCTCGTCGTCAAAGTCGTTTTTGCCAAACAAAAACCAGGTGGCCTTCATGCCCCGCTTGGTTTCCTTGGCCAACAGGTTGTGGGTCAGTTGGTAGGGATTGTGGATCAGGTTTTTGTGGAAGGCGTGGCCGATGATCTTGTAGGTGGCGTTGACCGGGCGCTTGAAGAAGGTGCGCAGGTTGTAGCGGAAGGTTTCGGCCCGGTGGCCGGAGCCCCAGAAATCCCAGTAATCGATGTCGTGGGAGAGGGACATGGCGAAGCGGCGGTTTTTGTGCCAGTCGATCTCACGGATGAACTGAGGCAGGTATTCGCTCATCACGTAGAGCAGCATCTGGCAATAGACGTCCACCACCGGGACATCGGTGAAATCCCAGCGGTATTGCAGCGACTGGCGAAAGTCCACCCGTCCGCGGTTTTGCCCGTGGAAGCCGAGGATGTATTCGTGCCAGCAGGTGAGAAAATAGAAACCGCTGGCGACGATGTCCTTGCGAAACATCACCGTGTCCGCCTTGAAGGAAAAGATGGCTCCGGGCAGGGAAAACAGGAAGGGGATGAACTCGCGCTTGTACTGGCAAAAATTCACGTCTTCCAGGGGGTAGAGCTCCCGCTTTTCAAAAAACTCCGCGCTGCGGGAATGGTAGTGGATCTTGATGGGGCAATCGAGGTCCGAATAGGGCCCGTAATAGAGGTGCACGCCCTCGTGGCGGGGTCCGTAGACAAACTTCGGGTTCAGCCTCAGGATATAGCAGATGGTGCGCAAAACGAACTCCGCCTTGGGGATGTAACTCTGCGGCAGATTCAGCAGGATCATGATGGCGGGGTAGCGTTCCATCTGCTAAGTTCCTGTTTGGGCCTGTTAACCTTTGGGTTTGGGGATCGCCCTGCCGGGTTTACCCCATTTTTCCAGGACCAAGGGGAAGACCTCCCTCACTTCGTCTACGAAGGTGATCTCCATTCCGTCCAGAACCTCCGCGGGCAGGTCGCTGAGGGTTTCCTCGTTTTCCCTGGGCAGGATCAGCTTTTTGATCCCGGCCCGTTTGGCGGCCAGCATCTTTTCCTTGAGCCCGCCGATCCCCAGCACCTTGCCCAGCAGGGTGATCTCGCCGGTCATGGCGATGTCGTGGCGGACCCTGGTCTGGGTGAAAAGCGAGGCCAATGCGACCGTGAGCGCGATGCCGGCGGAAGGGCCGTCCTTGGGCACGGCGCCGGCGGGAAGATGGATGTGGATGTCGTATTTATCCAGTTCCCTGGGGTCGATGCGGTATCTCTGAGAGTTGGCTTTCAGATGGCTGAGGGCGATGCGGGCGGATTCCTTCATCACATCGCCGAGATGGCCGGTGAGGATTATCGCTCCTTTACCGGGCATGCGGGTCGCTTCGCAAAACAGCAGTTCGCCGCCGTAGACAGTCCAGGCCAGGCCAGTCACGATGCCCACCTCCGGCTTGCGGTTGGCCAGCTCGAGAGTGAATTTGCGCGGGCCCAGGTATGCGGCGATGTCCTTGCCGGTGATGTTGACGGGATCGGTGTTGCCGCTGGCGACGTCGCGGGCGATCTTACGGTAGATGGAGCCGATGCGGCGTTGGAGGTTCCTCACCCCCGCTTCGCGGACGTAGTAACGGATCAGCTCTTGCAGGGCGGATTTTTGGAAGGTGATCTTGTAGCCTTCCAGGCCGTTGGCTTCCTTTTCCTTGGGGATCAGGTACTGGCGGGCGATCTGGATCTTGTCATACTCCAAATAGCTGGTAAATTCGATCACCTCCATCCGGTCGCGCAGGGGCGCGGGAATGGTGTAGAGGTCGTTCGCGGTGGTGATGAACATCACTTCCGAAAGGTCGAAGGGCAGGTTGATGTAGTTGTCCGTGAAAGAGTTGTTTTGTTCGGGATCCAGCACTTCCAGCAGGGCTGAAGAGGGATCGCCCCGGTAGTCGCGGCCGAGTTTGTCGATCTCGTCCAGCATGAAGACGGGATTGGCCGTGCCCTGGCGTTTGATCTCCTGGATAACGCGTCCCGGCATGGCGCCGATGTAGGTGCGGCGGTGGCCGCGGATCTCCGCCTCGTCATGGATTCCGCCCAGGGAGATGCGGATGAACTGACGCTTCATCGCCCGCGCCACGGATTTGCCGATCGAGGTCTTGCCCGTTCCGGGAGGGCCAACGAAGCAGAGGATCGGGCCCTTGAGGTGGCCCTTGAGCTTTTTGACGGCGATGTATTCCAGGATCCGTTCCTTGGGCTTTTCCAGGCCATAGTGGTCCTGGGTGAGGATCTTTTCGATCTTGGGCAGGTCCAGCCTATCCTCGCTGTAATTGTGCCAGGGCAGATTGACGATCCAATCCAGATAATTGCGGATCACGGCGTATTCACTGGCCGCGGGCTGCATCGTCGAAAGGCGTTCCAATTCTTCCAGGGCCACTTCTTCCACGTAGTCCGGCAGCTCCTTAGCATCGATCAGTTCTTTCCATTTCAGGATCTCTTTGCTGACCTCGTCGCTTTCGCCCAGTTCCTTGCGGATGGCGTCGAGCTGTTCGCGCAGGTAGTAGCGGCGCTGGTCTTCGCTCATCTCCAGCTGGATGTTGCTGCGGATGTGGTTTTCCACCCGCATCTGCTTGATCATCTCGGCCAGGCAGTTGTTGAGGTGCTTGTAACGCTTTTTGAGTTCTATCGTTTCCAGGATGGTCTGGCGGTCTTCGATCTGCAGGTCGAGGTTGCCGGCGATGATGTCCGCCACCCTTCCGGCCTGTTTGATGTTGTTCAGCCCGGCGATCATTTCGTTGTTCAGCAGGGTGCTTTCCTGGGCGATCTTTTCCATCAGTTCCACCGCCACTGTGCGGTAGGCGTGGATTTCCGTGTCTTCGCCGGTGGGCTCGGTGATGCTTTCCACATCCAGCATGATGAAGGGCTCCTGCTGGATCACCTTCTGCATGCGGATGCGGGACGTGCCTTGCAAGAGCAGGCTGATCGTGCCGTCCTGATTGCGCAGCATCCGCAATATGGTTACGGAGGTGCCGACCTCGTAGAGGCCAAGGTCTCCCTCTTTGTCCTTTTCCCGGTCCAGGAAAAAGGCCATGGTCTTGTCCTGGGCCAGGGCGTGGTCGATCACCAGCTTGGATTCTTCGTCGGATACCACCAGCGGCATCAACAGGTAGGGAAACATCACCACGTTGTTCATGTGCAGCACTGGCAGGGTTCTGGGTATGCGGTTGGTCAGGTCTTCCATCATTGCGCTCCTAAGTACGAAATCAGGCCCAAACAATGAGCTGGCGGCGGCTGAGCGTGATCCTCGGATCGGTCGCGGTTGGCCGGAGGTGTGTCAGCATGGCTCTCTGTCGGGATGGGTCAAAGTTTTGGGATCCGCCGCGGATCAGGCCAGGATCAAAAACAGCACCATGTTCAGGATGCCGATGATCAGGTTTACGGCCAGAAAGGCCAGCAGCAGGGGTTTGTAGACATATTTGCGAAAGTAGGAATAAAAGAACTCCATGTTGAACTGCTCGTCAAACTCGTCGATACGGTATTCGATCCGCCACTGTTCGATGAAGTGCGGAACCGTTTTGCGCAGGAGTTTGGAGGCAAGCCCTTTGGCGGCGGTGGAGACCGAGGCGTGCAGCTTCTGCTTCAGCCCTTTGGGCAGCAGGATCCATTCGTCGATGAACATGGTCTGATCCCAGACCGCCTGCCAGACCTGGCTTTCCCATTTGAACAGGTATCCGTTTTTGGCCATGGTGTTGGCAGCCTGGTTGAGATAGCCCTGCAGCAGGTCACGGGACTGGTTGAAGAGCCATTCCCGCTTGCGGACCAGGAATCCGGGCGTGAGAGGCAGCTTTTTGCCAAACAAGCGGATCGGCTTGGGATTGAAGAGAAACCACTTGAGGGAATACACCAGGAGCGATCCCAGCGCGATATTCCAGACAATGAACAGCAGCGATTTTAGAAACAGCATCGGTTGGCTCCTTTATTGGCAATCGGCGGGCAAAGCTCAGACGTCTTCAAGGATATGCCCCAGTTTCTGTTTTTTGGTCTTTAGGTAATGACGGTTGGATTCGCGCGGCACGATCTCGATCGGCAGCCGTTCCACGATCTCCAGGCCGTAGCCCTGCAAGCCCACGATCTTTTTGGGATTGTTGGTCAGCAGGCGGATCTGATGGATACCCAGGTCTTTCAGGATCTGGGCTCCGATCCCGTAGTCCCTCAGGTCGGCGGGAAAACCCAGGTCCAGATTGGCTTCCACGGTGTCCAGGCCTTCATCCTGAAGGTGGTAGGCGCGCAGTTTGTTCACCAGCCCGATCCCCCGCCCTTCCTGGCGCATGTAGAGGATCACGCCGCGGCCCTGTTCGGCGATCAGTTCGAAAGACCGCTTCAGTTGCTCGCCGCAGTCGCAGCGCAAGGAGTGAAGCGCGTCGCCGGTCAGGCATTCGGAATGGACGCGCACCAAAACGGGCGTGTCCTTTTTGACCTCCCCCATCACCAGGGCCAGATGGTATTCGTCGGTCACAGTGCTGACGTAGGTATGGATGTTGAATTCGCCGTAGCGGGTGGGCAGTTTGGCGCGGGATACGCATTCCACCAGGTGTTCGCGGCGGCGGCGGTGGTGGATCAGGTCCGCGATGGTGATGATCCGCAGGCCGTGTTGGGCGGCAAAGGGGATGAGGTCGTCCAGGCGCGCCATTTCACCGTCTTCGCGGATTATCTCGCAGATCGCGCCGACGGGGGCGCGTCCCGCCATTGTGGCAAGGTCGACGGCGGCTTCGGTGTGGCCGGCGCGTTTGAGCACACCGCCCTTTTCCGCCAGCAGCGGGAAAATGTGGCCGGGACGCAGAAACTCTTCCGCCCGGCTCTCCGGGCTGGCCAGCGCCTTGATCGTCCGGGCCCGTTCGCTGGCGGAGATGCCGGTGGTCGTACCCTCGGCCACATCCACCGAGACGGTGAATTTGGTGCCCTGCCGGTCGCCGCTTTTGGCCGTCATCAAAGGGATTTCCAGGCGCTTCAGGGCTTCGGCCTCCATCGGCACGCAGAGCAAGCCTTTGCCCTGCGAGATCATGAAGTTCACCCACTGCGGCGTGATGGCGTCCGCCGCCATCAGCAGGTCGCCTTCGTTTTCCCGGTTTTCGTCGTCAACCACGATCAGCATCTTGCCGTCCGCGATGATCCGGACGGCTTCTTCCACCGGGCAGAACACCGGGTTTTTGTCTTCTTTTTTCATAGTCACCATTCGTTGTTTTCCGCCAGGAGCGATTCTACGTTCAGCCCGCCGGTGTCAATAGCAAAATGGCGGTCCAGCCAATCCAGGGTGTAAATGATATCCGGGGGCAGGGGAGCCTTGATGTCCAGTTGGAGACCGGTCATCGGATGTGTGAATTGCAGGCGCCAGGAATGCAGGGCCTGCCGCAACAGGTGCGTGGTGAGCAGTTCGGTAACCTTGCGTTTCAGGTTTTGGGGCACCAGGGCGTGGACCTGCCGGCGGGTGTTGTAAAGCAGGTCTCCCAGCAGGGGAACGTTGCGGTCCGCGAAATGGACCCGGATCTGGTGCGTGCGGCCGGTTTCCAGCTTCACTTTGACCAGCGAAAAGAAATGATAGTAGTGGATCACCTTGTAATGGGTCAGGGAGGGGCGTCCTTCGCTGGCGCTGCACATCTTGCGGGGATTGCTGAGGCTGCGGGCGAGGTTGCTCTCGATGCTGTCTTCCGGTGGATCGGGGATGCCGCTGGTGACGGCCAGATAGGTCTTATGAACCTCCCGCCGGGCGAACATGTCGTTCAACGCGCTCTGCGTGGGGTCGTTTTTGGCGATGATCATCAGTCCGGAAGTGCCGCGGTCCAGCCGGTGCACTATTCCCGGGCGATTGGGTTCCCGGCCGCTGGAAAGCCCCACGCCCCAGCGGTAGACGATGGCGTTGACCAGGGTCTGGTCCGCGTTGCCAAAGCCCGGATGCACAATCATCCCCGCAGCTTTGTTGATCACGGCCAGATCGTCGTCCTCATACACGACGTCCAGAGGAATCTCCTGCGGCACCACTTCCTGGGGCGGCAGGTCCGGCAGCGAGATGGAAATCTCGTCTCCGGCTTCCAGCTGATAGCTTTTCTTAACCGGCAGCAGGTTCACCAGGATCTTGTCCTGGTCGATCAGGCTTTCGATGAAGCTGCGGCTATACAGCTCCTGGATCTTGAGCTGGACCAGGTATTTGTCCAGCCGGTCCCCGGTTTCGTGCTCGTAGATTGCTCTAATCTTTTTAGGCATCGCGTTCAAAAATTGACCACAAATACGCCGCCGCAGGAAACGCCTTTCTGGTTGCGGACTATGGAGCCGTTGATAACAGCCCGTTGTGACTCGCTGGCATCTGTGACCGTCGCGTCGTAGAGGTTGTTGCCAAACCGCAGGGCTTCGATGATTTTAGTAAAGACCCGGTTGTCGAAATCGGATTTGAAGATCAGTTCGTTGAGGTTCACCATCTCCGTCAGGTTGGCGTATTTGCGGCGGATGGAGTCGTTGCAGTAGGCCACGTCTCCGTTCACCCCGGCGATGATCACGCTTTGGGGCAGCAGGTTGATCAAAAGTTGCAGGCGCTGGTGGTGTTCATAGATCTTTTCGGCCTTGGCCTGGTCGAAGCGCTGGACTATGGTGAGCATCTTCTTCAGCGAGTGGACCAGGTCACCCAAGTCCGCGTCCTGGGATTGGATCTGCTCGTCGATGTTCACGTTGTAGTTTCCCAGCGAAATCTCGTCGATGATGTCACTCACCTCCCGCACCGATTTCTTCAGTCGGAAAGGGATGTAGTTGAAGATCACGATACCGTAGATGAAGATGATGAAGACAAACACGATGATGATGGTCTGAAGGTCGCTGGCAAGCAGGGAAAGGTCTTTCGCCTTGACGATGGAGGCCAGCAGGATCAGCGATTCCAGCAGCAGCAGTCCCAACAGGATGGTGATCAGAAGGCGGTATTTGGAGTTTATCGAGCGGTTCATGGTCAATCCTTATTTGTCGCCGTGTCGAAAATCAGTTTGTCGATGTTACCTTTGTGGCCCAGCAGGATCAGCACATCGCCGTCGTTGACCACGTCATTGGCTCCGGGCATGTCGTTCAGCCGTTTCTCAATCATGTTTCTTCCGTCTTCGGAAACCGAGAGGTAGTTGTATTTGATGGCGATCACGTTGATGCCGCGCTTGGTCGGCAGGGCAAGTTCCTGCAGGGTTTTGCCCACAAATTCGCGGGGGGCGATCAATTCGATCACGATATGGCCGCTGGAGAGATTGATGTATTCGATGATGTTTTTGGAAATCAGGGTCTTGGCCAGTTGGTTGCCGACCATCTCCTCCGGCAGCAGGATGTGCTGGACTCCGATCAGTTCCATGATCCTGCCGTGGAGCTGGTTTTCCACCTTGGCATAGATCATCCCCACCCCGATCTTTTTCAACAGCGCGGCCGTGAGAATGCTTTCCTGGATGTTGCTGCCGATGCCGAGGATTACCGCGTCCACCTCGTTCAGGTTCAGGTTGCGGATCACGTTTTCCTCGGTGGAATCCAGGCTCACCGCCTGGGTCACTTTGCCGCTGATCTCGCTGACCAGTTCCTTGTTTTTATCGATGGCGATCACTTCCATTCCGTTCTCGGCCAAAATGTTCGCCACAGTCATGCCAAAACGTCCCAATCCTATCACTGCGTACCTTGCCATGCTTTACCTCTCAGCCGATGACGATGTTTTCTTCGGCATAATTTATATCAACTTGTTTTCTGTGTATCGCGAAAGCGTAGATCAAAGTCAGCGGGCCGATCCTGCCGATGTACATCAGCAAAGTGATGAGCAGTTTGCCCGTCACACTGAGCATCGGCGTGATGCCCATGGACAGCCCCACCGTGCCAAAGGCGGACATGGCCTCAAAAGCGATCTTGTCAAAACTGTGTGTCTCCGCCAGCAGCAACAACAACAACACTACGAAGATGATCGCCAGTGAGATGCTGGTCAGGCCCGTGGCTTCGCGAAAGTTGGAATCCGGGATGCGGCGCTTGAAGATGCTTTGATAGCGCCTGCCCTTCAGCAGGGATACCACCGAAAGCACCAGCATCGCGAAAGTGGTGGTTTTCACTCCGCCGCCGGTGGAACCCGGAGACGCGCCGATGAACATCAGCACTATGGAAGCCAGCACAGAGGCTTTGCTGAGCCGCGCCATGTCGATGGTGTTGAATCCGGCGGTGCGGGTGGTGACGGACTGAAACCACGAGCTCAGCACTCTGCGGTAAACTCCGAAACCAGCCATGGAACTGTGGTATTCCGCTATGTAGAACACAATGAAGCCAAACACGACCAGCGCTGCCGTGGTGAGCAGCACGACCTTGGAATGCAGGTTCAGTTTCTTGACCTTCGCGCCCACAAAGAAGTAATGGAGCAGGTCGATGATGACCGTGAAACCCAGCCCGCCCATTATGATCAATCCGGTGACCATCGTGTTGACCGTAATGCTGTCGACATAGCCCGCCAGGTTGCCCGACAGGGGTGAAAATCCCGCGTTGCAAAAGGCCGACACCGAATGGAAGACAGACACCCAGGCCGCCTTGAGCGGCGCGAAATCCTGCGAGAATTTGAAATACAGGCCCAACGCCCCCAGGAGCTCGATGACCGCGGTCACCAAAATGATGTTCTTCAACAACTGGTAAAGGTTGATCGCGTAGGACCCGCCCACGACTTGGTGCATTACGTTTTCCAGTTTCAGGTTGATCCTCTGGCCCAGCAGCAGCGCGAAAACGGTGGAGATTGTCATGATCCCCAGCCCGCCGATCTGGATCAGCAGCAGGATCACGATCTGGCCAAACAGTGAGAAATGGCTCCCGGTGTCAACAACCACCAAGCCGGTCACGCAAGTGGCGGAAGTGGCCGTGAACAGAGCGTCCACCGGCGGGGTAACCCTGTTCAGACGGGACGACACTGGAAACATTAGCAGCACCGTTCCGATCAGGATCACCAGGGCAAAGCTGAGCATCAGGGTCACCGGCGGATTTCCGGACATCCATTTGAACAGCTTGCCGTCGAACGCCTTGAACAGAATGAATTGCAGGATGAAATAGGTCTGCCGGATCAGCAGGAAAAAGATAACGAATTTCGCCTGCGAGATCATCAACAGCGAGCCCATGATCAGCATTACCACGTCGAAGATCAGTATCCGCTGCGTGCCCCAGGCATGGCCAAACAGCGCCCGGTTCAGGATCGCCAGCAGCAGCAGGATCAGGTTAGCCAGGGCCGTGTAGATCTCCACCGAGCGGTAATCCAGATAGTATCCGATGACCGGTTCCGCAAACAGCACCGCAAAGCTCCAAACCGCGACCAGGTAGGCGACGATCTCGATATGGCTCAGCGCTTTGCGCAAGAATGCCAGCATAGTCAGCTATTCAGGTTCCCGATGGTTTGGGCGATTTCGCCCGCGATCGTGTCGATGCTGTTGCCGGCATTGATTTCGGTCAAAAGCCCTTGTTCGCCGAAGAAATCCTTCAAGGCCAGGGTCTGGGAATAAAACTCGGCGAAACGCTTGGAGATTGCCTCGGGCTGGTCGTCCTTGCGGATGATCAAAGCGCCTCCGCATTTGTCGCAGAGGTCCGGCCGTTGGGGGCGGTTGCTCTTCAGGTTGTAGTTAGTTCCGCAGTCCGCGCAAACGCGGCGGGATGAGATGCGTCTGATCGCGTCGGCTTCGTCCAATTGCAGGAAAAACACCCGCAACACTTCGTAGTGGCGCACCAGAAACTCCGCCTGGGCCAGGGTGCGCGGAAAACCGTCGAAGACTATTCCCTTGCGCTCCGGCTCCAGCACGCTGTCCACGATCTGAAACACCAGTTCGTCGGGCACCAGTTCGCCCCGGCCGATGATTTCCCGGACCCTCAGGCCCAGCTCCGTTCCCCGGGAAACCTGGTCGCGAAACAGGTCGCCCGTGTTTATATGCTGAAAATTCAGGCTGTGGCTGAGCAACTCCGCCTGAGTGCCTTTACCGCTGCCCTGAATTCCGAAAAATACGATGCATTGCATACAATACTCCTTGATCTGTGACCAATACTAAAAGCCGGGCTGGATGTCAAGCATTCTGATTTTCCAGCACCACAACGGCGGTGGCGTAGTCCCGTTCGTGGCTGAGGGAAAGATGGATGCGGGTGACCCCGAGCTCATCCAGCAAAGCGCGAACAGCGTTATGGGCCTGGATTTCCGGCTTTCCCCGGGCATCCGGGACGACTTCGATGTCCAGCCAGTTGACCTGCCCGGCCCAGCCCGTGCCCACCGCCTTCATCAGGGCTTCCTTGGCGGCGAACCGGACGGCGTGGGACTGGGCTCCGCTGCGGGTAGCGCAATACTCCAGCTCCCGGGCCGTATAGACTTTGGCGGCAAATCCGGGAGTCCGCTCCAGCGCCCTTTGGATCCGCTCCACCTGCACGATGTCGGTGCCGATGCCTACTATCAAGCTCTCCCCCGTTCCCTGCTTTCCAGTTCCAGCAGCCTTGCCTTGATCTCCAGGCCGCCCGCGAATCCGGTCAGCGTGCCGTCGGCGCCGATCACCCGGTGGCAGGGGATGATGATCGCGATGGGGTTTTTGCCGATCGCCCCGCCCACCGCCCTGACCGCCTTGGGCCGGCCGATCCAGGCCGCGATGTCTTTGTAGGAACGGGTTTCCCCATAGGGGATCTGCAGCAGGGCGTTCCAGACCTGCTTTTGAAACTCCGTGCCGGCCGGGTTCAGGGCCAGATCGAAGTTTGTCCTCCGGCCAGCCAGATATTCCTTCACCTGCGCGATCGCTTTTGTCATTGCCGGGGACGCCTGCGCCTGGTTTTCCACCTTATCTGTGAAGTCCAGGCCGGTGCAGAGCCCGGCGGTCAGTTCCAGCCTCAGAGTGATGCCATTCTCCCTGATGTATGCGGTTTCTGTCTGTTTCATATCCGTTTTTTCGCCTCAAAAAAGAGAGCCCCGTACTCAACAAACGAGTCAGGGGCTCTGGGAATAGTGTGTCTGTAACTATGCAGTGAATCTTCTGCGTTCTTTGATCCTGCCCGCTTTACCTTTGGCATGGCGCAGGTAAAAGAGCTTAGCTCTGCGAACCTGGCCGTAGCGGACGATCTCCATCTTGTCGATGTTCGGCGAATTTAGCGGGAATATGCGTTCCACGCCGACGCCGTTCGAGATTTTACGGACTGTGAAGGATTTGGAGATGCCGGATCCGCGTTTTTGGATCACGATCCCCTGGAACACCTGAATGCGTTCCTTGCCACCTTCCTTAATTTTATAATGGACCTTCACCGTGTCGCCGACGCGAGTCTCGGGAAAGTCGGTTCTGATTTGGTCTCTGCCGACTTGGAGCAGAATATCCATGGTTCCTCCCATATATATACTCGGAAGAAACGCCACCGGGACGCCCGGCACGGCACTACGGACGGACATGGGTCCTATCTCCCGCAGCCCCAAGCGGGCTGGGAAGCGGGTCCGCCCCAAACGAATTATTCACATAGTCTCACACCGGCGCCATACTTGGCGGTTCCGGTCCTGTTCTTTGTGTCAGAATCCCCAAGCCTCGCAAAAGGCCTGGTTTTGCAGATTCCGCGCGGTCGTCTTGGGTCGCTGTGGTCGCGTTGCTTCCTGCTTTGTAATCAGTTGGAATGGGTCTCGATCGTAAAAAATGTTCGGTTCAGCGCTTTTTCAGCAGGTCCGGGCGGCGGGCTTGCGTCAGCCGTTCGGCCTGGTCATCCGCCCACTGCGTTATCTTGCGGTGGTTTCCCTCGCGCAGGACCGGGGGGACCTGTGATCCCAACCAATCCACCGGGCGCGTGTAACAGGGAAAGCCAAGCCCGCTCTGGCCTGTGCCAAAGGAGTCGGACGAGGCGGATTGGATGTCGCTCAAAACGCCGGGCAAGAGCCTGGCCACGCCGTCGATGAAGGCCATCGCGGGGATCTCTCCGCCGGAAAGGACATAGTCCCCCAGGGAGATCTCGTCGCAGACCGCCAGGTCCCGCAGGCGCTGGTCCAGTTCTTTGTAATGTCCGCAGAGCAAAATGAATCGCGGCAGTGAGCTGTAGTATTCCAAAATGGGTTGTTCCAGCTTGCGCCCCTGCGGGGTCAGATAGACCACCGGAGCCCAACTGCTTTCAACCAAACGGTTGATCGCTTCGTGGACCGGCGCGGGCTGAAGGACCATGCCGGGAAAACCGCCGAAGCAGTAGTCGTCGACCTGGTTGTGCTTGTTGCCGCTGAACTCGCGAAAGTCCGTAAACTCGACCTTCAAGGCCTGGCGGGCGATTGCCCGGGCCACGATGCTGGAAGTCAGAAATCCTTCAAACAAGCCTGGAAACAGGCTCAGGACATCGATCCGGAGCATCTCAGCCTTCGGCCAGCAGGCTTGCGGCGTTTTGCAGCAGCACCACTCCCGGGTCCGGGATGATCCCGCTCACAAAGTGGTCCACCCAGGGGATCAGAATTTCCCTCCCCTCCGGGGTTTCCACTGCCAGCACATACTGCGCGTTGTTGTGGAAGTAATCGCATATCTTGCCGATGGCACGGCCGTCAAACATCACCGTGTAGCCGATCAGGGCCGCCGGGCTGTCTTCTTCGCCGGATTCGCCTTCGATCGCGATGATCGCTTCCCGGTGCAGCTTGCGCTCTTCGGCAATGCCGTCTTCCGCGAACTTCACTCTGATTTTACGATCAGACGTATCTCTTTCACTGATAGTTACGAAAAACACTCTATCGCTGTTAAAGATCAAATATACTTCTTCGGCCCGCTCAAACTCGTCTCTATACTGAGCCTTGAGCAGGAACTGAAAGAAGCCTTCGTCGTCCAGACCGCCCAGCCTGCCGATTCCGATCAGGTCGGATGAATCCATTTATTCGATGATTTCGAGTTCCGCTCTCTTTCCCGCTTTGGTGCTGACCGCGTTGATGATCGTGCGGATGGCGCCGGCTGTGCGCCCGCGCTTGCCGATCACCTTGCCGATATCGGTCTTGGATACCCGCAGTTCGTAAAGCGTGATCTTGTCTCCGTTGACTTCGGTGATGTTGACTTCACTGGGATCGTCCACTAAGGCTTTCACCATGAACTCAATCAACTCTTTCATGACCTACCTCTTTTTTTACTTAGCTTCTGCTTCCGTGGGTTTGGCTATTTTGCGCTCGTGCCAGATCTGCAGGATGCCCGCTTTGCGGAGCAGGGATCTGACCGTGTCGCTGGGTTGGGCGCCTACGCCAAGCCAATAGATTGCGCGTTCGGTTTCTATGTTCGTCTTGGATGGATTCGGTTTGGGATCATACCATCCGATGCATTCGATGTATTTTCCATCACGGCTTCCGCGTGAATCAACTGCCACAATGCGGTAAAAGGGCTGGTCGTTCGCCCCCATCCGTCTCAGTCTCAGCTTGACCATTATTTCTCCTCGGTTTTAATCAAGTTTTTTCTTTTGTGGACCACTAATTTCCGGGAGGCCGTATTCGTCAAGCCTTTTTTTTGGAGTTTCAACTGCCCCGCAATCGCTTAGTTCAAGATGATGTCGCTGAGGCTGACCGGAATTTCACCCTTGTAGCCATAGGGCTGGCTGAAATCCATGCCGAAGGCTTCGATCTGCACGTCGCCCTGCACAGCGTAGGAGATTTCCCCGCTCAGGGCGCCCTTGACCGCGCCCACGATCGATTTGAAGTTGCTGACCTTAAAGACCATCGAACCCTCGCGGGAATACACCGTCTCGTCGAAGTTCAGGGGAGCCAGCAACTGGCCCTTTCCGGCCTCTTTGCCATTGATGACGATGTTGGCGGGAAACCCTTTGAGCTTGAACATCAGGCCGTAGGGGTTCATGATCAGAAAATCCACCCGCAGCTCGGTTTCCGTGATCCCCAGCTTTTCCACATAGCTGCGTTTCAGCTTGAAGATGTCCTGCCCGCCGGCGCTGAACCCGCCGATCACGCCTTTCAGCTGATCCCGGAAATCCATCTCGTAGGGCTCTTCAAACTCGAAGTTCTTGCTCGTGCAGAGCACTTTTCCGTTGCCCTTGCCGCTCAGATACAGAAACAGTTTCTGATCCGAATGGTTGATCATTTTCACCGTCGGCCGCGTATCCAGGGTTATCGCGAAGGTGAGGGAATTGGACTTCTTTTTGGGGATTTCCACCGCTTTTTGCAGCGACGCGACCCCGATCTTTTCCCGCTCCCGGTTCAGCAGTTCCAGGTCCAGTTTGCGCAGCTTCAGCTTGTAGCCGTTGGGATTCCGCACGCTCAGGGAAAGCTCCAGTTCCGTCTTATCCGGATTGATGGACTTCACCCGGAAATCGTGGATCCTTTCGACCACCGGTTTCCGGAACAGGAATTTACATGAAGTCATGCTGGTTAACATCATGACCAACATCACTATATGGGCTATCCTTTTCATCTTTGACCTCACTCATCAACTGATTCGTATATGGTTTTCGAAGCCTCGGAACCAGATTTCCAGGGCCACGATGTTGAAGATCATTTCGGCCGGTTTGCTGTCCCCGCGCAGATACCGTTGCCAGTTTTCCCGGATCCGGGGCAGGTCCCAGATCCCCCGCCGGCGAAATTCCGCCGAATTGATCAGGCTTTCCACCTCTCCGCGCAACTCTCCGCGCAGCCAGAGCTGGGTGAAGGGGGAGCCAAACACCGCCTTGTCCTTGCGGTCGCGGATCGCCGGCGGAACGATGTCGCCCACCGCGGACCGGTGGATCAGTTTGCCCCGGGGCGGGCTGACCTTGTAGGCGGAGGGCAGGGTGAAGGCAAACTCCGCCAGTTCGTGGTCCAAAAACGGCACCCGGCTTTCGATGCCGGCCGCCATCGACATCCTGTCTTCAAAGTGAAGCAGGGTCGGCAGCGAAGTGTAGTACACCATGTTGTAGAGAAAATTGGAGAGCCGGCCGCCGGCCAGATCCTCGAGCTTTGCCAGCGCCGGGCCTTGCAGCGCGCTCTTAGCTTTGGCTGTAAACTCCAGATTGAACGGTTCAAACCGCAGGTGGCGAAATTCCTGCTCGTAGAGCCCGGATTCCGGCATCACTGCCGACGCCAGCGTTTTGGCCAATCCGCTCAGCTTCTCCCCCACTTTTTTACCCCGAAGGTAGCTGCCCAGCTCTCTCAGCAGCTTTCCCCTTTTCGGAGAGCGGATGAGGTCCGCCAGATGGCGGTATTGGGCGTGGCGGTAGCCGGCGGTCAATTCATCGCTGCCCTGTCCGTCTAGCAGCACCTTGATCCCCTGCCGTTGGGCCAGTTTCATCACCCCATATTGCGCCGCGAAGCCCGATCCGGTGGGCAGATCGTTGAACCAGGTGACCTCGCTGAACCAGGCCATCGCGTCCTCCGGCAAGGGCGAAACCAGGTGGGATCTGGTCCCGGCGGCCAGGGTCACTGCGTTGATCCACTTTCGCTCGTCGAGCGCGGGAACGTCGCCAAACCAGGAAGAGAACGTCCGCATCGGCTTTTCCGCGAGCGGGGCGGCAGTGCAGACGATCGCCGAGGAATCCAACCCGCCGCTGAGGCAGGCTCCCACCTCGACATCGCTGCGCATCTGCCAGCGCACAGCCCGCAGAAACAACCCGCGGTAGCGTTCCACCGCCTGGTCAAAGCTCAGTTCGCTACCCTCAAAGCTCGCGGGGTCCAGCCGGTGGTAGCGTTTCAGGGCGATCCGGCCGTCTTTCACGCTCATATTATGTCCCGGTTCCAAGGCCTTGATCCCGTTCCAGAAGGTCTCTTCGCCATAGACCAAAAGGGAGTTTATCTTCATCGAGCGCCACAGCATCGGCAGGTTCAGGCTTGGATCCACCCCGGTCGCCAGCAACTGCTTGATCTCGGAGCCAAAATGGAGCTTGCGGGCATGAACGCAGTAGTAAAAAGGCTTCACGCCAAAGCGGTCGCGGGAGCAAAAGAGGATTTTGCTGGTGTCGTCCCAGAGCGCGAATGCCCAAATTCCGTTGAACCGCCGGACGCAGTCCTCGCCCCAGGCGTGGTAGGCCTTCAGGATCACCTCGGTGTCGGAGTGGCTGGCAAATTCATAGCCCCGCTCCAGCAGTTCCAGGCGCAGTTCCGGATGGTTGTAGATCTCGCCGTTGAACACGATGTGCAGGCCCAACTCCAGGTCGCTCATCGGCTGATGTCCCCCGGCCCCGAGCTCGAGGATGGCCAGGCGCCGGAAACCGAAGCCCAGGCTCGCTTTCTGGCCGCGGTCCAGCGGCGGATACAGTTCCTTCACCTGGTCCGTGGAATCCTTCGCCGCGTACTGCGCCCCACCGCCGGCCTGGACGCAGAAATAGCCCGCGTCGTCCGGTCCGCGGTGCCTGACCGCTTCGGTCATTCGCTCCAGCAGCCGGAGATCAACGCTCTTGTGCCCGTCAAGGCTCAGTATCCCGCTAATTCCGCACATACGGCGTTCAGCAAATTGGAATCTTGGTTTCAGTCAAGCATTTTCCGCTTGAACTACCGCGACGCGCCCCCAATATAAAGTCTCACCGAAAATTGCAAATCGTCTCACCGATAATTGCAAGCGGCCGAAAAGGTGATTTTCTAGGATAAGTGGATTATCCTGTTTGTTTCACCGAAAATTGCAAATGTATCAGCGAAAATTGCAAATCTCTCACTGAAAATTGCTAGGAAGTATCACCTATATTTGCAATAAAGTATCATCAAAAATTGCAATATCAATCCGTCCTGTTTCGTATAAAAAACCGTGGGAAACACCGGGCTGCGTTCCCACGTATCGGAGGGCATTCTATGTAGGGTCTGTAGGCTGAGGCCATAATGGATTTGGATGTTAATGTGTCACTATTGAATATCCTCAATCTTTCTTATTGTTTAGAACAGAAAGGACTTGACTAAGTGTGCTAGGAGGTGAGAGTATAGTAACACCTAATCACATTATCAATACTTTAATAGGACAAGATGAGTAATCCACTGTAACTGCTAACATACACATGATTTCCTGATACTGATATCGCTTCAAAAGCTCCATGATTTGGAGAGCTAAAACTTCCAAAATAAGTTGGATTGCTTGAATTTGATATGTCTATTATCTGCACGGAGGAGCCATCAGCGATAAAAGCATGATTACCATTTACTGCTACGTCGGCTGCATTTCCTGGAGTTTCGTAGGATCCGACTTGGGTTGGATTACTTGGATTACTGATGTCAATAATGGAAAGTCCTCCTCCTCCTTCACCATAATAGCCATAATCCCATGTAACATATGCTAAATTTCCCGATATTACAACATCTCTTGCGTCACAATAACTAGGAGACCATGGATTATAGGTAAAGTTACAAACTAGAATTGGATAATTTGGGATACTAATATCAATTATCTGTAAACCATTTGAATTGTCTGTGATGTAAGCATAGGAACCTGATACATATATCTCCTTTGAAAATCCATTTGTATCATAATTTCCTATTATGGTCGGATTACTCGGATCTATTACATCTATTACCTGTAAACCTGAATATCCATCGGCAACATAAGCATATCGTCCAACTACAAAAACATCATATCCTGCTCCTGGTGTATTACAGTAACCAACACTTTCAGGGGAACTTGGATTATCTATATCAAATATTCGTAGACCATTTGATCCATCTGCAATGTAGGCATAATACGCTGAAACATGTATACCCCGGGCATCGTCCGGCAGGTTAGAGAAGCCAGTTTGCCAGGGTGTAGACGGATTACTGATATTCACTATGTACATGCCACCACAGGTTAAATATGCATAACTCCCAGAAATATAAATATCTGTAGCGTGAGAAACGGGAGAAAATAAACCAATTTCATTTACGGAAAAAAAGTATTCAGCTGTTGATGTTGGACTCCACAAATAAGAACGGTTAGATTTTGCTTTAATGATTGTATGGCTGTATACAAAAATCGGCCCAAGGTAAAAATGTGAAGTCATATCGGGCTCACTTCCATCAAGAGTGTAATAGATATCAGCATCATATGATGAGTGGGAAAGTGTTACTGTCTGAGGTGAATTATAAGTTCCACCTGGAGGACTAAATGTAGGCGCTGGTTCATAAGGTCCAATCTCGTAGGAAGAAGTTACTATTGAGCTTGGTAACCAGCCATCTTTATATGCTCTTGCTTTTAGAACTACAGAGTATGTTACATATATCTCATCGCTATAGATTGGCGATGATGCTGTTGGGTCAGTTCCGTCATCAGTGTATCGTATTATAGAATTATCAGTGTCGCAATTAATATTTATATACTGGGGTGTACTGTAGGAACCACCAACAGGCAAGAAAGAAGGATCAGAAACAGTAAATATGCTATATGTTTCAGCAGTTGTTTTGCTTGGATCCAATCCCGATTTATAAGCTCGAGCTTTAAGTGTGCAAGGAATAGAAAGCTCAATTGGATTATCATAAACAATTCCATTTTGGAGGCTTGGCTCACTCCCGTCAACTGTATATCGTATCTCTGCATCTTCAGTTGCACACGTTAAAGAGATCAGCTGGCCTATATTATACATACCCGATTCTGGATCACAGACAACTGGTTTAACAGCCTGAACATTAGTTAAGAGATTGCAGCTAACCAGAATCACTGATATAATAGCAAGGACAGATAAAGATAAAAAGTTCCTCATGATAACCTCATATTGACTTCATTAGTTTAGATAATGATGCTTTGTTATGATGTATACCATTACCTATGTTTTTGCGCCAAATTTTCTATACAAGTATTGGCAGAAAAAATTATGGAGTTTTACAAAATCAACCAATAGTCATCTATTTCTTTGTATGTCGGGAAAACTCTAAATCTGTAGATGCCTCTGCTACATCCATAGTGCTCCTGTTGATTATGTAAATGACTTTAACAATGTATCTGCCATCACTTTCTAGTAAAAGGCAATAGTGTGATGAGTCATTCACATCTTGAAGAATCGCAGCATAATCGAAGAACACATTTCCTGTCCTAAAATGATCTTCATGTGCACTAATGTTCCATCCTGGATTATACCATTCTCCAAAGAAACTGGATGGGAGATCATCTACAGAGATGGCTCTCCAGTTTGGCCACGTGCCAGAAAAAAGTGACACACTCACCAGCGTTATCAAAGCCAGCAATAACAGTGTTTTTTTCATCATGCACCTCTACATGAATATGATGATGTAATAGAAGTAAAATGTGATTTTCTGTCAATACAAATTTTAAGAAATAGGGCACGCATATTCGATCTGCCGCCTCGAAAAGAAAAGGTAATCGGTAACTAAGCTACTTATGACCCGGTTCTGCCGGGTTTCTCTCATGGGCATCATTTGGCGAGGGCAATCAGGGTATAGAATGGCTCGGTGGCAGTATAGACCTGGCTGATCCCAATAGT
>CAZOVZ010000010.1:0-57120 GCA_964583755.1 uncultured Candidatus Cloacimonadota bacterium
TCGATCTTTTTGGGCCAGGGTATCATGGTTTGTCCTTTAGCAGCAAGGTTTTGATCTCAAAGGGGCGGAAGCTGAGGCGGAGGGGGCTTCGGGGCGACAACTCCCTGGTGATCAGTTCCCGCGGATTTTCCAGCAGGTCGCAGAGTTCCGCGCTAAAGTAGGCTTTGGCGGGGATCAGTTCCACATCCGCGTTGCCGCCCTGGTATTCATAGAGGCGCAGGATCAGGCCGGAGCCCGATTCCGCGGGTTTGACCAGGTCCAGCTTGACTTGGCCTCCGACCAGGCTAAAGAGGGAAACCTCCGCCACGGCGGGCTTTTGGCTGAGGGGCTGGACCAGCAGGGACTCGCAGAAGCTGTGGGCCCGGGGCAGGACGTCGCTGTGTTCGTAGTCCCCGGCGTGGGGATAAAAGGCGTAGCGGTAGCTGTGGCGGTGGATGTCGGCCTCGGGATCGACGTCGGCGGGGCTGCGCAGGAGGTTGAGCTCCAGTTCGCCGTCCCTCGCGCGGTAGCCGTATTTGGCGTCGCTGAACAGGGCGCAGCCGCGGTCTGGCTGGGACAGGTCGGCGAAACGGTGGGCCGGAACCTCGAAGCGGGCGGCTTCCCAGGCGTTTTGGGGCTTGGCGCTGCGTTTGATCACGCCAAACTGGATCTCGTAGGTGGCGGCATCCGCCAGAACGTCCGGCTGGAAGTGGGTCCGGAGCATCTTGTGGCGCTCTTTCCAATCCACCTCGTGGCTGATGCGGATCAAGGGATCGCCTTCGCGCAGTTCGATCGTCTGGCGCAGGGTGGATTGGCCGATCGTGAAATCCTGCACCAGCCGGGACAGCAGGCCAGGCCGCACAAAGCTGAGCTCGCGGTTGATCACCCCCTCGCCCAGCAGGGTGGGCGTGGTTTCGCGGTAAAAGTGGTTGATGTCCCAAGCCGCCCAGTTGTTGGGTTCGTCCTCCCAGAGCTTGATCAGGTTGGATTCCCCGCGCAGGACCTCGCGCCGGGCCTGTTTGTCGAAGATGCTCGCGAAGCTGCCGCGGGGAGTGACTTTCACGCTGAAATGGCTGTTTTCCAGCTTCAGGCCTGCCGCCTGGGCCGGAGGGAAGGGCGTTTCCCCCGCTGCAAAGGATACCAGGCTGTAGCCCCAGGCCGGAACTTCTGCCAGGACCTGCAACCCGGCCTCGCTTTCGTAACAGGGAAGAGGCTCGCCTTTAGGCGTGACCGGCCTGAGGGCCGTGTCCGGCAGCGGCAGGCTGATCCAATCCCGCTGGGCGAAGCCGGTGGGATTGACCACCAGGTAGGACGAGGTTAGCGCGGCTTCCCCCGGCAGGGACCGCGCGAAATCGTCCAATCCCTTGCCGATAAAGGCGTTCAGGCTGGTGTGGATATTGGCGCTGATGGCCTGGGCGTCCGCATAGACCAGGCCGATGGACGAACCGGGTATGATGTCGTGAAACTGCAGCAGCAGGGCGTCTTCCCAGAGCGGACGCAGCTTCGCGGGATAGGAATTGCCTTGCAAAGCCGCCACAAACTCCGCCGCGCAGAGCAGCCGTTCGCTGCGGCGATTGTTGTGCTTCATCAGGGCCTGGCTGGTGTAGGTGCCGCGGTGAAACTCCAGGTAGAGCTCCCCGTAGGCCCTGGGCAGCAGGGTCCGGTCCAGCTTTTCCACCCGTTGCCAAAACTCTTCGGAGGAAGCGAATTTGAACTTGCAGACCCCCTCCAGGTCGCGCTGGCGCAAGCCGTACTCGATGTGGTTGAGGGTGGGGCCGCCGCCGCCGTCGCCGATGCCGTAGAGGTTTAGAAAGCTGTCGCAGACGTCGCTCTGGGCATAGCGGTGTTCGGTCTGCAAAAAGGCCGCGGGCTGGTTGGAAAAGTTGTAATCGTGGGTGGGAAGCTGATGCGCCAGCACTTCGGAGCCATCGATACCCTGCCAGACAAAGAGGTGGTGGGGAAAAGCGTTGGTCTCGTTCCAGCTCAGCTTTTGGGTCATGAACCGCGTGACTCCGCAACCCCGCATGATCTGGGGCAGATTGCCGCTGAAGCCGAAACAGTCCGGCAGCCAGAGGACGTTTGGCTCCACCCCGAATTCGGAGCCAAAGAAGCGGCGTCCGTACATGAACTGGCGGATCAGCGCCTCGCCGTGGGGCAGATTGGTGTCAAACTCCACCCACGGCGCGCCCTGGATTTCCCAGCGCCCTCCGCGCACGGCGGCTTTGACCTCGTCCCAGAGGCCGGGGTAGAGTTCCTTCATCCAGCGGTAGAGCTGGGCCTGCGAAGCGCCAAAAACGTAGTCCGGATAGGCCTCCAGCAGCCTGAGCGCGTTGGCGAAGGTGCGCCCGCCCTTGCGTTTGGTCTCCCGCAGGGGCCAGAGCCAGGCCAGATCCAGATGCGCCTGGCCAACAGACCAGGCCGTGAGCGCGCTGGCGTGGGCGGGCTGGGCCAGTAAATCCTTCAGGCAGGTTTTGGCGGAACCGGGATCGGTCTCCCAGAGGTTGCAAAAGCTGTTCAATCCAGAGAGCAGCCGCTGGCGGCGGACGCTGCCCTCCTTCAGGTTTTCCGCCAGGTTGAGCAGCACCTCCGCGTCCAGCAGGGTCTGCTGCAGCGCTACGTTGTAGCTCACCAGGGCGCATTCCCGCAGGCGGTATTCGCTCTTGCCCCCGCCGAAGAGGTCGTTGGCAGCGGCTTCGATCAGCAGCTCAAATTCTTCGCCCGCTGTAGCATAGTCGGTGAGAGGCACAAAGTACTTGGTGGAGTTGTGATACCAGTCCGTCTTGGGTGTAAGGCCCTGCCAGGGCTGGCCGTGTTTGAACACGCAGGCTTCGCCCTCGCAATCGAACCACAGGCCCAGCTGCTTGCCCGCCAGTTCGGCGGGAACGGCCAGTTTCACCCTGAACCAGGCGCTCTGCCAGGGTTCCGCCCATTTGTCCCCGGTGGCGATGGGCAAAAATTCCGCCGGACGGATATCCGCAAAAGCCACCGGTTCGACCGAGGGAAGAAACTCCGCGGCTACGGGCACTTTATCCGGATGCACCAGCGGTTTGTGGCGTTCGATGAACCTCTGGATGCGGGTGATGACGATCTTTTCGTTGTGCATGAAACCTCTTATTTTTCCATGGGGACCACGATCCCCTTGATGATGATGTTTTGGAAGAAGATGAACACCGCCAGGGTCGGAACCGCGGCGATGACCAGGGCGGCGTAGCCCACGCTGAGGCTGGCCCGCTGCATCAGCTCATAGATGTGCACCATCAGGGTCCACATGCTTTGATCCTGGCAGACGATGAAGGCAAAGAGGAAATTGCGGTAGGCCGCGTTGAAAGCGCCCAGGGCGATCACCGCCAGGATCGGCTTGGAGAGATAAAGCGTGAACTGCCAGAAGAGGCGGAATTCCCCCGCCCCGTCGAGGCTGGCGCTTTCATAGAGCTCGCGCGGCAGGCTGTCGAAAAAGCCCTTGAGCAGAAAGATGAAATAGCCGTCCGCCGCCGCCGGCAGCACCAGCGCCCAAAACGTGTTGAGCAGGTTCAGCTTTTTCAGGATCAGAAAGTTTGGGATGCCCATCACCATCGCCGGAAAGGCCATCGTGAGCATGAACAGCATGATCACCTGATAGCTGAATTTGGGCTTGAAACGGCTGAGGGCGTAGGCGGCCAGGGGATTCACCGTCACCGCCAGCAGGATCGAGAGCAGGGCGTAGATGGCGGTGTTGCGCAGCGAACGGGCGTCGTTGAACATCTGGTCCAGCACCATCGCGTAGTTGCGGGTGATGAATTCCCGGCGGATGACGCCGCGGTTGGCGATAAAGATCTGGTGTTCGATTTGGTGCAGCGGCAGGTTCACCGCCTCGAAACTGGCCGGCAGGTAGCCCCAGGACTGGTTGAGCCGTTCAACGGAGCCATATTCACGGCGCAGGAAGGCCTTCCAGCCAGAGGCCGCGGCCCCGGTCAGCCTGAGTTGCAGGGGATTGGCGTGCCGCGCGACGAAGTCTTTCCAGATGCCTGCAGCGGGTTCCTGTGAAGGCAGCCGGGGCGGGGGATACAGTTCGTCGGAGTTGGCGGCGTTGGTTCTAAAGGCCTGGTTGGCAACCCGCAGGTCAAAACTCCCTTCCCCGGAGGGATAACGCCCGGCCAGATACTTGTGCCAGTCCTGTTGCGCGGCGGGCAGCAGTTCCAACTGCCGCAAACCCTCGCCCCGCGCGAACTCCAGCCAGGCCGCGCTTTGGGCCAGATTGTCGCCGGGATAAAAGGCGGGCAGGCCTACGGCTTCAAAGCTGGCGTAGCCTGGTTTCCAAGCCTCCAGCAGGGCGGCGGTGTCCCCGTATTTGGCTTTCAGCCAGGCCCGGAATTCCGCACCGATCGACCTTACCTGCAGGTCCCCGGCGGCGGCGAGGTTTTCCACAAACCAGGTCAGATCCTCCACCCTCGCCCCGCTGTCCGGCAACTGGCGCGGGATGCGAACCTCCGCGAAACTGGCGTATCCGGTGTGCCAGGTGCGGTTGAGCAGCCCGATCTCGCCGTATTTGGCGCGCAGCATCGCCTGAAACGCGGGCGCGGCGGCGTCCCGCAGCTCGATGTGGTGGATGTTCAGGGTTTTGCGCACAAAGTGCAGCCAGGGTTCCCGCAGCGGATCGCCCTCCGGGGGACAGCTTTCCGCCAGATGGATGTCGTCCCAGCAGTTGACCCTCAGGCCGGTAGAATCCCTCAGGGCGTTCAGGTCGCCTCCCCAGGCGGCTGCCAGTTCCGTCTGGGCAAAGGCGCCATCGAGGTTCACATAGTTGCGGTGCCGCTCTTCCACGGCTTTCTTGAAGGCCTGAAAGCGCCCCAGATAACCCTCTGATTCGCTCACGTAGTTGCGGCTCAGGATTTCCTTTTCCTCCACCACAATCTGTTCCCAGCTCTGGGCGCCGGTGTTGTAGCGGCGGTTGAAGGCCTGCAGGTCGTTGCCGTTTTCCCGCCGCAGCAGCTTGCGGTAGCGCCGCTGGTTGAGGGGATAGACCCCGCGCCCGTAATGCTCCGCCACGTAGTAATCGTAGACTCCCTGCGGCTGGGCGGCGATGAACTCCCGCCAATCCCGGTAAACCGCTTCCGATGGCAGTTCCGGCAGGGTGACCTCGGCAAAGGACAGCCACTTGCCGGGATGGTTGTCCCCCAAGCGGCTGCTTTCCTCGTTGTAGCGGGATTCCAGGTACTTGCGGAACAGCGCCGCGTCATCGTGGAGATATTGGGGGATCAGGCTCAGCCTGGTGCTGTCCACATTGCTTTTCAGGGAGGAGGACAGCATCAGCAAAAAGGGGTAGACCATGGTGAGGGCGCCCAGCAGCAGGACCAGATGGATGGCCAGATTCAGCAACCGCACTTTGGCGGAATCGCGGCCGACTTTGGCGATGATGCTCATGGGATCCGCCTATTCATCCGAAACCGCCCGGAATTCCATTTTGGACAGGTGTTTGATCTGCAGCACGGTGAAACCCATCAGCAGCAGGCTGAGGATCCAGGCCATCGCCGTGGCCAGTCCGAAACGGAGATAGAGATAGGCTTTTTCGAAGATCAGCAGGTCCGCCACGCGCGTCGCCTCGTTGGGCCCGCCGAAGGTCATCACCAGGATGAAATCGCTGCTCTGCGCCGCCACGATGAAGGCCGCGATCAGTTGGATGATGATCAGCCCGCGCAGGCTGGGAAAGACGATGTGGCGCAGTTTGGCGAAAAATCCCGCGCCGTCGATGTCCGCGGCCTCGTAGAGCTCATTGGGGATGTTTTTCAGAGCCGCCAGATAGATCAGCGAGCCCGGCCCCATCCCCGCCCAGACCGTCGGTAAAACGACGCAGAGCATGGCCAGCGACTGATCCTTGATCCACATGCTTTTGGGCAGGCCCAGCGCCATCAGGATCTGGTTCAGCGCGCCGGCGTCGGAGGGCGCGTAGAGCAGCTTCCAGAGGTAGATCACGATCACGCCGCTGATCACCGCCGGCAGGTAGTAGATCACGCGGTAGAGCATCTTCGCCCGCGACACCTCCTGCAAGAGGATCGCCAGCAGGATCGGCGGCACAAAACCCAGGGCCAGCATCAGCGCCATGTAATAGAGCGTTTTGCCCACCGAGGCCCACCAGGTGGGGTCGAACAGCACCTCCGCGAAATTGGCGAAACCGGCCCAGGGGCTGGGCCCCACGATGTGGTAATCCTGAAACGCCATCAGCGAACCGGTTACCATCGGCAAATATTTCCAGACGGCAATGGTGATCACCGCCGGGGCCAACAGCAGGATCACCCAGGCCCGGTGGCTGCCGCTGAGCTCTTTTTGGACCGCGGTTTGAGGCGTCAGCAGCCTCCAGCTGCGCCAGAGGGTCCAGACGAACGCCGCCAGGATCAGCGCCGCGATCAGCATCGCCAGGCGGTTGCGGATCACCCTTTGGCGGGGCTCCAGCTTGCCGATCATCTGGGCGTTGGTGCGGTCCTGGCCCGCTTTCAGGATCGCCGCGATGCGGGCCCGGCGCGCAGCGGGATCGGTGCCCAGAGCGCCTTTCAGATCCAGAGCGATCAGCTCTTCCAGGGGGTAGGTCATGTATTCGTAGACCTTTTGGCAGTTGTCGCCAAAGGGTTCCGGCCGGCCCTCGCGCAGCGCGGTCTCAAAGGTTTGCAGCCAGCCGGAGGGCGCGTAGCGCAGGTATTCCCCATAGCCGTAGCGCTGCAGGAACACGGGGTTTTGCATGCGCCCGTAACCGCTGTCCACCATGATCTTCATGCGGATGCGGCGCGCTTCCTCGGAATCGTAAAACTGGATGTATTTCCAGGCGGCTTCCCGCACCAGGCGGGGGTCGCGGTCGCCCACGCCGCTGTTGTTGCTGATCCCCGCGCCGGAAAAGATGCCCATCATGCGGCAGTTGATCTCGCTGCCGCCGCGGCCGGAAGGGCCGGCCGGAGCCGGCGCGAAGGCGTAGAGGTTGGGGTCGTAGATCCCGCCCAGGTTTTGCTGGGAGAGGTAATCCATCCGCATGCCGATCTTGCCTTCCTGCCAGAGGTAGCCCCAATCCCCCTCGCGGATCGCGTAGCCGGTCTGCGTTTCTCCCTTGCTGTCCTTCCAGCGGGAGGTGGCCAGCTTCAGGTAAAACTCCATCGCCGCCACGCCCTCCGGCCCGGAGAAGGCGGCCCGCCACTCCTGCTTCGCGGGATCGTAGACCACCGCGTCGCCACCGGCGCCCCACAAAAATGGCAGCCAATCGTAGGCGGCCTGAGGCCCCGAAGCCAGAAAGGTGCCATAGGCTCCAGCCGCCGGATCGGTCAACTGCCTGGCGCAGTCATAGTACTCCTGCCAGGTGCGGGGCGGACGATTGGGATCCAGACCCGCCTTTTTGAACACGTCCTTGCGGTACATCAACACCCGCACCAAAGTCTCGTAGGGCAAAGCCCAGACGCGCTCTTTGGCCTCGCCCTTGCGCACGCGGCGGATCACCTGCCAGACCGGCTCTTCCACCCGAAACTTGAGGCTGGCGGGGTCTTCGCGGGCCAGGTATTCATCCAGCGGATAGAGGAAATTGTTTTGGATATAGGTATCGCTCTGGCGAAAATTCACATAGAGGATGTCCGGCGCCACACCTCCCGCGATCGCAATCAGGGGCCCGGCGTCCAGGTCCATGTTCTCGATCTGGATGCCGGAAAAGGCCCTTAGCTCGATCTCCGGATACTTTTTGCGGAAGGCTTCCACCACCGCCAGGTTGGCCCGGGAATAGGCGTCCGTCTTGCGCGGATCGGGCAGTTCAAAGACCTTGAGCAGCACCCGCTGTGAGGCGAACAGCCCCCGCGGCGCCAATGGGGCCAAAAGACAGACCAAAACCGGGAGCAACCACGCTTTGCTACGCATAACCTTGATTCGCAAGCTCGCCGGGGCGGCGGCTTTCTGTCAAGCACAAAAGGAACAAAAGGAAGTCGGAAACCGATCCCGTTTACGTCAACCTGACATGCCACCAGCAAAAAACCCAGCTCCCAGGCCCCGCGGCGGGGCCTGGTAGCTGTCCTTACGGCGGCAATTCAGGTTCAGGGCCGGGGCGGGTTTTCGCTTCGAGCCGGTTCAACCCGTTGGGCGGTCACGCGGTAGAAATATCTGGCGCCAGCGGCCTGGCTGAAGGTGTTGGCAGTGGTCGTTCCGGCCAGGGCGGTGAAGCTGCCGTAAGGATCGAGGTCCCGGTAAATGCGGAAGCGGGTAACGCTGAGGGGATAGCTCCAGCTCAGCTTCACGTTTCCGGGCAGGGCGGGATCTGGTTCCAGGGCCAGGTTGGCGACAGCAGGCAGGGCCTGCCAGGTGATCTGAAGAGGGCCAAAGACGTTGTTGGTCTCGTCGCTTTCGGCAATGTCGCCCAGCGAATCTATCTGTAGCCAGGAGTTCCAGGTCCCCGCCAAAGCCTCGTTGAAGTTGGAGACCTCAAAAGTGACGGTGACGGTCCCAAAGGCAGGGAAGGTATCCTGGACCCATTTATATCGGTCGCCCAGCTGATCGACCGCCGGCGGGGAGGCAAGGTCGTAATAGAGGTCCAGCCAGGCGTTGGTGGTACAATCCGCGGTGCTGTTGTTGAAGACCTTCACGGTCAGGGTGCGCGTGTCGCCCAAATAAGGGTTTGAGGCGGGCGACCAGGCTGCGCTGAGTACCATCAGGTCGGGCTCGGCGGTGGCCGCGCTCCAATGGACACGGTCGTAGAAATCATCGTCGAAAGCCTCGCCGGCAAAGGCCCCGCTGGCATTGACCAGATGGACATTGCCCTGATTGAGCGTCTTTTTCACGTTGTTGGCGCTGCCTCCGGCGTTGGTGGGAAAGCTGGCGTTCACGATCCACAGTTCCTGGTTGGTGTTGATGGTCAGCAGGTCGCCGCCGGAGACGCCGTAGCGGAAGGTGCAAGCCGTGAAGGCATGGGCTGGATCGACCGTCGCCCCGTTTTGGACATTGACCCCGTTGGTGTTCAGATACTGAAAGATGGCGTTGCTGGCGGCGATGCTGGCTCCGGACAGCACGTTCAGATAATAATAACCGGTGAAGTCGTGCGTGATGCCAGCCTGGAGGGCATCTGTACCAAGTACCTCCAGCCTGCCGTCGGCATGGATGTTGAGGTGGGTGGAGTTGCCCAGGACGAGAATGGAGCCGGCATCCACGCTCAGAGTGCCCCAGACATCCAAATCGTGGTCGGTGGTGAGGCTATGTCCGTTCAGATCGAGGGTTCCGCTGTAGACATCCACGTATCCCCCGGGTTCCAGATCGTCGGACAGAGACACCCTTCCGGAGCGGGTGACTTCCCTGGTCGCGCCGTCGCGGTCCCTGCGGATCAGGGTTGGCGGGAAATCATCCTCGGTTCGCGTCGCCGGAGCTTTGTCGATGAACAGATTGTTCAATGCTCCTTCGGTCATTTCCAGGTAGGCGTCGGCGCTTTCTTTCATCTCCAGCATGCCCCCGCTGGGGCTGAAGGCCTGGAAACATTCAAAATCCCCTCCGACCCGGAGGATGCCGCCGCTGATGTTGGAGGTCAGGACGCCTGAACTGGTGAGGGGAATGGTGATCCCCTCCACGTGGCGGTAGAGCAGGCCGGCGCTCATGGTCAGGCTGCCCGGCACGTTGAAGGGGAAAAAGCTGGTGTAGCCTGGGCTGCCGCCGTAGAGATGCAGTTCACCCCCGCTGACGGTCAGATCACCCAGCAGGTCCAGATATTGGGCTTCGTCTTGGACCAATAACATGTTTCCGGAGGTCAGGGTCACCGTGCCCGTTATGCCAGGGTCGGCCAGATCGTGGGCGTAGAACAGGCCGCCGGCGACGGTGAGGAAGCCCTGGCTCCAGTCGTAGCTGTCGCAGACTATTGCCCCGCCGGTTGGAACGGTCAGGCCAGCAGCTGCGAGGCCCTTGTTCAGGCGCACGGAGTCAAAGTTTTCATCCGCGAACACGGTGCTGTTTCCGTTGCCGTTGAATTCGACCGTGGTCCCGGCCTGAACGAACGCCGGCGTGCCGGCAGTGTTTTGCCAATCCCCGGCCAGAAAGATGTCGTTGCCCTGGGGGTCGAAGACACCGCTTTCGATGTTAAGGCCGCCTTTCAGGGTCAGATCCCCGGTCAGATAAAGGTTTCCGCTCTGGCCGCAGACCAGGTTGTTCAGATAGCAGGCATCGCTGCCGAAGCTGATGTTTTGCGTGGTGCCGTCCATGATCAGGGTGCCGGCGCCGAAGCAGATGCCGCGGGGCGAGGCGGCCAGGTTATAATCGATCAGATCGCCCTTCAGGATGATGTTGCCCGTGTAGCTGCAACTGGTGTGGCTGAGGGTGTCGTTGCGCAACCAGCCGTTGATCGCGAAATCTGCGGCGCTGACGGCGTTGAGGATGGTCAGAAAGGCGGAGGCCTCGCAAGAGGAGCGGATGTTGTTAAACTCCGTTGTGGGGCTGAGGTTGTTGATGGAACAGCCGAGCCCCGAGCTTTCAAAAATCACCGTTCCGAGAGCGAACTGGACGTTTGATTCCGGCAGGAACGCCATGCTCTGGCAACGGATCTCCGCCAGGGAGTGGGTGATGCTGGCGGTTGATCCGCTCTGCCAGATGATGCCGGAACCTACCCAGAACTCGCTGGCGGAATTGATGTTCAGGGTGCCAAAGATGCTGGCGTTGAGAGCCACGTTCAGGTCGTTTGCCCCCACTGTGACGGAGGCGCCGGAATTGATCACCAGCGAGTAGCAATGGGCTTCCGTGGTCGACACCAGGGGGTAGCGCCCGCTGGCGACCACCGGCACGGTCACCCCAAAACTGGCGTCTGGAACCGTGGCCGGACTCCAGTTGCCGGGTTCATGCCAGGCTGTGGAAACTGCTCCGGTCCAGTTGAGTCCGGCAGCCGGGGCAATCAAACTCAGGATGGCAAGAAACAAATAGATGCGTTTCATGATAACTCCTCTGAAATAGTGGTTGATGTGACTCGACCGCAACGGGGTTTTGCTGCCGCGGACGGCTGGCGAGGGTACTTCCCCGCCTTCCCCAAATACATTCACTCCCTCCGAGGCGCGCTCTTTCACGGATTCCTCCTCCGCGGCCAGCGCATAATCAAAAGCCGCAAGACGGAATTTGCAGTCAAATTACTTACGACGCTAAGTTATCTTGACGTTCCCTATTTGTCAAGCAGTATTTGCTTGTTTGCGATCAATTATTCATAAATGGGGAATGTTCCGGCCAGGAGTTCAAAGACAGCCTGCCGCGTCGCCGTCGCTGCAGTAAGGGTTGCCGGGATGAAGCCGAAACCGGCAGGCAACCGATGCGGATAGAGAAAAAGCCGCTGTTCAAGCGGCTTAATGCGGTAAAGAGGTGTGGTTTAACTGCCCAGGATTCCCAACAAAACCCCCGCGGCCACGGCTGAACCGACGACACCGGCCACGTTGGGGGCCATGGCGTGCATCAGCAGGTAGTTGGTGGGGTCGTATTTCTGTCCGATCACCTGGGAAACGCGGGCGCTGGCGGGCACGGCGGAAACTCCGGCATTGCCGATCAGGGGGTTGATCTTGTCTTTGATGAAGAGGTTCATAAGCTTGGCAAAGCTGACTCCGGCCGCGGTGGCGAGGGCAAAGGCCAAGGCCCCGAGGAAGAAAATTCCCAGGGACCGGGGGGTCAGAAACACGTCCGCGGTGGTCTTGGCGCCCACTGTGAAGCCCACCAGCACCGTTACGATGTCGATCAGGGAGGTGCGGGCCGTTCCGGCCAGCCTTTCGGTGACGCCGCATTCCTTGAGCAGGTTGCCCAAAAAGAGCATCGCCAGCAGGATGGCACCGCCAGGGGAGATGATCGCGGTCACGATGAAGGCGATAACGGGAAAGAAGATCTTTTCCCGCTGAGTGACCTGTCGCACCGGTTTCATGCGGATCAGCCGCTCTTTGGGGGTGGTGAGCAGCCGCATCACTGGAGGTTGGATCACCGGCACCAAAGCCATGTAGGAATAGGCTGCCAGAGCGATCGGACCCAACAGATGGGGGGCCAGTTTGGAAGCCAGAAAGATGGAGGTGGGGCCGTCGGCGCCGCCGATGATGCCGATGGAGGCGGATTCCAGGACGTTGAAGCCCAGCAGCAGCGCGCCGATGAAGGTGCCAAAGATGCCAACCTGGGCTGCCGCGCCAAGCAGGATCAGCTTGGGATTGGCGATCAGGGTGGAAAAGTCCGTCATGGCGCCGATGCCGAGGAAAATGAGGGAGGGGTAGATGCCTTTTTGGACGCCGAAATAGAGGTAATTGAGCACGGAGCCTTCGCTGACCACGCCAAGGCCCTGTTCCAGCATGCCGGGGATGTTGCCGACCACGATGCCGAAGCCGATCGGCACCAGCAGCAGGGGCTCAAAGCCCTTCACGATGGCCAGGAAGATGAACAGGATGCCCGCCGCGATCATCAGCAGGTTGCCCCAGGTGACGTTTACGAAGCCTGTCGTGTTGAGGATTTGCAGCAATTCGTCCATGTTCAGGGCTCCAGTTCGACCAGCGGGTCGCCTTCCTGCACGCTGTCCCCTTTTTTCACAAAGACCTTGCGAACCCTGCCGGCGAGGGTGCTGTGGATGTCGGACTCCATCTTCATGGCTTCCAGGATGAGCAGGGCCTGGTCTTTGAGGACGCTGTCGCCGGGGATCACCTTCACTTCGATGATCGCGCCGGGGAGGGGAGCGCGGACGATATTGTCGGCGGGGGCAGTCTCAACCTTGGGCGCGGGAGCCTGGCGCCGAGAGGGCTGGGGGGATTCCTTGATCTGGATGCCGGTGAGGGTCATCAATAGGTCGCCTTCCTGCACTGGAGCGCGTTCGACGATGTGGATCGTGCCGATCGTACAGTCCACCGGCGCGGCGATCTCGGATTCCATCTTCATCGCTTCCAGCACCAGGATGGCCTGGCCTTTCTTGACCGCATCGCCCTCTTTCACTTTGAGGGAGGCGATCACGCCGGGCAGCGGCGCGCGGAGTTCGCCGGTGTCCGGGGAAAAACCGCTGGAGAAGGTCGGCGCCATCGGCACGGCCTTTTCCTGCTGGGGCAGGACGGGCACGCCGGGGCGGAGGTCGTCTTCGATTTCGATCAGGTAATCGGTGCCGTTGATGTTGATCTTGGCGTGGGAGGGGCTGTATTCCAGGACTTTGGCTTCATAGCGCTGTCCGCCGATGATCAGTTTATAGGTTTTCATGCTTTAGCTCCTTTTGCGCAGGATATCCCGGTTGGGCATGGCGTGGATGGCGCTGCCCCGCCATTGGTCGGAAAGGTGGCGGCGGAAGGTGAGCATCAGCCTGCGCCGCTCCTCGATGTCGTGTTTGTAGAGGTGCAGGGCGGCGATGGCGGCGGCGATGAGGTCGCTGTTCAGGTCCGCGGGCGCGCTGGCCACCTTGCCGTTGGCATTCAGGGTGATGGTTGCCGGTTTGGGCTTGCGGTTGAGGCGCTGCAATTGGGCGATCACCAACGCGGTAATGGCCAGGGCGAAAAATACGATCAGCACACCGACGACCGTGACCGAAAAGCCATACTTCAGCTTGTCCTGGTTGAAGGCGTTTTCAAACTCCAGCACCTGGGCGGGAACTTTGTCCAAAGTTTGCAGCGAGTAGTTGTCAGAGCTTTTATCCGTGCCGGAAACGCCGGCGAACTGGCGGAGTTTCTTGATGGGGAGCTGCAGTTGCTGGGCCAGCTCGGCCAGGGTGCTGAGCTCGGTGAAGCCATAGATGCTGTGTTGCTGGGCCAAAACGGCCCGGTAGGGAGTGATGCCCAGCTTTTGCAGGCTCATGCCGTCCAGCACCGGGTTGGCCGGCTCGATGCCCAAAAACCTCTTCCAGTCTTCGGTACCGGTTATTTGCAGCTTGGCGGCCACATCCTTCAGGCGGTCCGTGGCTTGGAAACCGAACTCGCTGGTGACTTCCCTTTCCCGGTATTGCAGCAGGCTGTCGGACATCGCCTGCAACTGGGTCTGGAGGTCTTCGATGGAGGGTTTGTCCTCCTCCGCCGGCTGGGCCAGCAGCGGTATAGCGCAAGCCAGGGCCAGAAGAATGAGTAATAGCAGTCTGGGCATGCAAACTCCTAAAGGGGGATGTTCCCGTGCTTGCGGGGCGGAATGCTGTCCTTTTTGTTGGCCAGGGATTCCAGCGCCCGGATCAGGCGGAAGCGGGTCCGCGAGGGCTCGATGATGTCATCGATGTAGCCTTTTTCCGCGGCGGCGTAGGGACTGGCGAAGTTGTCCGAGTATTCCCGTTCCCGCTCACGCAGGGTCTGCTTCGGATCGGCGGATTCCTGGGCCTCCTTGCGGAAGATCACCTCCACCGCGCTCTTGGCACCCATCACGGCAATTTCCGCGCTGGGCCAGGCATAGACGAGGTCCGCCCGCATGTGGCGGCTGTTCATCACGCAGTAGGCGCCGCCATAGGCCTTGCGGAGGATCACCGTGATCTTGGGCACGGTGGCTTCGGCAAAGGCGTAGAGCAGCTTGGCGCCGTTTCGGATGATGCCGTTGTGCTCCTGATTGGTGCCGGGCAGGAAACCCGGAACGTCTTCCAGAACGATCAGCGGAATGTTGAAGGAATCGCAAAACCGCACGAAGCGCGCGGCTTTGACCGACGCGTCGATGTCCAACACTCCGGCCAGGACCTTGGGCTGGTTGGCCACTATCCCCACCGGGAAACCGTTCATCCGGGCCAGGCCTACCACCACGTTTTGGGCGTAGTTCATCATCACCTGCAAAAACTCGGCCTCATCGACCAGTTCGTTGATCACATCCAGAATGTCGTAGGGTTTGTTGGGATTTTCCGGGATGATCGTGTCCAAAGCCTCGCAGGACCTGTCGAAGGGATCGTGGGTGGGGATGTAGGGAGGGTCTTCCATGTTGTTGGAAGGCAGGTAGCTGAGCAGCTTTTTGATCAGCAGCAGCGTCTCTTCCTCGCTGTTGGTGATGAAATGCGCCACGCCGCTCTTGCTGGAATGCACGCCAGCGCCGCCGAGGTCTTCGGTGGTCACGATCTCGTTGAGCACGGTTTTGACCACCTTGGGCCCGGTCACAAACATGTAGCTGTTGCGCTTTTCCATCAGGATGAAGTCCGTGATGGCGGGGGAATAAACCGCTCCGCCGGCGCAGGGGCCGAGGATGGCGGAGATCTGGGGGATCACGCCGCTGGCCATCACATTGCGCCAAAAGATCTCGGCGTAGCCGGCCAGGGCGTCCACCCCTTCCTGGATGCGGGCGCCGCCGCTGTCGTTGAGGCCAATCAGCGGACAGCCGTTTTTCAGCGCCATGTCCATGATTTTGCAGATCTTTTCCGCGTAGGTTTTGGACAGCGAACCGCCGAAGACGGTGAAATCCTGGGCAAAAATGTAGACCAGCCGCTCGTTGATCGTGGCGCTGCCGGTGACCACGCCGTCGCCGGGATAGACGGTCGACTCCATGCCGAAGTTGGTGCAGCGGTGGGTCACGAAGAGGTCGAACTCTTCAAAACTGTCCGGATCCACCAGCAGTTCGATCCGTTCCCGGGCCGTTAGTTTGCCTTTTTCATGCTGTTCCTGGATGCGCTTGACGCCTCCGCCCAGCATGGCGCTGTCGCGGCGTTCGCGCAGGCTGATGATCTCTTTCGAGGGTGCCATGGTCTACCTTCTGTGCTATTCGATATTTTTTAAAGCTTTGCCGGAAACCCTTGCCTGAAAAGTGAAAATCCTGCCTGTGGCTTCCGTCTGAAGCCAAACTATTTTATCCCGGTTTTTCGTAAAGCCCTATTGTTGGGACTGCCTGAGCTATCTACAGAGCAGGACTTTGACCCTCCGCGAGGCCGTGGGGGTGTCGATCCCGATCAGATACACCCCCGCCGCGGCAGGCCGTCCCTGGCTGTCGCGGCCGTCCCATTCCACCTGGCCTTGGGTTTTGCCATCCGTGACAAAGCTCTTCAGCTGCTGCCCGCGCAAGTTATAGACAGTGATCGTGGCCGGAGCCGGGGCCTTGCTGAAGGTTATCGTCAGCTTTTGGGAAAACGGGTTGGGATGGCAGCTCAGGGCAAGGGCTACAGCGGGAAGCAGGGCGTCCGAATTGCCCACCTGGGGGTAGAAATCCACAATGAACTGGCTGAGAAAAGCCCGCGCTTCGTCCTGCAGCATGAAGTACAGCGGAAAGCCCAGCAGGGCCAGGGCTCCGTTGTTTTCGGCGATCAACCCCAGGGGCTCGCCGTTGTGGGCGCCGCCGGCGTTGATCTCCGCCGTGTAGAAAGGGTTGCCAGCCCCGGGAAACACATAACTCATCGGCAGCATGCCGTTCCAGGGCGCGGCCAGCTTGGCGGGGTCGGGATGCAGGTCCGGATAAGTGTTTGATTGGGCTGAGACCAGCACCGCGGAATTGACCAGCGTGGGCGTTATCCCCGGCAGGAAGCGGTTCACGAACCCGGTGTCGAAGACGCTGGGGTATTTCCAGCCGGAGATCAGCAGTTTGCCGCCGCTCAAAACGTAGCTGCCCAGGGAGTTCAGGTTGTTGATCAACTGCATGTCGGTAAAATCGTCGCAGTGCCACAGCAGCAGGGGATGATGGCTGAGGACGCCAATGGACGGCGCCCCCTGGGCATCGATGTCCCACTGGGTGAAGGCGAAATCCGCCAGCGCGGCGGAGTAGAAATCGTCCACCATCTGGTCGGAGGGCGAGATGTTGGCGCCGCTGCCGTTGCGGGTTTCGTCCACCACCAGGAAGCCCTGGTCAAAGGCAAAATCCAGGGGTGTGGCTTCCAGAGCGTTGGAAGGCAGAGAGATGAACCCTTCCGCGTCCACCGCCACAACGTAGTATTGATAGCTGTTGCCGTTTTGGACCGAGCTGTCGGTGTAAGCCAGGCCTGTGACGGATGTCGGCGTCAGCAAAGACCAGGCTCCGTCTGGCAAAACGCGGCGGAAGACCTGGTAGCCGGAGACCGCCACCGAACCGGGATAGGGATTCCAGGACACGTCCACGGCTCCGTCGTAGGGCAGGCACATCGCCAGATGCAGGCTATGCTGGGTCAGTTGGCGGGTCAGCAGCCAGTGGTTGGGATCGATCTGGATGCTGGCCAGATCGTCGGTCGGGGCAATTGCAAAGGTGTTGGCGTAACCGTCCGGAGTCGCGCGCACCACCACGGAATCCGCCACAGCGGAACCGGGGACGCGGACCGGTATCTCCAGGTCAAAGAGCGTGGCGGTGGGCGAACTGCTTTTGGCCACCACTTTGGCTAATCCGGCGCCGTTGTGGAACACGTCCAGTTCCGCGTTGGGGACCCCGGGGGAATAGATCCACTGCTGGAAAAACTGGTCCAGGTCCAGGCCGCTGATCTGCTCTGCCAGGGCCGCGAATTCGGAAGTGACGATGTTTCCCCCGGGCCAGGTGGTCAGGATCGTCCGGATGAACTGAAAAAAGGCGGCGTTGCCCATCTTCAGGCGCAACATGTGCAGCACCGAGGCGGATTTTTCGTAGGTCGGCGGCGCGAACATCAGATTGTATTGCGGATTGAAGATGGTGTGGGGCCCGTTGGAGTTTTCCCAACTGATGTAGTACTGCTGAATGTTGTCCCGCAGGTAGTCGCAGCCGGCGTCCCAGCCGTGGTGATGCGCTTCCCACAAAAACTCGGAGTAGGTGGCGAAACTCTCTTTCAGCCAGACTTCGCGCATGGTCAGCGGCGTCACCAGGTTGCCATACCACTGGTGGGTCAGCTCGTGCGCCACGATGGATTCATACTGCTGGTTTCCCGTCAGGTAGGCCGCGCCGAAGGTGGTCATGGTCTGATGCTCCATCGCCGCGTAGGTGGCCATGTTGACCACCATGTGTCCGTATTTTTCAAAGGGATAGGGTCCGTAGGTGTCGCCGAAAAAGCCGATCATTTCAGGCAGATTGGCAAAATCCACCTGCGCGTTGTTCAACTGGCCGGGCAATACGAAATTCTGGATGGGCAGAGCCCCCGCCTGCTGTAAAAACTCGACGTAGGGGCCCGCCGCGAAGCCCATCACATAGGTCGCCACGGGTGAACTGCAGACCCAGTGGTGGGTGCGGGTGCCGTTTCCGTTGTCCGTGATCCCCGTCCGGATGCCGTTGGCGGCGGCCAGCCAGTCGCTGCGCACCGTGATGTTCCAATCCACCAGGGCCTTGTCCCAGGGGTGGTCGTAGCAAGGCCAGTAGTAGCGTCCGGCGTCGGGATTGGACAGCGTGTAGACGGCCGTGGGGGTAAAGATCATGCCGATGTTGTAGGGCGTGGGGCTGCGGCTGGGAACGCCGGAGTAGTATACCTCCGTGTTGAAGGGTTCGCGCGTGGCGGGCGGCAGGGGGATGTGGATGATCCCGTTTTGATGCGTGAACGCGGTGATTCCGCCATTGACCCGCACCTGCGTCACATTCAGCGAATCCCCTACCAGTTCGTATTCGATGAAGCTGATCGGCCCCTCCGGCGTGATGAAGGCTTGCACCAAACCCTCGACGAAATGGGTCTGGGTGTCGATGTCCAGGTTGATCACGTATTTGGTGATGTCGAATCCCGTGAGGGAATCCGCCCGTTCGATCTCCCTCTCGCTGGGCTCCAGGCTCCAAAAGGGTTGGGTCGCTCCCAGGGGCAGGGCCGCTCCGGCCAGTAACAGGCAAACCGTGATCCAAACCAGGTGGGTGGCTTTCATGGGCATCCTCACTTCCGGCTTCCGCCGCGCAATACTGGTGGCAGCCTGCCAGGGCGGGGCTCTTTTGTCAATGCTTTTTCGGAGTGACCAAACAGAGTGAACGAGGTGTTTTCTCAAGATTTATCAAAACAGAGGGACAGAGGGATATTGACAGGATACCTCACGACCATCGCTTACGCGGATTTCCCCCCTTATCGCCTGTCGCCGTGCAGAAGCATGATTCAGCGTAGACATTCCTAACTTTGTTGGGGATGTATTGGGCGAGTGTGGCTACGGTCATCGAGCCTGCAATAAGGGACAACTGCCGCCTGCCTGGCCGGAAGGACTCCGGCGCTGAGGCCTGCCAATCCAAACCGCGAAGCTAAAGAACTCACCACCAAAACACCTGATCTGTGAAAAACCCATAATCTGTGGACAAATCAAGTCTTGACAGATCGCCCCGCCTGTGGATTTCTCCCCGGCAGCAGAGAAATTCCAATAGCGAGGTTGCCATGGCCCTGCCCCAGATAGGCCTCAGCATGAACTACATGCAGCTGGGCTCGTATCACCAGTTTCACATCCGGGACAAATACATCGACGCGGTGGTCGCCAACGGCATGTTGCCGCTGCCCATACCCTGTCTGGGCGACAAACCGGCCCTGCGCCAGTATCTGGAGCAGGTGGGAGCGCTGATTGTGATCGGCGGATTGGATTACCCTCCCCGCCTTTACGGCCAGGAACCGCATCCCGAGGCGGACATCGCCCACGCCCGCAGGGTGGAATCCGATTTTCTGCTGCTGGAAACCGCGCTGGAACTGGGTTTGCCCACCCTCGGCATCTGCGCCGGAATGCAACTGATGAACATCTTTTTCGGCGGCAAACTGATCCAGCACATCGATAATCTGGAGCACCACTACGGCGAAAAGTTCCATCCCGTCACCATTCAGGGCGGCGTTTGGCTGCCGCGGATCTTTTCCGCCACAACCATACTGGTGAACTCAAACCACCATCAGGCGGTGGATCCCAACCACCTCGGCAAGGGGCTGAAAGTGGTGGCCACGGCGGACGACGGCTGCATCGAAGCGCTGGAATACGACGCTCCGCAGATGGTGTTGGGGATCCAGTGGCACCCGGAGCGGATCCCCGATCCGGAGGTGGCGCGGCCGGTGTTTCAGTTTATCAGGGGCCTGGCCCGGCGCTAA
This sequence comes from uncultured Candidatus Cloacimonadota bacterium, assembly GCA_964583755.1. Classification (GTDB taxonomy): domain Bacteria; phylum Cloacimonadota; class Cloacimonadia; order Cloacimonadales; family Cloacimonadaceae; genus Syntrophosphaera. The sequence continues at coordinate 19,769 of CAZOVZ010000010.1, forward strand.
AGCATCGCGCTCAGGCGGAGGAAGAAATTGCGCCCCGCGGCGGGGTAGCCGTATTCGGTTTCGTAGAGGGTGTCCAGGATGTTTTCCAGGCCCAACGCGACCGCCTGGCGGCCAAATTCCTTTACCAGCTTGAGGTCATGGCTCCAATAGGCTGGAAGGGTGTGATAGCGGTCCAATTCATCCTGGCTCTGGCGGTTGTCAGTATACTGGCAACCGTAATCCAGCACGGTCTTCCAGGGCAGCTTCACGGTCTGTGAAAAGCTGAACTGATTGCGCGGAGACTCGGTCAGCCGGTAGGAGGTGGGGCTGGCCCAAAACAGGCAGGCGTAGTCCAGGCTGGTTTCCCAGCCGGGCAACGGAGCCAGCATCAGGCTGTATTCCGCGCCCCAGGATTGCATCCGGTCGATGTTTTGATAGCTTTCCCCCACCTGGTCGATCAGCCCGCGCGCGTCGTTGAAATACAAAGTGAAGCGGTTACTGAGCTGCGCGCCGCCCAGATTGAACCCCTGGCGGTGGTCAAGCTCGGTTTTGACAGCGTACTGGGGCTCCAGGCCGGGGTTGCCGTGATCCGCCGAAAAGAGCTGGCGCAGGGTGGGATAGGCGGAGTTTTTGCCGATCGAGAGCGAGCTTTCGCTCCGTTCCGAAAACTTGAAATAGATGCCCAGGGAAGGTTCGTAATCCAGGTCCACCCTGTCCTTGAGGTCGCTGTGCGCGCCGCTGAGGCCAATTCCCGCGCTGGCGCTGAGGGCGTCCGAAAACCGGTGCTGGAGCTGACCGAAGGCGTTGTAGAGGTTCTGCCAGTGAGGAGTCCAGACGGAATAGCCCGCGTTGTCCTTGCGCGTGCTGTGCAAGTTTTCCAGCCTCAGACCCAGGTCCCAGGTGTCCGCGCCGGCTTTCCATTGCAGGCGGGGGCTGGCTCCCAGGGTGAAGTAGCGCATCCGGCTGTCCAGGGTCATCACTGTGTGGGAAGGGTTGTTAAACTGCTGATAGGTGTCCGCCCCTCCATCGTAGTAGAGGTGCCCGCTCAGGTTCAGGGCTTCGTTGGCCGCGCCGCTGTATTCCAGGGTGGCCCAGGTCTTGGACATATCCTTATAGCTGCGGTAGTCCATGGCGTTGACGGAGGAGGGGATCAGCTTTTTGGGCACGGCGCTCAGCCCGGCGGAGAGGCCGATCTGGTGGAGGGGGCTGAGCTCGTAATCCAGCCTGGTCTGCAGGTCGTACTGCGTCTTGCCACTGTGATTGCGGACGCCGCCGTTTTCAAACGGAGTGGCCACAAAATCCGCCGGCAGCACCAAGCCTTCGTTGTGTTCCCTGGCGGCGTAGAGCCAGTAGCCAAAGTCGCCCAGGCGGCGCGCCGAACTGAGCGCCAGGCGGTTGGCGTTGTTCCGTTTGGCGAGCAGGTCCAGGCTCAGCCAGTCGCGGTTGTCCGGATCGGCGGTGATGATGTTCACGACGCCGCCCATGGTCCCGGTTCCGTAGAGAGCGGAGCCGGGACCCTTGACGATGCGTATTTCACGGATGCCGGCGGGGGCGACCTGATGCAGGTCCACGTTGCCGAAATAGCCGCCGTTCAACGGCCTCCCGTCGATCATCAACTTGACTTCATTTTTGCGGAATCCGCGCAGGCGCAGGTTGCTCTCGTCCCTCGTGCCGGCGGTGTTGGTGAGGCCCACGATGCCTTGCAAGCCGTCGTAGAGGTTGAGCGCAGGAGTCTGCGAGGCCTGCGCGAAATCCACGAGGTGGATGCTGCCGATCGACTCCGAAGGGCTTTCGGCGATCACCCGCACCGGGGCCAGCAGATAGGTCTTTTTGGCGGTGGAGTCAGCCGCTGCCGGCGCTGTCCCAGCCTGCGCGAGGCAGGCCAGCGGCGCCAGCAGGCCAAGGAGCCAGGTCAACCGTTTGAGCTTGGGCAAAGCAGTTTCTACTCGTCCAGCATTTCCGTGCTTTCGTAGCCGTTGAAACTGGCCGGAACGGGGAAGCTGATGTCTGCCGCGGTGGGCTGGGCCAGGATAAAACCGGCGGCCGGAGCGGTGGCGGCGCCATAGATCGTGAAGCCGCTAAGTTTTTTGAATTTCTTTGTGCCACCAGGCAGGTTGGGATTGAGGTCGCCAAAGGTGGTCACTTCCGAATCCAGCAGATAGTAGCCTGCGTCGACCAGTTCGGGCAGATAGGTCTTGGTGTAGCCGTCCGCGGCGGTGAATCTTACAGAGTCGTAGACCGCGATCCCGCAGAGCAGGTCGGAGAGCTTGATCGCTGCTTCGTCGGCGGAATTCCAGTTGGCGACAGTGTGCAGGGTTAGGCCGCGGAGTTCCACATCCTTGCTGACGGCGCCGGAATTTACCTGCACCCTGCGGTAGAGACGAAATTCTCCGGCGTTGCGGACCTTGAAAGCGCCAGGCAGGTCGGAATTGGGAAACCAGGTGCGGTTGTTGTCGCTGGGAACCAGATATCCCGCTTTGAACAGCGCCCAGGAGAGGTCGTAGCCGGCATAGGAGCTTGACCGCGGGGAAAATCCGTCGTCGGCGCTCACGATCTCGTAGCTGTAGAGGCCCCGGAAATCCAACGTGTCCGGAGCTCCGGCGTCGACCAGCGCGCGCACGGTGTCCGCGTTTACAAACTGGTCGAGGGAATAACCCAAAATGGGGTTGTCGCTGGGATTGTCATTTTCACTGCAGGCCACCAGGCCCAACAGCAGCAGAATGGCCGCGACGGAATAGATCAGCTTTTTCATTTTTCCTCCTTGAGCTGAATCAGAGGGGAGGCGCATTTCGCCCTCCCGCCTTTCCAAATGGGAGGCAGGGCCGTTTCCCGCCCTACCCTGTCGGTGTACTGCCCTTGCCCCGTGAGGGTTTAGCGGCATACACTCGGCGTGAGGCCCTTTGTATAAAGACCCGGGGATTAGTCAAGCCAAATCTCCCCTTGGCCATTCCACCCGGCGCTGGATTTGAAAGATGAAAGGATGGCAAGGGAACGAGACTGCGTCGCCATAGTATTTTGCGCTTGACAGCCAGCTTTGGTCAGGGAAGATGATGCGCAGCGCGTCCTGACAGGGATGGCGCGACAAGGAGCCAAGATGGACGATATCAAGGGAATCCGCACCCTGATCTTGAATCAGAGCGATCCGGACGCATTGCGCGGGGCTGTTCGCCACTATTTTCACCAGACCTACAGCATCCACGAAAAACTCTACGAGATATTGGCCGACGACGCCACCTTCTATCTGCGGGCCGATCCCCTGCGCCATCCGCTGGTTTTCTATCTGGGCCACACCGCCGCCTTTTTTGTGAATAAACTGATCATCGGCAAGGTGATCGGGGAACGGGTGAATCCCGCCTATGAATCCATGTTCGCCATCGGCGTGGACGAGATGAGCTGGGACGACCTCAACTCCGCGAATTACGACTGGCCGCCGATCCCCGAGCTGCGCCGCTACCGCGATCTGGTGCGGGAAAAGGTGGACCGCCTGATCGGCGAATTGCCGCTGGATGCGCGCGGCATCGGTTGGGACAGCCCCTGGTGGGGGATCGTGATGGGCATCGAACACGAGCGCATCCATCTGGAAACCTCATCCGTGCTGATCCGCCAGCTACCCCTGGAAAGGGTGCGGCAGCAGGATTTCTGGCCCATCTGCGAACTAACTGGCCCAGCGCCCCAAAACGAACTTCTCCCTGTCCCCGGGGGCAAAGTGAACCTGGGCCGGGACGACTCCAACCCGCTCTACGGCTGGGACAACGAATACGGCAGCCAGAGCTTTGAGGTGGAGGCTTTCGCAGCCTCGCGCCATCTGGTCAGCAATGCCGAATTCCGGGAATTTGTGGATGCCGGCGGCTATCAAAACCAGGCTTTCTGGACCGAGGAAGGCTGGAGCTGGAAAAGCTACCAGCAAGCCACCGCGCCGCGGTTTTGGATCAAGTCCGGCGTCGGCTACCAGTTGCGCTGCCTGGCCAGCCAGATCCCGCTGCCAGACAACTGGCCGGTGGAGGTCAACTATCTGGAGGCCAAGGCTTTTTGCAACTGGAAGGCGAACCAGACCGGCAAGCCCATCCGCCTGCCCAGCGAAGAGGAGTGGTACCGCCTCCGCGATCTCTGCCTCGACACCGACCAACCCTATTGGGACAGGGCCCCTGGCAACATCAACCTGGAACACTTTTGCTCTCCCTGCCCCGTGGACCTCTTTGCCTGCGGCGATTTCTACGATGTGGTCGGCAACGTCTGGCAGTGGACCGAGACGCCGATCCACCCCTTCCCCGGCTTCAAGATCCACCCCATCTACGACGATTTCACCGTCCCCACTTTCGACGGCCGCCACAACCTGATCAAAGGCGGTTCCTGGATCTCCACCGGCAACGAAGCCCTGCGCAACTCCCGCTATGCCTTCCGCCGCCACTTCTATCAGCACGCCGGCTTCCGCTACGTGGCCAGCGCTGCTCCGGTCGTAATTCACGGCACCAACGCGGAAAGCGACCCCAGCGTGATCCCCTGGTGTGATGCCGATTGGGGGGACAATCCCCTGGGGGGAGCCAACTTCCCAGTGCGGTTGGTCGAAGCCCTGAAACCCTGGCTGGAGCAGGCCAAACGCGGCAGCGCCCTGCATCTGGGCTGCAAGACCGGACGCGGCAGCTTTGAACTGGCCCGCCACTTCGCCGCCGTCACCGGCCTGGATTTCACCACCCGGATCATCCGCCTGGCCGTGGAGATGAAGGAAAACGGCTTGATCCGCTACCTGCGCGAAGACGAGGGCGAGATCCAGTCCTACCTCGAGAAATCCCTGGCGGAGTCTGGCCTGCGGGACCTGGCTGGAAAGGTGGAGTTCTGGCAGGCGGACGCTTCCAACCTGGCCGGAAAATTCGCTGGCTACGACTTCATCCTGGCCCAGAACACGCTCGAAGAGGCGATCAACCCGCTCCGCTTTCTAGCGGAGATCCCCAACCGGCTCAACCCGCGGGGGATTTTGGCAATCGCGGATTCCTATTCCTACGATCCCGCGGTAACGCTGCCCCAATACCGGATCGGCGGTTATCGCAAGGACGGCGAGCCTTACAGCTCCTGGGAGGGCTTGCGAGACACCCTCAGCCCGGATTTCGAACTGCTGGGTGAACCGGTTGAACTAACCCAAACCATCCGCCGAAGCCAGCGTCGCCACGAACTTCGACTGGTGCAGCTAAGCGTCTGGCGCAAAAAGGGATAGATGCGCTTTATCGGGATAGCCCTGCTGCTTTGCTGCCTGCCTCTGGGCGCCGAGATCATCCAGGTGGGCACGGGCACGGCCATCAATCAAGCCCTGCCCTGGGAACCCTCCACCAGCTTCAGCTACAGCCAGCAGGTCTATCTGGCCGCCGAGATCGGCAGCAGCGGTGTAATCGGCTCCGTCGCCTTCCAGTACACGCTCTCCAATTACTTCGACCTGGCCTGTAACCAGAGCCTGAAGATCTGGCTGGGCCACACCGACGGCGATTTCCTGGCGAACTGGGCACCCCTGGACAGCCTCAGCCTGGTCTTCGACGGCGAACTCAGCACAGCCAATTTTTCCAGCGGCACCAGCGGCCAGGGCTGGCTGACCGTTCCGCTGGACACGCCCTTTTTCTTTGACGGTGCGCGGAACCTGCTGCTGGCGGTGGATGAGAACAGCCCCGGCGGAAGTAGTGTGGCGGACGATTTTCTGGCCACGGAAGCCACCGCGGTGCGCGGCCTCGTCTATAAGAGCATGACCGTCAACCCCAACCCCGCCTCGCCCCCAGCCTCCGGCTACTTCAACCGCCAATACTTTGCCAACCTGCGCCTCGACCTCACCTATTTCAGCTACACGCCCTATCTGCCGAATCCGCCCGACGGCGCCACCGGCGTGGCAGCCAGTCCCGTCCTGCAATGGCAAAGCAACGCGGCCGAATTCGACGTTTACTTTGGCACTTCAGCTGGCAATTTGGCTTTGGTCGCGGCTGGCAGCACCGCGCACCAATGGTGGCCGGCGGAACCGTTGCCGCTGTTACAAACCTGTTTCTGGCAGGTCAAAGCCTGGCAGGATGGAGTGGAATACCCCGGACCGGTCTGGACTTTCACCACCCAGGGCGAAGGGATCGGCCCGCCGCAAAACTTTTACGCCTATTACATCACCGACCGCGTACAACTGGGCTGGTCTCCCCCCTCGATGGGAAATCCGCAGCATTACCGCGTGATCCGGGGCGGCACCTTCCTGGCCGTCTGCGATTCTTTGAGTTACGCCGATTTCGAGATCGTTGCCGGCGGCATTTACAGCTATCAAATCCTGGCGGTGAACCAGCTGGGCGAGATATCCCTGCCCTCCACCACGGTCACGGTGCACGTTCCGGCCGACATCCCCAATCTGATCCTGCAAGAGGGTTTTGAAAGCTGCGTGCCCTTCAGCCAGAACCTGGCCCCCTGGCAGAGCTTGGATCTGGACGGAGCACCGACTTGGAGTTGGAACGGCCTCGATTTTCCCGGAGAAGGCGGACCCCTGGGCTGGCTGAGCTTCTTCCCCGGCCAGACCGATCCTCCGCTGACAACCGTCTCTCCCCATTCCGGGGCGGCGATGCTGGCCTCCCTGAGCAGTCTGACTCCGCCCAGCGACGACTGGCTGATCTCGCCGCGCCTAAACCTGGGAAATCTGCCCCAGCTCGGATTTTGGGCCCGCTCCCACACCGCGGATTACGGCCTGGAGCGGCTGCGGGTGCTGATCTCGGTCACAAACCCTGACCCCTCCAGCTTTGTCGCCCTCAGCGGAGGAGACTACCTCTCCGTTCCCGCCCTGTGGACGGAATACAGCTACGACCTCGGCGCCTGGCAAGGCCAAAGCGTCTATCTGGCCTGGCAAGGCGTGTCCTGGGATGCCTTCGCGCTCTATTTGGACGACATCCTCGTCACCGGAGAGGACGGCTACGTCCCAACCGCCGACGCCACCAGCACGCCCGCAACATTCAGCGTTTATCCCAATCCCTCCGGCGGCAGCTTCACCGTCTCCAATCACGCCAAAACAAAATTTGAACTGACCGTCTACGACCTGCGCGGCCGCCGGCTCCATTCAGCCACCGGATTGGACTGTTTCGACAGCGCGGCCAGCGGCCTGGACCTGCCCGCCGGGCTCTACCTGCTGAAGCTGGAATCCGGCGGAGCGAGGCAGTTGAAGCGGATCGCCGTCATCCGATGAAAGATTACCTGGCTGTCCCCAATGTAGAGGACTTCATCGACACCCTGCTGCGGGACAAGCATTTCGCGGACAACATCGTCGGACTGCAGGAACTGGACCCGGTGGAGGCCGTCTGGGCGGAATTTCCGGCGCAGACCCGGCCCGAACTGGCGGATCTGCTGCGGGCGCAGGGCATCGAAAAGCTGTTCGAACATCAGAGGGTGGCCATCGACGCCGCGTTGCGCGGCGAAAACCTGGTGCTGAGCACCGGCGTGGCCAGCGGCAAGAGCCTCTGCTACCAGTTTCCCATCCTCCAAAGCCTGCTGCTCAACCCCCGGGGCAAGTCCCTGCTGCTGTTTCCCACCAAAGCCCTGGCGCAGGACCAGCAAAAGAAATTCGCATCGATGCTGGACACCCTCCACCGTCTCCACCCCAAAGCGCCGAAATTCTCCGGCGGCATCTACGACGGCGACACCCAAAGCTCCGCGCGCCGCAACATCCGCAAACAGGCCAACCTGATCTTTTCGAACCCGGACATGCTGCACCTGGGCATACTGCCCAATCACACCCTCTGGAGCGAGTTTTTCGCCAACCTGAAGTGGGTGGTGATCGACGAAGTGCACATCTACCGCGGGGTCTTCGGCTCGCATTTCGCCAACGTCCTGCGCCGTCTTAAGCGGGTCTGCGCCCTCTACGGCAGCGAGCCGCGCTTCATCTGCACCTCCGCCACCGTCGCCAACGCCAGGGAACTGGCCCAGGACCTGCTGGAAAGCCCCGTGGCCCTGATCGATGCGGACGCCTCGCCCCACGGCAAACGGGTGTTCATGATCCTCAATCCACCCATCGTGGACGCCGCTCTGGGTATCCGCCGCAGCGCCCTGATGGAATCCACCGCCCTGGCCAAACGCTGGCTGCACACCTCCGGCCAGGCCATCCTCTTCTGCGGGCCCCGGCGCAGCGTGGAAATCCTCTTTCTCTACATGCAAAACAGCGAGTATTACAGGGACCGCGTGCGCAGCTACCGCAGCGGATATCTGGCGGACCAGCGCCGCGAGGTGGAAACCGAACTGCGCGAAGGCAGGATCGGCCTGGTGGTTTCCACCAACGCCCTGGAGCTGGGGATCGACATCGGGGGCCTCGACGCCGTGTTTCTAAACACCTACCCCGGCACCATTTCCGCCACCCGCCAGCAGGCCGGCAGGGCCGGACGCAAGGGCGGAACGGCTTTGGCGGTATTGGTCGCCAGCGCCAACCCGCTGGACCAGTACATCTGCCAGAACCCGCACTACCTGTTTGAGACCAATCCCGAACACGCGCTGATCTCGCCCGATCACAGCGAAATCCTCCAGCGCCAGCTCCTTTGCGCCATCCACGACCTTGCTTTGCTGGACGGCGAAGGCTTTGGCAGCCTGGGCAGCGAGCACATCTACCCCTATCTGCAATTGCTTTTGCAAGACGGCCTGATCCGCAAGGCTGGCAACCGCTACGTCGGCAATTTGAACGCCTATCCGGCGGCGGAAGTCTCGCTGCGCAACATTTCCAACCAGTTGCAGATCAATCATGGCGAGGACCTGATCGGCTGGGTGGATGAAGCCAGCGCCTATTGGATGACGCATCCCAACGCCATCTATCTGGACCGCGGCGAAACCTGGCTGGTCCGCCGGCTGGACCTGGAAAAGCGGAAAGTTGAGGTAGAGCCCGCTGAAGTCAACTATTTCACCCAGACCACGCGCCGCACGGAGATCGAACTAACCTCCCTGCAAAACCGCCAGCCCGCCGCCGGAGCGCACAAGTATCTCGGCAAAGTGCTGGTGACCACCACCATCACCGGCTTCAAAAAGCTGAAGTTCTTCACGCAGGAAGTGCTTGGCTATGAGGATCTTGACCTGCCGCCGACCAAGTTGGACACGGTGGCCTGGTGGATCGGGCTGGCGCCCCAAACCGTGGCCAAAGTGAAGGCGCAGGGCCTCTGGAATGTGGCTCCCAACGATTACGGCAAGGACTGGCCAAAGCTCGCCGCCGCCATCCGCACCCGCGACAAATTTTGCTGCCAGCATTGCGGCATCGCCGAAACCGACGGCGCCCACCACGTGCACCACCTCCTCCCCCTGCGCAGATTCGCCTCTTTGGAAGAGGCCAACCAGCCGGAAAACCTGGTGACCCTCTGCGCCCGCTGCCACCGCCTGGCGGAGCAGAACGTGCAGATCCAGAGCGGGATCTCCGCCCTCGGCTATCTGTTGGTGAACCTCGCGCCGTTCTTTGTGATGTGCGACCGCAAAGACCTGGATGTCTTCTCCGAGGACAAATCCCCCCTGGCGGGAGGGGATCCGGCGGTCCTGATCTACGACAACATCTCCGGCGGGATCGGCCTGGCCCGCAAACTCTTCGACCTCCACGCCAAAGTCCTCGCCGCGGCCCTCGACCTCGTGACCAAGTGTCCCTGCCAGATGGGTTGCCCGTCCTGCGTGGGGCCGGTGGCGGAAAACGGCGAAGGCGCCAAAGAGCACGCGATCGCCATCCTCAAAGAGCTGGTGGTGTGATTTTATAGCCGGGGATCGGGGGCTATCAAGGGTTTTTCATTAAAACAGAGGGACGGAGAAACAGAGAAAACGGATCATTGCAGATAGCGATAGTCATGAAAACGTCAGCCGGAATGACAACCTGGACGCGCAGTGAAAACTATTCAACGGCAGCGTATCCAGGATGGACGCGAAGCCTGAAAATCCCACCCAAGACCATCTATCGCCCGGGGCAATCCAGCTCCGCTCATACTCTGATTTGACACTCATTTCCCTGTGTTACCCTTTCTCCGTCTCTCTGTCCCTCTGTTTTAAAAAACAGAGGGACGGAGAAACAGAGAAAACGGATCATTGCAGATAGCGATAGTCATGAAAACGTCAGCCGGAATGACAACCTGGACGCGCAGTGAAAACTATTCAACGGCAGCGTATCCAGGATGGACGCGAAGCCTGAAAATCCCACCCAAGACCATCTATCGCCCGGGGCAATCCAGCTCCGCTCATACTCTGATTTGACACTCATTTCCCTGTGTTACCCTTTCTCCGTCTCTCTGTCCCTCTGTTTTAAAAATCTTTTAAACTGCTGGCTTTTCCCGCCGTGCCGGCTTTGCCTGGAGACCTCCATCTTTGCCTGAATCATCCGAGCATTTTTCTCTTCTTGGGGCCAACCCTCACTTCGCCAGCAGCAGTTTACGGACCGCCTGAAAACCGGGCGCGGTCATCCTGCAGAAATAGACTCCGCTGGCCACCGGCCTGCCACGGTGGTCGTCACCCTGCCAGGTCACGGCGTGGCTGCCCGCGGGGCGGATCTCGTGCAAGAGGGTTTTCACCTGTTGGCCCTTGAGGTTGAAGATCTCCAGCCTGGTTTCCTGGGCCCGGTCCAAACTGAAGGAGACCGTGGTTTGCGGGTTGAAGGGATTGGGATGGTTGCCCCTAAGCGCGGTCTTCAGGCCCGGCGCGGCGGGGTCTTCCGCCGCAACGGTGCTGTAGTGGCAGCTGACCATGTCGATCATCAGCAAAAAGGCGTTGTCGGATACGCATTGGATGCCGTAGCGATCTGCCGTGGCATAGAAAGTGTTCACATAATAACTGAATTGGGTCCACTGGTTGGGAACCTCGACCGGCTCGGCGCCGCTGATGATTACCATGTTGGCGGGATCCGCGCCCCAGGCCTGGCCAATGCGGAACTTCTCCAGGCCGTAGGAATCCGTGTAGGATCTGGCCCAGAAACTGATCTCGGCCAGGTTATAGTATGGCAGGAAAGGAACCGCCACCAGCCAGTCGTTGGTGGCGCCAGCCGTGGCGGAGAAGCAGGCGGCGAATTTGGCTCCGTCAAAGGGATCCGCTCCGGCCAGGGGAGGGACCGTGGCTGAAGGATTGAAGGCCATGAACGCGCCGGGTTGATATTCGCCCGGCCAATCCACCGTGCTCATCCCATAGGTGGGGGCCAGATCGAGGTCGTGGGTGGTCCAGGGCGAGAGCTCGGCGCTGAAATCGGCATAGCTTTCGAAGCTGTCCACATAGTCGTCACCGTAAAACTGCAGGTGGAAATCCTGCGTGACCGTCTGGCCGTTGGGCACTTCCACCCACATGTTATGGGTCCAGTAGGCGGGGTGATCGACCCAGATGTTTTGGCTGCCTGTGAAAAGGGTGAGGCTGTAGTGGCCGCTGGCGTCGGTGGTGTCGGAAACCGGACCGCAGCGCACCAGGGCGTTGGCCAGAGGCGAGTTGGCAAGGTGGGTGACCGTGCCGGTGACCGTTCCCTGCTCTGTAGGCCAGGGGATGGGGTTGGAGATGGCCGCCTCCGAGAAGTTGTCGCCGCTGTACATGGCCCTCACGGCCCAGCGGTAGGTGGCGGGAGCCTGATAGGCCCACGAAGGATCCTGCCTCGGCGAGTAACTCGCGTTGGTTATGCAGACTGTCCAGGCCGCGGGATTGTCTTCCTCGCCGGCTGGAAACCGCCAGACGCGGTAACCCAGCAAGTTTCGTTGGCCCGCACCCTCCCCTTCGGGAGAAGCGGATCGGACACCTGCCGCGGCTGGGGCTGGTTGCAGACCCAGCTGGCCTGCAGAGGATGGATAATTCCAGTTGAGGATTATGCTGTAACCATTTCGTTCAGCTTGCAGGTTGGAGGGCGGATAGGGAAATTCGAAGAGGACGAAGTCCAGGGTGAAAGTCCGGCCGCCCAGGATGAAAACGTTGTGCCGCACCTCGTCCAGATAGCCGTCGCGGTGGCAGGTGACGGTGTAGACGCCTTCCGGGACCTGGTGGGAATAAACCCCGTTGGTATCGGTCAGCGAGCCGTAAGGGCCGTAGTTCACGCTGGCGCCGTAGAGCGGCATTCCGTTGCCGTAGAAGGTCACCGTGCCGGTCACGGTGGCAGGGGTCCTGTCCGCGCCGGTTGCCGCGAGCGGCAGCCACAGGCAGAGCAACGCCAGTAGTGTAGTCAGCAGTCGTTTCATCTTCGCCTCCCGGTTTGTTTCCGCAAACCAAGTCTTTAGTATTCCTTTACGGGGGGGCAAATATGTCAAGCTATATCTTCCTCTCAGCGTTTTGTCCCCTATCGCCGTACCGTCCGCCGTGGCCATACTCGCCCAATACACTCCCAACAAAGTTGGGCCAGTACAAGGCGAGAAATGCGTCGAAGCTGGGTCTGGCGATAGGGGCGGTCACTGGTGGCTGGGAGTCAGATCAAGCAAAGGTTTTTTATCAAAACAGAGGGACAGAGGGACAGAGGGACGGAGAAAAGAGGGGGTCACTGGTGGCTGGGAGTCAGATCAAGCAATGGATTTTCATTAAAACAGAGGGACGGAGGGACGGAGAAAAGGGGGTCATGGTGGCTGGGAGTCAGATCAAGCAAAGGTTTTTTTATCAAAACAGAGGGACAGAGGGACGGAGAAATGAGGGGGAAACGGAATTGAAAAACATAAAAATTCCACCAGAAACATGCTATCGCCAGAGCTGTCCATTTCCGCCCTTACGCTGCTTTCTCTGTGTAAATTTCCTCCGTCTCTCTGTCCCTCTGTTTTAATGAAAATCCTTAGCTTATCCCGTCGTCTCAGTTTTAGCGTGAACATCCTCCGTCTCTCTGTTTGAATGAAAATCCTTAGCTTATCCCGTCGTCTCAGTTTTAGCGTGATCATCCTCCGTCCCTCTGTCCCTCTGTTTTAATGAAAAACCTTTGCTTGATCTGACTCCCAGCCACCAGTGGCCCCCGTTTCTCCGTCCCTCTGTCCCTCTGTTTTAATATTCTTTTAAATCTCCTCTCCTCCGTTTTAACGCTCACCCCGCCGTAAACGAAAAACCCCGGAGCGGCGAACCGTTCCGGGGTTGCAGGTTATATGACTGCGATGAATTACTTCATCATGATCATTTTCTTGGTGCTGCTGTACTTGCCGGCGTTCATCTTGTAGTAGTAAACACCGCTGGCTGCAGAGCGTCCGTTGTTGTCTTTGCCGTTCCAGACGATGCTGTAGTGTCCGGCGGCTTTGGCTTCGTTCACGAGGGTCTTCACCAGCTGGCCTTTCACGTTGTACACTTCGATCGTGACAGGCGCGGCTTCTTTCACGCTGTAGCTGATGGTGGTCTCGGGATTGAAGGGGTTGGGATAGTTGCCACGCAGTTCCGTTGCGACCACAGGGGCGCTGGGATCGTCATTGGCAACGCCGCCGCCGGTGACGGTGACATCATCCACGAAGAAGATGAAAGCGTCATTGGAGAGGCATTGGACACCCACGTAGACGTTGCCGTCGTACGCGGAGATGTCGTAGGTGTATTCTGTCCATTCAACAGGAGCCTGGACATAGTTCGCGCCGCTGATGATGGTAAAGTTCGCGGGGGCGGTTCCGGTAGTGGAAACGCCGACTTTGAATCTTTCCAGACCATAGGTCGCAACGTATGAACGGGCCCAGAACTTGAGCTGGACGGGGTTGTTGAGCGCGGGGGTGATCAACCAGTCGTTGTTGGGAGGGGTCGTGCTGGCGAAACAAGCAGCCTGTTTGATCCCGCCGTGGGGCTCCGCGTCGGTGACGGCGGGAGTGGTGGCGGACGGCGTGAAGATCATGTAGGCCATCGCCGCGTAGGCGTTGGGCCAGGTGATTCCGGTCATGCCGTAGGTGGTGCTCAAATCGACGTCGACAGTGGTCCACGGGGCGAACATCATGGCGAAGTTCTCATAGGGCTCGAAGCCGTCGACCAGGATGTTCTGGCTGGCAGCGAGCTGGAAGTTCACGGTGGTGGTCTGCCCGGTCACGACGATGACGCCGTTTTGGGTGGACGGTGCGTAGTTCGGATGGCTGGCAGTCACGCTCCAGGTGCCGGCCTGCACTTGCATGCTGTAAGCGCCGCTGGCGTTGGTGGTGGCGGTAACGGTGCCGCAGGTCACGGTCGCTCCGGCGATCGGGGCGTTGGAGGTGTTGCGGACGATACCGGCGATGGTGCCGATCTGGGTGATCTTGGGAATCGCGTTGGAGAACGCGGGCAGCGATTGCGCGCCGCCGGTGTAGATGGCTTTCACGCTCCACTTGTAGGTGCCGTCGGGCACAGCGCCCCAGCCGGTATCCTGGTAGGCGGTGGCGCTGATCGGGTTGGGAGTCAGCGAAGCCCAGGCGGACTCGTTGCTTTCCTGGCCTTGCAGCAGGCGCCAGACCTTGTAGCCGGTGAGAGAGCGGTCGCCGCCGTCAAACTGGCCGGGGAAGGCCGATTTGAGGGTGATCGGAGAGATCGCGGGAGCGGCAGTGGGAGCGGAATAACCAACGTAGCCCTGGATATTCCAGTTGTAGTTGAGGCTCGGGGCCAGCTCGAGCAGAGTGGACCATTCGCCCTGGAAGTACATCATGTTGCCGAAGCCGTCGGTGGCAGGGCCGGCATCGCAACCCGCGGGATAACCGCCGGTCACGTTGCAGCGATAGCCAAACCACAGCTCTTCGGCGCCGGTGATGGTCACAGGATCGGCCAGCAGCACGGTGTTGTAGACATCGAGTTCAGGCGTGAAGGCCTGGTCGACGACCTGGGTGCCGGGAGTGTCCGGTGTTCCGCCGGTCCAGACACGCAGCGAGAAGCTGCCGGCCTGGGCGGGCCAGACTTTGACGGCAAACAGGCTCATGCCGATGTAATCCTGCAGCGCGGAACCGGGGTAGCGGATGGCGACATCGAAGTCTGCCGCTGCGCCGGTGCCAATGCTGTCGTCGTTTTCGCCGCTGTCGTAGTGGATCCATTCGCCGCCGGCTGTGCCAGGGGCCATCCACGTAACGTTGACATTCGGGCCAGCTTCAACCGCCTGAACTGCCGCGGCCGGGAGGGTGATCTCGGTGAGCACGAAGTTCTGGGTGGTGGTTTGCAGGCCAACGATCACAACGCCAGCCTGGGTCGCCGTTTGGTAGCTGGTCTTGGCGCAGGTGACGGTGTAGGTGCCTTGGTAAACGCCAAAGGAATAGACGCCCTGGGCGTTGGTGATGCCACTGTATTCACCCGCGGTGACGGTGGCTCCGGGGATCGGGACGTTGGTGCCGAATTCGGTCACGGTACCGGTCAGGGTGCCCATCATGCCTTTGTGGATCTCGTTGGAGAAGGCGGGGGTGGACATCACGTTGTTGGTATAGACCGCTTTGACGGCGAATTCATACACGCCGGAAGGCAGCGGGCCCCAGACGGTGTCGGTGTAGTTGGTGGGGGTGATGGGATTGGGGGTCAGAGAAGTCCAGAGGGTTTCGTTGGCCTCGTTCGCGGCCAGGAGACGCCAGACCTTGTAGCCAAGCAGCACGCGGTCGGGATTGCTGGGAGCGGTCACCATCAGGCTGGGCTCCTGCAATCTGGGATTGGCGGCCAGGGCGCGGCTGGCGGGCAGGCCGGGGGTCACGCTGCGGGGAGCGGTGAAGCCCTCGCCGGAAGCGCTCTTGGTGGTCAGCATATTGGAGGGGAAGCTGATCATCTGGGTCGGGCTGCCGATTTCTACGTCGTCGATGAACCAGACATACCAAAGTCCGTCATTGGAAGGCGGATCATCGGCTTGCCAGGCGAGTTTTATCTGCTGTCCGGCATATGCGGCCAGGTCGATCGAGATCGGGGTGGCGTAGTAGTTCCAGCCGCCGGTTTGGGCGCTGGCATCCCAGAGCGGGTTCCAGGTCGCGCCGTTGTCGGTCGAGACATTGACCCAGTAATGGTCGCCATTGGTGCTGCCGAAATAGACATAGCTCCAGAAATCGACCGAGGCGCTGGCGGGGCAGGTGAATTGCGGGGTGATGAGCCATTCATCCTGATGCGCGTAGCTCCACCACAGGGCGGCCTGGAAGTCGCCGGTGTGGGGCGGAACGGCAGGAGTCAGGGCCACGGTGCCGATCTGGCACCAGGTGGGCAGGACGCCCGTGGTGCCGGCAGCGCCGGTGTCGGTGATGATCTGGGTCCAGTCCGTGGGCGGGAAGGCGGTCCCCTCAAAGCCTTCGGTGATGCCTTGGGCGTTGGGGTTGGGAGCCTGCCAGGTCACGGCGGCCTGGGTGAAGTTGTTTATCTCTTCGGCCGTCACGCTGAAGGGCGGATAGGCCATTTCATTGACGATGATGTCGCCCATGTTCAGGTTGCCCGTGCCGACGACGGCCTGGCCGGTGGCGCTTTGGTAACCGGTGGCATTGGCGACGTACTGGTAGGTCTGGCTGGCATAGACGTTGGGAATGGTGAACTGGCCGCTGGCGTTGGTGGTGGCGCTGTAGGGTTCATATCCGCTGAGGGAGATGGTCGCGCCGGCCAGGCCAACGGTGGGCTGGTCGCTGCCGACGATGCGTCCGGAGACGGTGACCTGGGGCAGCTGAGTCAGCGTGAAGTTGGAGACCACGTTCTGGTCTTCGACCACGGTCACGGTGTTGGTAATCACGTTGTAGCCATGCTTGGTGGCAGATACTTGCTGCGCCCCTTCCATTACGTAGGGGAAGCTGTAGGTGCCGGTGGCGGTGGTGGTGAAGGTCAGCGGGGTGCCGGCCACGGTGACGGTCGCGCCCGCGAGCGGGACGCCGCCTTCATAGACGGTACCGGAGATGGAGCCCATGCCTTCGGTGATCAGCATGAATGTGGTCTTGGGGAACATCCCGGTGGGCGTGGCTGTGGGCGGCGCGGCGGGATCGAAGGGGGTGGAATCCGCGTAGGCGTTTCTGGTACGGGCGGCCACGGTTCCGGTCTGGGTCACGAAGACATCGGCGGAAGAGTAGTAATCCGTATCCATGGGACGCTGCACCATGACCACCAGGTTGCCGCCGCCATAGGCGTAGGGCGGGTTGAGGGTGATCAGGACGTTGTTCTGCCCGCTGGGGTAGTTGACGGTGCCGTTGAAGACCTGGGTCAGCTCGGTGGAGGGAATCCATCCGGCGCTGAGGTCGGTCTGGGTGGTTTCGCCAACCCAGATGTTGGTGGGCATGTTGGGCAGGTTGGTGGTGAAGCTGTTGTAGAACTGGATGCCCGTGAGCAGGCCGCCGATGTTCATCTCGCTGCCCAGATACACTGTCTCGAACAGGGAGTTCATGTAGAACATGTCGACCGGCATGCGCCCGGTGCTTCCACCGGCGCCGACGGTGACGGCGACCACGCCCGCAGCCTGAACTTCAACATTCAGGTTGGCGCTCTGGTTGTTTTGCGCGATCTCGTCGCCGGCCAGCACGACCTGGCCGTAGATGGAGGTCGGGCCGGTGACGGTCGGGGTCCAGGGGATCGAGAACTGCAGGGTCTGCAGGGAGTTGATGGTGGTGCCGGCGACCGAGCCGAGCTCGATTCCACCGGTTTGCATCAACTTCACGGTGTAGGCGTTTTGCACCGCGGTACCGTTGTTTTTGACGGTGACCGTGTAGCTGCTGGCAGCACCAACGCTGGGGGTGGTGTTGCCGGTAACGCTGAGGCAGCCCATGTCATTGACGATCGCCTGGCCGGAGTACAGGATTGTTACCTTGGGGAACTGGCCGACCGCTGTGGCTGCCGGCGGAGCGGAAGGATCGAAGTTGGTGCCGTCGCTCTGCAGTTTCAGGGTGCGCATCTGGGTTCCGGTCTGGGCCAGGAAGTTGTCCGAGGAACTGTAATATTGCGTGTCCATCGGGCGGTTGACCATCATCACCAGGTTTCCGGGAGTGTGCATGTAGGGGGTGGAAAGAGGGATGGTGATGGTGTTGGCGCCGGCGGGATAGGTGACCACGCCGTCGAAGACCAGAGTGAGCTGGGTGGAAGGAATCCAACCGCCGCTCAGGTCGGCAACGTTCGTGGAGCCCAGCCAGATCTTGGTGGCGCCGTTGGGGTTGCTGGTCACGAAGTTGTTGTAGAATTGGAGTGAGGTGATGGTTCCGCTGGCGAAGCCCAGTTCATCGGGATAGTAGAGGCATTCGAAAATGGAGTTCATCCAGTAGAAATCCATCGGCATGCGGGCTTGCTGGTCACCGGCACCGATCGTAACGGCCTGCACTCCGGCGGGCTGAACGGTCACGTTCAGGTTCGGAGTCTGGTCGTTCGCCGGGTTTTGGTCACCGGCCATGATCACCTTGCCATAGAGGACCTCAGCGCCTGCGGCGGCGGGAGTCCAGGGAATGGTGAAAGTCTGGTTGGTGGCGGGCGGAATGGCGGTTCCGGCAACGGAGCCGATCTCGATCGCGGCGCCGCGGTAGAGCTTGACCGTGTAGGCGGTCTGCGCCACCGACCCGCGGTTGCGGACGGTGATGGTGTAGTTGGCCGAGATGCCTGCTGTGGGTGTGGTGTTGCCCACCACGGAAACGGCTGACAGGTCGTTGGGGACGGCAATTACGGGGTTGAATTCGTAGACCGTTCCCTGGGGCGGGATGGCGTTGATGGTGGTGTTTTCAGCAGTGCTGGAAACGGTCGCCGGGGTGCCCGGGGTTACGCTGTAGTAATTGTTGACGCCGCCGGGGCTCATGTTGATCCCGATCGAAGCGCTGGGGTTGTTGGGGGTGCCGGTCGCAGATCCGTAGATGATGTCGATCTTGCCGGTTTCATAGATGCGAACCTGGAAATTGAACTGGTTGGTTCCACCGTAGTTCCATTTCAGGTCGGTGTACTGAACCGTGAACACGCGGGTCGGGGCAGTGCCTGTGGTCAGGTACTGGACCGTGCCGGCGGCCATGCTCGTGTCGTCCCAGAGGGGGGCGATCACCGGATGATAGGAGGTGGAGGCCAGCGCGTTGGACAGGTTGCTGCTGGTCTGGCCTGTGCCAAGGCCGATCCATCCGTTTGAGGATATCTTGACCTCGGTATAGCTGGTTTCCCCGTAGGTAAAACTGAAGCCGATCGGAATCGCGGCGGACAGTGCGTCGTCCGACGAAATCGCTGCGTCAGTCCCCGTGATCGGGGTGTATGTCCCGGTGGTCTCATTGAAAGTGTAATACTCGTCAATGGTGGCCCAGGACAGACAGACTGTGATTATCATCACAAGGAGTAATGATAGTCGTTTCATAGTTATCTCCTTTTCCCATTTTGTTTTTTGGGTTAGTTCAACTAAACTTGGATGAGCTGATCCCTTGGATAGATTGTCATCCGCTTACTGGTTTTGACATCTTTATACCTAAATCACTGTGCGCCCGGCTGGACGCCAATGTCCACACTATAAACTGAGCTACAGGCTGGACCTGTTTATCGTACGCTGCTTGGCTTGTGGTTTTCTGTCAAGCAATAAATTGCTTTCTGGGAATCCACACTGCGATCAGGTAACAAATTTCATTCCAATTCAACGTTTTAACTGCCCGGGGTCAAGCTTAAAATCCAGACCAAATCTCCCCCCGCTCCTATGACCATTGCGCTACCATTACGGGACCAATACGGATGAAGCCCGCAATGGTCCCGTAATGGTAGCGCAATGGTCGTTGGAAACAATTGGCGGAAGGGGCAGTTTGTGCTTGACAATAAAACCGGGGTGAAGAAGCTCTCCAAAGCGGTCTGGAGCCGTAAAAATGGACAAGGTGGCGCCGATGCCAGGCATCAACATTTTCAGCTATCCCGCCGGTGACAATAAAGGTCTGGAAGGCAGGCTAACCGCCGGAGAAGCGCGGGACAGGGAGCTCTTTCCTCACTTGGATCGGAGCTGCGAAAGCCCCGCGCCGCGGGTTTTGGCCTGCCTCCGCGAACACGGCGCCCAGCGGTTGCTGAAAGCCCAAAGGGCCGGCTGGACCTGCTATCTGGAGAGCGAACACGCGCCTGCTGCCGGCTGGGAAACCTGGCTGGACAAACTTTCCGCCCAGACCGAACCTCGCAAGCTCTGGAGCGAGCTGGCGGCGCTGCTGCCCGGGGCCTTCTTTTTGCTGGCGGTGAACGCCACCACCGGCGAGATCGCCTATGCCAACGACGCCCTGGCCAGGCTGCCGGTCTATATCTGCCAGCTGGAGGGCGGCCTGGCGCTGGGCCGGGACATCGGAATCCTGCTGGACGCCTTTGCGGAACTGACTCCGGAGCCCAGATACCTGGCGCTGAACCAGATCTTTGGCTATGTCCCCGGCCGGGGAAGTTTTTACTCTCAGATCGACACCCTGCCCGGCGCCAGCTTCGGACACTGGGATCCCGCCAGAGGGAAACTGAGCCAAAGCGCCTCGCCGGAACTACGTTTCGTGGCTCCCCGGCCCGGCGGAAACCGGCAGGAGCGGCTGCGGGAGGTGGCGGAGGCTTTTTCGCAGGCCTGTCTGCGGCTCTACGCGCGGCGGAGTCCGGTGCTGGCCCTCAGCGGGGGCTACGATTCCCGCGCGATCCTGGCAGCCCTGGCGGCCAAAGACGTCAAACCGGTATCTGCCACCTACAGCGACGCCGAAAACACCGCCGGCGACGACGTCCGCATCGCGGCGAAACTGTCCGCGGCACTGGGTTTGGAGCATTATCACCTCATCCTGAAGCAGGAGGGGCCGGAGCTTTACGAAAAACTCTTTCGCCTCAAGCGGGGCTTCAACTATCTGGGCGTGGCCTTTTTGGTGGATTTTCTGGAACAGCTGCGGCAAAGCGTGCCCGGGGGAACGGAACTGGTGACGGGCGACGGCGGCGACAAGCTGCTGCCTTGCCTGCTGCCCAAACTGCCGCTCGCCAACGCGCGTGATTTTCTGGCTTTGCTCTACGCTCAGAACGCGTTTTTCGCTCCCGGCGAGGCCGCCAGGCTTTACGGGGTGGGGCTGGAAGAGCTGGAACAGCATATCCTGGCCACGGTGGAAAGCTACCCCAGCCGGGACTGGAACGAGCGCTACAAGCAGTTTCTCCTGGCGGAACGCGGCGGACGCTGGCTGTTTGAGGGGGAGGACCGCAACCGCTGGTTCTGCGCCTCGCGCACCCCGTTTTACGATCCGGAGTTTTACCGTCTGGCGCTGGAAATTCCGGATTCCTGGAAGCGGGACCTGCTGTTTTACCGGCAGTTCCTGAAGCTGCTGCATCCGGACCTGGCCAGGATCCGCACCGAGGGCAGCCCCGTCGGTCCGGGGCATTGGGGTTACGGAGCCTGGAATCTCCTGCGGGGAAAACTGGGCGGCAACGCTTTGCTGCGCCGCCTGAAGGGTGGATTGCAAGGTGAGGTGAGGCTGCGGACCGGAGGCTTGCTGGCGGAGCGGATAACCGCTTTGGCAGGCACGGACGCGGCCCAAAAGGCATTGTCCCGGCCGGATGAACTGCTAACCCCGGAATACCTGGCCGGCCTGAACCGGAACCAGCTCAACCAGATTTACACCAACCTGGCCGCCGTCTGCGGCAGAATATAGCCGGTCCGTCAGTTGTTTCCCGCGGAGCGCGGGGGATCAGATGTCTTCGAAGCGTTCGATCAGGATGCGGCCGCAGCTCTCGCAGAAATTGATCTTTTTGCGGAGTTGCAGTTCGATGCGGATCTGGGGCCGGATCACAAATCCGCAGCCGCCGCAGGAACCGTGTTCGATGTAGACCACCGCGGAGTTCTTCTTGTTTTTGATCATGTTTCCGTACTGGCGGACGAGGTTGGCGGGCAGGGTGTGGGCAAGTTCGGTGCGCGCGCCGCGCAGGGTTTCGATCTCGGATTCCAGGCCGTCGATCTGAGCGCGAAGTTCGCCTTCCTTGTCGCGTTTGAGGGCTTCGGCGCTGTCCAGTTCCTTGCGGTCGGTTTCGATCCTGGCTTTGATGGCGTTTTCGGCGTCCATCAGCTCCAGTTCCTGGCTTTCGAGCTCGGAGATCTTTTCCTTGAGGAAGGTGATTTCGCTGTTGAGGGCCTTGTATTCCTTGTTGGTCTTGATCTCGGAAAGCTGCGCGCCATACTTTTTGATCTGCTCGTGGTGCTGCTTGATGTCGCTTTCCAGGGCGCGCTGCTGCTTGGCCAGTTCGGCCTTTTCGGTTTCGGTGGCGAGCAGGTTGGCGCTGGCCTGGTCCACGTGGCCGATGATCTCGTTTAGTTGTTTGGGCAGTTCTTGCTGCAAGATCCTGAGTCTGCCGATCTGGTCGTCCAGCTTTTGCATTCTGGCCAGGGTCCTGAGTTGTTCTTCCATCGTTACTCCTTAAACAACAAGCTGATATCCAGCGATTTATAGGAATGGGTGAGGGCTCCGCTGGAAATGAAGTGGACCCCCGTTTTGGCGATGCCGCGGATGTTGGCGGCCGTCACGCCGCCGGAAACTTCCAGCTCCACCGCCTTGCCATATTTCTTTACGCAGGCCTTGATCTCCTCCAGGCTCATGTTGTCCAGCATGACCCTGTCCACTCCGGCGTTCACTGCCTCTTCGAGCTCCAGGATATTGGTGACCTCGACCTCGACCTTGTAGGTGGTGTTGTGCCTTTTGACGCGTTTCACCGCTTCTTTGATCCCGCCGCAGGAGCGGATGTGGTTTTCCTTGAGCATCACCATGTCGAAAAGCCCGAAACGGTGGTTGAAGCCGCCGCCCACGCGCACGGCGTATTTTTCCAAAGAACGCAGCAGGGGGGTGGTCTTGCGGGTGTCCAGCAGGCGGGCTTTGCTGCCCTTGAGCTTTTCCGCCAGGGAGTCCGTGAGGGTCGCGATCCCGCTCATCCGCTGCAAAAAATTCAGCGCGGTGCGTTCCGCCTGCAGGATGCTGGCGGCCCGGCCTTCCACGCGCAGGATCTCGTCCCGGGGGGCGACGCGGTCGCCGTCCTTGCGGTAGAGGGTGATCTTCAAAGACCTGTCCACGGCCAGAAACACCGCTTTGGCCACTTCCACGCCGGCCAGGACCCCCTCCGCCTTGGCGATCATGAAGGCGTGGGTGGAAACCGGTTCCAACTCCAGAAAGCGGGTGCTGATGTCGCCGCTGCCGAGGTCTTCTTCCAGGGCGAGGCGGATGATTTCATCGAGATTCATGGTTCCTCCGGGTCAAAAAAAAAGCATCTGCGCGGGCGCAAATGCTTTTGCTCGAAAGCGGGCATCAAACTTGACACTTATCTTCTTCATTCGTTTACACATATATACTCGATCCTTGCGGTGAGGGTCCTTCTATTTGACAGTCGCCATCCTGTCAAGCCAAATCGTCGGCCAGGACCAGACCCACTGCCAAATAGACCGCTTTCAAAACAAACCGGTCTGGATTGGGAAAGTGGAGGAATTGGGACGGCGGTGTCCCCGTCGCTGCAAAAGCTGGTGACCTCTCTGCAGGCAACTGCGCCGCCGCAAACAGCGCACAAGTCCGCCTGGGTAGCGAAATGTTGCCAATCCTGCCACAGAGACCTGAGCTGTGAGGTGATGCCTGCTCGCCCCGGCCGCTTATCTGAGCAGCGTCAGTTTCCTTTCCGCTATTTCGCTTCCCAGGCTCACGCGCAGCACATAAACGCCGGAACCAAGCGGTTTACCCCGGCTGTCGCGGCCGGACCAAAGCAGGGAGTTGGTGCCGGCCTGGCTGGTCTCGGGGGCAAAACTGAACACCTCCTGCCCCCTCAGATTGTAGATCCTGACATCGGGTATGCCGCTGGCTGGCAATCCCAGGATGATCTCTGTCTCACCTTTGAACGGATTGGGTCGGTTGGCGATGCTGATCAGGGGAGTGGGAGGGTCCGGAACATCTTCCAGCCCGGCGGCGCTGTAGGCCGCGCTGGCGTCGAGGACGGCCAGATAACTGCCCAGACCCGCATAGAGGGTGGCATCCACCGCCAGCAACCCCTTTACCGTGCTGCCAAAGTTGTATTCCCCCACCCTTTGAGGGTTGAGCGGATTCCTCAGGCTATACACCAATACTCTGCCACTCCGGGTTACCAGCATGCCATCCGCGAAGGGAAGAATATCCAGGGCGCCATAAAAATTGACCGGCGAGTCATGCACTGAGGGGTTAAGAGGATCGCTGACATCGATTATCAAATTGGGGACATAGATGTAATTGCCGATCTTGCGCATCAGAGATGGGCTGAAATTTGCAGCATTCAAAGAAACAGACCCGACCAACTGGCAGGCAGCGGGATTGCTGATATCGTAGCAGAGAATGGCATCCTGGCCCGAATAACAAACCGCGGCCCAAAGAAGATCTCCATCGAGGCAAAATGACTGGTAATACCAATCATCCTGGATCGACCCCAAGGGAACGGGATTTCCGGGATTCAGGATATCCAGGATCAAGATACCGGCGCGCCACAGGCCCAGAAAAAGTTTGTTACCCCTGCCCGTTATCTGTCCGATCGGATTGCCGTAATCGTATGTGTTTGAATACAGTAACTCTCCTGTCTGAACATCGGCAATTTTCAGATAGGGAAGGGTCGGGTTGTCATCGTGATCCCAGCCGCAGGTCGAATAATACAGAAAACCGTTGTGGACCGCGCTACAAGTCAGATCGCCTACCGGTATCTCCCAGCCAGGGTCCAGAGCTGGTTCAGGGGTCAGTTCCAGCCGTTGAAACTGACATCCGGTTACCAGGCCTGCCGCCTGCACGCCATCTCCCGCCATGATCCCCACGCTTCCTGTCAGGCAGCGGGAAGTGAACACGAAAGGCAGGGTACCGTCCAGTGCCGCGAAGCGCATGAATTTTTGGGGTAGAAACTCGCAGAGAATGTTTCCGCTAATCTCAAATGTGGAATGACCTTCCGTCGCATCAAAGGAGATCTGGCTCATGGCATAGGGATCGCAGATATCTATGCAACAAAATTCCTCATACGTCCCGTCATTGTAATCCGGTCCCCAGACCCTGAGGATCAGATAATCGCCATGCACCCTTACCTTTCCTAATACTTCACACGGCCCCCAGATTATGGAACTGCAGTAAACAGGATTACTGGGGTTGGAAATGTCCCAGGCGGCGATTTCTCCGTAAGTAACCCCAAACAGATAGTTGCTGTTTAACCCCAGCATGCGAAGGGAGATCGTTCCCGCTGGCTGAAGATCCGACGGGGCAGCGATATTTACCAGCGTAATAGGGTAGGTATTGATTAGGGCAAGGTTATCCATGATTTCCAAGTTGGAGTGGCCTCCGGGGATGGATATCGTGTCCAGGATGTTGGCTGTCAGGGGGTTTACGACATCGATCGAGATCAAATCGGTATTTGTGAGCAGATACAGCACAGTTCCCAGCAGACGGTGGTCCTTGTAGGTTCCCGAAAAGCTGACTGTGTCACATAACACGGGAGTGGCGGGATTGCCGGCATCGATGACGCTGATCCTCCTCTGAGCGTGGATGATCAAAGCATAACCACCAATCACCTCCAGGGCAGCACCTGCAATGCTGATGTCGTCGCAGCTAAAGGCAGTGACTGTCTGGAGGCTGCTCAGATCACTCATATCCATGATCTGCAGATGCGCGTCTCCGCCTGTGAACCAGCCGTTGGTTCCTACCGTTGCAAAGTCTTTCACATCGCCGATCTGGAACAGGTAGCGGTCCACCAGTTGGATGTTCAGATCGGTCTGGGCGGCCGCAGCAGCCCAACCAACTATCAAAAGAACAATAAACAGCCGTGCTTTCATGATCGCCTCCTTGACAGGCAAAGGCCAGGCGATTGAATAAGATGTCCAATTGTTGTCAAGAACTTCCTCGCGGTGCAGTGCGCCGGCAAATCTGTTGACGTTTAGCCCGGCCGGGTAATTCTGGCATCCATGAACCGACTGCATCTGTATCTGATCATATTACTGCCGGCGGCGGTCCTCTGGGGCTGTCTGGCGGCGGCGGGGGGAAACGTGTATCCACTGCCAAAAGAATATCACCGCTGGGAGACCCTGTTGCAGGCTGAAACGAGCCTGGCCAACGGGTATCCCGGGCTGGTCAAACTGCATATCATCGGCTTCAGCGGCACCGAACACCTGCCGCTGCACGCTTTGCAGATCGGACGCGGCGGCAAGCGCAAGGCGCTGATCGTGGGGCAACACCACGGCGACGAGGTGCTGGGGGTGGAAACCGCCCTGGCCTGGGCGAAGGAACTGGCGGCTAAAGCCAATACAGACAGGGATATACACCGCATCCTGGATGAATTTGAGTTTTGGATCGTGCCCACCCTGAATCCGGAAGCCTTCCGCGCCGTAACCTCCGGCGAGATCCAGTTCCTGCGCAAAAACAAGCGGGAAACCGACGGCCGCAAGGCTTACGATCCGCGTTCCGACGGGGTCGACCTCAACCGCAACTATCCGGTCTTTTGGGATGAAGGCGCCATTTTGGCGGGTTCCCACCGCAATTACAAAGGCCCGGCCCCGATGTCCGAAAGCGAGGTGGCGGCGCTGATCCAACTGGCCCAGCAGGTCAGCTTTGAGACGGCGATCTTTTTCCACAGCTCGATGACCGGCGCCCTCAGTGAAAAGGTCTTCCTGCCGGCCATCGATCCCGCCAGCGCGGCCCAGAAAGAGCGCTACGCGAGGGTGGTGGCCATCGCCCAGGCCTATGCGGACCGCACCAAAAAGGACTACCTGCGGGGGAAATACGAGGTGGGCAAAACCTACAGCTCAAGGGAGGGAAACGCCCGCAACTACTTTTTCCACATCCATTCCACGGCGGCGTTTCTGGTCGAGCTCGGCGGGGTGAACAAGGACGGTATCAGCGTGATCCATCCCTCGCCCAAAAAACTGAGGTCGGTGCTGAAGACGCAGGTGAACGCCCTGCGCTGGCTCTATCTGGACCTCGCCAGGGGCA
Organism: uncultured Candidatus Cloacimonadota bacterium; assembly: GCA_964583755.1. GTDB lineage: Bacteria > Cloacimonadota > Cloacimonadia > Cloacimonadales > Cloacimonadaceae > Syntrophosphaera. The sequence continues at coordinate 46,435 of CAZOVZ010000010.1, forward strand.
GGCTCTAAGCGCGGCGGATTACTCCGGCAGCTTGTCCCACAAACCTTCGTAGCTCTGCCAGACTCCGTTTTTGCGGATCAGCGTCACGGTCCGCTGGCGGTTGCGCTGGTCTGCCTCCACGAGCTTTGACCAGGCGGGAAACTGGCGGTAATCTCCGTTTCCGTCAGCACTGGGAGCATGGCCCAGCCAGAGGAAGGCGGTCCCGGCTTCACGCAGTTTGTCCGCCGTGCGGATGCTGTTTTCCTGGTCGTGGTTGCCGATCAGGACAATGCTGTAACCGGTGGTGTCGGCCTGGGCCAGCAGGGCCAGCAGTTCTTCGCCGGCGGGGCCCCAACTGCGCGGATACTGGCGGCAGATGAATTCCGCCGTGACGCCGTCGCTGGCGCTCAGGTCCAGATGCCTCAGTTGAAAGGCGGTCTGGCTGTCGGAAACGCGATAGCCCAGGTTCAGATAATATTCCCCTTTGGGAACGCTGACCTTGGCGGTGCCGTCGCCGGTTTCGGCGAAAGCCTGTTCCAGCCAGTAAAATGAGCCTTCCTGATAGCGGCAGAGCTTCAGCTTTTCCAGGGGCGCGGAGAGGGGCGCGCCGTATTCGTCCGTGGTCAGCACCTTCACCGCGCAGTAGGCCCGGTCGTCCTCCGCGTCGGTTTCCAGGGCGCGCTTGCTGAGGTCGTAGTAGCCCCAGTTTCCAGCCTCGTATTGAACGTAGATGAGGTTGGGCAGATAGGCGAATTCCGCGGGAACGCCGTTGGCGCGGGCCAGATTCACCGCCAGGATGCGGTATTGGGTGTTGCTGAGATACTTTTGCCGGACCGCGGCGTCCAGGGGCAGCAAGCCTTTGAGGGCGCGGTTGGGATCGATCTTGTAACGCTTTTTTAGCCAGGTCATCGCCTTGCGCAGCCGCTCCAGACGGGTTTCGCCCTCCTGGCGGAATTCCACGGGATACAGGCTGAGGCGGCCGGTCTTGAGCTGCCAGGGTTGGCTCAGCTCTTCGTAAAAGACCGTGGGCGCGATCACGCTGGCCAGCTCATCGGGGCTGAAATCTCCTGCCTGGTCAAGGTAGTGGTGGTAAAGGGCTTCCAGCTGTTCCGCCGTGGCCTGCCAGAGATATTTGGGATCCAGATACTGGGGATCCTCGCTGCTGACGTAGGCCAGAAATGCCCGGTCGGGAGAGGGGTTGCGGGCCAGAAAGCGCTCCAGCTCGGCCCGATTGCCGCGTCCGGCGGCCAGAAATGCCACGGCCAGGCTGTCGGGAGTTGAGGCCGAAAATGATCTGTCGAGCTGGTCCCAGCGGGCTTTGGCCACTTCCACGCCCGCGTTCCATTCCGCCGGAGCCTGTTTCCATTGGAACGGATTGGAGGGATAGAGCAGCATCGCGTCCTGATCTGGCAAAGGCCCCTCCGCCAGCACCAACCTGCATTCCAGCTCGCTTTCTTCACCCGAGGGAACCAGTTCCAGCGCCTGGCGTCCATCCTTGTAGGCCGACGCGTAAAAAGCTCCGCGGCCCGCGCTGAGGCTGAATTCCCCCTTCGCGTCGGTTTCCACAAAGGCCAGCGGGCGCAGGGAATTCCAGTTGTAGACCATGATCCCGATCGAGGTGTGGGGCAGGGGCCGGCCATCTGGGCCGACCGTGGTGAACTTCACCGAGCGGGCGCGGTCGCCGGCATAGTTGCGGATGGAGTTGATCACGCAGTCGTAGCGGCCCTGGGCCAAAACTTCGTCCCGCGGGGAAGGCAGCGACCCGTCCGCCAGGATCAGCACGGTCTTGTCGATCAACCCGCTAAACCAGGTCTGATCGGGAAAGTAGGCGGCGTCCATGTCCCCGGTGTAGTGCCAGGCACCGTCCAGCCAGACTTCCGCCCAGGCATGGTTGTTGTCCTGATGGGCCCACCAGGGCGTGCTGGCAGCGCGGGAGGGCAGGCCGACGGTGCGCGCCGCCGCCACAAAGAGGATCTGCATCTCCTCGCAGCGCCCCAAAATGCTTTTCTGCGTGATGTCCAGAGGGGATTGGTCGCGGCCGGAGGTCTGGCGAAACTTCAGCCTGCCCACGCACCACTGCGAAACCGCGCGATAGAGTTCCAGTTCGTTGGGGGCAGAGTTCAGAATCTCCCGCAAACCGTCTTCCAGCAAGGCTTCCCGGTAGGCCTGGATGCGTTCGTCGGAAACAGTCTGGTCCGCCACATAGGAAAGGAAAAACTCCGGATCGTGCGTCGTTCCTTTATTGGCCAGCAGTTCGGCGATCTGGCGGTAATTGCCTTCCACGTCCGTGGGCGAGGCCACCGCCAGATTGGCGTCGCTTTCGTAGGCGAGCAAATACGCCATCAGAACGTCGTCGTGCCTTTGCAACAGGCCCCTGAAGTCCTTGCGGAGCTTGGGATCCAGTTTCGCGAGGTTGTCTTTGGCCAGTTTGCCCAGCTTGGCGTAAAGAACGGGATTTCCCTCTTTGGTAAAGGCTTTCGGCAATTGCGCGGCGCTCAGGCTGAACGCCAGGACAGTCAGGGCTAATATGAGAACGTAGTTCCGCAGGCGGGTCATCGTAACCTTCTATTCTATGAAATGGTGGCAAAAACAGCTTATCCGGTCAATCCGCCAGTTTGAGCATCCTGCCCTGGCGGGATTCGGTTCCGGCTTCCAGGCGCCAGAGGTAAACGCCGCTGGGGAGCGGCTCTCCGCGGTCGCCGCGGCCGTCCCAGACGAGGTCATGGCTGCCGGGATCGAGCGTTCCGGGCCGCAGGGTGCGCAGTTTTTGGCCGCGCAGGTTGAAGACGCTGACCGTCACGGCGGTTTTGGCGGCAAGCTCGAAACGCAGGGTGGTCCTGCCTGCAAAGGGGTTGGGATAGTTTCTGGCGTCCAGTCTCGCAGCGGGTAGGGCGGGATCGCTGGCGGAGACGTGGGTCACTTCCAGCACGCCCAGGGTATCCAAAAGCGCGGAAAGCAGCCCGGGCAGGCCGCTACCCTCGTCCAGCACCCTACTCAGGGCGAAGGACGAAGCGATGGTGCGATAGTTGCCGTTGCCGTTGTAGATTCCCACCGGGTAGATGGGATGTTCGGCGTTGTGGGTGTGTACCAGTTCGCTGGCAGTAGGCGCGTAGGGGATCAAAACCATGGTCCAGGGGTCGTCCTGGTCGTATTGCCAGATGTAGGTCTGGCCCTCGTCGGTGAGGTCCAGCGCCTCGATGTAGGCCAGCGCGTTGACCGGGCAGTGGGTGCCAAACTTGCCCCAGAACGGATCCTGCGGGTCCCAGCCCACGTCCCCTTCCAGGTAGAGCCTGCCGCCGCCGGCCAGATAGCCGTTGAGCAGGTTGTAATCCAGCGAGTCAGGCTGCAAGATGTAAGCCGTGTCGCCCCAACCGAAGAGGCAAAAGATGGCGTCGAAGCGGCTGATGTAATCGTAGTCCGGAATCAGTTTGTCCGTATAGACCACGTTGAACCTGCCGGCCTGGCTCAGGGCCGCCGCCACGGGCAGTCCGTCCTGGTGAAAGGGTTCATAGACCAGAATCTCGCCCTGCGGCGGGGTTTGCGCCCCGGTGTGTCCGATGGCGGGATCTCCAAAGAGGAGGTAGGTGTAGATGTTTTGCAGCTCCGGATAGATGATGCCGCCGGCGTCCACGGGATCGCCGAAAAGATAGAGTTGGGTGTGAGTCAGGTTCGCGTAGGCCTGGGCCGCGCCCACGGACATCCCGTTTTGGGCGAGGTTTTCCAGCCAGTGCAGGTTGTAGGAGCTGAGCCCGCCCCAGCCTGGATTGGCCCAACCGATCTTGTACCAGCCGGTGCGGGTGGCGGCGCTGACGGCCACGGCCCTCTTCTGGAGGGCGTACTCGGCGATGCACTGCGAATAGCTGCTGTCCAGCTGGCCATTGTTGCAGGAGGCCGCGAAGAGGATCAATCCCTCGCTGGAAGCCAGGTTGTCAAAGCTCTGGCGGTCCACCATGTCCATCCACTGCATTTCCCAGCTGTCCGGCAGGCCGTTGCTGTTGCCGTCGTTCATCCAGACCTTGCGGGAGGAGGATCCGGACGACCCGTGCGCGCTCCAGTTCAAAATGCCGTAGTTGTTTGTGCTGAGCAGGTTTTTGAGCGCGTTGTAATCCATCGGAACGTCGGACGCGTAGGAGGGCAGATAGCCCGTCTGCTCGTACATGGTGGTGCACTGATATCCGTTCAGGGCAGTGGTTTTGGCGTATTCCATGAAGGTGGCGCCGTCGGTCTGCAGATAGATTGGCTCCGGTTCCCCGCCATAGTTGAGGAAGGCGGCGGGCAGCAGGGCGTCGCGTTTCCAGGCTGCGGTGGATTGCTCGAAAGCCACGCTGCGGCTGGCGATCTGGGCGACCTGGGTGGCGCTGTTGGTGGAAATCCGGCCCACAAATACTTCCGGGGTGAAGTCGCACATGAAATCCTGATCCCCCGCGGCGGCGGAATACTCTCCCAGGCGATTGTCTCCGTCCGTATCGACCACGCTGCTCAGGTCGCCGTAAAAGAAGTCCGAAGCCACGGTCTCATAGCCCTCAGGCTCGGGGGTCAGATACATCACCGGCACCGTGTCGTAGTCTCCCACCAGGAGCAGGTAGCTGAACGGATGCTGGCTGTATTGGGCGATCAGATGGTTGCGCAGCTTTTCGCCGTTGGTGGCGCCGGGGCTGGTGGCGAGGATGGTGGCGATGTCGGCAAAGGCGGTGATCATGCCCTGGCTCTGGTGAAACGCCTCCAGCGGCCCCACCGCGCTGTAAAGCCCGGGGGTGCTGACGATCAAATAGTCGTAGTTTTTGGCCGGGGAATCGGCATACCACTGTTTCAGGGCCTGAGGATTGGCAAAGAAGGCGTCCGCGCCGCCCTTGCTGCCGGATATATTCAAAACCGGCGGAATGCGGTTGGGCGCGGCGGCGGAAGCCTGGTCCCAACTGAGGTTGAGGCTCAACTTGCGATAGCTTTGCCAGGCCGTCCCGGCGTGGATGGCGGGGCTGACCCGGAAGCCGGCATAGGCGATGTCGCCCCAGTGGCCAAGCCCTGTGAACGTTATCTGTTGCGTGCCCGAAAAGGAATCAGGAGCGGAGAGAACGCGTTCGCCGTCGCCAAAGCCGGGGTTGATCGCCGGAGCCGGGCCAGGATAAACGGTCAGCTCGGAAAAAGCGTGGCTGTACTGCAGATTGGCGGCCCCGGGGGGGAGGATCACGTTGACCGTTTTCACCGGCAGTTGCGGCCGGCCGGGGGCGGAAACCGTGCCCCAGCCTGAGGCCTGGGCGGGGTTGTCAAATTCGATTTCCAGGGAAAGCGTCGCCGCCGCCAGCAGCAACGGCAGGCAGAGCGCCAACAGGGTCAAAGCTTTTTTATTCACCGGGTTCCTCCTTGGGCAGGCCGGGAAATTGGGGTCGGGGCTTGGGCCGGGGCTTCTTGCGCTGGTCGTTGCGGCGGAATTTGTCGTTCTTGGGATGCTGGCCGCCTTGCTGGTTGCCCTGCTGTTTCGCCTGCGGCTTGTTTTGCGGCTTGTTGAACTGCTTGGGGCGCGGCTTGTCCGGGTCGTGGCCGATCGCTTTGCGGAAGCGCTTTTTGCGGTCCTTGTTCATCTTTTCCGTGGCGTATTGGATGATCAGCCTGGGCGCGGTGTCCTTGTGCAAAAAGAGGTAGTCCTCCACTTCGCGGGGGCTGATTTTCCACAGCTCGCGCAGAAACCAGCCGGCGCCTTGCTGCACCGCGCGTTCCGGGTCTTTCATCAGGGGCTGGACAAACTCCAGCAGTTCCGGCGCCGTCACCCGGTTTCGCTGATACAGCATCGTGACCGCGGCGATGCGCCGGGTCCATTTGCTGGGGGAAGCGATCCACTCGCGAAAATCGTCCATGCCGGCGATGCCAAGCTCTATGAACACCGGTGTGATCTTGCCGGCGATCAGGTCCGCGTGGGCCCAGTTTTCGACCCCGTTGTCTGCGCAGCGTTTGACGCCTTCATAGACGCTCCGGTCAAAGCGGGGCCGGTGTTTTTTGAGCAGCAGGATGGCCAGGGAGCCAAACTCGTATTTGCCGGTGGCAAAAAAATGGACGGCGAGTTCGGCCAGTTCCGGCACCGTTGGATCAAAGCGCTCCAAAACGTCGTCCCGGAGTTTTTTCAGCTCTTCCTCGTCGAGGCCGAAGGCGTCGTAGCCCTCGCTGAAGTAATGGGCATATTTGCTGACGTAGAGGGGATTTTCATGGGCGAAGAAATACTGTTCGCAAAATCTGAAGATCTCCAGCTGACGTTCGTTCATCTCGGTCCTGGCTGTGAGTAGGATCATCGTTTATTCCTCTGGTCGGCGGGAACTTCCGCCGCGGTCTGCTCGTTTCCGGGGGCCGGATCAGTCACGGTCATAGCCCCTGCCCCTGCCGGTCACCAAGACGTGCCAGCGGTTGAACATCTGTCGGAAACGCCAGACCATCATTTTCCCCGGATTCAGCTGCGCCAGCATCTTGTCCAGAAAGACCTCCCAATTGGTGGTCTCGTGGCTGCGGAAGAATCCGGTCGCTTGCATTACGTCAAGCATGTAGGCCTTGATTTTGTCAAGTTCATTTCCGCTGACGGCGTTCAGTCTGGCCGTGCGCGGCCTGGTCAGCGGCAGGCTGTGGATCTGCCAGAGGGCGATCGTGACCGCCTGGGCGAGATTGATGGAGGGAAACTCTGGATTGGCGGGGATGTGGCAGCGCAGGGAACAGAGGTCCGCCTCGCTGTCCGTGAGGCCAAAGGTCTCGCGGCCAAACACCAGCCCGATCTCCAATTGCGGGATCCGCGCGCAGTAGCGCGACATCTGCACCGGATTCAGGTCCACCGGTTTGTGCCGCCCCACCCGGCGGGAAAAGCCGATCACCCGGTCCAGGTCCGCCACCGCTTCCTGCAAAGTCGGATACAGCGCCGCGTCTTCGAGGATGTGTTCAGAGTGCATGGCCAGATAAAAGTCGTTCTTTTGCGGCACGGCCCCCACGATGCGCAGGCTGGAAAAGCCAAAGTTGTTCATGATGCGGGCCACGGCGCCCACATTGCCCTCATAGATCGGCTCCACCAGGATTACGTGGATCATTGGCCCTTAAACAGCTGCCCCAGGCGCACACCCATCTGGGCCACGTTTTGGTTCGTATCCGTCTTCCATTCCTGGATCGTGCGCTGGGTGACGGTGCTGAATTCCTGGGATTTGTCTTTTTTGCTCTGTTGGGAAAATATGCTGCACAGCTTTTTGAGGGTCTGCAGGATGGTGCGGATCCTGGCCTCGTCGGCGTCCAGCAGCCAGCGGCGGATGTTGGCGTAGGTTTGCAGCGGGCGGGTGCGGCCGACCTGGGTGAGGATGTGGCTGATCTTTTTCTGCACTTCCTCGCTCTCGTCGTCCAGCAGCCGGGCCACGAAGGACAGCACATACTGGGGATGCCGCTCCGCGATGTTTTCCATCCCGTGCATGGACATCGCTCGCTTGTTTTCGTTGTCCGAAAGCGCCCAGTGGGGCATGTGTTCCTTCATCGTTTCGGGCTGCTTTTTCCACAGCTCGAAGCAGATGGTCTCGCTTTCCCAGGGCACGGTTTCGAAGGTCTTTTCCACCGTCTTGATGATCACGGCGGGGTCGTCCTGCCGCTTGTTGTAAAAGTAAAAGAGCGCCGTGGCGCGGATTCCGTAGAGATTGTGTTCCAGCATTTCGCCGCAGATGCTGTCCAGTTCGCCGTCGCCGGCATACAGCGCCAGGCGTTTGCCCAGCTCTTCGCGCACAAAGTAGTTCGCGGTATTGGCCAGTTCCTGGATCTGCTTGGTCGCCAGTTCGTTTTTGCCCTTGTCCAGATTTTTGAAAATCTTGTCCACGTGGGCATCCATGAGTTTGTAGTCGTCCAGATTCAGACGTCCCATTTCTTTGATCATTAGCTTTGGCTCCAGCTCAGAGAGAGTTTTGCTTCCAATTGGGGTAAAATGTACAAAAACGCCTATTTCCAAATAGAATTTGGGATTTATGCCTGTGTTGTCATTTGTACTGTGCGCATCTGATATGCCGCGCCGCTTTCTGTCAAGACTTTTCTCCGTGGGGAAGTGATGGGATGGGAGTTTGGAGATTTCCCGCGGATCGCGCGGATGAAAAGGGGGATCACGGGGATTCTTTTATACGGATTCAACGGATTTTACGGATTGAACGGATGGTCGATTGAAGTGCGTTGCCCATATGGGAAAACCGTGCCACCCTCAGGCGTGATCTGTCATCCCGGATCGGCCCAAACAGCCATAATCTGCGGAATCTGCGTGATCTGGGATGGGAGTTTTGAGATTTCCCGCGGATCGCGCGGATGAAAAGGGGGATCACGGGGATTCTTTTATACGGATTCAACGGATTTTACGGATTGAACGGAGGGTCGATTGAAGTGCGTTGCCCATGTGGGAAAACCGAGCTAATCTCAGGACTGATCAGTCATCCGAATCAGCCCGCTCAGGCAAAATCTGCGGAATCTGCGTGATCTGGGATGGGAGTTTGGAGATTTCCCGCGGATCGCGCGGATGAAAAGGGGGATCACGGGGATTCTTTTATACGGATTCAACGGATTTTACGGATTGAACGGATGGTCGATTGAAGTGCGTTGCCCATATGGGAAAACCGTGCCACCCTCAGGCGTGATCTGTCATCCCGGATCGGCCCAAACAGCCATAATCTGCGGAATCTGCGTGATCTGCGCGCCCCCTTTTTATCCTACTGCTCAAGTTGTCAGATTGATGTTTATGCTTGACAACAGAGAGCCTCTGGCAAAATCAATTTTTGTAAAGGAGAAAACAAATGCCTGCTGATTTCTTTGCTCCCGCGTTGATTGTCCTGCTCTGCCTGCTGCCCCTGTCCCTGGCTGCTATCGGAGTCGAAACCGTGGCCCTGCCTAAGATCGAACCCGTAACCGCGAACCGCGGCAAACTGAACATCACCGTCGATCCCCGGCTGGAATTGCTGGCCGTGCTCCAACACCTCTCCGGAAGCGCGATGACCTCGCCCGATTCCGATGGCTACGCCGCGGCGGCGGACGCCTGGTTCGCCGGTTTCAAGGACCATCCCGCCCTCGCCAAACTGCAATCTCTGGAAACTTATGGCTTTGCCTACGACCTCGCCGTGAGCAGCTTTCTGCGCTTCGACGGCGTGCCTTTGGAACGGCAAACCCGCGACTGGAGCGGCTACGCGCTGGCCATGAACAAAGCCAGGTTGGAAACCGCCGCGGAGGGAGGCTCGCTGGAAGAGTTTTACGCGGCGGTGAACGACTTTGTCCAAGTCAGCGATTTCCGCGGCTGGTTCGAATCCCGCCGCCAGTACTTCGCCGACACGGTCGCGGGGGCGGATTCGCTGCTCTCCACAACGCCGGACCTGGTCTCCCATCTTATCGCCTGGTACGGCTACGAACAACACAGCTACAACCTCGCGATCTCCCCCCTGCTGGGCGGAAACGGCTACGGACCGGACCTGGCGGATTCGCTGGGCAATACCGACCTCTATTGCTGCACCAGCCTCGAAAATCGGGGGGATCCCGCGGAAAGCATCCTTCACCTGGCCTACATGCTGTTCCACGAGTTTTCCCATCCCTACGTCAACCCCTTGGTTGACAGGCATTTTGGAATGGTGGAAGACGCCTCCGCGCTGTTTGAACCGATCAAACGAAAGATGCAGGACCAGGCCTACAGCTCCTGGTGGATCGCCGTCATCGAGCATTTCGTCCGCGGTTCCGAACTGCGCCTGCTTCAGACCTATTACCTGCCGGAGCAGCGCGAATTTACCACCCTGAGCACTATCAACCGCGGCTTCATCTACCTGGAAACGGTCCACGCCGCCCTGCTGGACTACGAACAGGCGCGCCGGGAAACCGGCATCCGATACGACGAATACTTCCCCCGGCTCATGGAGAGATTCGCCGCCCTGGGAAAGGTCCTGCCGGCCGAACTCCTGCACCTGACCGGCTTCAAGGGACCTTTGAACTCAGTGGCGACGGGATCCGTGGCGGTGATCTATCCCGATCCCCTGCGGGTGGAGGGAGTGGCAGAATATATCAAACCGACCGTCGACTTCCTCGTCAACCGCCTCAAAGCCGAGGCCTATACCGACACTCAGGCCCTGGATCTGGACTTCAGCGACCGCAGCCTCTACGTCTACGGCGCCTGGGGCAGCAACCTGTGGCTGGCCAAACACCTGCCCCGGACTCCCTTTCAGATCCTGCCTGACCGGATCGTGGCCAATACAGACTATCCGGGCGCCAACCTCCGCCTCGCCGCCTGCCTGCCCAATCCCTTCAACCCCGAACTCGGCATGGCCGTCTATACCGCCCAAACCACTCCGGCCATGCAAAGCAGCAATTCCTTCTTCCACGGCCCGGAAGACTGGTATGTCACCGATTCCGATAAAAACATCCTGGGCAAGGGATTCTTTTCCGACAAAAGCGGCGCCTGGGGGTTCTGAGCGAGCCGTTTGGCCTGTTTCCTTCTGAACGGCCAGGCTACGTAACAAAATGCTCAAACTGAGTGGGTAACCAGATAAAGAGCGTCTGTCATTCCGGTGCAGACCGGAATCCAGGTTTTTTTATGACAACACTTTAAAGCTATTACATGCCATCCGGATCACCTATGCTGGACAGTTTGGCTACTTGTCACCCACAAAGTTTGGAGTTCAAATCCCCTCCCTCAGCTTCACTCCTTCCCCCACCTCATTTGGGGATTTGGACTTCAAACAGCACGCG
>CAZOVZ010000011.1:0-56109 GCA_964583755.1 uncultured Candidatus Cloacimonadota bacterium
TGAGATATCAGTCCCAAAATAGGGACTGAGAAAATCCTACTGCATTATTTGGGTTTAACTTTTACTCTTTATCTCTGTTCCTCAGTGCCTCAGTGTTGAAAATCTACACTTTCGGCGGATCGGTCAGTTTGCCCAGGAACAGTATGGTGTTGGAGGGCTTGTGCAGGATCATGTAGATGAAGGGATGGTCGGCGCGGAACACCGGCGTCTCGTCCGGCCCCGCGGCCCTGGTCGCCATCACGACGCCTGTCGCGGCGGCGGCTTCGGTGCCCTCTTCGTTCACTTCCACAAACGCTTTGTGGATCACGTCCATGATATAGAGGTCAGCGCCCCCGCCGGCTTTGCGGATGCCGCTGAAGTCGGCCCGATCGGGGGTGAACGCGTCCTTCATACCCATTTCCTTGAGGGCGTCGCTGAGGCCATCCAAAGTCAGGTCCAGCTTGAATTTGGGCAGAAATACCTTCACCTCGCGCTTGGCCAGGGAAGCCTGATACTGGGCAAAGTTTTTGGGTCCCAGTTCACCGCTCATCACGTTGATGTCGTCGGGCAACAGCACCAGCAGGGCCAGGTCTTCCTCGGCGTAGGGCAGTTCGATGATCTGGCAGGCGGGCAGCTTGGCGTAGGAAAAATCGCCCTTCAGATACATCATTTCCACCGGCTTTTCAGCTTCGCCGCTGCCGCCCTTGTAGCGGGTGAAAAAGCTGTCTTTGCGCGTGCTTTTGGGGTCGAACTGGGTCTTCCAGTTGCCCTTGAAATAGATGGCGTTGACCAAGACCAGGCCGTGGTTGCTGCCGCTGATATGACCCTCCGAGACCAGGTCTTTGATGCGGTCCCGGGTCCTGTCCAGCACCCATTTGTTGATGAAACCGGCGGTGCCGGGGGCATCGTTGAAATCCAGTGAATAGATGTCGCTGCCGTAGTATTTTTTCAGCAGGTCACTGTAGCTCTCCAGCAACAGGTCTTCGTATTTTTTGGATTGGAACAGGCCGTTGGCGACGTTCAGCTCCGCCTTTTTCCGTTCCTGGAGGGAGTTCAGCTCTTCCCGCAGGGCGCTGTAGGCGGCGTGATGCTCCTCCTGCGGCAGGTAGAACCTCATCGTCTGGGCGATCTGGTCGGCGGTTTCGCCCTTGGCCCCGCCCCAGACCATGGACAGCGCGGAATTGATGCTGTAGGGCGAAAAGAAGAGGTTGGCGCCCTCTTTGTTCATCTGCTGAAACAGCCTGAAGGCAAACTCGTTGCCCTGATCCTTTTGCAGGTCAGTGCTGTTAAGCTTGTCCGCGGTCTCCGCCACCGCCTGCTTTTTGTTGCAGGAACAGCCGAAGCCCAGGGTCAGCGTCAGCAGCAGGGCCACACATATTCTGAAAACGTTCATTCTTATCCTCCCGGATTGTCTGGTGCAATGCTGCCAGCGGCGACGCATCCGTCAACCTTTTTCCTCTGGAGGGAAGCCGGCCGGGGCTGGCGGCCTACCAGCGCAAAACCTTGGCTGTCCCGCTGAGGCCGCCGGCGCTGAGGCGGATCAGATAAAGCCCCGGGGCAACGGAAATCCCCCGGTCGTCGTCGCCGGACCAGGTCAGGCTGTGCGCGCCGGCCCCTTTGTCCGCGGGACCGAATCGCCGGACCAACTGGCCCTTGAGGTTGTAGATGGCCAGGTCCGCCGGCCCGCTTTTGGGCTGGGTGTACCGGATCGTGGTGGAGGCCTGGAAGGGATTGGGAAAGGCCGCCAGGGGAAGAACCGTTGGGGTTGGCTCAGCCGGGGTGGCCGTGCCCTGGATGTGAAAAGTCTGGATGGGACCCACCAATACGGGTTCCGGGGTCAGGGCGCAGGCTTGGACGGTGTGGTCGCCAGGTCCGAACGCGGTGTCGGCGTATTGCAGGATGTCATAAGTCTTGAAGTAATGCGGACCCACAATCTCCGCGTGCGAATCGGGTTCATAGGTCTGCTGCGGGAGGTTGCCGTCCACGCTGAGCACATAGGTGGTGGAATAGGGAAAATCCCGCTTCCACAGGTAGTTGCTTTCATTCATGGCGTTAAAGGTGGCGTCGATATGGTAGGCGCTGGTTTCGTTTAGCAGCAGTTGCCAGTTCAGGTCGGCAAACCCGCTCAGGACCTGGTCGTTGGAAAAACTGACTGTATTGCCCACCGGTTCGTAGTTGAACCTGTCGTGGCAGAGGTTAAATCTGGCGGTATGCACTCCCGGTCCGAGATAAGTGTTTTCCCCCAGGGTGGATTCGCTGTAGGTGCCGCCAGGCGGCACGACCAGGTTGAAGGGCCACTCCATCCAGCCCACGGTGCCGTGCTGGCCGTCGATGAAGATATGCCCCAATCCGTACTGGTTTTGATGCACCCAGTTCACCGTGCCGTTGTTTCGGACCGTTACTATCCCAAGCAAAGTCGTCCACGGTGGCGTGTCGGTACTGATGTTGTAGATGTCCAGATAGAATTCCACGTAGTCCGGGATCACCGCCAAACCAGCGGCAAAGAGCAATAGCAGGACGGTAAACAGGGGTTTCATGATCCACCTCACGGCGTCGCTTGCACGACTATCGTAATACCTTCAAATATTATGACAATCTCTTATCTGTCAACCGAAATCTTGAAAGTGATGCCCGGAAGCCAGCAGCGCGTGGCGCAGGCCGCGGGTGGAAACCAGCAGTGAATCCGCCCTACAGCGCTTCAGCACGGCCGCCACGATCGCCGCTCCCGCCAGGATGATGTCGGCCCGGTGGGGATCCATGCCGGGGATAAGCTTTCGTTCGACCAGGTTCAGTTTTTTGTAAAGGCCGAGTTGCCGGTCCAGTTCCGCCTGATCCAACCGGGTCCCGTCCACCCTTTGCGCGGAATATTCGGCCAGCCCTAGGCTGACCGCGGCCATGGTCGTGACGCCGCCACCGCAGGCGATGAGGGTGGTCCCGGGCGGGATTTGAAACAATTTGCCAAGCTGGGTCTGAATGTCCGCGGTCAATGCGGCAAACTCCGCTTCTGTGGCTGGATCGGCAAGGATGAAACTTCGGGTGAGCGATACCGCTCCCAGGGGTAGGCTTTGTTGGCCTAAAATCTCACGGCCCCTGGCCAGGCTAAATTCCGTGCTGCCGCCGCCGCTGTCGAAGACCAGGACGTTTCCGTTTGACGGGACCAGGCCAGCAGCAGCCAGAAAGCTCAACCGGGCCTCCTCGTCTCCGGACAGGATCCGCACGTCCCAGCCCAAATGCCAGAAGACAAGCTCGCGAAACACCTCGGCATCCCTGGCCTGGCGAAGGGTCTGGGCGCCCACGCAGAGCAACTTTTGGACGCCCCGCCGCCGGCATCGCAGCTTGATATCCCTCAGCGCCGCCAGCGCCCTCGCCCTGGCGGCAAGCCCGATGCTGCCTGTGGCAGCGAGTTCCGCGCCCAGGCGGCAGAGATAAACCCCATCCTCCAAAATCTCGCTGCCGCCCTCCTCCACCCTGGCGATGACGCACTTGAACGAATTCGTGCCGAGGTCGATGACGGCTTTGACCATCGCGCTCAGTTCAACGCCAGCAAAACAGCTTCCGGCGTGGCAGGGAAGCCCGGCTCGGCTTCCGGTTTGACGCTCCGCACGGCGTTGCGGATGGCAAACCAGGCCGCCAGCCCGTAGATGAAGGGCGGCTCGCCGGTGGCCTTGCTGCCAAAGACGCTGGCGTATTCCCCCGGCGAGGGAACGATTTCCACCCTCAACTGTTCCGGCAACTCGCGCACGGTGGGGATCTTGTAGGTGGAGGGATTCACCGCCAGGTAGCGGCCCTGGGCATCCACCGGCAGCTCTTCCAGACAGCACCATCCGTAGCTTTGGATAAAGGCGCCGACGATCTGCCCGCGGTCGATTTCCTCGCTCAGGCTGTTGCCGTTTTCGTGGACGATCCAGGCCTGCAGGATCCTGTGTTCGCCGCTGAGGAGGTCGATTTCCGCCCTCGCCAGCGCGCAGCCGCAAACGTAGTAGTGAAACGGATTACCCTTGCCCCGCTCGCGGTCGAAATGCAGGCCGGGCGTGGCGTAGTAGCCATAGGCGGCCAGGGATACGCGGGCATTGTAGGCGGCGCGGACCAACTCGGCGAAACTGATGCGGGTGGCCGGATCCGCTTTGGACCAGATCTGAGAATCGGCAAACTCCAGGTCATCGGCTGAACTATCCACTCCCCGCGCTGCCAACAGCTCCCGGGCAACCGGGATCAGCCTCGCTCTGAGCTGTTCAGCGGCGACGCGCGCGGCGTTGCCATTGAGGTCGCTGCCGGTGGAAGCCGCTGTGGGCGAGGCGTTCCCCACCCGCTGGGAATTGTTGCTTTCCACGCGGATGCGCTCGATCGGCAGACCCAGCACTTTTGACACCACGATCGCGCATTTGGTGCTGACCTCCTGGCCCATTTCGACGCCGCCGGTGGTGAGCGAAGCGCTGCCGTCGATGTAGACCCAGAGCAGCGCGGAGGCCTGATTGAGAAGTGCGGTGGTGAAAGAGATGCCAAACTTGACCGGCACCATGCCGAGGCCTTGTTTGCTCCCTTCATGGGAGGCGTTGAAGGCCGCCACTTCTTCCTTCTGCCTGGCGTAAGAGCTGGTTTGGGCCAGGCGGTCGAGCAGGCCGGAGAGGTTGCTTTCGCGGATGACCTGTCCGTAGGGGGCGGCGTCGCCCGCCTGATAGGCGTTCAGCTTGCGCACCGCGAGGGGATCGAGGTCCAGTTTGGCAGCAATCCGTTCGATCACCTCTTCGATCACGAAGATGCCCTGCGGCGCGCCGAAACCCCGGAAAGCCGTGTTGGGGGGCAGATTGGTGCGGCAGGCCCGTCCGCGGATGCGGATGTCGGGGATACGGTAGGCGTTTTCGGCGTGGAACAGCGCGCGCTCCAAAATGGCGATGGAGAGGTCCGCGTAGGCCCCGCCGTTGCTGAGCAGTTCAATGTCGTAAGCGGTGATCTTGCCTCTGCGGTCAAAACCCACCTTCCAGCGGCTTTTGAAGGGATGGCGCTTGCCGGTGGACAGCATGTCCTCATCGCGATCCAACAAAACCTCGACCGGCTTCCTGGTCAGATGCGCGCCCAAGCCTGCCAGAGAGGCCCAGAGGGTGCCCGCGCGTTCCTTGCCGCCAAAGGCCCCGCCGAGCCGCGGAACGTCGATGATGATGTCGTGCGCGGGGATGCCCAACACGTGGGACAGCACTTCCTGCACTTCCATCGTGCTTTGGGTGGCGGCAAACAGGGTCAGCGTGCGCCCTTCGCCGGGAACGGCGCGGCAACGCTGGCTTTCCAGGTAAAAGTGTTCCTGCGCGGCGGTTTCCGTCACGCCGGAGAGGGTGAATTCCGCCTCCGCCAAAGCTTTCTCCCAGTCTCCGCTGGCGATTTGCCGCTCCGGGACATACCACTCTCCCAGCGCGTCCGCCGCGTCGATCTCCAGGACCGGCTCCAACTCTTCATATTCCAGTTCGATCAGTTTCACGGCCGCCTCGGCCAAAACGGGATCCGCCGCCAGGACCATCGCCAGCGGCTGGCCCAGGTACATGACTCGCTCCGTGGGGAACAGCGGTTCGTCCTTGATCACGTGGCCGATCTGGTTTTCCCCGGGGATGTCGGCAGCGGTGATCACCCGCTCGATGCCAGGCAGGGCGGCGGCTTTGGCGGTATCCAGCCTGATCAGCCGGGCGTGGGCAACCGGCGCGAAGAGGAACTTTGCCTGCAACTGGCTGGCCAGCGGAACTTCATCGCCGATGAACCTCGAACTGCCGGTCAGATGGAGCTTTCCGCTGATGTGACGGGGACTCTCGCTCATGCTTCCTCCCCTCCCAAAAACGCGCTCAGATACTTGAATACGTGGTTGCGGACCAGCAGCGAGCGGTATTCCTTGCCGCCGCGGACGTCGGAGATCGGTTCAAACTCCCGGGCGACAAACTCCGCCACCGGCGCGGGATGGATGCCCTGAAGCTCCATGTTCAGCATGGCTTTGTAAAACTGCAGCGACAGCTTGGGCACCGGCGCCACGCCGCCAAAGGCCAGTTTGGCGCGTTTGATCACGCCGTCAGAGGTTTCGAGGCGAACCGCCGAGACCACCGAAGAGATATCCACCGCCTTGCGTTTGGCGGCTTTGATAAAGCTGATGAAGGCGTTTTTGGCGGGCGGGGGGATCAGGATGGCGGAGATGATCTCTCCCCGGTTTAGTTCGGTCTGGCGATAACCGGTGAAAAAGTCCCGCAGGGGCAGTTGGCGCGTTCCCGCCGTGGAATAAAGCTCCAGAACGGAATCCAGGACCAGCAGCAGGGGCAGCGTGTCCCCGATCGGCGAGGCGTTGGCGATGTTTCCCGCTAGAGTGGCAAAATCGCGGATCTGCTCGCTGGCGATCTGGCCCACCAATTCCGGCAGGCAGGGAAGCCGGTCCTGGAGCAGAGGCGAGTTCAGGATATCCGTGTAGGTGGCGTTGGCTCCGATCCGGATGCCTTCGGCGCTCACATCGATTCCCCGCAGATCATCAATTCCGCCAAGATCCACCAACCGGGGAAACTCCGCGCGCCGCACGTTCATCTGCACCATGATGTCGGTGCCGCCGTTGATTAGGGTGTAAGGTTCATTGTCCGCCAGCGCAGAGGCCAGTTCCGCCAGGCTGGAGGGCGTCTCATAGCGCCCGCAGCGATAGACGAGGGGACTCTCCCTGACAAACGTTTCCCGGGGTTTGGCGAAAGCCAGGATCTGGGGTTCGAGCGCGCGGCACCAGTCCGGTACGATGTCTGCGGGATTGTGGTCCCGCGCGATCCTGCGCGCCGCCTTGAGGATGCTGTCGTAGCCGGTGCAGCGGCAAAGATTGCCTTCCAAAGCGGCCAGGACGCGTTCATCGGAGGGATTGGCGTGGGTGGCGAACAGCGCGAACATGCTCATCACAAAGCCCGGAGTGCAGTAGCCGCATTGGGTGGCGTGGAGATCCAGCATCGCGCTTTGGATGGGATGCAGACTATCCGGCGTGCCCAGGCTTTCGACGGTGATCAGGTGCTTGCCGTGGAGCTTGGCGGCGTTGTAGAGGCAGGAATTCACCGCCTCATAGGCCACCTTTCCGCCGATAGGGCTGGCCACCACCACCGTGCAGGCCCCGCAGTCGCCTTCGTTGCAACTGCATTTGGTGCCAAACAGCTGTTGCGCCTGATGCAGGTAGGCCAGCGTGGTTTGCGCCGGTGGAATTTCCGCGCTGAGCTCCCTTCCGTTGAGCCAAAAGCTGATCCGGTTGAAGCTGTAACTCTTTTGAAGAGCGTCCGTTAAAGGCGTACTATGCATGCTGCCTGCCTCGATTACTTCTTTTTTGGCAGTCTGAACGGCGGGGAATATTTGTAAAGTCTTTTCTTGGCCAGGCTTGCCGGTGGAGCCCCTGAAAGCGGCAGCCCAGATCCTGAACACAAAAAAGAACCGCCACCCCGAAGGGCGGCGGTCGTGTCAAACTGACCTGCTCTAATTAGTAGGAACGGTCGTAGTTGTTGCGATTGTAGCTCTGCTTTTTGGCCTTACGGCAGGCAGGGCAGCGCAGGGGCTCGTTGGTGAGACCTTTCTCTTTGTAAAATTCTTGTTCGCCTTCGGTGAACGTGAATTCCTGCGAGCAGTCTTTGCAAACCAAAGTTTTGTCTGGCATGGCTTTCTCCTTGTGTTGGGGACATCTGACATTCGGGTTTGAGGCAGTCCCTGACAAACGGAAAAGGCTCATGGAATGAAATAGTTCCCGGATTTTGCGTCACGAAAAAACACGTCCCGGATTTGTCAATCTTTTTTTTCAGCAACTCCCCCAGAAAACCGGGAAGATTGCCCTAAATGCTCTATTAGCCTGCGATCCTGACATCATTAAACCCGCAGTGCCGATCCAGTTTTGCCTGAATCTCTTGCGGCAAAGATATTCATCTTGACAGGATGCGGCAGTTTCCCAGTCTTTTTTTCAGACAAGTTTTTCAGGAGGTGAGCCATGAACTTGCTTTACGCGGCGAAGACCCTGGCAGCCGGAGCTCTCATCCTTGCGATGTTTTCAGCCTGCTCGGAGTGCCCGACGCCGCCGGAACCTCAGCCAGAACAGGTGGCCAAACCCGTTATCAGCCCCGCCGAGGGAATCTACACAACCCCCCAAACCGTCGAGATCAGTTGCTCAACGATCGGCGCAACGATAGTGTATACCCTGGACGGCAGCGATCCTTCCTCAAGTTCGCCGGTCTATACCGCCGCTTTGGGCATCTTTGAGACCGCAACCGTCAAGGCCCAGGCCTTCCGGCAGGGAAATGGGGACAGCGCGGTAGCCAGCGCGATTTTCACGATCAACCTGCAGGAACCGGTGGCGACGCCAGAATTTTATCCTCCGGCCGGGGCGTATTACTCAGCCGTGAATGTTACCATCAGCTCGGCCACCGGGGACGCGATGATCCTATACACCACCGACGGCAGCGAGCCTTCCGCCGGTTCGCCGGTTTATGCTGGCCCCGTGCCGTTGACAGGCACCGCGATCATCAAGGCCAGGGGCTTCAAGCCGGGGTGGAATCCCAGCGCCATCGCCAGAGGGCTTTTCACGATCGGCAGCGCGCCCGAAAGGATGGTCTTCGTGCCCGGCGGCAGCTTCAACAACGGCGTCTCGGAGGTGGCAATTTCCAGCTTTTACCTGGACAAGACCGAGATCACCCAAGCCAGCTACCAATCTGTGATGGGGGTAAATCCTGCTTACTTTCCCGGCGTCAACGACGGCCCGGTGGAACGCGTCTCCTGGTTTGACGCTATAGAGTACTGCAACCGCAGGAGCGCGATGGAAGCCCTGACCCCCTGCTACAGCTATGATGGCTACGGAACTGATCCCGCCACCTGGCCCCAAGGCTGGAACACCGAGGCCGGCAATCACAGCTACGTGACTTGCGACTTCGGCGCCAACGGCTTCCGCCTGCCCACCGAAATGGAGTGGATGTTTGCCGCCAGGGGAGGCATTTTTACCCAAAACCACTACTACAGCGGCAGCGATGACCTCAACGCCGTGGCCTGGTATGTGTTCAATGCCGCCAACGTGACTCATCCCACCGGCACCAAACAGCCCAATGAGCTGGGGATTTTTGACATGAGCGGCAACGTCTGGGAATGGGTCTGGGACATCCATGGCGATTACCCGATGGGCGGACAGACCAACCCGCAAGGACCCTCCAGCGGCTCTTACCGGGTCTGGCGGGGCGGCGGGTTCAACAGCGTGGACAGCAGTTGCTCGGTTTCCCACCGATACTACAGCACGGCCAGTTACCCTCTCTACAATCTGGGCTTCAGGATCTGCCGCTCCTCCCTGTAAAGACGGGCTAAAGGAAATCCGGGTTGGTTTAGCCGCTGGAGCTCAATCCAGCAGCAGCTTGGCGGAGTCCGAAGCCTGGCCCGAACTGATTCTGATCAGATAGACGCCGCGGGCCTGGCGTTGGCTGCGGTCGTCCCGGCCGTCCCACCGGATTTCGCTGCTTCCCTGGGACAGGGACTGGCTCCAGGAGCGGATTTTCTGCCCGCGGGAATTGTAGACCGCGACATCGGTGAGGGCGGCAACCTTGCTTTCAACGTTCAGGGACACCGAATCCGAAAAGGGATTGGGATAGGCCTGGTTTAGCCGCAGCGATTGCGGCAAAGAGGTTTCCAGAAGGTCGTCCGAGGCCACGCCCCAGATCCGGTTGACGAATTCCGGGTGGTCGACAAAGGGATTGCGGTTGCCCAAAAAGCCATGGATGGCGTTGTTGCGGGCGATCTCGCGGGCATCGGGGGGATCGGCCAGATTCCAGGCGACGAGGTCCGGCAGCATGTTCACGCCTTGCTGGGTGAGGGTGTCGTAGTAACGGACGTTAAAATAGAGCAGGGCGCGGGCGATGTCGCCCTTGGATTCGTCGCAGGGTTCGAACACCAGTTGGTTGCCGAGGCTGAAACCGCGGTAGCTTTGCCAGGGCGTGTCGTTGTAATAGACTGTGGCGGCAGCGTGGCTGGCGACGGTGAACAGGGGATAGTTGCCGCGGGAGCTGTTGACCACGGAGTTGGTGGGAAAAAGGTGGTGGAGGTCCGCCTTCTTGACCGCGTCGGAAGCCACGTTGGAATTGAACCAGCTTTGGGCGTAGGTGTGTTCCGTATTGGGATTGCTGGAACCGTTGTAGCCCGATGACACTGGATAGACCTGGCCCGTGTAGACGCAGGTCACTGCTCCGTTGACGTTGTCCAGGGTCTGAAAGAGGAAGGTCTTGGCGCCGTCGTAACTGCTGTAGGTATTGGTGGAGATCAGGTTGTGCAGCGCGTTGTAGAGCGGTTGGCCGCTGAGGCTGATCACGTTGTCGTAATAACTTCCCTGGGCCAGGGCGATCGTCGCGATGAGGGTCAGCGACAGTAGCAAAATGTATCGTTTCATGGTTTTGTTCCTGTAAATAGTTCGCGTTCGACGCAGTCGACCAGGATGTGCAGGATCACTGCGTGCAACTCCTGGATCCGGTCGGAAGTAGCCGTCGGGGCGATGAGCTGATGGTCGGCCAGGCCGCCCAGTTTGCCGCCGCTGCCCCCCAGCAGGGCCACGGTCGCGCAGCCAAGCCGTTTCGCGGCTTCCAGGCCTCTGATCACGTTGGGCGAATTGCCGCTGGTGGATAGGCCGATCACCACGTCTCCGGGCCGGGCCAGAGCCTCCACCCCGCGGGAAAAGACCTGCTCGAAGCCGTAGTCGTTGCCCACGCAGGTCAGGTGGGAGGGATCGGCTATCGCTATCGCGGGCAGGGCGGGACGGTCGATTCTGAAGCGGCCGGTGAGTTCCTCGGCGAAGTGCATGGCGTCCGTGAGGGAGCCGCCGTTGCCGAAAATCAGGGCCTTGCCGCCGGATTTGAAAGTCTGTGCCAACAGGCGGGCGATCCGCTCCACCCCGGCGAGGTTAGCCTCTTCGCGCAGGAAGGCGTTGAGCGTTGCCGCGGCGGCGCCGAGAGAGCTGAAGATCAGATCCCGCATGGCTTTAGAGGCTTTCCTTGACCTTCACTTTGGTCTTGATCTCGCTCTCCTCGATCTCGTCCAGTTCCTTCAGGATCTCGTTGATCAGGCGGACGCGCTCCTTGTAGGGAATAAAGGCGCTTTTGAAGCCGTTGAGGATCACGTTTTTGATGGTGGAATAATCCAGCTTGAGCTCGTTGATGGCCAGCAGGTATTCGTCCGTGACGGTGGTGTCCGAGATGGTGCGGTTGTCCGTATTGATGGTCACCCGCAGGCCGTAGTCGATGTAAAAATCGATGGGGTGGCTGCGGATGTCTGGCACGGCCTTGGTGTGGAAGTTGCTTTTGATGCAGATTTCCAGGGGGATGCGGTGGTCGTTGACATAGTTGAGCAGGTCGCCGTCCTCGACCAGGCGGGTGCCGTGGCCGATGCGGTGCGTTCCGCAATAGTGCAGAGCCTGGTGGATCGATTCCGGACCGTAGGCTTCGCCGGCGTGGATGGTGATGTTGAGGTTGTTTTTCAGGGCCAGGTCGAAGGCTTCCTTGTGGGCCTTGGCGGGGTGGTTGTATTCGCCGCCGGCGAGGTCGAAGCCGATCACGCCCTTGTTTTTGAAGGCCACCGCCAGTTCCGCCAGCTTCACCGAGGTGGTGGGGTCCATGTTGCGGATGCCGCAGATGATCACGCCGGTCTTGATCCGAAAGTCTCGCTCGGCGTGCTTAAGGCCGTCGATCACCGCTTGGGAAATCTCGGTGAGCTTGAGTCCGCCGTGGGTATGCAGGATGGGGGAATAGCGCACTTCCATGTAGCGCACGTTTTCCGCCGCGGCGTCTTCCGCCAGTTCATAGGCGGCGCGGCGCAGGCCTTCCTTGGTCTGCAGCACCTTGTTGACGATGTCGAAACCGCGCAGATAGTCTTCCAGGCTGGTGGTGTGCTCGCCGCAGACGATGAGCTTGCGCATTTCGGCGGGGTCCAGGGTCGGCAGTTCCACTTTTTGTTCTTTGGCCATTTCGATCAGGGAGTCGATGCGCACGCTGCCGTCGAGGTGGACGTGCAGGTCGGTCTTGGGCAGCCGGTGGATGAACTCGCGGGTCAGATTGATTTTCATATTCTCATTTCCTTTTAGCAAGACAAGATATATCGCCTTGCCGCCGTGTCAATTAAAATATGCTGCGGGCCGTTCCATAGCGTGTTTGGCAGGGAGAATCTACTGCTGTTGGCCCAATTTCATAACCTCTCTTATGACCATTGCGGGACCATTACGGGACCATTACGGGTTTCACCCGTAATGGTCCCGTAATGATAGCGTAATGGTCATAGGAGCCAAAGGGGGAGAATCCGTAACTTTAGGAAATTTTGATTGACGCATCTATTGGTCAGAGTTTCGGGCGCGAGATCCTTTCACTAAGCGTTAGAAAGCTTTTGCCCAGCCCGCACCTCTCCCCAAAAATGGGGGAGAAAGGCTGGATCGATCGATTTTTCCCTTGCCTGGCAGGAAGGTCGCGTTATCGTATACATACCCCCAAGGGGTATTTCAAGGAGTACCAGAATGGATACCTGCTGTCATGAACCACGCAAAGCGCACCATAATCAAGCGTTCAAAAAGAAACTGAGCAACCGGCTAAACCGCATTCAGGGCCAGGTTCGCGGAGTTCAAAAGATGATCGAGGAAGATGTCTATTGCGATGACATCATTACTCAGATCTCCGCCATCCGCAGCGCCTTGACTTCCCTATCCAGGGAGTTGTTTGAGGCGCATCTCAACAGCTGTATCCTGGAGCAGATTCAATCCGGCTCCCCCACTATTTTGGCTGAACTCAAGAAAACCATCGACAAGATGACAAAATAACAACAAACACACCAAGGAGATCATTGTGAAAAAAATAATCCTCATCACACTGGCAAGCATGCTACTGTTGCCGATCGTGGCCCAACATTGCGGTTCCTGTCCCTCCGGGATGAACGCCGCCACGGTCAGCACTGACGCCAACACACCGAGCCTTGTTCTGAAGGCGGGCAAGACCGCCTGGATCGACAGTGACCATTATGTGGTCTATAGTTGGGACAAATCTCCCAAGATCGGAAACCGCATCCTCATGGTGAAAGTGTTCAACAAGAACAAACAGGTCGTCACCAACCTAAACGTCACCGCCAACGCCTACATGCCTTCCATGAAAGGATCCCACGACACCGGCCACGTTGCGATGAAGCTCAATAAAAAGAATCAATACGCGATCCCCGTGAATTTCATGATGCTGGGCAAGTGGGAGATCGAACTGAAGTTTGCCAGGAACGCGAAAAGCCTCGGCACCGCCTTGGTGAGAGCCACCATCAAGTAATCACGGGCCAAAGGTGAAAGCCTTGATCCTCCTTCGCGCTGCAGACCGCGAACGGGCGTGTGTCGTCCTGAGATTCAGCTTGCTCTTAGTGATCCTGCTGCTGCTCCTCTCCGCCAAGCTCTTCTCCCAGAACAGCCTGGTCTACATAGAGGGACAAGCCGTGGGAAGCTATGAAAGCCAAAGTGGTGACCTGCGACCCTATTCGTTTGACCCTTATGAGTCCATGCAGAAACCCTCGCTCGGAGTGGACTACGTTCAGCGCTTCGGAAACAGTAGCCGGGATTTTGGCTATCTGTCCCTGCAGGCGAGGCTGGCTTATGACGAGAACAAGGATTCCCGCCTGGAGGCTCAGCTCTATAATGCTTTCATAGATCTGAAAACCTCGAACTTCGATGTCTGGATCGGACACAACAAACCAGCCACGGGCTTGTCTGTCGAGCTGGACAACCATGCCCAGCTCCTGATGGATAACACCATGAGTGGCTTGGTCTTCGATCGGGATTGGGGCTTGGGCTTCAAGTTCGACAGACAGCAACCCAACCTCTCCATTTCCCTCACCACCGGTTCAGGCATGAGCCTTTACCATGACAAAAGCTGGCTGGCAAGCGCCAGAGCCGGGATCGGCGGATTTTCCCGCGATGGTTACAGCGCGGGAATGACCTTGGCCGGCGGCAACGTCTTCAAGACCATGGGCTACACGATAATGCACGATAAAACCGCGCATAAGCTCCTCCTGGGAGGCGTGGACTACAGCCGCCGCGCCGCCAATCTCGAATCACGTTCCGAGCTCCTTGCCGGCACGTTTCACGACGATCCGGCCTTCGCGGCACTTTCCCGCCTGTCCTGGTTTCCCCTTGCCGAGGACAGGCTCCAGATCGATCTCCAGGCACAGCTCTACGAGATCAAACAAGCCGGAACCCGGAACTACTCGGCGTCAGTGTCCTACAGGATATCGCCAGATCTGACCCTGCGCGGAAGCTACAACTATCAGGACCCGGCAGACAGCCACGTCCTGGCTCTGCAGCTTTATTACTACAAGGGGATCGCCTTCTAAGGAGGTATCATGAAGAAGATCATTATAGCATCACTGGTCTTGTTGCTCCTGGCGCCGCTCTGGTCAGCCGTCGGATGCGATCTGAATGACCCGGACAAGGACGTCAAGCGCCTCTTCCCCGGCTCGACGGGCTACAAGACCACATATCGCTCAATCCAGCGGGAAGGCGGCAAGCCACTCCTGGCGCAGATCGAGGAGAGACTGGGCGATAAATTCTCCGGACTCTACGAAACGATAGACATTCCCTACACCCTCTATACGGTCTACAAAGGCAAGAGCATTGCCGGATACATCCACGGTGTCAATCAGAAGGGATTGTATGGCGGATTGCAGGTCTTTCTCAGCCTGGATACCGCCGGACGCATCACCAATATGTATTTTCAAAAGATCAGCTCCAAGAACGTCAAACTCTACAAGGCAAGTAGTTTCACGGACCAATTCAAGGGACTCAGCCTCAAGGATTTTGACGCCTATAACGTTAGCAAGGGAAGCAGAACCGGCAAAACTGCCTCGATCCACAGTCCCGTTCCCGGTGACAAGGATTTCTTTGCCATCCTGCGCGGCGTGAAAAAGAACCTCGTGCTCATGCAGCATTTTGCCGGATGGAAATAAGGAGTCGCCATGCCAAGTATCAGCGCCATCGCCTATAAAAACCTGAAACGTAAACGCCTGCGCAGTTTCCTGACTCTGTTGGGGATAGCGCTCTCGACCTGGGTGCTTATCAGCCTGCTGGGCTTCAATCGGGGATATGAGCGTTCCCTTAGCACGGACATAGATAACCTGGGCTTTCAAGTCTTACTCACCGCCAAAGGGTGTCCTTATGAAGCTGCCACTCTGATGATGCAGGGAGGAGCCGGCCTGCGTTACATGCCGGAAAGCGTCCTGGATAGCCTCGCGACTGAGCCGGAGGTTCAAAAGCTGACCCCGATGCTCATGCAGGCTGTTTTCGATCCCACAATCGGCGAAACGGGGGCCATAGCCGCCTTCACGGGCGTCGATCCAGCCACCTTTCCGTCCATGCGCACTTATCTGGAATTTGCCGAAGGGGCCTGGTTCCAGAACCCCACGGCAAGGGAAGCCGTGATCGGGTATGAGGCCGCGGAACTGGAGCAACGCCAGGTCGGCGACCTCATCCTGGTCCCGGAAAAGAACGTTGAGCTAAAGGTCGTAGGCGTCCTCAAACGTAGCGGAACCCAGGACGACGGCACCATTTTCGTTCCCTACAAAGCGCTGCAACAAGTGTTTGGAGTTCAGGGCAAGCTCACCAGCGTGGGCATCAAGGTTCATCAGAACACCGATGTGAACGCCTTTGAGGAAAAGCTCTACAAACTGCAGGACGTTCAAGTCGTATCCATGGCGCAAGTCAAGAGCACGATTTCCAGCCTCGTTACCACCGCCAAAGTGATGGTCATGTCCATCGCCATAATCGCGATTCTGATCGCCATGGTCGGCGTGATGAACACCATCCTGATGTCGGTGCTGGAGAGATATCAGGAGATCGGCATCATGAAATCCCTGGGCGCTTCCGCCGGACACATCTTCCGGCTGATCTGGAGCGAAACCGTCATTCTCTGCCTCCTGGGGGGCATAGTCGGCGCGCTGCTTGCCCTTGGGCTTGCCACGCTGACAGAATCCCTCATCAGGTACATCCTGCCCTTCTCTCCCAAAGGCTCGCTGATTCTGATCGAGTTTCCGCTTGTGCTGCGCTCGATCGGGATCATCATGGGCATCGGACTCGTCAGCGGGATCTATCCAGCCTACAGGGCTTCGCGGATCAAACCGATCGAAGCGATCCGCAGCAGTGAAGGTGAGTCATGAACCTGATAACAGCCAGTAACCTGAGCAAGACCTATCTCCGGGGCATGGAACAGATCAAAGCCGTGGATGGGATTGATCTCGAGGTTTCCTCCGGTGAGTTTGTCGCCTTCGTCGGCGCTTCCGGATCGGGAAAGACAACCCTGTTGCACCTGCTCGGATGCCTGGACGACCCCACCGGCGGGACCCTCTCAGTGACGGGCAGAAACGTCTTTTCGAACGGCAAAGCCATGCCGGAGCGCGAACTGACCAGGATCCGCAGGCAGGTCTTTGGCTACATCTTCCAGAAGTTCTATCTGATCCCGACCCTGACCGTGAAAGAAAATATCCTGCTCCCTTTCGCCTTCCACCGTAATCCCGAAGCGCGCCACAACGTGATGGACATCGCCCGGCAGCTTGGGCTGGAAAAGCGCCTCTCTCACCTCCCCAAAGAGATATCAGGCGGGGAAATGCAACGAGTCGCCATAGCCAGAGCCCTGATCAACGAACCCAAGATCATCCTCGCCGACGAACCTACAGGCAATCTGGACAGCAAACGCAGCGAAGAGATCGCCGATATCCTCTCCGACCTGAATAAAACCAGGGGGATCACCATCATTCTGGTCACCCATAATCCCAACCTCGCCCAAAGAGCAGGCAGGATCATCGAACTAAGCGACGGCAGGATCTTGACCCCAAAAGACCACAACGTTTAGGGATCAACCATCCACGCCATCAATCACCCTTGCCGGTTGTCTTTCCCCGCCTCAGGCCGTAGGATACGATCGCATCCAAGGGCAGGCGGTCGTGGCTGCCAGCCAGAGCGCTGAGGGTTTTGGCATAGAGGCTTTTCTTTTCCGCGGGATAGCCGAAGGGGGAAAGCGCCACCACCCGCCAGGTTTTTGGCAGTTGGAGATACTTTTTCAGCATCTTTTCGCTGAAGGCGGCCAGCCAGCAACTGCCGATGCCGTGGCTCCAGGCGCTGAGGTGCAGTTGCTGAAAGGAAATGGCGGTGTCCACCAGATAGTAGTCCTGGCCATTGATGCGGACATTGCTGGCGGTGTCCGCGCAGGCGACGATCAGGCAGGGCGCCTTGGCGATGAAGTAGTTGGAAAGCCCGATCAGCCCGCAGTGGCGCGCCAGGCGCCTGATCTGGGCGGGATCGGTGAAGACGATGTAGCGCCAGGGCTGGCGGTTTTGGGCGGAGGGGGCAAGGCGCGCGGCTTCCAGCATTTCCGCCAGAATCTCCGGCGGGACGGGATCGGGCAGAAAATCGCGGATGCTGTGGCGGCTGGCCAGCAGTTCTTTCAGTTCCGTTTATCCTCCAAATCTTCGGGGCGGTTGATGTTGCGCAAAATGCCCGGATCGTCGACCGGCAGGTCGATCACGGTGCAGGCATTGGCCCGGATGATGCCCGCCAGGCCGCGCCCAGCGTCGTCTCCGGAGAGGTCGAAACCGGCGGGAAGGATGATGGGGTGGCCGCGTTCACCCTTGTAGGTGGGGCGTAGCACAGCCTCCGGATGCGCGGAGAAGGCTTCGCCCAGGGCGACGACGGTCTCGGGCTTGACCAGAGGGTGATCCACCGGCCAGATCAGGATCCCGGAATGCCGGCCGGGCGTGAAATGGCCCGCCACCTGGCGCAGGGTGGACAGCATGTCCGGGGTCTCCAGGCCAAGCGCGGCGAGGGTTGACAGGATGCCGGCCGCCTGGAGGGTGGCCAGGATCCGGTCCAAAAAAGTTCCGTTTTCCAGCCTGGCTTCGGCCTTGGGCGCGCCATAACGGGTACCCCGGCCGGAAGCGAGAATGATGGCGGCCAGGTCAGACAAGGGCGTTGAACTCCTCTATCGCCTGGTCCAGGCTGTCCAGATTTGTCTCAAAGGTCTCTTGCCAGTATTCGGGTTCCCACTGCCGCAGGATTTCCTTGTAGGTTTTGCCCTGCTGCTCCACCCAGGTGTAGTATTTGAGGTTGTGGACGCGCTTTTTGTCCTGATAGCTGAGTTCCAGGAAGTTGTCCGCGTACTGGGCCTTCAGGCAGGCTTCGCGGTCCAAAGCGGCCTGGAGGCTGCCATAGGGGCCTTTGAGCGCGATCTGTTCGGCGATGCGGGAGAGATACATCTCCGCGGAATCCGTGAATACGGTGAAGATCACGTCGTCTTCGTTGTATTCGAAGTATCTGGCCTGTTTGATGGCAGCCAGCAGGTTGGCGATGCTGGAAATGCCCAGCAGGGACAGATCGCGCACCGTTGCGGCGGGAACGCCTGACTGGAGCAGGTATTCCTGGCCAGCGGGCTCGTTGAAGAGGCGCAGCAGGCGGAGGCAGTCTTCATCGCGGATGGCGGCCACAGCGTCGGTCTGGCGGACGTTGTGGACCCAGGGGATGTGTTTGTCGCCGATGCCTTCGATGCGGTGTCCGCCGAAGCCGTTGTTGAGCAGGGTGGGGCATTCCAGAGCCTCGGAGGCCGTGGTTTTCAGCAGGGGGAATCTGGTTTTCAGATAATCTCCCGCGGCGATGGTGCCGGCGGAACCGGTGGCGCTCACATAGCCGCTGAGGCGGGAGTTTTGGCCGCGTACCAGGTTCCACACCTCTTCGATGGCGTGGCCGGTCACGTGGTAGTGCCAGAAGGGGTTGCCCATCTCTTCGAACTGGTTGAGGATCACGTTGTGGGGATCGAGGCGCAGTTCGGCGCATTTGTCGTAGATCTCTTTGACGTTGGATTCGCAACCGGGGGTGGCAAAGACCTCGGCGCCGATCTCGCGCAGCCAGGTAAAGCGTTCCTGGCTCATCTCCTCCGGCAGGATGGCCACCGCCGGACAGGCCAGCAGGGCGCAATCGAAGGCTCCGCCGCGGCAGTAGTTGCCGGTGGAGGGCCAGACGGCTTTATCGAAATCCGGATCGAAAGTTCCGCTGACCAGGCGCGGGATCAGGCAACCGTAGGCGGCTCCAACCTTGTGGGCCCCGGTGGGGAAGTATTTGCCGACCAGGCCGATGACGCGGGCTTTCACGCCGGTGAGTTCGGAGGGGATTTCAACATAGTTTGGCGGTCCGAAGAGGCCGGTCGCGACGTCGTTTTTCCAGGTGATGCGGAACAGGTTGAGGGGATCCATGTCCCAGAGTCCGATCGGCTTCAGACGGACCTTGATGGCTTCCGGCAAGGTGTCCGGATACATCTGCTGGCGGATGGTGGGCAGGATGATGCCGCGCTCTTTGCAGCGGCGGGCGTTCTTTTTGATCACCTCGGGGTTGAGGGTGCTAATCAGTTTAGGCATTTATTGCTCCTTGATTTTTAACACAGAGAAAACAAAGAAAAATTTAACCACAGAGAAACAGAGTGAACAGAGTAGAGAAAACAGAGGCGGTTGGCGAATTTCGTAAGGATTTCATAACAAAATCAGGTCATCCTCTTGGGTTTAAACGAGGGATTCAGGATGCGTTTTACCCCGTCTTTGAGCATGGGTACGTTGAAGTTAATCAGCAAGCCAAGTTGCAGGTTCATCAGTTTCAAGTAGCTGAGCAACTGAGCTTCGTGGATCGGCAACAATTCAGCAACCGCCTTCAATTCTACTATTAGCTCCTGCTCTACGATCAAATCTGCCCGAAGAACAGTATCGATGACAGAGTCTCGGTACTTTATCTGTATTCTGGCCTCTCTTTCGCACTGGATTCCCCTATGATTCAATTCCAAGCACAGGCATTCCAGATACACGCTTTCCAACAACCCGGGTCCGAGAGCTTTATGCACTTCAATGCATGCTCCAATAACTTCCCGGCTCAGTTGGTTTAGCCTTTCCTCAACCATGATTATCCTCTCCAAAGATACAACAACTTGTTTTCTTTGCTTTCTCTACTCTGTTCACTCTGTTCCTCTGTGGTTAGATTTTTCTTTGTTTTCTTTGAGTTAAACGAATTCCCGGATTTTGGCGCAGACATCGGCAACCTTGGATTCAAAACATCCATAGATACAACTAAATGTTTTCTTTGCTTTCTCTACTCTGTTCACTCTGTTCCTCTGTGGTAAAATAAATCTCTGCTGTCTCTGTGTTAGATAAACTCCCGGATTTTGGCGCAGACATCGGCGACCTAGGATTCAAAACATCCATAGATACAACTAAATGTTTTCTTTGTTTCCTCTACTCTGTTCACTCTGTTCCTCTGTGGTAAAATAAATCTCTGCTGTCTCTGTGTTAAATAAATTCCCGGATTTTGGCGCAGACATCGGCGACCTTGGAGTTGAACACCATCGCCGCGATCACGAACGGTTTGAAGCCCGCTTCCTGATAGGTGTGCAGGCGGTAGCGGTCGAAGACGGATTGCGCCACCTCGCCCTGCTCGCAGCTCACGCCGGAGATATCCGCCGGCAGGCAGTGTTCGTAGAGCGCGTTGCCACCCCGGGTCAGCTTCATCAGGTCTTCGGTGCATTCCCAGCCCTGATGGCGGGCGTTTTCCGCCAGGCATTGCTGCTCCAGCTGTTGCAGGCCTTCCTTGTTGCCTTGTTTGAGCAGCAGAGTGCGCTCCTGCATCACTGCCATCGGCGCCCAGGATTTGGGGTAGACCACGTCGGCGTTCTCAAAGGCGTCCCGCATGGAATGGGTGACGCGGAAGGAACCGCCGCTCTGCGCGGCGAAGGCTTTGGCGGATTCCAGCGTATCCGGCAGCAGATCGTAGCCCTCGGGATGCGCCAGCACGACCTCCATGCCAAAGCGGCTCATCAGATTGATGACGCCCTGGGGCACGGAGAGGGGTTTGCCGTAGGAGGGCGAATAGGCCCAGCTCATGGCGATCTTTTTGCCTTTGAGGTGGTCCAGGCCGCCGAAATAGTCTTTCAGCTTGAGCAGGTCGGCCAGGCTTTGGGTGGGATGGTCGAGGTCGCACTGCAAATTGACCAGGGTCGGACGCTGGGCCAAAACGCCGTCGTGGAAGCATTCCGTGACCGCGTCCGCCACTTCCAGCATGTAGGTGTGGCCTTCGCCGGGGTACATGTCGTCGCGGATGCCGATCACTTCGGTGAGGAAGGAGATCATGGCGGCGGTCTCTCGCACGGTTTCGCCATGCGCGATCTGGGATTTCACCTCATCGAGCTCGGACAGCCCCAGGCCGAGGCCGTTCATGGCGGAGGCGAAACTGAAACGGGTGCGGGTGCTGTTGTCACGGAAGATGGAGATCGCCAGGCCGTAATCGAAGACGCGCCAGGGCTTCTTTTCCCGGTGCAGCAGTTGGAGGATCTCCGCCACCAGCATCACGCCCTTCAGGTTGTCGGCGCTGTTTTCCCAGGTCAGCAGGAAATCCTTGCCAAAAGTGTCGGTTTTCAGAGTTTCAAGTTCGTTCAAGCGGGTTTTTATGGCTTCCAGGTTGGTCATTTTGTTACCTCTTTGGTTTCGTTCAGGGTCTGTGCCGCCAGCAGCACCGCGTCGATGATCTGCTGATAGCCGGTGCAGCGGCAGAGATTGCCTTTCAGGGCCTGCCGCACTTCCCGGCGGGTGGGTGACGGACTTCTTTTTAAAAGCGCGATCGCTGTCAATACCATTCCGGGCGTGCAAAATCCGCACTGGATCGCCCCGGCGTCGATGAACGCCTGCTGCACCGGATGCAGGCTGCCGTCCGCTGCAGCCACGCCTTCGATGGTGGTTACCGCGTGGCCGGAAACCTCTTTAAGTTTCAGCTTACAAGAACGTTTGGGCTCGCCGTCCACTAAAACGGTGCAGCTGCCGCAAACACCGATGTCGCAGCCGATCTTGGTGCCGGTGAGGCGGATATCCTCACGCAGCCAGGCGGAGAGCTTGGCCTCCGGGTCATAATCTTTGTATTGTTTGCCGTTAACGGTGATCATGGTTTTATCCTTTTCCAAAACAGAGGGACGGAGGGACGGAGTTGTTTAGAGTTCGCTTAGCCTGTTTAACACAGAGCTTGGCAGATCTAAAAAGATTTTCATTAAAACAGAGGGGCAGAGGGACGGAGGAGTTTAGCATGGGGGTTTTTCGGCCTGGTATGGGTTATTGTTATGCGGGTCAAGGTTATCGGCGATTTCATCGTCTGGCTCTTGCAGCTTGGGTAGGCCTGCAATGGTGCGGCGCACGATGCCGTTTTTGAGCAGGGGAACATTGAAATTGATCAGTAGTCCCACCGGTGCGCCTGATAACTTTAGATAACTCAACAACTGAGATTCATAGACAGGATGAAGATCTTTTACCGATTTTATCTCCAAAACAACCGCGTGTTCGACCAGTAGATCGGCCCTGAGGTCAAGATCCAGGGAGAGGCCCTTATAATCGTATTTCAGCGCCAATTCGCGCTGAAAACTCAAACCCCGGAGCTTGAGTTCATGACAGAGGCAATCAACATAGACCTTTTCGAGCAAACCCGGACCCAGCGCTCTATGCACTTCGATGCAGGCCCCAATGATGTTGTTCGTCAGTTGGTTCAGCTCTTGTTCAGTCATAACTTACTCTGTCCCTCAGTTTTAACAAATCTTTGCGCTGATCCATCATCTCTGTTTTGCTCAGATTCTCTGTCACTCTGTCCCTCTGTTTTAATAAATCCTTTACCTCAGTTTGATCGGTAGATTCACAAAGCGCTTCCCTGTAGCGTGATAGATGGCGTTGGCGATCGCCGGGGCCATCAGTTCGTTGGTGGGTTCGCCGATGCCTTTGGCGCCGGAGGGTGAGGTGGGATCGCAGTTTTCGATGAGGATGGCGGTCATTTCGGGGAGGTCCGTGCTGCGGGCGATGCGGTAGTTGTGCAGATTGGTGGGTTGCACTTTTCCCTCCGCGCAGCCGCATTCCTCCAGCAGGCCATATCCGGTCGCCATCGCCATTCCGCCGTAGAACTGGCCTTTGACCAGTTCGGGATTGATGGCTTTACCACAGTCGTGGGCGGCCACCATGTTGAGCAAGGTAACCGCGCCGGTGGCGGGATTGACCGTCAGTTCCACCGCCTGACAGCCGTAGGTCCAGGTAAAATAGGCGTTCCCCTGGCCGGTGTGCTCGTCCCAAGTCACCTGCGGCGCTTGGAACACCCCAAAGGAATAGGGATAGACCTGATTGGCATAACAGAGGCGGATGGCGTCGTTCCAGGCCATCAGCGGCTTTCCGTCGGTATCGAAAATCTGCTGATCGGCGAATCCAGCCGCGGTCTGGCCCAGTTCTTTTTTCACCACTTCGCCGATGATGCCTTTGAGGATCTTAGCCGCGTTGACCACCGCGCCTCCGCCCATGATCGTACCCCGGGAAGCGACGGTGGTGCCGCCGTCCGGAATGTTTGAAGTAGAAGGCATTCGGTAGCGGATGCGTTCCAAGGGCAGGCCCAGTTCCCGCGCGGCGATGAGCAGCATGGCGGATTCCGAGCCCTGGCCGTTTTCGTGGACGCCGGTTTCCAGCAGCACCGAGCCGTCGGGTTGGACGCTGAGGATGGCGGAGTTCAGGTCCGTGCCTTCGGCCCCGAGGCTCATCCCGCGGTAGCTGATGGCCAGGCCGATGCCGTACCATTCAGTCTTCTGGGGGTCGCCGTGGGAGCAGCGCTGGCGTTTGGCTTCGTAATCGATCTCTTTGAGCACGGCGTCCAGCACCTGGCGCAGGGAAACCACGTGGTTGTCCAAAACCTGGCCGGTGACGGTGGTCGAGCCTTGCTTCACCATGTTGCGGCGGCGAAACTCGATCTCGTCCAGCCCGCATTTGGCGGCAGCCATCTCCACCAATTGTTCGATGGCAAAATTGACCTGGGGCGAGCCGAAACCGCGCATCGCGCCGCAGAAAATGTTGTTGGTATAGACTCCGTAGACGTCGGCCTCTACGTTGGGAACCTCGTAGCAGCCGCAACACTGGACGGTCGAGCGCCAGGTGACCCAGGGCGTCACGCTGCAATAGGCGCCGCCATCGGCCACCATCCGCGCTTTGACAAACTTGATCAGGCCGTCCCCGCTCAGGCCCATGCGATATTGAAGCCTGTAGGGATGGCGCTTGTAGCTTTCGCGCAGACTCTGTTCGCGGGAGAGGGTCAGTTTCACCGGCCGCTTCAGATGCCAGGCGCAGAGCGCGGCGCGGGCGCAGGTCAGGGCCGCGGTGTCGTCCTTGCCGCCAAAACCGCCGCCCATCGGCACCGTTTTTACCTCCACATCCTTGAGCTCCAGGCCCAGCGTGGATGCCACAAAACGGCGGGTGGAAAACGGATGCTGCATGCTGCCAAAGACCTCCATCACGCCATCCGGCCGCAGCTGGCAGAGGGCGGCCTCGGGTTCCAGGTAGGCATGTTCGATGCGCGAGGTGCTGAAATCCTGTTCGATGATATGTTCCGCCTCCCTCTCTCCGGCTGCGATGTCTCCCCGCCGCACGCAGTGGTGGTTTTTCAGGTTGGAACCGTGGGCGGGATGCAGGATGTCGGCCCCGGGCAGAAGCGCTGCTTCCGGATCGAGGATGGGGTTCAGGGGTTCCAGTTCAACTTTCACAAAAGGTAGGGCGGCGGCGGCTTGGGCACGGGTTTCGGCGACTATCAGGGCGATCACGTCGCCGGTGGAATTGATGCGCTCATCCGCGAGCGTGGGATAATCCTTGATGATCTGGCCAAAACGGATTGCGCCGGGAATGTCCCGACAGGTGAAAACTGCCACCACGCCAGGCTGGGAGAGGGCGGCAGAGGCATCCACCGAGACAAGTTTGGCGCGGGGCAGATCGCTGTAGACCGGCACCGCGTGCAGCAGGCCCGGCAGGGTCAGATCGTCGGTGTAGAGGGCTTTGCCCGTTACCTTGGCGAGGGCGTCGTTACGAAAAGCTGTTTTCATGGTTGTTCCAGTTTCGGGGGTTGGACAAGCTGCTCAATTGTGAAGGCGGGAACCGCCTCGATCCCCATCAGGGCAGCCGGTTTGAGGCAGCACAGTTCCACCAACAGTTCCAAACGGATCACTCCCGTTTGGACCAGACGTCCGTAGAGGGAAGGAAACAGATTATTCAGGCCGGGTATGCCGTTGGGGACCTTGGCCGGGGTATCCCGGTGGCGGTCTTTATCTGCCAGAGTGAAGGGACAGTGGTCGCTGGCAATGATGTCGAAAAAACCATCCTGCAAGAGCTCCACCAACAGGCCGCGGGAGGCTTCGCAGCGATAGGGAGGGGAGCAAAGCCAGCGGTGGGCGTTATCCGTTTTGAGGAGTTGATCGTTGCAAAGCAGGTAGTGGGGCGCGGTTTCGCAGGTGATGGCGGGATTGGCGGATTTCGCGGCCCGGATCAATTGCGCGGCCCGGGGGGAGGAGACATGCACGACATGGACCGGGTGATCGTGCTTTACCGCCAAGTCCAGGACGCGTTCCACCGCCGCGACTTCGGCCGCTTCCGGACGCCGGAGGCTGTGGGAAAACGGCGTTTTGAAAGGATGCCGGCGGGAGTTTTGCTCTATGAGGGCATCGTCCTCGCAATGGACCAGGATGCGGGTCTTGAGGCCGGACAGCTCCCGCATCCAGTCGGCCAATCTTTCATAGGAACTGTATAGTCCGGCGTCGCGGTAGGTGGTGTAAAACTTCAGGTCGCTGCCTGCCCCGAGCAGGGGTATCACCTCGTCTGGGCTGGATTGGACCGGGGTCAGATGCCAGTGCACGTGCCCGCGGAAGTTCTCCTCCGCATCACGCTGCATCCGATGTAGCTTTGGTCGGAGGGCAGTATCCGGTTCTTCGGTGACGAAGGCTCCGATCGCCGCCAGACCCAGACCGGTAAGTTTGTCCAGCGCGCGGAAGTCGTCGCGCAGCGTGTAACCGCCGATCTTTTCGCCGACATGGACATGGAAGTCGCAGACTCCGGGCAGCAGGTCACTTGACTGCATCGATGTCCTTCAGTCCGTGGCCGGTGATCAATAGCACGACGCTGTCCGCGGGGCCGATCCAGCCGCGTTGTTGGGCCGCTTTCAAGCCGGAAAGGGTGGCCGCGCAGGAGGGTTCGCAAAACACGCCGGTATTGCGGGCCAGCTCTTTCTGGTCGTGAAGGATGGCCGTATCGGAGACCCTGACCGCCCTGCCGTCGCTCTCTTTGAGGGCGCGTATGGCCCAATGGGCGCAGGAAGGGGTTTTTACGCTGATCGAATCGGCTACCGTGGCGGGTTTGGCGGCGTCTGCGTAGCTACCTGTTTCCCAATAAGAGGTGATGGCGTCCGAGCTTTCCGCCTGAACCGCCAGCAGCCGTGGCAGCCTGTCCGTCAAGCCCGTCCGAAGCAGGTCTGTAAAGGCTTTGTGGATGGCGGTGAGGATCACGCCGTCGCCCACGGGCACCACGATCCAATCCGGCACCTCGCCAAGCTGCGCCCAGATCTCCAACCCGGCGGTCTTTTTCCCTTCGATGGTGAAGGGATGGTAGGCGGTGTTGCGGTTGAGGCAGGCATGCCGGGCGGAATAATCCAAGGCCTGAGCAAAGGCGTCATCGTAGGTTCCGTCGACCCGGTGGAGCGTGGCTCCGTGCACCTGGATCTGCAGCAGTTTGGCGGGCGGAGCGGCGGCCGGGGCAAAGATCACCGCTTTCTTTCCCGCCGACGCGCAAAGGCAGGCCAGTGACGAAGCGGCATTCCCGGTGGAGGCGCAGACGATCTCTCCGATCCCCAGGCGGATGGCGTCCGCCACCACCAGTTCCGAAGCCCGGTCTTTCAGCGACCCGCTGGGGTTCAATCCGTCGTTTTTAAGGTAAAGGCTGGCCAGGCCAAGCTCTCTACCCAGCCTATCAACTTCAAAGAAAGGAGTCAAACCGACCGGCAGGGGCGGGTAATAATCTGGATCGAGGGCGCTGAACAGCATCGGATCCGGATTGTCTTCCCAGGCGGCGGCGATGGCGGGGTAGTCGAAGACCGTTTCCAACACCCCAGGCAAAGGCACGCCAGGGGCGTAGTCCCTGCTGCATTGGGGGCAGAGATAGCGGACCTCGTCCAGGGCGTACTCCGCGCCGCAATCCACGCAGCGAAAGGCCTTGAACTGGCTCATTGGTTCAATTGCCAGACCAGCGCGGCATAGAAAGCGGCCGCTTCGGTGAGATGTTCGATTGGAGTGGCCTCGTTGGGCGCGTGGGCCTGGACCTCGTTGCCCGGCCCCAGGCCGATGCAGGGGATTCCGTGCATTCCGGCGATGGCGACCCCGTTGGTGGAAAAGGTCCATTTATCTACCTTGGCCGGCCGGTTCAGAGTTTGCGCGTAGGCCGCTTCGGCCGCTTTCAGCCAGGACGAATCCGGCGGCGTGACCCAGGTGGGGAAGTATTTCTCAGTGGGATAGACCAGACCGGTGAAGGCCGCCTCAGAATAGGTCAGCACCTCGATCTCCGCGTCCGGCACTCCCGCCAGCTTGCAGGCTTCGCGCACTTCCGCGACAGCGCTGTCCTTCGTTTCGCCCCAGGTGAGGCGCCGGTCAAGGTGGATGCGCGCGCTGTCCGGCACGGCGCATTGGGAGGGTCCGGTGAAGTAAACCTCGGTGACGCAGACGCTGCCCTTGCCCAGAAACTCGTCTTCGTGCAGCCGTTCGTGCAGCTTTTCGATCTCCAGCGCGATGCGGCTGATCTTGTAGATAGCGTTGACGCCGCGTTCCGGGGCGGAGCCGTGGCAGGACAGGCCTTTGACGTGCACCTGCATCTCCATGCGGCCCCGGTGGCCGCGGTAGATGTTCAAATTGGTGGGTTCCGTGATCACCACCAGTTCCGGGAGCAGTTTGTCTTCGTTGATGATGTACTGCCAGCAAAGGCCGTCGCAGTCCTCTTCCATCACGGTGCCGGTGAACCAGACGCTGAATTTTTCGTTCAGGCCCAGGTCCTTGATGATCCTCGCCGCCGTGAGCATGGAGGCCATTCCGCCTTCCTGGTCGACCGTGCCGCGGCCCCAGACCTTGCCGTCTTTGACGTGCGCGTCAAAGGGGTCGAAGTCCCACAGGCCCAGGTCTCCGGGGTAAACAGTGTCGATGTGGGCATCGAAAGCGATCACGCGTTCGCCAGCGCCGATGCGGCCCAAAACATTGCCCAAGGGGTCGATGTAGGCTTCGTCGAATCCGGCTTTCCGCATTTCCGCCAGGATGTATTCCACCACCCCTTTTTCCTTGGTGGAAAAGGCGGGAATGCGCACCATGTCCATCAGGTAGCGCACCGTTTCGGATTCATACTGTCTGGCTTGGGTCATGATCTTGTCGTACATGGTCTCTCCTTAAAATCTATCCCACAACGCCTTGGCCAGCGAGCGGGAGCGCCGCATCACTTCGCCTTCGTCCAGGTCCAGCATCAGTTGCCCGTTCCAAAGCAGAACCTCTCCGGCGCAGATGGTGGTGTCCACCCTGGCCTGAGAAATGCCGTAGATCAGGTGTCCCAGCCAGGTTTCCGGCGTGAGGGGAGTGTGGGGGTCGTAATCTACAAAAACGAGGTCCGCGGGTCCGCCTTCGGTGATCGTGCCCTGCCCGGCGCCCCAGTATTTTTGGGCGATGAGGGGATTGTTGCGGGTCAGCGTGGCGGCAATTTCCATGAATCCGGCGGAGGGGTTGTTTTGCCTCAGGTGCTGGGCCCACAGGCCCACCCGCAGCTCTTCCAGCATGTTTACGGTCATGGCGTCCGTGCCCAGGCCGACCGTGATCCCCAGTTCGGCCATCTTGCAGACGTCCGCGATGCCGACCGCGTTGTTTAGATTGGACTGCGGATTGGTCACGATGGCGGCGCCGGAATCCGCCACCAGCATCATTTCCCGGGCGTTCAGATGAACTCCGTGGGCCAGGATGCTGGAGCGGTTGACCAGGCCCTGGTCGCAAAGCCGCTCCACCACGCGCTTGCCGTGGTGCTGGATGTTGAAAAGCTCGTCGGATTCGGCTTCTGCGGCGTGGATGTGGGTGCCGCAGCCCAGTTCCCCCACCAGTTCAGAGATTTTGGCCAGAGTGGCGTCGGACAGCGTGAAGGCGGCGTGCATGCCAAACAGCCCGCGCAGCATCGGATCCGGGGTCGTTGCCAGTTGCCTGAGCCAGGCGGCGTTTTCCTCGATCCCCTCGCGGCACCGGTCTTCCCCGTCGCGGTCGGAAACCTCGTAGCAGAGGCTGCCCCGGATCCCGCATTCCCTCAGCGCTTTGGCGATCAGGGACAGCGAGCCGGTGATGGCGTGGGGGCTGGCATGGTGGTCGATGACGGTGGTGCAGCCCTTTTTGATCGCGGTCAGGCCAGAGACCAAGGCGCTGATGTAGATGTCGTCCGCCAGCAGCTGTTTATCCAGCCGCCACCAGAGGTTTTCCAGCACGGCAGCGAAATCCTTGGAGGGTGCGGCCTTGCCCAAACCTGTCACCAGGGTGGAGTAAAAATGATGATGCGCGTTGATCAGGCCGGGCATCACGATCCGCCCGTCCGCGTCGATACGTTCGCAGTGGATGAGCGAAAGTTCCGCCTCCGGGGCGAGGCGGATCACCTTGCCGTCTTCCACCAGGATGGCGTAGTTTTCCAGGACGGGCTGCGCCGGGTCGAAGGTGAGAATGGTGCCGTTTTTGATGATGTAGGTGCTCATAATGGCTTCCTTTACATTCTGGGTTCTGCAATAAAAAAAGAACTGTGCCTTTCTGTCAATCAGAAAGATGCCCTCCCCGCCCGGCTGACCGGATGCAAATAGGGGTTACCATTCCAGGACGCCGCGGAGCACCAGCCATAAATGGCTTTTGCTCCGCGGCAGCTCCGCCAGCAGGTTTGATGGCGCAAGACGGGTCCAGCGCCGATGATCTGCCGCCTGGCAGGATCCGGATTTCCGGGCACGGCAAAACAAGTCTTTGACAAGAATCGGCAACGCCGGAAAAGCGGACAATCCTTCGCCCCCGGGGCGGCGGAAATAGAGCGGAAAACGCGGTCCAGATGGAAAAACCTGCCAAAGACAGCCCCACCCAGCTACGCCTTGAGCATCGCAAGCGCTACACTGTGACCAGGACCTACAAGGTCTCGGTCCTGGAGGGGATCTTTGCCCAGATCTACGGAGGCCTGGCGACCATCGGCAGCAGCTTTATCACCAAGTTCATGGTGATCCTGGGCGCCTCGCCCCTGCAGTTTAGCATCCTCAGTTCGCTGGGCCAGCTTTCCGCGGTCTTTCAGCCTCTGGGCGTGGCCCTGATGCACCGGCTCCGCAAACGCCGCCGGGTCTGCATCGCGGTCACCGCCGTGGGCCGGTTTCTCAGTTTTTTCATCGGCGCGGCGCTGTTGTTCGAAGACCCCCAAAACGGCATCGCCTTCGTGCTGGGGCTGCTTTTCCTCAGCGCGGGGTTGCAGGCGGTCGGTGGCAATATCTGGATCGCCTGGGTCAGCGACCTGATCCCGATCGGCATCCGCGGCCGCTTTTTTGCCCGGCGCAACCAAATCCTGGTCCTGGCTGGCCTGATCGCCGGCTATGTCTTCAGTTTCCTCACCGACCTGTTCGAAACCGGCGGCGGCCCCCTGCGGGGAACGCTATCCCGCTGGCTGGACCCCCGGATCTTTTTCACCCCCCGCAACCAAGCCGTTTTTCTGGCGGGAGTGTTCGTGACCGCCGCCGTTATCGGTTTCATCGGATTGGTGATCCTGGCCCGGCAGCCCGACCGCAAACGCTCGCTGCAGCAGCAGATGTCCTTGCGTAAAAAATACGCCGAGCCTTTTCGGGACGTGAATTTCCGCTATCTGCTGGCCTTCGGGATCTGGTGGATGCTGGCGATCGGCGTCGGCAGCGCGTTTTGGGGACCCTTCATGCTCAAAAAGTTGCAGATGAGCATGTTTCAGATGCAGCTCTACAGCACGCTGCACATGGGTTCTTCACTGCTCTCGTTTCTGTTTTGGGGACCCTTCATAGACCGCTTTGGCAACAAGACAGGGATGAAGATCTGCGTGTTCCTGGGCGGATTGAACCCGATGTTTTGGCTGTTCATGACGGCGCAAAACCATGCCATCCTGTGGCTGGAAGCGCTGAGCTCGGGCTTCATGTGGGCCGGCAGCGGTGTGATCACCACCAATTTTGTCCTGGCCGTGGCCGGCAAGGGCAAGGAACAGACCTACAGCGCTCTCTACGGCGCCATCGCCGGCATCGCCATGATGAGTTCCACCCTGCTCTCCGGATTGTTTTTCCCCTCGCGCCTGGCGGTGGGAACCTTGCTGCTGGAGCCGGAGCAGGTTGTTTTCGGCGTCGGCGGCGTATTGCGCTGGCTCAGCATCATCCCGCTGTTGGCGGTGCGCGACCGGCATCAGCCCAGAACCCGCCCCAGCCTCTTTCCCGGGCCGGCTGAGACCGATATATAACGGAAAGAGAATCAAGCAGTTACGAATTTTGGTTGACAAAAAAACCTACCGCAGGTTTTTGAAACGAGAAATTTCACTCAAGCTGGCGCAGATTATCTGAAGACAAACAGGGAGTCGAAGTTCGCTGAACCTTGTTCGCCTGCCCAGCCCAGATGCCAATAATAAGGAGTACCCATGGCTGTCCCTAAAAGAAAGACCTCAAAGACACGCAGAGATAAACGCAGAGCCCACGACGCGCTCACCCCGCCGGCAGTGACCGTTTGCGCCAAATGCGGTGAGCCCTCCCGGCCCCACCATGTTTGCGACAAATGCGGCAGCTACGCCGGCAAACAGATCAAAGCCGCCCAGGAGTAATGTGCGCATAGCCGTTGATGCCTTCGGAAGCGACAAAGCGCCGCATCCGGAGATCGAAGGCTCGATCCAGGCAATCAAGGAAGACCTTTGCGACGTCGTGCTTCTGGTCGGGGATGAAACCATCCTCAATAAGGAGCTGGAAAAATACTTCTACGATCCCCAGAGGATCAAGGTGGTACATGCTTCCGAGCGGATCAGCATGGAAGACCACGCCGCTTCCGCGGTCCGCGCCAAAAAGGATTCTTCCATAGTCAGGACGGTGAACCTCCACAAAGCCAGAGAGGCTGACGCGGCCGTCAGCGCCGGTAATTCCGGCGCCTTCATGACCGCCTCGCTGCTTGCCTACGGCCGGATCAAGGGCGTCGAACGCCCCGCCATCGCGGTAAACATCCCCACCCAGCAAAACTACGAGATCCTGCTGGACATGGGCGCCAACGTGGATTGCGAGGCCTCAAACCTGGTCCAGTTCGCCCAGTTGGGCAGCCTCTACTACAGCTTTTCCTACCAAAACGCCAAGCCCCGCGTGGCCCTGCTGAACATCGGCGAGGAAAGCGCCAAGGGCAATTCCGTCACCCGCGAAGCCCATCAACTGCTGGCCGAAACGAAGGACATCAACTTCATCGGCAACATCGAGGGCAAGGACGTTTTGAAGGGGATCTGCGACGTTGTTGTCTGCGACGGTTTTGTGGGCAACGTGGTGCTAAAAACCCTGGAAGGCACGCTGATCTCCATATTCGACATCCTGAAGGAACAGCTCAACAAGGACTGGATCGCCAAGATCGGGGCCATGCTTTCCTATCCCGCCTACTCTTACCTGAAGAAGAAACTCGACCACACCGAGTTCGGCGGCGCGCTGATGG
Organism: uncultured Candidatus Cloacimonadota bacterium; assembly: GCA_964583755.1. Taxonomy (GTDB): domain Bacteria; phylum Cloacimonadota; class Cloacimonadia; order Cloacimonadales; family Cloacimonadaceae; genus Syntrophosphaera. The sequence goes on from CAZOVZ010000011.1 coordinate 32,535, forward strand.
TGGGGCTAAACGGCATGAGCATCGTCGCTCACGGCAGAAGCAACGCCAAGGCGATCAAAAACGCGATCCGCTTTGCCGCCAGGATCTCGCAAACCGATTTCATCTCCAAAACCCAAGCCTATTTTGAGGGACGCAGTTAATGGGAAACTTCTACGCAAAATTCTCAGCCTTTGGCAGTTACGCCCCCAAGAAGATCGTCAACAACTTCGATCTGGAAAAGATCGTGGAGACTTCCGACGAATGGATCCGCTCCCGCACCGGGATGTTTGAACGCCACTACGCCAGCGAGGAGGAAGCAGCCAGCGATCTCGCCCTGCAGGCCTCGATCAACGCCATTGAAGCCTCCCAGGTGAAATACAAGGACATCGACCTGATCGTCGTGGGCACCGTCACCGGCGACCATCCCTTCCCCTCCACCGGCTGCATGCTGCAGAAAAAGCTGGGCCTCAAGGGCGTTCCCGCCTTCGACGTCTCTGCCGGCTGCGCGGGATTCATCTACGCCATCCACACCGCCAAAACCTTCGTGGAAAACGGCACGGCCAAAAACGTCCTCGTCGTCGGAGTTGACATCCTCACCAAAATCACCAACTGGCAGGACCGCAACACCTGCGTCCTCTTTGGCGACGGCGCCGGCGCCACGATCATCTCCCGCGCTGAATCCAGCGAGATCTCCCGCATCATCGACAGCCTGATCGACGCCGACGGCAGCCAGGGCGATCTGCTCTACCAGGCGGCGGGCGGTTCACGCCTCCCGGCCAGCCATGAAACGGTGGACCAAAACCTCCACACCGTCTACATGGAAGGCAACAAAATCTTTAAAAACGCGATCAAATCCATGTACGCCTCCACCGCCGAACTGCTCAAACGCAACAATCTGGACGTCGCCGATGTGGATTGGGTAATCCCCCATCAGGCGAACCTGAGAATTATCGAAGGATTGGCAGACAAGCTGCGTATTCCCATGAGCAAGGTGATCGTGAACATCGAAAAGTACGGCAACACGTCCTCGGGAACGATCGGCCTGGCGGCTGACGAAGCCATCCGCAGCAAGAAACTGCGCCGGGGCGACATCGTCCTGCTCACTTCGTTTGGGGCGGGTCTGACCTGGGGCAGCGTACTGGCACGTTTTTAGGAGGTTCCTTGTGAAGACAGCTTTCGTATTCCCCGGCCAGGGAGCCCAGTATGTGGGAATGGCCAAAGATTTTTTGGAACAAAACCCAGCCTTCGCAGAAGTGTTGGAACGTTTCGACTCTGCCCACGGCACCTGCCTCAGGCAGATCATGCTGGAGGGGCCTGAAGACGCGCTCAAGGAGACCCGCCATACCCAGCCGGCAATCCTCTTTCACAGCATCTGCGCCCTCAAAACCTTTGAGGCAGCCAGCAGCGTCAAAGCGGACTTTCTGGCGGGGCACTCCCTCGGCGAGTTCAGCGCCCTGGTCGCGGGCGGCAGCCTGGACTGGGCGGACGCCCTTCATCTGGTCTACAAGCGCGGCGAATTCATGATCAAAGCCAATTCCGGCCAGCCCTTTGCCATGGCGGCCGTGATCGGCCTCAGCCCGGAGCAAGCCACCGCCGTCTGCGCGGAAGCCGAAGCCGCCGGACTGGTTCGCGCCGTCAATTTCAACACCCCTGTCCAAACCGTGATCTCCGGCACCGCCGCCGGCGTCGAAGCCGCCTCCCTGCTGGCCAAGGAACGGGGCGCCAAACGCGTCTTGCCGCTGGTGGTGGGCGGACCCTTCCACACCCCGATGATCCAGCCCGCCAGCGACTGGCTGTGCGCGGAAATGCGCGCCATCGATTTTCGTGACTCCGCGCTCCCTGTGGTCTCCAATGTGGACGCCCTCCCCGCCCAGGCAGGTTCCGCCAGCCGCGACAAACTCGCGCTGCAGATCGTTTCCCCGGTGCGCTGGGTGGATTGCGTGCGCTATATGCTGGATCAGGGCGTGGGCCGCTTCATCGAGTTCGGGCCCCAGAAAGTGCTGGGCGGAATGATCAAGAACATTGACAAAGAAGCCCAGGTTTATAATCTGGAGAAATTAGACGAACTTGAGGCCCTGATTGAAATTCTGGGCTGAACGTAACCGCTATATAAATCAGCATTCACAAGGAATCAAATGAATTATAACCTGGATAAAAAGGTTGCCCTGGTCACCGGCTCCGCCCGGGGAATCGGCCTCGCGATCGCCAGGGAATTCGCCGCCAACGGCGCGACTACCCTGATAGTCGACCTCAGCCGGGAAGCCGTCGACAAAGCCGTGCGGACCCTCACGGAGCTTGGCCTGTCCGCCTATGGCTACGTGGGCAACGTCACCGATTCCGCCGGCATCGAAGAGCTGTTTGCCCAAATCGTGGAAACGCACGGCGCGATCGACATCCTGATCAACAACGCCGGGGTCACGCGCGACAACCTGGTCCTGCGGATGAAGGAAGAGGACTGGCAGTTGGTGCTGGACATCAATCTGAAAGGCACTTTCATCTGCACTCAAAAAGCTTTCAAGCACATGATGAAATCCCGCTCCGGCAGCATCATCAACATCGCCAGCGTGATCGGCATCATGGGCAACGCCGGCCAGGCGAACTACGCGGCCTCCAAGGGCGGCGTCATCGCCTTCACCAAGAGCTGCGCCAAAGAATTTGCCTCCCGCGGGGTGCGCGTCAACGCCATCGCCCCGGGATTCATAGAAACCGAAATGACCGCCACGCTACCCGCGGAAGTGGTGGCCGGCTACGCCAAAGCGATCCCCCTGCAAAAGATGGGGACCCCTGCGGATGTAGCCCGCGCCTGCCTCTTCCTCGCTTCGGAGCACAGCGCCTACATCACCGGCCAGACCGTCGCGGTCGACGGCGGCCTCACCATGCATTGAACCTGCAGATGCTTAATGATACAAACCCAAGCACTTCAATAAACATAGGAGGAAAACATGGATATTGAAGCCAAAGTCAAACAGATAGTGATGGACAAACTCGGGGTGGAAGAAACCCAAATAGTCCCTTCCGCCAACTTCATCGAAGACCTGCGCGCCGATTCCCTGGACACAGTGGAACTGGTGATGGCCTTTGAAGACGAATTCTCTATCACCATCCCTGATGAAGATCAGGACAAACTCCGCACTGTCGGACAAGCCATCGATTACCTCAAGGAAAGATTGGCTTAACCCGGAACCGAGAACCAATCCTGATGGCCAAGGTCATCAGGATTGGTTCCATTTTACTGATCCTGGTGCTGATCTAAGCCATGCCGCCAGGTATGGTTCAGACCACCGCAAGCCAGTAAACCCACAAGCAGCGAGGAAAACAACAACATGAAGAAAAGAGTGGTTATCACCGGCCTTGGCGCTATCACCCCGATCGGCCACAGCGTAGCCGAAACCTGGCAAAACCTGTTAAGCGGGGTATCCGGAGCTGAAGCCATCACCAGTTTCGACGTCTCCACCCTACCCACCAAGATCGCGGCCCAGATCAAGAATTTCCAGCCGGAACAGCATTTCGACCCCAAAGAAGCCAGAAAGATGGACATCTACACCCAGTTCGCCATGGTCGCCGCGCGCGAAGCGATCAAAGACGCGGGGCTCGCTCCCGGCAGCTACGACGAAACCCGGGTGGGCGTGATCACCGGCGTCGGCATCGGCGGAATCGTCACCTTCAACGAAGAGTGCATCAAATCCCACGAACAGGGTCCGCGCCGCATCAGTCCCTTTTTCATCCCCAAGATGATCGGCAACATCGCCGCCGCCCATATCGCCATCGAATACGGCTTCCGGGGTCCCAATTTCAACGTCATGAGCGCCTGCGCCAGCGCCAACCACGCCTTGGGCACGGCCTTCCGCACCATCCAGTACGGCGATGCGGACATCATGGTCAGCGGCGGCACCGAAGCGGCCGTCACACCCCTCACCGTCGGCGGTTTTGGCGCCATGCGCGCCCTCTCCACCCGCAACGACACCCCTCACACCGCCTCCCGCCCCTTCGACAGCGACCGCGATGGCTTTATCCTGGGCGAAGGCGCCGCCTTTTTGATCCTCGAGGAGCTGGAGCACGCCAAAGCCCGCGGAGCCCACATCTATGCCGAAATGGCCGGCTACGGCGCCACCGATGACGCCTTCCACATCACCGCTCCCTCCGAAGACGGAGCCGGCGGTGCCCTGGCCATGCAGATTGCCATCCGCGATGCCGGCCTGACCCCAGCCGAAATCCAGTATGTAAACGCCCACGGCACTTCCACCCCGCTCAACGACAAATGCGAGACCGTGGCCCTGAAGACCTGCTTTGGCGAACACGCCTACCGCTTGAAGGTGAACAGCAGCAAATCCATGGTCGGCCACATGCTGGGCGCCGCTGCCGGTTTGGAAGCCATCGTCTGCGTGAAATCGATCGAGACCGGCAGGCTGCATCCCACCATCAATCTCACCACTCCGGACCCGGATTGCGACCTCGACTTTGTGCCCAACCAGGCCCAGTCCTGCGATATCACCGCGGCACTTTCCAATTCACTCGGTTTCGGAGGCCACAACTCCGCCATCGTGATCACCAAGTTTGGCTGAGCCCCCGGCGGCCGGCCCCAGACACCCCAGAACAGGTACACCGTGAAAGGCATCATCGCGAAGATCGTCGAATACTTCAACGGCAAGCGGATCTCCGAGGCCTATCCCAAATGGGAAAAGAACCTCGCCCAACTGCAGAAGCGGATCGACTACAATTTCCACGACACCACCCTGCTGAAGGCCGCGCTCACCCACAAATCCTACCTGCGCAGGGCCTACAGCGACCACAAGACACCTTCCCCCTTCGAGCGGATGGAGTTTTTGGGCGATTCCATCCTGGGCTTCATCGTCTCCAAGGAGCTGTTTGCCAAACATCCCGACGAACAGGAAGGCACCCTCAGCAAGTTGAAATCCAAGATCGTCTCCGAAACTTATCTGACCCTGAAGGCCAACCTCCTCGACCTCGGCAAATACCTGCTGCTCAGCCCGGAGGAACAACAATCCGGCGGAGCCCAGAAACCCTCCATCCTCAGCGACTCCATCGAATCCCTGATCTGCGCCATTTACCTGGACAGCGGCATCGCCGCCGCCTCCCGCTTCATCAAGACCCAGATTCTCACGGATTACGAGACCACCGTGACCCGCAACGAACTGGTGAACTACAAGAGCATCCTGCAAGAGCACGTGCAGGCGCAAAACCAGGAGCCGCCCCGCTATGTGACCATCGCGGAGGAAGGGCCGGAACACAACAAGACCTTCGTGGTGGAAGTGCGCGTCGGCAGTAAACTGCTGGGCACAGGCAAGGGAAACTCCAAGAAAACCGCCCACCAGGAGGCCGCCCACGCCGCCTGCCAGAAACTGGGTATCTGAAAGGATTCCCTGCTTCTTTCCTATGACCATTGCGCTACCATTGCGGGACCATTACGGATGAAGCCCGTAATGGTCCCGCAATGGTAGCGCAATGGTCATGAGAGCCAAAGCTTTGCGAAAGTGGCCCAAATGATGCCAAAAACCCTGATCTACCCCGTTTTTTTGCCTATGCAGGGCTGCGATCGCCGCTGCGTTTACTGCGATCAGTCGAAAATCAGCGGAGCTGCCGCGCCCGACCTTCCCACCGCCCTGGCAGGCGTCGCGGCCTTTATCCTCAGAAACCCAGACCAGGCCAAACAGATCGCCTTTTACGGCGGCAGCTTCACCGCCCTGGAGCAAGGCTTCCGGGATCGGTGGATGGACGCTTTCCGCCAGATCGCGGATGAGCACACCAGCTTCCGCTGTTCCACCCATCCCCTCCACGTGGCTGAGCCCGTCCTGGATTGGTGCCGCCGCCAGCGCTTTGCCACCCTCGAACTGGGCATCCAGGATTTTGACACCGCCGTGCTGCGCGCCGCCGGCCGCGGTTATGACGGACCCACCGCCCAAAATGCCGCCGCAAGGGTGAAAGCTGCCGGTTTCCAGCTCGGCGTGCAGCTGATGCCTGGCCTGCCCGGCTGGTCCGATGCCAGCCTCAAGCGCAACCGCGACGTCCTGGCCCGGCTCAAACCAGATTTTCTGCGCCTCTACCCCCTGATCGTGATCCAGGGCACGCCTCTGTCTGAATGGTGGAGTGGCGGCGCGTACCAGCCGCTGAGCCTGGAAGAGGCGACCTCCCAGTGCGCGGATTACTGCGAACTCGCCACAGCCAATGGCATCAAGGTGATCAAGACCGGGCTGCCCTCCAACCTCGATCCCGCGGAAGTCCTCGCCGGCCCCTGGCATCCCGCCTTTGGCGAACTGGTGAAAGCGGAACTGCTCTTCCGGAGAATCCTGGCGCGCCTTCCTCAGGATGGGGAACTGGTTTTGACGCCCTCAGAGCTGGCCCTGCTGAAGGCCCACGGAGCGCTGTACCTGAAAAAGCTTGACAAAAGCTGCCAAAATCACATACGCGTACAGGATTGATCCGGCCTCTGACGCCGGCCAACTTTCAACATCCGCGCCGCCAAGCGCGGGAAAGGATCGCCCCTATGAAATCTGCCCTTCTGGCCCTGGCCGCCTGTTTGCTGCTGCTTGCCGCCTGCGACATCAGCGAACCGCACATGCCCCAGTGGAACATGGACCTGACCATTCCGCTGGTCAACGAAAATTTCTATGTTTCCGACATCGCCGATTCCCTCACGGACTCCCTCTCCATAGTGGTCGGTGACGGCGGCGTGATCACTTTCACAGGCGAAGGCTCCGCCGAAAGCAATCCCTTTGGCGACGTCAACTATGAGCCGGACATCGACGTTTCCGGCATCACCCTCAATTCCGGAATCGTCTACGACGGCACCCTGCCCCTGGCCGACCCCACCGGAACCGTTGCCCTCTCCGCAGGTAAATTCAAGCAGGGCGGCCTCACGGCGCATTTCACGGACGTCAACCCCGGAGTCACGGATATCACCATCTCCTTTCCGGACATCCGCAACGAAGCCGGCGAACCCTTCACGGTCCACTACGACGGCACGCCCGGTTCTCAGTACGAGACCCTGCACGATTTTCACATCGGCACCTATGACTCCGGCCAGATCCTGGAGCAACTGAACTTCCACGTGCAAATATTATCCAACCAGCCCTTCGGAACGCCGGTCGCCAGCCTGGGCTTTTCGCTCAACGAACGCTTTGGCTTCCGCTATTTCCAGGGTCGCCTGGTGAATTACCGGCGAGACTATCTGGACGAGATCCAAGACGTGCAGGTGGAATACCCCGACTTCATCGAATCCGCCCTGCTGCTGCAGGAGGCCAACCTTTATGTGGAACTGACCAACGAGGTGGGATTTTCCGGGGAATTCCACGGCGAACTCTATGCCAAAAACGACCGTACCGGCGAGGAGGTCACGCTCAACGTGGTGGATCCGGACGGCAACTTCTACGTGGCCCAGGCCGCTGCCAGCCAGGAGCAGCCGACGGTGACCACCTTCAACTTTTCGAACAACCTCACTTCGCTATTGCAGATCATGCCAAACACAGTGCGCCTGCAAAACGCCTATCTGCTGATCAACAGCGGCAGCGGCGAGATCGGCACCGTTAACGAGCTTAACAAGCTCTACGCGGATTACCGCCTGGAAGCCCCGCTGCGGGTGATCATCCTGGAACACGAGATCGCGCAGTCCGAGCCGATGTTGATCGACAGCATCACCGAATCCAACCGGGAACTGATCCGCGATAACATCCTCAGCGCGGAATTGGTCGCCCGCGTCGCCAACCACGTCCCCGTGGGTGGCACGGCCACCATTTACTTTGGCCCCGGCGCGGGGATCGATCCAGCTCAGCCGGGCAGCTACTCCTACCAAAAGAGCTTTTCCATCCTCTCTTCCCAGGCCGGCGGAGAGGCGGAGCAGGTGATCCGCCTCGCCCTCAGCAAGAGCGAACTGGACCTCTTCAGCGAGAGCGAAACCGTTTATCTGCGTTGGCTGTTCCATTTCGACCCCAGCGACGGCGTGGTCGAGATCTCCGGCGGACCGGAGAGCTTCGTCAGCGTGAAAGCCATGTTGCAAGCCAAAGTGCACGTGGAGGAGTAAACGATGAAAACAACCCTTTTGACCCTGTTGGCAATCCTGATCGCAGTAACCCTGGCAGCCGATCCGGGCACCGGCAAATCCCTGCTCTTTGCGGATAGCTATCTGCTGCGCGCCACCGGCGCCGAAGCCAACTACTGGAACCCCGCCCTGTTGGCCAGGGGACACGGCGTCACCTGGCTCCCCCTGTTGAACACCGGCATTATCATCGCCAACAACTCCCTCGACCTGGACCTCTACAACTACGTGATGAGCGTGGAAGACACCCTCACCGCGGCGGACAAGGACAAGATCCTGAACGCCATCGACGAAAAACTGGCCCTGAACGCCGAAGCCCAGATCAGCGTGTTTGGCATCACCACCGGGCGGATAGGCCTCACCAGCACCCTGCAGCTGGCGGCTGAGGGCGCTTTTTCCGAAGACTATCTGGAACTGCTGTTGAAGGGAAATCCCGGCGACAGCCTCCACATCGACTTTACCAACCAGGACAACTACGGCTCCGCCACCGCCTACGTCGATTTCACCTTTGGCATGGGCGATTTTCGCGTCCCCACCGGCGGAAAGTTTGGCCCCGTCCGCCTGGGCGCGTCGCTCAGCCTGCTGGGCGGCCTGGTCGATGCCTATACCCGCGACTACAGCGGCGAATTTGAATCCAGCCTGAACGGGTTGACCCTGAAGCAAAACGTGACCCTGCGCACCGCGGGCATCCCGGATTCTTTGGATTCCGTGGATCCCATGGAGCTGGCCGGATTCGCCGGTCTGGGCTACAAAGCCATGCTGGGCGCGGCCTGGGACCCCCTGCCAAACCTGAGCGTGGGCCTGAGCCTGGACAACATTCTGGGCCGGATCCGCTGGACCAAGGAATGCCGCCAAACCAGCTATGTGGCGGAGATCGAAGATGTCTACCTGACCGACCTGGACAGCCTGGAGGTCTTCGACGATCCCGTGGATACGGAGATCGCCGCCTATACCACCAAGTTTCCCTTGGAATTGCGCCTCGGCGGAATGTACACTCTTCCCAGGATCGGCTCCTTTTCCGCGGATCTGCTCGCCCCGCTGCAGGATTCTGACCGCTACCGCGGCGGAACCAGGCTCTCCCTGGGCGCGGAATTCAACCCCCTGCCCTGGCTGCCGGTGTATCTGGGCTGGAATCTTGGCAACAAAGACTACCCCTGGCGCTTTTCCTACGGGCTGGGCCTGGAGACCGGGCTGCTGGAGTTTGGCCTGGGAGTGCAGTGCATCGAGTCCGTGATCCCCGGCTACAGCTCCAAGGGCCTGGCCCTGGGCGTCTTCTTCACCTTGGGGGCTTAGGCCTGAAATACGCCGTCATCGCCCTGATCTCGCTGCTGCTGGCCGTCTGGTTTTACAGCCGCACCCAACCCGCGCTGTCCCGGGGCCGCCGCTGGCTGTTGACCGCCCTGCGCGCCCTCAGCCTGGGGATACTGCTGCTCTTTTTGCTCAGTCCCATCCTCTACTATGTGAACAGCCTGGTGGAAAAGCCGCAGATACTGGTGTTGAAAGACGTTTCCGCCAGCTTGGATCTCGCAGGCGGAGCCGGCACCAAGCGCGATCAATTGGAGGGCCTGGGCAAGGCGGCTGGGGAAAAGTTTGCCTCGGCTGGCTACGAGCTGCTGCCCTACGAGTTTTCCCGGGGATTGGAAAAAGATCCCTCCACCACCCTGCTTTCCCCCGCCCTGGCGGAGTTGGCCGAAAAGCACGATTTCAGCCGCATCGAGGGCGTGCTGCTGCTCTCCGACGGCTGGCTACGGGATGAATCCCTCGAGTCCGTCAGGCAGTTGGGCGCTCCCTTTTATGCCGTTTCGGACACGCTGCGACCCACCAATCCGGACCTCGCGGTGACCGCCGTGACCGCAAACCGCCACGCCTACCGGGGCGAACCCACTCTGCTGCGCGCCGATCTGAACTCCGCAAACTACAGCGGTCCCGCCACGGTAAACCTGATGCTCGGTGGCAAGAAAGTGGCGGCCCAAACAGTCCGTATCCAGGCCGGAACCCCTCAGAGCGTGGATTTTACCCAGACCTTCGCCCAGACCGGCTTCTACCCTTTCAGCATCGAGCTCAGCGCTCCCGGCATCGCCGAACGCAGCCAGAACAACAACGCCCATCCCGGCGCCATCGAGGTCCTCAGCGACCGCGATAAAGTGGCGGTGATCTCCGACACGCCCGCTTGGGACAACAAATTCCTGATCGACGCCATCGCGGCGGACAACCGCCGGGAGGTCTCCCACTTCCGCATCACCGGCGGACGCATACTTTCCGGTGACAAACCGGTGCCGGCGCTGCCGGAAAGCGGCCTGGCCGCCCTGGTGATCGTTAACAACGGCGGCCTCCGCCTCAGCGGAGCGGTCCTCAATCAAGTGCTGCAGAGCCACCGCCGGGGGGTCGGCGTCCTCTATCAAGGCCTGCCGGTGGATGAACTGGCTGGGATTCTGCCGCTCAAAAGATCGAACATCACCACCGCCTATCAGGGCTTTCTGGAACTCGCGCCCGCCGCGGCAGCCTGGCCCATGCTGGGCTTCGACGCCTCCGAACTGCAGCAGATCCCGCCCCTGGATTACTTTTACGTGACCGCAACCAAAGGAGCCGAGGTGCTGGCCACGGCCAACAATCCCCAACGCTCTCCCGCCATCGCGGCTTCCCAGGTGGGCGGCAGAGTGATCGCCATGGCCTTTCTCAATCTCTGGAAATGGCAGCTCCAAAGCAAGAGCGGCGGCTACCGCCAGTTGATCGGCGACAGCGTCACCTGGTTGGCCAACCGCGGCGGCAGCGGCTATGAAGCCATCCATCAAAACAGCTATTTCCTCGGCGAACCAATCCAGATCCGCCTCCGCGCCGAGGACGGCATCCGCGCCCAAAGGCTGGACCTCAATCCGGAGCTGACGGTCCGCGATGCCGGAGGCAAAGAAGTCTGGCGCGATTTCCTCACCAACTCCGGGGGCGAATATGCCGCCAGCCTGGAACTGGACAAGGCCGGCGCCTACAGTTTTCAGATCGAGGACAAGGTGAGCGGGGAAAAGAGCGGCGGCAGATTCAACCTCGCCAATTCTTCCATCGAATCCCGGGATCTGGATTTCAACCTGCCCCTGCTTTCCTGGCTGGCCAGTGACACCGGCGGCAAACTGCTGACCCCCGCGGCCCTGGAAACCTTCCAGCCCCTGCCCGCCCAGCCCAGGCGCAGCGAACAGCGTCGCGACATCCCCCTCTACCGCAAATGGTATGTGCTTTCCCTCTTCATCCTTGCCTTTTGCCTCGAACTCTTCTTCCGCCGCCGCTGGGGCCTGCTCTGAACCCACCCCATCAACCACTGACTCAGTAACCAGTTAACCCTGAACGCCCTCTGGTAAGTGCGCTCAGAGACCGTGGCATGATGCAGTGGCTTACCCCCGCCGGCTGAAAACCAATGCCCGATTACGCCCTGCGCTAGGCCATAACGCTGTCGGAGGACACTCCTTATCCCGGTCCCAATCCCCCTGGCCAGGCTCGCCCAATACATCCCCAACCATGTTTGGCCTGTAAACGGCGAACCTTGCTTCAGCCCAGGACCTGGGCATAGGGACAAAACCCTTTTGTGCAATGGCCTTGCTCAGTAGATCCGCAAATTGTTCTTGAGCCATCTGGGGCTCTGATTCACCCATTCCTTCAGGATACGGATGTCCGGCACGCTGTGGGTCCCGGCGTTGGGGACGGGCTTCTGGTCGGTTTTAGCCTTGCCATACAAGGCTGGGTGTGGGCTAAAGTTGAGGTTTTTCATCGTTACTCCAGTGAAGTCTTGCTTCACCATTCTAACGAAGGTATTTTACAAGGTGTTGGAGAAAGTTTGGCCTGGGCTAAAACTGCGTTCAGAACAGCGACAGGCCGACTTGCAGGGTCAGTTGGACACCCTTATCCCGCGTTACCGATCTCCGGAATGATCCGGATGCCCGCCAGCGCTTGCCCTCATAGGCCGCTGAACCAAACAGGGCAGTGTCGTCATCCTCCCAAACGCTGTACTGATCTGGGTCGAATTCATCAAGGTCATAGAAACTGCGGGGACTCTGGCGGGTGACCAACCCCGCGCGGAGGCTGGCGGCAGCTTTTTCGTAACCCCAGGAAACGCTGGCGCGAATGTTGTTCTGGCGGTAGTCGGCCCTGTCTTGCAAATGATAGCTGAGCTCCAACTTCTGAAACAGACCAGGCCGGATCTGGACCCTGGCGTCCAGCCGGAGGCGATAATTTTGGGGAGAATCCGAAACGTAGCCACTGTCCGCGAGGGCGATCACTTGCCGGTCGAAGGCAAGACAGCTCAACCCGACCCGGTGGCCCTGATGGCTGTAGTCCAGCGCCACAGCCAACCGGGACAGCGGTTCCGCGTCGAACGACCGGCCGTGGTTCAGGCTGTAACGCAGCGAAAAGGACGCATGCCAGGGCAGCGGTAGCCGGAAGTCATAGCTGTATTCGTTGCGGCCGGTGTCCTTGCTCAAGACTGCCGGCTGCAAAGCGTAAGGAAGCTGTCCCTTGATCCCGTTGCGGGCATAGCTGAGGGTCTGGCGGAAAGACTTGGCCCGATACTGCCAGGCGATAATGCCCAGGGGCTCGCCCCGCTGCCAGGCCAGTTCGCCATCCAACCGGTGAGAACCCTTTCCCAGCGAGGCGTAGAGGCTGCCGGCCCATAGTTCCTGGTGCAGGGATTCGTCCACAAAGGGGAGGCCGTAGCGCTGCCGGTAACCCAGCAGGCCGATCTGCCCCAGCTTGTCTTGATAACCAAACGCCAAACCAAAGAGACCCTCGCTGACCCGGTTAAACCTGCCCTCCCGCGATTTTGGCAGGCTGGCGACCCGGCCATCTTCCAGCCTGGCCTCCCGCTGTTGGGCAGAGCCGAAAGCCGCTCCCCGCCAATTGCCCAGGTTCAGTTTCACGGCCGCCCCGAGGGGAGTGGAGAGGATGGCGGAACCGGTCTTGTGCAGGCTGAACAGGCTGTCCGGCGCCGACCTGTTATTGGTGCCCAGGATCAGGCCCCGCCCAAAACGAAGCCGCCAGGCTCCCAGCATCCCTTCCAGCTTCGCCGTTTCATAAAGTGCGTTGATGTTCCCAAACGTGTTGCCCGAATCCAGATCCCGCTTCAGGTTGACCAGGACCTCCACCGCGTGGGCTTTCAGCAAGGCGCTGTCGTAAAAACTGGTAGCGCTGCCGGTCAGCCTGAAGCGGCTGTCCAGCCTGATCGGGTGGTCAAAGCCGGACAGATCGGCCAGAAACTCCTGCCAGGCGGACTCGCTGATCTCCTCCGTCACCAGCTCGATCAGCTCATCGCCCGCCTGCGCCCAAGCGAACGAGCACAAAAACGCCAAGACAAGGATTGCCGCAACGCGAGTCACCAGCGGAAACCGAGATCCAGGCAGTGGGTGAGGCTCAGTTCCGTGTGGGTGCGCACGGCATAGGCAATCTCCCCGGCGCCGTAACGCAGGGCAATCCCCGCCCCGAAGCGGGCTGGCTCGTTTTGCCAGGAACTCAGCAGTTTCAGATGTTTGCCCAGGCGGAAGGCCGTTGCCGCGCGCGCCATGTCCGGGCCGGCAGGCTGGTGGACCCAGGCTGCCGCGGCTTCAAGCTCAGGGCTGACTTGCGAGCTGGCGGAAATCTGGTATTGGGCGCCGTCATCTCCCACGCGCAGTCCCCGCAGTTCCGCGCCCCAGCCGTTTTTCCGCCACCCAACTGCGAGGTCCGGGCTGAATGCGTGGTAGCTTTGCAGCGTGCTGAACACTTCATATTCCAGGTGCCCAGCCAGCCCGATCCGCCAGTTTCCCAACCCCAGGGCGGCGCCGAGGCGTAGGTCCTGCCAGCGGTAATCCCCCTGATCCAGGTAACTGCTGCCAAACATGAGCGTGACCGGTTTCAGATCCACAGCGGTGTTCAGACCGTAGACCCCAACTTCCGCCATCCCAAAGGGGAGGCAATAGGAGAGGCTGATCCCGCTGGCGTCTACGAGGGGGGAAAGCTGAAAGGCGCCGGTTTCCTCCGAGATCAGCGTAATCCCTGACAGGGCGTTGGCAGCGGCGGTGTCTTCCGTGACGAGGCCTGGCAGGGGGGCCGCCAGGCAGAAAATCATCAGGCAGACGCAGACTCTGAGCTGCTGCATGGGTTTGCGGCGCGTTGCCGCGGGAGGGTCTTACACGAGGCGGGCTTCGCTGTCCGGATCGAAAAAGTGCGCGCGGAGGAGGTCCAGGCTGATCTTCAGTTCCTGTCCCATCTTGGGAAGTTCTTTGGGGTCGAGGCGGGCGGTGAAGCTGTGGTTTTGGGTTTTGAGAACTACGTGGTACTCGTTTCCGAGGGGTTCCACGATGTCGCAGATGGTTTTGACGGGCTGGGGAAAATCCGCCATGGAGTCGAAGCCGGCGTCGTAGATGTCTTCCGGGCGGAGTCCGAGGATGATCTTTTTGCCGGCGTAGGGGGCGAGGGCGGCCTGATGGTCCGGATGGGTCTGGACGGCGAAGTCGCCGCAGTCAAAGAGGAGCTTGCCGCCGTCGTTGCGCAGGGCGCCGGGGACCAGGTTGATGGCTGGGCTGCCGATGAATCCAGCCACAAAGATGTTGGCGGGATCGTTGTAAACGTTGAGGGGGGTGTCGACCTGGTGGATGACGCCGTCTTTCATGACCACGATGCGATCCGCCATGGTCATGGCCTCTACCTGGTCGTGGGTCACGTAAATCATGGTTGTGCCAAGCTGGCGATGGAGCTTGACGATCTCGGCGCGCATGGCTACGCGGAGTTTGGCGTCCAGGTTGGAGAGGGGTTCGTCGAAGAGGAAGACCTTGGGGTTGCGGACTATGGCGCGGCCGAGGGCGACGCGCTGGCGCTGGCCGCCGGAAAGCTGGCCGGGTTTGCGTTTGAGCATGTCCTGGATGCCAAGGAGTTCGGCGGAGTGGAGCACCTTTTTGCGGATGGTGGGCTTGTCTTCGCCGCGGAGTTTGAGGGCAAAGGCCATGTTGTCGAAGACGGTCATGTGGGGATAGAGGGCGTAGTTTTGAAAGACCATGGCGATGTCGCGGTCTTTGGGGGGAACCTTGTTGACGAGGCGGTCGCCGATATGGATGTCGCCGCTGGAGATTTCTTCCAGGCCGGCGATGAGGCGGAGGACGGTGCTTTTGCCGCAGCCGGAGGGACCGACGAGGACCATGAATTCCTTGTCTTCAGCCTCGAAGCTGACGTTTTTGACAGCATGAAAGCCGTTGTCGTAATATTTGTTCAGGTTCTTCACAACTATTTTTGCCATGACGGACTCCTTGTGAACTTAGGAAATATTGACGGGGTTATGTGTCAAGAGGGAAATTGGCTGGCAGGGGGGCCACGCGGTCTCCCCCGGCGGTTTTGGCCAGATACATGGCGCGGTCGGCCTGGGCGAGGGCTGCGGCGAGGTTGCCGCCGGCTCCGGCGGGATCGCAATAGATGCCGATGCTGAGGGTGATGCGCAAGGCTTGCAGCCCGAAGTGGAATCCCGCCACCCTGGCGCGGAGAGAGCGCAGCAGCTCCAGCGCCCGCTCGTGCGTGGCGCCAAAGAGGACCACCAGAAACTCGTCGCCGCCGGAGCGGATCACGATGTCGCTCTTGCGGAAAAAGCTGAGGAGGAGCTGTGCCAGTTCGCGCAGGACCTGATCCCCGGCGGGGTGGCCGTGGACATCGTTGATCTGCTTGAAGTGATCGATATCCAGGCTGGCGAGGCAGACCGGGACGGCGTGGCGGGCGGCAAAGCGGAGCATCTGGGCGAGGTTGTGGTCCAGATAGCGGCGGTTGCGCAGCCCGGTGAGGGGATCCGAGAGAGAAAGCTGCTCCACCTGTTCCAGGAGGTCGCGGATCTGGCCGTATTCGGCGCTGAGGGTCTCCACAAAGGCGTCGTTTTGCAGGCTGACCTGGCTGCCCAGCTCCAGCACATCCAGCTCCAGGGCGGCCATCGCCTCGCGGTATTGGGTGGCGTCCAGGCGTCCGCGCAGGAAGCGGTTGACTTCGCGCAGGCGGGTCCAGTTTTTGTGGAGGTAATAGTTTGACTGCTTGAAATACTGGATCGCCTCGGCAAAGCCGTTTTTGCGGCCGGTGGAATAGTTTCCGGCGTGGAAATTCACATTTTGGAGCTGGCGGGAATTTAGCAGGTGGGGCGGATGGCGGAGCAGGCGGCGGGCGCACTCCATCTTTTGGGCGGGGCTGACCAGGCGGTCTTCCAGGGTGAAGATCAGATACAGCACCTGGGCGGAAAAGAGGTTGCTCTGGCGGGTCACCTGGCGGCGGAGCTTTTGCAAGAGAGCCTTTTTGAGGGAGGTCTCGCGCCCCCAATTGAGCAGGGCGATCCAGCGCAGGCAGAGGTAGAGGGCGCAGCGGGGGCAGCCCTGGCGGCGGATTTCGCAGACCAGCCCCAGCCAGAGGGCGAGGAAGCCTGATCGCTCCTGCCGGTGCTGCAAAATTGCAGCCCAAGCCAGGCGGTGCAGCAGCCAGAGGCGTGGCTCCTCCGGGTCCAGCTGCGAAACAAGGTTTTCGGCCCAGCGTTCGGCGGCGGTCCAATCCCGCAGTTCCGCCAGCAGCCAGAGCAGTTGCAGATCGCCAAAGAGGCCCTGCGGCAAGCCGGCGGCGCATTCCGGCTGCTCGCCGGCGGCCAGGGGAAAGCGGTCCATTAGGCCGAAAAATTCCGCAAGAGAGGATTCCTGGCTGAGGTCCTCCTCGCGCAGGCGGCAGATCAGGGCATCAAGGCAGATGGCGCAGACCCGGGGAAGGGAATCGGCATCGGGCTCGCCGGCGGCGGCCACGATCTTGGCAATGGCTGCTTCTTGCCCCGCGGGGTCAAGCTGGAGCAGGCTGGCGGCCAGGCGGGCGATCAATTGAGCCCGGGCCGGCGGAATTCCGCCCTGCTTCGGCTGCCGGGGCTGCCCCATCGCGGTCGACCCCTACTTTTTCGGCTCCGCGCTGGGCGGGGCCTCGCGAAAACGCCAGACCGTCTCGTTGGGTTTGATCAGCCCAAACTCTTCGCGGGCTACTTCTTCGGCGGCGGAGGGATCTGTCTTGAGGCGGGCGTTTTCCTTGGCCAGGCTGTCGTTGAGTGCCTTCACGGCCTTGAGGTCGCGTTCCAGGCCAGACACTTCGCGATCGAGTTTGTAGACCTTGAGGAAGCTGTAGCCTCCCCAAAAGAGAATCCAACTGGCCAGGGCCAGGATCGCCAGCCAGAGGACCCAGCGGCGGGTTTTGCTTTGTTTGGGGGCTTTCATCGGGATACCATCCTTGCCAGAAAAGATTGCTTGATGTCGATCGCCTGATGGGGGCAGAGTTCGTGGCAACACATGCATTTGATGCACCTGGTCGCGTTCACGCGGGGACGCTGTTCCGCTGTGGCCGCGGAGATCGCCTCAACCGGGCAACTCGCCACGCAGACGCCGCACTTGACGCAGCGCTCGCTGATCCAGGGCTGAAAGTGGTAGACGCGCTGAAACACCTTGCGGGCGCCGCCGGGGACGAATTTGAGCAGGTCCTTGCTCAGCTTTACCGCGCGAATATCCACCTCCGGCAGCCGGAACTGCCTGAAACTGGTGGGCAAATCGATGCGGCTTGGGAGGATGCCGTCGCCGTGCAAAGCTTCGCGCAGGTAGGGAACGTCGTCCAGTTCAAATCCCATCATGCGCGCGGCGGTGAAATCCAGGGCGGGGATCGAGCGCGAGCCCAGCAGCAGGCCAAACTCCCTGGGGCGGCCGGCGGAGGGGCCCAGGCCGTCCATGCCCAGGATGCCGTCGATGACGCTGTAGCTGATCCGGTTTTTCACGCTGCGGTAGAGGGCCAGCAGCAGCGCGGCGAAATCCCGCGTGTTGGGGTAAAGGCGGTGATATTCCGTCTTCGCCATCCCGGGGATCAGGCCATAGAGGTTTTTCAGCGCTCCGGTGTAGGCCATCAGGCCGTGGGTCTTCAGCTTGCCGACGTTGATCACGGTGCCGCATTGCCAAAACACCTCGGAGACCTTCACCGCCATGCCGTGGTGGTTCAACTCCCGAAACCCGGAGGTGGAGAGGTTGACCAGCTTCACCGGATACCGCTCCGCGAGGTCTTTCAGCCCGCAGGCCTGCCAGACTTTTTCCACGCTGCCCGGGCCGCCGGGGCTGTCGCCGATCCAAACCTCCTTGCCCAGCTCCAGAAAGTATCGCAGCAGCGCTTCCAGCAGCCGGGGATGGGTGGTCACGGCCCGCTCGGGCGGAAAGGCGCCCAGCAGGTTCGGCTTTAGCAATACGCGCTTGGAACGGGCCAGGCGGCTGGCGGGGAGGCTGGACAACATGCCTTTGACCGCCTCGGCGAGCAGCTCCGGGTCATAGCTTTCCAGCTTGCGGATCTGTACCGAGGGTGTCATTCGAAGTAGAGGAAGCCTTTCTTTTTGAAGGCGCTGAAATAGAGGTCGATGGAGCCGCCGAGCTGGGCGACCTTGGTGTTGCCGGAGATGTCGAACATGGCGCCCAAATTGATGTTGATGTCCTGATGCCGCCAGGTGAAGCCGCCGGTGAGCAGGAGCTGGGAGTTTTCGGCCACAGTGCCGGTCTGGGGAATCGGATTCCACCAGAGGGTGTCGCCGCTGGGGGGGTCGTAGGTGTCGACCGGTAGGCGGTAAACTCCGCGCCAGACCTCGGGGCTGTGGATCAAGCCGGCCCGATAGGTAAATTTGCGGACGGTGCGCTCGGCGCCCAACTTGAGGGTGAGGCGGTCAGCGAAGGCGGGGTCGATGGCGGCGGTGTTTTCATAGTCCGCTTCCGCCAATACGCGGTTGTCGCCAAAGGCATAGGATCCCGCCAACAGGGCGTGGAGGGGCAATTGGGTGTCGTATTCGGCGTATGTGAAGTCCCAACTGGCGTCTTGGGGCGGAGTGAAGGTCAACGCAGCGCCGAGGTCGCCAGCCTGATAGAGCAGGCCCAGCTGCGGGCGCAGGAAAAATTTGGTCTGCCTCAGCCGCGCGAAGGTGCCCCAGACCGGGACATCGTTCAGATAGTAAAACTGGCCGTGGAGGTTGAGCCCGGCGTGCAGATTGCCCCGGTGCCAGGCCAGGTTGGCGGTGAGCTGGTGGAGGTAGTAGCTGGGATACCAGATCTCCGGCTGGCCGCCCTGGTTCATGGGCACGTGGAAGTCCTCCACCCGGATGTTTTTGGGCAAAGAATAGACCAGCGCGCCGCTAAAATCAGTGCCCAGCCTGCCGCCGACCCCTGCGCTGCCAAAGGGAACCGGCGAAGCGTAGAGGGTGCCTTCCTGATAGTAGTCCCTGGCCACCGGCGGCTTGATCAGCGCCTCGATGTGCAGCGACGCCTTTTCCGGCAGGTAGCCGGCGGGATTGAGCAGCACGTTGTCCAGGTTTCCCAAGGTCGCGGCGCCGGTGTTGCCCCGGCCCAGGGCGGCGGTGGAAAGGTAGTTGCGGCTGAAGCTGTCGTAGATCGGGTTCATGTACTCCGGTTGCGGATAGTCCAGCGGTGTCGGGCTTTGGGCGCCGAGGGCCAACGCCCCCAGCAAAACTAAGGTCAATATCGCTTTGCGCATGGTTCCTCGCTTCAATCGATCACAATGGTTTGAGAGCGGTCTTTGCCGACCGAGACCAGTTCGATCCGGGTCTCCAGCAGGTCCTGGATCGCCTCCAGATACTCTTTGGCGGCCTTGGGCAGTTTGCCGAGGCTGCGGACGCCGCTGATGTCGCCCTGCCAGCCCGGCAGGGTCAGGTATTCCGGCGTGACCTCGCCCAGCACCGCGGGGTGGCTGGGAAAGCCGGGCTGCCTGGATTCGCCCAGCCAGTAGCCTGTGCAGATTTTCAGCTCCGGGATGTCGCTCAAAACGTCCAGCAGCGTCACGGCCAGGCTATCCAATCCGTTGAGTTCGGCGGTGTATTTGGCGGCCACGGCGTCGAACCAGCCCACCCGCCGGGGTCTGCCGGTGGTGGCTCCGTATTCGTGGCCGGTTTCGCGGATGTATTCGCCGGTGGAGTCGAACAGCTCGGTGGGAAAGGGGCCTTCGCCGACCCTGGTGCCGTAGGCTTTGTAGACTCCGATCACCTTGTCCTGAAAGCGGGGCGGAATGCCGGCGCCGATGCTGACTCCGCCGCTGACGGTGTGGGAGGAGGTCACATAGGGATAGGTGCCGTAGCTGAGGTCCAACAGGGTGCCCTGCGCGCCTTCAAAGAGGATGAAATCACCCGCCAGATACCACTCCCGCAAGAGCCTGTCCACCGGCGCGGCGAATTCGCGCAAAAACTCCCAGACTTCGGCCAGGTCGCCCAGCTCGGCTTTTAACCTGGCAGCGGAACGCTCCAGGCCGTGAAAACGGTAGAGGCCTTCCAGGCGGCGCTTCAGCCAGTCCGGATGCCCCAGGTCGCCCAGACGCAAGCCGCAGCGGGCGGTCTGATCGCTGTAGGCGGGGCCGATCCCCTTGCCGGTGGTGCCGATCTTGTTGGCGCCCAGTTTGGCTTCCGTGCTACCGTCCAGCTCTTTGTGGACCGGCAGCACCAGCCCGGCGCGTTCGTCGATGTACATCCTTCCCGAAAAATCTATGCCTTGCTCCATCAAACCCCGGATCTCCTCGCGGAGGCCGTAGGGGTCAAGCACCGTTCCCGTCCCGATCACGCACTTCGTGCCGGGATAGAGGATCCCCGAAGGGACTGTGTGAAAAACGTATTTCTTCTCTGCCAGGACTATCGTGTGCCCGGCGTTCGCGCCGCCCTGAAAGCGGACCACCACGTCCGCAGTAGCGCCCAGAAAGTCCACTATCTTGGCCTTGGCCTCGTCTCCCCACATGCAACCCAGCACCGTTAATGAGCTCATTATATCTCCATCGTATTGGTAAAGCCAGACTTTTGCTTAAAACCAATTCTGTCAAATGAATTCTTGCCGAAGCTGAGATTGGGTGTGGATTACGAACTGCTTATCCGGCGGAATGTGTTTGCATCACATTGAAGGGTATCCGATAAAAAGCCCGCCATTCAGGCCTTCGCCCCTCCCCGGAGCGGCAGACGTCCTCGTCTGCTTTTATGGGCCGGAGCGGCAGACGTCCTCGTCTGCCTTTTGTAGCTCGGAGCGGCAGACGTCCTCGTCTGCCTTTTGTGGATCCGCGCGGCCCACAAAGCCTCCAACGGAAAGTAACGCCAGCCTCCCCCAGCAAACATCCCCGTCCCAATCCCCTGTGAGGCCAAAATATAGCTTGACGATATTTGCGGAACCCTGTAACTGTATTCTTCGTAATGTAGTGATCAGAGCGCCTGGCTGCAAGCTTCTCCCGCGGCCTGGCCCGTTTAGCATGGCAAAGTCGAATAACACGGCCGGACCATCCCTTCGGCCTCAGTATCAAACCGGCAAATTAGGAGACATTATGAAACGCTACGCCCTTCTGCTCATCGCCCTCGCGGCAGTCTTTTCCCTCTCCGCCGTCATCCGCACGGTGGACAACCACGTCCCCTCCTTGGGACAGTATACCACCTTCAGTGCCGCCCAGACCGCCTCTGCCCCGGGCGACACCATCTACATCTACCCCTCCCCCAATGGTTACAGCGGAGACTATATCACCAAACAACTGACCGTCATCGGGGGCGGCACCGACCCCGCCAACCCCGGGCTCATCACCAGTAAATTCACCCCCCATGTGAACGCTGTCGGCGGCAGCGGCAGCGTCTTCATCGGCCTGGAGGTGGATAGCGGACCGACCTACAGTTACCCCGTCAGCGTCCGCAACTGCGTCTTCAACGCCAGCATGAGCTGCCTCCGCAACGGTTCCACCTTTACGGATTGCAAATTCAAGGGAGTGGTCTATGTGGGCGACGGCAGCACTCAATCCCTCAACAACATCTTCACCGGCTGCACTTTCCTGGATCCCAGCTACCGCGTCTACCTCAATCCCCTGGCCTCCGGCGCCTTTTTCAACTGCCTGTTTCTGGGCAACAGCTACCATGTCTATTGCTCCAACGTACAGACCGCGGCAGCCTTCAACAATTGCGTCTTCGTCAATTCAAGCACCGGCACTCCCTATCTGGCCAGCGGGAGCACCGCCACCGCCAGCCTCGTCTTCACCAACTGCATCATGGAAACCCTCTATTTGAGCAGCATTTACAGCAATTTCACCTACCAGTACTGCATCTTTGAGCAGAGCCCCCCCGGCATCACCGGCCCCGGCAACCAGTTCGGCGTTCCGATGGCCAACGTGATGGTGGATGTCAACGGTGGAAACTATCATCTGGCGGCGGGATCGCCGGCCCTCAACGCCGGACTCGGTAACGTGGACATCGGCCTCTACGGCGGCAGCTCCCCCTTCGACGACCTCTGGTACCTGACCTTCCTGGCCAACATCACCGCTTTCACTTGCCCCCCCATCGTGGATGCCGGCGGCAACCTGCAGCTGCATATCGAAGCCAAGTGCGGCAACTGAGCGGGGTCACCTGCCAAGGAGGCCGCAATGAAACTTCCAACCCTCGTTTTCGCCTGTCTGCTGGTCGCCGGGATGATCCACGCCGGAACGGTCAGCCGGATCGAGTACTTCTTTGACGCCGATCCCGGCTTTGGCGCCGGCACCGCCATCTACAACCGCGACGCCGTCAGCCTGGACCAGTTGATCTCCGCCGCCGCGCTCAGCCCCGGCTTTCACCGCATCTACGTCCGCGCCAGAAACAACTCCGGCCTCTGGGGCATGCCGCAGCTGAAAGCCTTCTACATCCCCCTTCCGGCCCAACCGCCCCAACCGCCCTACGGCACGGTCAGCCGCGTCGAATACTTCTTCGATGCCGATCCCGGCCTGGGCAACGGCACCACCGTCTACTCCCGCAACACGGTCACTCTGGACCAGTTGATCTCCGCCGCCGCGCTCAGCCCCGGCTTTCACAGCGTCCACGTCCGCGCCAAAAACGGCGCCGGAAGCTGGGGCCCGCCCCAGACAAAAACCTTCTACATCCCCCTCTCCACCCAACCCAGCGGCCCCTACAAAAACATCACCCATCTGGAGTACTGGCTGGATACCGACCCCGGCTTTGGCCTGGGCACGGTGGTAGCCCTCAGCCCCGCCAACAGCCTCAATGCCAATGTGACCCTCGACCTCAGCGGCATACCCCACGGCAACCACAAGCTCTTCATCCGCCTCAAAAACAATGCCGGACAGTGGAGCTTCCCCGCCCAGGCGCTGTTCAGCGACGGCGTTCCCGCCCACCTCACCATCAACGTCACGGACGGAGTCCTCACCCTCACCTGGGAAGACCTCTACACCATCGATTCCTACCGGGTCCACACCGCCCTCGTCCCCGAAGGGCCCTACACACTGGCCCCGGGCGGAACCTACGGCGACAGCTCCTGGTCGGCTCCCTTCGCCGCCGACCCCAAACGCTTCTTCCGCGTAACCTCCCTCTACACCCTGGATTAGCCACTATCTGACCCCATGAATAGCCGGCCCCCCAAAGCGGAGGGCCGGTTTTTTTGGGCTCAAGTTCAAACTGAGTGGGTAACCAGATAAAGAGCGTCTGTCATTCCGGCGGAGGCCGGAATCCAGGTCTTTTAGCCGGAGTTTCGCATATTTTCTGCTAAGTCATTGTAAAACAAGGAGAGTATT
>CAZOVZ010000012.1:0-55194 GCA_964583755.1 uncultured Candidatus Cloacimonadota bacterium
TAGGTTACCGGTCAGGCGGCTGGCTGGAATGACACGCAGGGGCTGGGTGGTGGGGGTGTTGGGCTGGGTTATCGGTTTGGGGTTTTCTGGATTCCGGATCGAAGTCCGGAATGACACGCTGGGGCTGGGCGGAGCAGGTCAGGTCAGGTGGCGGGTAAAGCGGCGCTTGATCTCCGGGACGCCGAGGATGGCAAAGATCACGGGCAGTTCGGGCCCATGGGGTTGGCCCAGCAGAGTCAGGCGCAGGGGGGCGTAGTAGGCCTTGCCTTTGAGGCCGAGTTCCGCCAGGCCGGCCTTGACGGTGGCTTCCAGCCAGGCAGGTTCGACCGTTTCGGTATCTGGCAACTGGGCCAGGAACCAGCGCAGCACGCTTTGGGATTCCGGGGCAGCCAGGAAAGCCTTATCCTCCGGGGACAGCTCGTGATCGCAGAGGAACATTTTGCTGTATTCCGCCAGCTCCGGCAGCAGGGTGCAGCGTTCGCGGGCGGCGGCGATGATCTGGAACAGTTTGGCGTTATCGCCGACCGGGATTCCGGCTTCGGCAAACCAGGGCAGGGCGCGGCTGGCGATTTCCTCCAGCGGCAGGTTGCGCAGATACCAGCCGTTCATCCAGTCCAGCTTGGTGAGGTCAAACACGGCGCCGGCTTTGTTGACACGCTCCAGGGTAAATTCGGCGGCGAGGTCTTCCAGGCTGTAGATCTCGCGGTCGTCCGGCCCGTGCCAGCCCAGCAGGGCCACAAAGTTTAACAGGGCTTCCTTCAGATAGCCTTTGGCGAGGTAGCTTTCCACGGAAACGTCGTTCATCCGCTTGCTGAGTTTGCTGCGGTCGGGATTGAGGATCAGGGGCAGGTGGACCCAGCGGGGCGGGTCCCAGCCCAGGCATTCGTAGAGCCAGAGGTGTTTGGGCGTGCTGGAGAGCCATTCTTCGCCCCGGATGACGTGGGAAATCCGCATGTAGTGGTCATCCACCGTGGCGGCCAGATGGTAGGTGGGAAAGCCGTCGGATTTGAGCAACACCTGGTCGTCGGATTGGGCGGAATCCATCTCCACGCTGCCGCGGACGATGTCATCGAAGCGAAACTTGCGGCCATCCGGCATCTTCAGGCGCAGCACATGCTCGTCGCCTCGCTGTAGCCGGGCTTGCACTTCGGCGGGGGGGAGGGCCAGGCAGCGGCGGTCGTATTTCACGAATTCGCCCTTGACCTGCTGTTCCTCGCGCATTCTGGCCAGGGTTTCGGGACTGCAGAAACAGTGGTAGGCATGGCCGGAATCCAGCAGCCGCTTTGCTTCGCGCTGGTAGAGTTCCAAGCGTTCGGACTGGATGTAGGGGCCGGATTCGCCGCCGGCGCCGGGGCCTTCGTCGATGTCCAGGCCAAGCTTGCGAAGCGATTCGATCAGGTTTTCGATGGCGCCGGGCACGAAGCGGGAGCGGTCGGTGTCCTCGATGCGCAGGATGAACCTGCCCCCGTGGTGGCGGGCGAAAAGGTAGTCGTAGAGGGCGGTGCGGAGTCCGCCGATGTGCAGGTAGCCGGTGGGGCTGGGGGCAAAACGGACGCGGATGTCGGTCATTATATATCCTTATTTAAGGCCGCCAGGCGCTGGGCCAGGCTGCCATGAATCACGCGGTAGTGGGGTTGGTAGGCTTCCCTGTAAATCGCGGAATGGCTGGGCAGGGAGCCCGTGACGAGGCAGCGGGAGATCAGGTCTGTTTCCTCCGCTGTGGGAGAAACATGCGGCGCGACCAAAGGCCAGTAATCGCGCCAAAGGGAAGGCCAGCCGGCCAGGGCGGAAGCATCGGCGCAGCGGGAATCCAGCAGGCATTGGGTGAGGGTTTCCACTTCCAGGCCTGCCATGGCCTGCCTGAGCTGATAGCGGAGGAAGCCTTTGCCGGAGCCGATGTCCTGGCAGGGGCTGTCCGGCGTGCCGGTGAGGGAATCCATCTCCGCCCGTAGAAAGGCGGCGATTGCGGCCGGATCCGGATTGATGTGGGTGGGGCCAAAGAAGGCCTGGTTGAGCAGCTTGAAATAGTCTTGCAGCCTGGCCAGGGGATGGAGCCGACGCTCGAGCTCGATGACGGCGCATAGTTCCATCGGGGAAAACTGGGGGCTAACCTGCAACATGGACAAGCTTTCCTTCGCGCAGCACGACCTGGACTTTCACCGCCTCAGGCTCAAAATCCCGGGTCAGGTCGGCGTCCAACACGCTCAGATCGGCATGGAAGCCCGGTTTGAGCTCGCCCCGGGAGCCTTCCTCATGGTTGAGCCAGGCGTTGTTGGCGGTATAGATGGCGATCGCCTCTTGCGGGGAGACGCGTTCCAGGGGGTTGTGGTGGCGGGTGAGAGCGTGGATGGACATGGCGATGTCCAGGGGGGTGATGTACCAGTCGCTGGAGCCGCAAACCCTGACCCCGCGGCGCGTGAAGCCGCCCCAGCGGTTCATCTGGCGGGAGCGTTCCACGCCCAGTTTGCCGGCATAGAAACCCCCGTCCCCGCCCCAAAGCAGGTCGAAGGCGGGCTGCATCACCGGCACCGCGCCGGAGGCGACGATCTCTTCAAACAGCCCGTCCGGCGTCACTTCGCAGTGGATGAGCTGATGGCGGAGTTCGCCCACTTCGGCAGGGTCAAATTGAGCGTAGGCGCGGTTGATCTGGCCGATGGCGGCGTCGCCGATGCAATGGACGCAGACCTGGAGACCACTATCGTGCGCTTCAGCCACAAAGCCACGCCAGAATTCGTCGGTCTGGTAGAGGTTGCCGAGGCTGTTTTTGTCCCGGTAGGGCGAGGTCAGCGCGGCGGTGTGGGAGCCGATCGAACCATCCGCCAAAATGCAACCGCCGATCCTTTGGGAGCCGAGCTCCAGGGCGGCTTTGACGTCGAAGCTCTGGGGATACAGCTCATAGCGGACGGGAAATTCGGACAAGCGATCGCGGATCAACCGGTAGTGCTGCACGCTGTAGTGAGCGTCGCCGATCATGGTGTGGATGGCGGCGAACCCTCCGCGCAGCGCGGCTTCCGCGGCTTTGTGATAGGCCCGGATGATGGTCTCCTCGTCGCAGTTGTCCTGCAGCCAGTTCACCGCGAAGTCGTTGTCTTCACCCGTTAAAACTTCGTTATCAGTTTTCAGGCCGGGCACCAGCGCCAGAGCAGCGGAGTTCAGCAGGCAGGAATGCCCGTCGATGCGGCGCAGCAGCAGAGGCTGGCCGGGGCAGACGGAATCGAGTTCCTTGCGGGTGGGAAAGCGCTTTTCTTTGATCAGGTTCTCGTCGAAACGCCAGGCGAAGAGGATGCCGCCGTGCTTTTTCCGTGCGCGGATCAACTCCAGCAGGTCGGAGACGCCCGCGCAGGCGGAGAGGTCGATCCCGTCCTGATAGAGTCCGCCGGAATAGCAGTGGGTATGGGCGTCCGTAAAGGCTGGATAGGCGTAGCCGCCGCCGAGGTCGATCCGTTCGGTGTCGTTGGATATCCGACCGTAGTCTTCCAAGTGTTCGACTATCCTGCCATCCCTCACCAACAGGGCTTTCACCCGGTTTTTGAAGCCGCCCTCCAGATAGAATCTTGCGTTATGTATCAGTTTGTCAGGCATCGAGATACACCTATACAGTCAAAGCGTCGGATTTGAACATATCTTGTAACATGCTGTAAAACAAACTGATGGGAAACCCCATCACGTTGTAGTAGCAGCCCCTGATCTGTTTCACGAATTGCCCGCCGTAGCCCTGGATGCCGTAGGCGCCGGCTTTGTCCAGCGGTTCGCGGGTTGCCACGTAGGCCGCGATCTCCGCCTCGCTGAGGGGGGCAAACTGGACCTGGCTGCGTTCGTAGGCGCAGGCCTGGCGGGCCTTCCAGAGCAGGCAAACGCCCGTATAGACGCGGTGGGTCTGGCCGCTGAGCAGGCGCAGGTAATCTTTGGCTTCCTCCGCGTCGGCGGGTTTCCCCATGATCCTGCCGTCCAGCACCACGATCGTGTCCGCCCCGATCACCAGTGAGTTTTCGTCCATCAGCCCGGCGATCGCGAGGGCTTTGTTGCGGGCGTGGGTCATGGCTTGTTTGTAGGGCGGGTCGGCGGTAACCGGTTCGTGGATGTGGGCGGGCACCACCAGCGGGGTGAGGCCCAGCATCGAAAGCAGGGTCTGGCGCCGGGGGCTGGCGGAGGCGAGGACCACCTTTTTATCTTGCAGAAGCTGATGTATCATATCTTTAATCCAGTATTCCCATCTCGCGTGGGGGCGGATTAAGTCAATGAAATTCTGGATTATGAAAAAAAGACTTGCCGGAAAAGGCGAGGTTTGAAAAGCTTGTTTTCATATAAAAAACACTGTTCCAGGAGGAAAAAATGGAACGCCTACACAACTTCAACGCCGGCCCCGCGGTACTTCCGGAAGAAGTTCTGCGCGAAGCGCAAGCAGACCTGTTCAACTACAAGGGAATGGGTCTCTCCGTGATGGAGATGAGCCATCGCAGCAAAGAATACCAGGCCATCATCGACGAAACCCAGGCGGCCGTGAAACGCATCTACAACCTCGGCGACGACTATGAGGTGCTGTTTCTGCAAGGCGGCGCGAGCCTGCAGTTTCTGATGGTTCCGATGAACTTTGCCTTCGAAGGCAAGGAAGCGAACTATATCAACACCGGACAGTGGTCCAAAAAAGCCATCGCCGAAGCCAAAAAGATCGGCAAGACGGTCCACGTGGCCGCCACCAGCGAAGATCGCAACTTTGGCTACATCCCCAAAACCTGGGAGCTTTCCGCCAACCCCAGCTACCTGCACATCACGAACAACAACACCATCTTCGGCACCGAATGGAAGACCGATCCGGAAACCCCCAAATCCGTTCCGCTGATCGCGGACATGTCTTCCAACTTCATGAGCAAGCCGATCGACGTGCAAAAGTATTCCATGATCTACGCCGGCGCCCAAAAGAACGTCGGCCCCTCCGGCACCGTGGTGGTGATCATCCGCAAGAGCATGCTGGAAACCGCCATTCCCGGCCTGCCCACCATGCTGGATTACAACATCCACGCCAAAAACGGCTCCATGTACAACACCCCCGCCACCTTCACCATCTACATGATCGGCCTCGTGCTGAAATGGATCGAGGACTTCGGCGGCCTGAAGATGATCGAGCAAAACAACATCGCCAAGGCCAACTACATCTACGACGCCATCGACGCCTCCGAAGGCTTCTATAAAGGCACCGTGGACAAGGACTGCCGGTCCCTGATGAACATCACCTTCCGCCTGCCCAGCGAGGAGCTGGAGGCCAAATTCATCGCCGACGCCAAGAAAGAAGGGATGATCGGGCTCAAAGGCCATCGCGACGTCGGCGGCTGCCGCGCCAGCACCTACAACTCCCTGCCCCTGCCCGCGGCTCACGCCCTGGCGGAGTTCATGCGCCGCTTCCAGCAGGATAACGCGTAAAACGCAGTATACCGACCTTGACAAGGTAATATCCACAGGGCGGGAGATCACCCTCTCCCGCCTTGTTAAATAATGACTTTAGGAGAATTATGAGCATCCTCGACCTCTTCACCCGCGGCGGAAGCCTGATGTACGTCCTGTTGGCGCTGTCCATCGGCGTCATCGCCATCGTGATCGACAAATACTGGCAGGTCTCCCGGGTCCGCAAAGCTAACCGCAAGCTGCAATCCGCCCTGGCGGGGCTCACCGATCCCACCGAGATCCGCCTGATGCTGCAAAGCCTGAACCAATCCGGACCCATGGCGGTGATGCTGAACAAGCTGTTCAGCAGCGGGGAAACCGACCTCCAACTGCTGCAGGCCAGCGTGGAATCCTCCGCCAATCTGGAACTCCACAAGCTGGAACGCGGGATGGGCTGGCTTTCCACCTTTGCCGCGATCGCCCCGCTGATCGGCTTTCTGGGCACCGTGATGGGCATGGTGCGCGTGTTTATGAACATCCAGGGCCAGGAACAGAACATGGTCAACATCAACCTGCTCGCCGGCGGCATCTGGGAAGCGTTGCTGACCACCATCGGCGGTTTGGTCGTGGGAATCGTGGCCATCGTATTTTACAACGATCTCGTCCAAAACCTGGAAAACATCGCCAAAGACATGCAGCACTACGCGATCGAAAGCCTCGCCTGGCGCCAGAATTCCGGGGACTCCCCAGCAAAATGAAACTGGGTATCTCCAGCAAAAAGATCAGCACCACGGTCCTGATTTCCATGACGGACGTGATCTTTCTGCTTTTGCTCTTTCTGCTGATCGCCTCCAATTTCTCGTCCCAGACCGGCCTGCCGGTCAAGCTGCCGGGCTCCACCTCCGCCCAGCGCCAGGCGCATCAGGTGATCCACATCGTCTATTTCGACGCCCAGCGCGTCCTGCTCAACGAAGCCCCCTTCAACCTCGCCAGCCTCGGCCCTGCCTTGGAAACGGTCTATAACAGCCAGGAACAGGTGGTGCGCCTTTCCGCGGAAAAGACCACTCCCCTCCAGGACGTGATCAGCGTGATGGACGTGATCCGCACCGCGGGCTTCGAAAAGATCTTCGTCGCCACCGATCCCGTCACCCAAAAGCCATGACCAGCAAGACCGGAAGCCTTTTTCCCCTTGGGATTTCGCTGCTGCTGCACGCGCTGATCCTGGCGTTGCTGGCTTTGATCTTCGTGCGTCCCGTGGTCCAGCCCAAATGGTATGAATTTGCCTTTGGCGACGACCTGGCCGAGCTGCCCGATTTTCAGCCCCCCACTGAAACAGTGAGGGTCACCGACAGGCTGGGCAGCGGCTCCCAACCCGGCGTACCGGATTCCCCCAACCAGTCCGTGGCGCCGGCCCAGACCCAGACAGACCAGCCGGGCGGAGCGATTCCCTATGGACCCGCCGTGCGCCCCGGCACCAGCGAGATCCTGGAAACCCCGCGCCAGAGCGGCAAAACGTCTCAGGCCGCAACTCCCTCAGTGGGCACCAATCCCTACGCCCAATCTGCTTTGCAGGGCCTGCTCACCGGCCCGCCCGCCGGCAGTGGCGATGACGACGGCTCGGTGGGGGTATCCGTCCAGGGCGGCAAAGTGCGTTTCCGCCTTCCCGCAGGCTACAAACACAATCTGGGCACCAGCGGCACCGTCACCCTGCAGTTCAAAGTGGACAAGAACGCCCGCCCCATCCCCGGCTCCATCATTTCCACCCAGCAGACCGAAGGCCGCATGATCGAAGCGGCGAAAAAGGTGCTTCAAGCCGGCGACCTCAGCTTTGTGGGCGAGCCCAATCCAGGCCTGACCTGCGTGATCACCATCAATTTTCTCTAACGCTATGGACCTTCCGCACCTCCGCCAGCCCCGCCTCATGGGCATCCTCAACGTTACGGACGATTCTTTTTCCGACGGCGGTCGCTACCTCAACCCCGATCAGGCCTTGCTCCACGCCCAGGCGATGGCGCGAGACGGCGCGGCGATCATCGACATCGGCGGCGAATCCACCCGACCCGGCAGCGACCCTGTGCCAGCGGAAGTGGAGTTTGCCCGTGTCATCCCCGTTTTGACCAGGCTCCGCCAGCTCTGGCCGGAAGTGGATATCTCGGTGGACACCCGCAACAGCGAAATCGCCCAAGCCGCCATCGAACTTGGAGCAGCCTACATCAACGACATTTCCGCCCTGCGCTCCGATCCCGCCCTGGCTCCGCTGCTGGCCTCTAACCCCAGCGTGAAAGTGATCCTGACGCACATGCAGGGCGAACCCGCCTCCATGCAGGCCGCGCCGCTCTATGGGGACGTAGTGGCCGAAGTTGGCGAGTTCTTCCGGGAACGGATCGCCTTCGCCGCCAGCGTCGGCATTTCCAAAGACCGGCTGCTGCTGGATCCCGGCATCGGATTTGGCAAGGATCTGGGCCACAACCTGGCCCTGCTCTCCCGTCTGGACAGTTTTCGGGAATTTGGCCTGCCCCTGGTTCTGGGCGTTTCCCGCAAGCGTTTCATCGACGCTCTCGATCCTTCAGCGCCGGACCAGAGGTTGGGCGGGACCCTTGCCGCGGCCTTGGTTTGCGCGCTTCAAAACGCCGATATCCTGAGGGTGCATGACGTCAAGGAACACCGCCAGTTCTTCGCCGTGCTGGCCGGTCTCGCGGAGGCGGCTTGGATTTCCTGATTCCGCGTTTCACGGATATCGTCGACATCTTTCTGATCGCCTTTTTGGTCTACGAAGCCCTCGTGATCGTGCGCCGCAGCGGCGGCTACCAGGTCCTGTTGGGCATCTTCGTGATCTTTTTGCTTTACCTGGTGGCCAGCCTCTTCCATCTGCGCATGGTCAGTTCGGCGCTCTCTTCCATCCGCAACTACTGGATCATCTCCCTGATCATCCTCTTCCAGCCAGAGTTGCGCTCCATTCTGGCACGGCTCAACATCTCCCGCGAACTGGGCATCGCCTTTGCCAAAAAGAAAGAGAGCAATTCCATCTACATGCCCCTGATGGACGCCATTTCATCGATGTCCTTCCGCAAGACCGGCGCCCTGATCGTGATCGAAAACAAGCGCAAACTCAACGAATTCATCCACAGCGGGGAGATGATCGACGCCACGATGTCCCTGCGCCTGATCCTCACCATTTTCAACCCCAAATCCGCCCTCCACGACGGCGCCATCATCATCCGCAACGACCGCATCATGGCGGCCAAAGTGGTATTGCCTCTCTCCAAAAAGCCGGACTACGTAAAGCGTTTCGGCACGCGCCACCTCGCCGGAATCGGCATCTCGGAGATCTCCGACTCCGTGGCGGTCATCGTTTCGGAGCAAAACAGCCAGATTTCCGTGGCCCGCAACGGTCAGATCACCACCAACGTCGCCTACGAAGAGCTGTTGCAGATCATCACCGACGCGGCGAAATAACTGGAGCCCAAAGATTTGAATAAGCCAGCCATCCTCATCGGCGTCACCGGTAACTACGGCAGCGGTAAAAGCTCAGTTTGCAAGCTGCTGCGCGAACAGGGGCACGAAGTGGTTTCCGCGGATGACGTCGCCCGCGCCCAGCTTGACCGCCCGGACAGCCTGAAACAGATCGCCGAACGCTGGGGCAAAGAGGTGGTTAAAAACGGCCGCGCCAACCGCCGCAAGGTGGCCGAGATCGTCTTTCGGGACCGGGCCGAACTGGAATGGCTCAACCGCCTCACCCATCCCCAAACCCTTTGCGATATGCAAAACATTGCCGACGCCAGCACCCGCGAATACCTCTTTTTCGAGGTTCCCCTGCTCTTTGAGGCGGGGTTGCAGGGCTGTTTCGATTACCTGATACTGGTCCGCGCCGACCTTGAAGTCCGCCTCAGGCGCCTGCGCAAACGGGACAAAGCCACAGACGAAGCGATCCTCGCCCGCATGGAAAACCAGATCAACGACCACGAAAAAGTGCCCCTCTGCAACCTCGTGATCGACAACAACGCCGGCCCCGCCAGGCTTCGGAAGCAGGTCGACCGGTTTCTGGCTTCCCTGGCTGCCATCGAGCGGCGGGACAAATACCCCTTCTGCACTTAGCAGGTTTGAGCCAGGCAGCGCCGGCGCAACCTCAGACCAACCCACTTTCTACCTGATTTCAGCGCCTCACTCCCATCCATTATTCGCCCAAAACAGGCCCAACTTTATTGGGAGTGTATTGGGCGAGTCCACCTCTCGCGCACCTTCCTGAAAAAGGTTCAGAAGCCGAATCCGGCGGTGTGTTCCACCTCGTTCATCTGCTTGAAAACATCGGCGAGGGTCTCCAGGTTCAGGTCGTCCGGTTTGCGGAAACGGAGGCAGCCCACGCCCGGATTGGCTTTGCCGAGGCGGGGCAGGGCGGTTTTGAACAGGCCCATGGCCTGGAGCGACCAGGGGTAAAAACTGAGGTATTGCTTGCGGGGCGAGAGCGCCAGCGCCGGCTGCCCCTTCACCTTCAGGATCAGGATGTTGGCTTTGTAGTAATCCACAGTGGGGTCGTCGATTAGGCTGGCAAACAGCTCCAGCACTGGTTCCAGGCGGTCACGGTCCCTGGGTTCGAGGGAATCCATCCATTCTCTGGCTGATTCGGTATAGGTTATCATGAGATATCTCCTTGCAGAGACAAGATAAGCCGCCCGCCTGAGGCACACCAGCAAGCTTTGCCTGGGTTGGGTTGCTTTATCCCCAAAAAAGCCATTGACAATAGATGGCGGTTGAAAATCGTGGATAATTCGCCTCGTAAGTTGTGCGATAACCAGCTCAAACCAGTTGATTTAGAGAAAATGATTAATCCATAGAGGACACAATGAAAGAATACGACCAGAAGAAGATCCGCAACCTGCTGTTGCTGGGTTCCGGCGGCGCCGGCAAGACCACCCTCACCGAACAGATCTTTTACCTGACCAAGGCGACCACCCGCATTGGCAAGATCGACGAAGGCAACACCGTGATGGACTTCGACCCCGAAGAGATCGCCAAAAAGATGTCCCTCAGCCTGAGCATCGGCTTTGTGGAATACAAAGACCACAAGATCAACATTTTGGACGCTCCCGGTAGCCCGGACTTCATCGGTGACGTGATCGTGGCCGTGCCCGCGGTGGAAACCGCGGTTTTGGTCGCCAACGCTGCCGGCGGCTTCGAAGTCGGCCTGGAACTGGCGATCGAACAGCTGGAGCACAAAAAGGTCGGCAAAGCCGTGTTGGTGAACCGCATGGACAACGAACACGCGGATTTCTATAAAACCCTGGAAGGCATCCACGAAAATTCGGGCATCAACCCCACCCCGCTGCACCTGCCGATCGGCAAGGAAGGAAGCTTTGAAGGCGTGGTGGACATCATCAGCCAGAAGGCGATCCGGCCCTCCGGCAGCGGCGAAGTCCCCGCGGACATGCAATCCGCCGTGGAAGACGCCCGCATGAAACTGATGGAAGCCGTGGCTGAGACGGACGAAAACCTGCTCAACACTTTCCTCGAAAACATGGAACTCACCGATGCCCAACTGCTGCCCGGCCTCAAGAAGGCCGTGGCCAACGGCGACATCTATCCCGCCTTCGTCTGCTCCGCGCACACCGGAGTGGGCGTGATGGCCTTTTTGGACGCCGTGACCAACTATCTGCCCTCCCCGGAAGACGCCAATCCGTTGCACATTCTGGACGGCGGCGAACCCAAGGAACTGATCACCAAGCCCGGCGGGGAGCTGATGGGCTACGTATTCAAGGTTTATTCCGATCCGAACATGGGCGAATACGCCTACGTGCGCGTGTTCTCCGGCGCTTTGAAAAACAGCACCGAGTTTTACATCCCCGAAAAGGACGCCAAGGAAAAAGCCGGCAACATGTACTACATGCTGGGCAAAAACCGCCACGACACTCAAGAGATCGTGGCCGGCGACATCGGCGCCCTGGTCAAGCTCAGATACGCCAAGGCCCAAAACAGCATCGTGCAGATTGGCTCCAAGTGGAGCTTCCCGCTGCCGGAACTGCCTTCTCCCACCTACTGGCAGTGCCTCCGCGCCAACCAGCAGTCCGATGAAGACAAGATCGGCTCCGCCCTCCAGCGCGTGATCGCGGAAGATCCCACCATCCGCTTTGACCTCAACCAGGAGACCCACGAAAACGTGATCTCCGGCATGGGCGAACAGCAATTGCAACTGGTGCTCAAAAAGCTGAAAAACCGCTATAAAGTGGACGCCATGATGCGCGAACCCCGGATCCCCTACAAAGAGACGATCATGGGCGGCGCGGAATCCCAGTACCGACACAAAAAGCAATCCGGCGGACGCGGGCAGTATGGCGAAGTCTACTTCCGCATCAAACCCACCGAGCGCGGCGAAGGCTTCAAGTTCATCAACGCCATCGTCGGCGGCGTGATCCCCTCCAACTTCATCCCGGCCATCGAGAAAGGCCTGGTCGAGACCATGGAAAAGGGCATCATCGCCGGCTACCAGGTGGTGGATGTGAGCGTGGAAGTCTATTACGGCAGCTATCACGACGTGGACAGCTCCGAAATGGCCTTCAAGATCGCTTCCTCGATGGCCCTCAAGGAAGGTTTCAAAAACTGCAAGCCGATCCTGCTGGAGCCGATTCACGACCTCACGATCATCGTTCCCAGCGAATACATGGGCGACGTGATGGGCGACATCAGCACCCGCCGGGGACGCATCATGGGCATGGAACAGCGCGGCAAAAAGCAGTATCTGAACGCGCAGATGCCTGTGGCGGAAATGTATTTCTACTTCCCGGCCCTGAAGTCCTTTACCCAGGGCAGGGGCCGCTTCACCCAAAAATTCTCCCACTACGAGAAGGTTCCGGACGACATCACGGCGAAGGTTGTGGCCGCCTGGCAGGATTCTGAAGCATAACCATCTGCCTTGTGCAGAACGATAGATTCCCCGGGGAAGGCCGCAGCGATGAAGCCTTCCCCTTTTTCTTGCTTGACAGTTTATAGCGCATCAGCGAGGCTGGCGCAAAGACGATCGAGCTGTTCAACATAATAAGAACAAGAGGTTTATATGTCCGGACACAATAAGTGGAGTTCCATCAAACACAAGAAAGGCGCGGCCGACGCCAAACGCGGGCAACTCTTTACCCGCATCGTCAAAGAGATCATCCTGGCAGCCAAAAACGGAGGCGGCGACGCGGAGATGAATCCCCGCCTGCGCACCGCCATCCTGACCGCCAAAGCGGCCAACATGCCCAGGGAAAACATCGAACGCGCCATCAAACGCGGAACCGGCGAGATCGAAGGCGCCGCCTACGAAGAGATCACCTATGAAGGCTACGGGCAAAACGGAGTCGGCATCGTGGTCGACGTGATGACAGACAACAAAAACCGCACCGTCGCGGACATCCGCCACACCTTTTCCAAATACGGCGGCAACATGGCGGAAAGCGGAGCGGTGTCCTGGAACTTTGAACAGAAGGGCTTTTTCAACGTACCGGCAGCCGGCCTCGACGAAGACGAATTCATGATGACCGCCCTGGAAGCCGGAGCCGAGGATGTGGAGCTCAATGACGAGCATTTCGACATCTACACCGCCCCGGGCGAGTTTCACACCGTGCTGGCCAACATCGAAAAACTGGGCTTTCCGGTCGAAAACGCCGAACTGACCCGGGTCCCCAAAACCACCATCAATGCCGACGACTTCGCCCCCAAGCTGTTCAAGCTGATCGATATGCTGGAAGAGCTGGACGACGTGCAAAAAGTCTATGCCAATTTCGAAGTTTCCGATGAAGTGATGGCTGCCCTCAGCCAGGACTAGTGCTCATCCTCGGCATCGACCCCGGCAGCCGCTTTTGCGGCTATGGCCTGCTGGAAATCCAAAAACGGGCCATCCTTGCCGCCGGCTGCGACGTTGTGGACATCTCCCGCCAGAAAGACCTGCTCAAGCGCCTGGATTTGCTATACACGGCCATCGACGGCGTCATCGAGGAATACAAGCCGGATGTGGCGGTGGTGGAGAGCATGTTCTTTCAAAAGCATATCCGCAGCATCTTCACCCTGGGCCATGCCCGCGGAGTGATCCTGCTGGCCATCGCCCGCCATGGGGTCCCGATGCTGGAATACAGCCCCCGCGAGATCAAAAAGGCGGTGGTGGGCAACGGCAACGCCAGCAAACAGCAGGTGCGTTACATGATCAATCAGATGCTGAAACTGAAGTCACAGCCCAGCAAGGACGACGCCTACGACGCTCTCGGCATCGCCATGTGCCATTACCACAGGATAAAATTTGACCAATGATAAACTACCTTAAAGGCATACTGGTGCACAAAAACCCGGTGGAAGCGATCATCGAGACCGCCAGCGGCCTGGCCTTCGAGGTCAGGATTCCGATCTCCACCTTTGAAGTGCTGCCGGAACCTGGCAAACCCTGCCAGCTCTTTACCCACCTGCACATCGGGCAGGACGACGTCCGCCTCTTCGGGTTCGCCACTCAGCCGGAATGCGCCCTCTACAAAGAAGTGACCAAGGTTTCCGGCGTGGGGCCCAAGATCGCCCTCTCCATCCTTTCCACGCTGTCCATCCCGGTGTTTGTGCGCGCGGTGGAACGCGGCGAAGCGGGACTGCTCACCAAGGTCCCCGGCATCGGCCAGAAATCCGCCCAACGTCTCACTTTGGAGCTTAAAGACCGGGTCTCTCACCTCGCTGAGCAGTTTGGGCCTCAGGATCAAACCCTGCCGGAGAACGCCATCCTGGAGGTGGAAAGCGCCCTGGAATCGCTTGGTTTCAACGCCAAAGATGTCCGCCGCGAGCTGGCCCTGATGCCAGAAGCAGCCTCCAGCCTGAGCAGCGAACTCCTGATCAAGGAAGTCATCAAACGCCTCTACCAGAGAAACAAGTAATGGTGCGCGCGGAAGCCTATCAGACCATCCTGAAGATATTCAAGGACATGGAGTTTTCTGACACCCTGCTGCATCAGAGGGCGAAGAAACTCAAGGCCGACCGGGAAAACGTGGCGCTGTATTACAACATGGTCAAGGGCGTGGTGAAGCTCCGGCTCAAGCTGGATCACATCCTCTCGCAATACACCGATCCCCCAAAATTCGCCGCCTCCGACATCAAGATCAAGGTGCTGCTGTATCTGGGACTCTACCAGTTGATCTACCTGGATTCCATACCTGCCCACGCCGCCGTCAACGAGACCGTCGAACTGGCCAAAACCCTGCTGGGCGAAAAAGTGGCGGACTTCGTGAACGCCGTGCTGCGCGCCTGGCAGCGGAATCCGGAGGTGACCTACCCCGCGGATCCAGTAGCGCGCATCAGCGCCGAATACTCTTACCCGCCGGAGCTGGTCGGGCAGTGGATCTCGCTCTGGGGCGAAGAGACCACCGAGTATCTGGCCATGTATTTCAACGAAAACCCCCGCCTCCATCTACGGGTGAACTCCACCGCCACCACCCCGGAAAAGCTGATCCAGTATTTTCAGAAGCGGGAGATCGAGGTGCAACCCATGCCGGTGGGGAAGATGATGCTGGTCACGGATAACGCCGGCGTCCTCGAGGACGTGGCCTTTTCGGAAGGCTATTTCTCGATCCAGGACACCTCCGCCTCGCTGGTGGTGGACCTGCTGGACCCCCAACCGGATGACAACGTTTTGGACCTCTTCGCCGCGCCTGGCGGAAAGTGCACCTATATCGCCGAAAAGCTGGCCAACACGGGCGAAGTGGTGGCCGTGGACAAGATTCCCAACAAGATGAAACTGCTCAAACAGGCTGCGGATCGCCTGCAACTCACCAACATCAAACAGATAGTGGCGGACGCCTTCACCTACGGCCCCGTGGCCCCCGCCTACGACCGGGTCCTGGTGGACGCTCCCTGCACCGGCTGGGGCGTCTTTGGGCGCAAGGCAGACCTGCGCTGGCAGGCGCATCAGAAGCTGGGAGAGCTGTTGAAACAGCAGGAAAAAGCGCTCGATCACGCCGCCAACTTTGTGAAACCGGAAGGTTGGCTGGTCTATTCCACCTGCACGCTCAACCCGGCGGAAAACGAGGAACAGGTCCGCGCCTTCCTGAGGCGCAACCAGCGTTTTGAGCTGGCCGACGCGGCCCAATGGCTGCCGAAGGACTACACCTTCGAGGGCTGTTTCCGGACGATGCCCCACAAACACAATATGGACGGCGCTTTCGCTGCCAGATTAAAGAAAAAGAAGTAGGCCGCCATGACCGACTTGCAAAAGAAAAAACTCCTCTATACCCTCGGCATAGGCTTTGGGATCATCTTTCTCTCCGCCTTTTTGACCAGCCAGATCTTCATGCCCTTGCTCTTTGGCCGCGCCCGCAGCGTGAAGGTGCCAAACCTCGTGGGTTCCAGCCTCTCCGCTTCGCGCCGCAAGATGAAAGAAATGGGCGTCCACGTGATCGTGCGCGATTCCGTCTGGTCGGAGACGGAACCGATCGAAACCATCCTGGAACAGAGCCCCAAAGAGGGTAAAAAGGTGAAGCCCGAAGGGACGATCTACGTGGTAGTCTGCATGGGTTCCAAATTGGTGACGGTGCCCACGGTGATCGGTTCCAACTACACCGAAGCCTTCCTGCTGTTGAAAAACGCCGGACTGCGCAGCACGGTGGCGGATTCCCTCTATTCCGAAAGCTACCGGGCGAACACGGTGGTCCGTTCCAATCCCACCGTCGGCACCAAGATCGAGAAGGGCAACACCGTGAAGCTCTACCTCAGCCGCGGACCGGAGCCCGCCTCCGCCGAGCCTGACACTCTGGTCGAAGGCGATCTCGGCTACCTGTATTGATGTTTCATTTCAAAGATTAGCCCCTCATAAAGGAGTATCGGATCAAAATGTTTCAACGCATCATGAAACAACCCGTGATGAACCGGGTGCTCTATTCCCTGGCGCCGGTGATGGCCTTCAGCATCTACCTCTACGGCTGGCGTGCCCTGGCGGTGGTGCTTTGCGCCAATCTGGCGGCCTGGCTGACGGAGTATCTTTTCATATACAAAAAGAAGGGCGGCAAGGTGTCCATGGCCGTGTTTGTGACCGGCACCCTGGTGGGGATGACCCTGCCTCCGACGATCCCGCTTTGGATGGCGGCAGTGGGCAGCGTGATCGCCGTCGGCCTCGGCAAGATGGTCTTCGGCGGCTTCGGCACCAACATGTTCAACCCCGCGATCCTGGGCCGGACCTTTGTCTACATCGCCTTTCCGCAGCAGATGACGATCCACTGGCAAAACCCCTTCACCGGTTTTCCCGGCGGTCTGGCGCACTGGACCGGCGGCAGCGCCAGGCTCACCGGCGCGACCGTCCTCGGCCAGGCCAAATCCGGACTGGAAGCCGCCACCACGCTGAGCGACACTTTTTGGGGTTTTGAAGCCGGCTCCCTGGGCGAAACTTCCGCCCTGCTGATCATTCTGGCGGGGATCTATCTGCTTGTCACCAAGACCGCCAAATGGCAGCCCGTCGTGGCGACCCTGGCCAGCCTCCTGGTTTTCAATCTGATCTTTTACCCCGGCGGCGACCCGCTGTTCCTGCTCTGCGCTGGCGGAGCTCTGTTTGGCACGGTGTACATGACCACCGATCCGGTCTCCCAGCCCAAGGGCAACCTGCCGCTGTGGATCTACGGCGTGCTGGTGGGCTTCCTCACGGTGTTCATCCGCCGGTTTTCCCTCTTCGCGGAAGGCTTCATGTTCGCGCTGTTGCTCACCAATTCCCTGATGCCAATCATCGAATACGGGCTCAAAAAGAAGCAGGGGGCCAAGGCATGAGCGAAAAACCCAGTTTCCGGGAAGGCCCGATCTACCCTGTGCTGTTCATGGTTTTGGTCAGCCTCGCCTTCATGGGGGTGCTGGCTTTGATGTATCGCTCCAGCGAGGGCAAGATTCAGCGCCAGCAGCAGGGTGAATACGAACGCGCCATCCTCGGCCTCTGCGCCGAACGCATCGCTGCGGCGGAAGGAAGCAGCGCGGAAGCGATCCTCGCCGCCTATCCCGCCAGTTTCAAGCAGTATCTGACGCCGCTTCCGGAGGGTACCTATCCCCGCCGCGCCTATGCCCTCACTTTGAGCGGCAAACAAGTAGCGTATGTCTTCGATATCGGCGGCAAGGGCCTCTGGGGCACCATGCGCGCCCTGGCGGCCACCAATCCCGCCGCGGACACCCTCTATGGCTTCACCGTTTATCAGCAGTCCGAAACTCCCGGCCTGGGCTCCCGCATCACGGAAGATTGGTTCACCGCCCAATTCATCGGCAAACCCGTCATCAGCCAGGGTAAGCCGGTGGATTATGTTTTGATCCCGGAAGACCAGACCGCCACCGCCGCCAACCAACTGCGCCAGGTCACCGGGGCCACGATCACCACCAGCGCTGTCGCCAAAATGCTGCGCGATGAGCTGGCCGCCGTCTGGCAAGGGGGCAGAAAGTGACCAAAAGAGACATCTTCCTCACCAGCGCCTTCAAGGAAAACAGCGTCTGGAAGCAGACCCTGGGGATCTGTTCCTCCCTGGCGGTCACCAATCTGATGCTGAACAGCCTGATCATGGGCCTGGGCGTGATCTTCTCGCTGGCCCTGGCCAATTTCACCATCTCGCTACTAAGGGCCCACACTCCTCGCAGCGTCCGGATGATCGCCCAAACCCTGATCATCGCGGCCTATGTGATCATCGTGGACATCTTCCTGAAGGCAAACATGCCCGAGGTCAGCAAACAGCTTGGCCCCTACGTTGGCCTGATCATCACCAACTGCATCCTGATGGGCCGGGCGGAAGCCTTCGCCTCGCAAAACGGCCCCATCGACTCCATGATCGACGGCATCGGCGCCGGAGCAGGCTACACATTGGTGTTGCTCCTGATCGCCTTTGTGCGCGAACTGTTTGGCTTTGGCACCCTGTTCGGATTCCGCGTGCTGGGCGGTTGGTGGACCAACTGGAGCATCATGGTGATGGCTCCCAGCGCGTTCTTCCTGCTGGCCATGCTGATCTGGATCGTCAACAAGCGCTATTACAAGGTGGGTAAATAATGGACATCTCTCCCTTCCTGCTCTTTTGGGCGGCCATCTTCACCAGCAACATCCTGCTCACCAACTTTTTGGGGATGTGCTCCTACCTCTCGGTTTCCAAGGAGGTGGAATCCTCGCTGGGCCTGGGCATCGCGGTGTTTTTCGTGCTCACCTTCACCGCCGCGCTCAACTGGCTGGTCTACCACTACGTGCTGCTGCCCTTCAATGTCGAATACCTGCAATACATCGTGTTCATCATCGTGATCGCCACTTTCGTCCAGCTTCTGGAGATGGTGATCGAGCGCTACGCGCCAGCCCTCTACTACACTCTGGGCATCTTTTTGCCCCTGATCACGGTCAACTGCGCCATCTTTGGCGTGATACTGTTCATGGTAATCCGCGACTACGATTTTCTGCAATCGCTCGCTTTCGCGGCGGGCAGCGGCCTTGGCTGGCTGCTGGCGATCCTGATGCTGGCGGGGATCCGCGCCAAGCTCAAAGAGCAGTTGGTGCCGGCCGGTTTGCGCGGCGCGGCGATCAGCCTGATCATCACCGGCATCATGGCCCTGGGCTTCATCGGTTTCACCGGCGTGGCCATCATCCAATAGGGGAGAGGCGATGCTGGCAGCAATCTTGAAAGACATCGCCCTGATCACCGGGATCAGCGCGGTTTTGGCGATCATCTCCGTGATCGCGGAAAAGATCTTCAACAACTACGGCGAATGCGCCATAGACATCAATTCCAAGCGCCAGTTGAAGGTGAAAGGCGGCAACAGCCTGCTCAGCTCGCTGGCGGAACAGCAGATCTACATCCCCTCGGCCTGTGGTGGCCGGGGCAGTTGCGGAGCCTGCAAATGCAAGGTGCTCGAAGGCGGCGGGCCTTTGCTACCCACGGAGCGACCCTTCCTCAGCAAGGCGGAACTGGCGGACAATACCCGCCTGGCCTGCCAGATCAAGGTAAAATCGGACATCTCCATCCACATCCCG
The DNA here is from genome assembly GCA_964583755.1 of uncultured Candidatus Cloacimonadota bacterium. Taxonomy (GTDB): domain Bacteria; phylum Cloacimonadota; class Cloacimonadia; order Cloacimonadales; family Cloacimonadaceae; genus Syntrophosphaera. The sequence continues at coordinate 19,343 of CAZOVZ010000012.1, forward strand.
GAAAGCATCTTTGTGATCCGCCGCTTCGAATCCACCATCACCGAGATCGTGGACTACACCTACGACATCAAGGGAGTCATCTTCAAACTGGCCCCGGGCGAAAAGCTCGAGTTCCAGGCCGGGCAGTATGTGCAGCTCATCACCCAGCCCTACGGCAAGGTGAGACAGAGCGTCAGCCGCGCCTACAGCATCTCATCCAAACCGGAGGACGACGGGCAGATCCAGCTCATCATCCGCCTCGTGCCGGAAGGGATCTGCACCACCTGGGTCCACAAACATCTCAAGGTGGGCGACCGGGTTAGCTTCACCGGCCCTTACGGAGATTTCTACATCCGCGACACGGACGCCGACATCCTCTTTGTGGCCGGCGGCTCCGGCAAAGCGCCCATCAAAGCCATGCTGGAACACCTCCAGGTAGTCGGCACCAAGCGCAAGATGACCTATTTCTTCGGCGCCCGCAGCACCAAAGACCTCTACCTGACCGACAAGATGAAGGCCTTCGAGCAGGTGTTTGAAGATTTCCACTATGAACCGGTGCTTTCCCACTCCACTCCGGAGGAAAACTGGACCGGCAAGACCGGCTACATCATGCCCTATTTCAAGGACGCCATCCGCGATCCCCAAAATACCGAGGCCTACCTCTGCGGCAGCCCGGGCATGATCAATGCCGTCACCAAGGGCCTCACCGACCTCGGCGTGCCCAAAGACAAGATCTACTACGACAGTTTTGGATGATGCCATGAAACCAACCGCGCAAGAACTGAAGATACGCCAACGCATGCAGCCCGGGGTCATCACCCTCGGCGGATTTTTGGGCTCCGACGCCCGCCCCCTCAACGAGATCATCGAGGACGACGCCAACGCCCTCGCCAGGACCGGCCACACCGCGCTCGAACTGGCGGAACGGATGGAATACTTCACCAAAGCCAGCTGGGATAGCTTTCAGGATTTTGCCCTGATCGACGGCATCTGGCAGGCCGAAACCGAGATCCACCGCGGTTTTCTGCCCTGCCCCTGGGGCCACAAGGGCATCCACCGCAAGGCCATCACCAACCTCACCAATACCCGCGAAGGCATCTCCGTCTGCTGGAGCTCGCTGAACATCCATCTGATCCGGGAACACGGCTTCTTCGAGGGCCGCGGCAGCACGTTCCGCCTCGAGCCGGAAGTCCTCGCCAAAGCGCTGTTTTAAGGCCGCGCCAGACCCTTCGTTCCAGCCTGCGCGTTCAGCTTGACGGCTGATCGTCGTCCCATCGCGGTCTTGTCCGGTCCGCGGATCCATGCCCCCGTCCCTATAGGCTCTTCGTGCGATTGGGGCATACTCGCCCAATACATCCCGAAGGATATTGGGAATGTCTTGCCGGAATTGATGGCGAGTCCATGGCCGTGGAATGGGGTGGATGGGGGTTTATTCCTGGATTTGCTGGCAGGGCGAGGCTGTTCTGATCAGGTCCGGATGTTTGTGTCGCCTGTTATCTGGCTGGGCTGGCTTTCTCCCGGTAGGGCTTATGCGAGCCCTATCGCCTGAAGCAGTTGTTCCCCGCCCAGCGCCCAGATCACGGCGGCCAGGGCGATGAAATTGCCAAAGGCGAAAGCTTCGTTCTTGCGGATAAAAACCACGAAATAGACGATGCCCAGCAGGCAGGCCAGGATCACCACATAGGGGGTGCTGATCCAGCCAAAATAGGCGGCAATGCCCGGCAGGAGGACCACATCCCCGCCGCCGAGGCCTTCCTTGTGAAAAACCTTTTCCCAGGCCAGGGCGAGCAGATAGAGAAAGCCGAAAACCACCAGCGAGGTCACCACTGAATTGATGATTCCGACGCGGCTGTTGGGGATCAGAGCGAAAATCCAGCCGGTCGCGATCAACGGCAGCGACAGCGCCAGCGGGATGATGCGGTGGAAGGCGTCGATGAAAAAGATGGGGATCAGAAAGCCGAACAGGACCAGATACTTGTAAAACACCACCTCGCCGAGACCGTAGATGAAAAAGATGGCCAGAAACAGCAGGGGGGTGAGGATCTCCACGGCCAGATGATGCCAGTGGAACTTCGCTCCGCAGGAACGGCACTTTCCTTTCAAGCGGATGTAGCTGACGATGGGGATGTTTAGCCAGGGCGGAATCTTGACGCCGCAGGAACTGCAATGCGATGCGGGGAAGACGATCGATTCCTTGCGGGGAACGCGGTCTATGACGACATTAAAAAAGCTGCCCAGGACAGAGCCCAGGACAGCTATAAGCACGATTTCGACGATCAGCAAAAGGTCACCACCGGTCGTACCAGGGGCTCCGGCTGGTCTGCCAGGGATAGCCCTGCGCGAACTCGAAAGAGATGTTCACGCCGTCCGTGGGGCGGTAATTGAGGCGGAATTCCGGGATCACCTTGCTGGCGTTGTCTTTGTTAAAAGTAAAATTTGACGAGGTGCTGCCAAAGTTTACCAGATTGAGGTCCAAAGCCAGGTCCAGCTTGGGATTGAACTGATAGCGGAGATGATTGGTATAGCGGGAAAGGTAGTAGCCGTTGCCGCTGGAGGAAGTTCCGGCGGAAAAGCCCATGGAGTGGCTCATGGCAAGGCGGTCCGGGTTTAACAGCGAAGAACCGCTCTCCCGCCAGGGATTAAAATCCGGACGGGGCAGCTCCCACTCCGCCATCAGGGGCAGCGCGAAGAGTAGGGCCAGGGTCAATATCATTATGTTTTTCATCGATTAAACTCCAATCTGCTGGATACGTACAAGATAACCGCGCGGCGCGCTGATGTCAAGCATTATCGCCCTGAGCGCCATCGGGCAGGGCCTGGCAGGGGCCATGGTTCCCGGCGTCGAAGCAGGCAAAGGTAAGCTCCGGGCCAGTGATGCCTGTCCGGCAAACGATTATCACGGTCAGGTTTACTGGGCTGTAGTTTGCATCTCCTGCTGCAGTAGGGTCACCATCTGATCGAAGGTAAAGGTCAGCTTGCCTTGCAGGGAATTGAAAACCTGGCGCACCTCGCTCTCTTTATCGTATTGCATCGCGTAGTAGGCGGCCACAGAGCCGAGGCCGGTATCGTCGGGATATTGGGCCAGGCCCAGGGTGAGATAGCGGGACATCAAATCCGGCCTGATGTCGAACAGGATTTGCATTACGTAGCTGCGGTAAAGCTCGGCGCCGCGTTCGTGGGTGAAGATATCTTTCCGGATGAACGCGTCGAGTTTTCCCAATTGGCCGGTGCCGGCCAGATAGCGGACATTGTATTCCGCCAGGCGGAGTTCGCCGTCAACATACTTTCTGGCTTGTGCCGCATACTGTTCCGACTTTTGGAAGTTTCCCTGCCTGGTGTAATAAATCGCAGCGCGGACAAAGCCGGAGCCGTAGTTCATGACCAGGCGGCGCATGTTGTCGTCTTTGTAGACGTTGTCATCGTGGATTGAGCGGTATTGGTAGACCTTGTCCACGTTGCTGGCCAGGCGGACGATGTCGACCTGGGAACCGTCCTCATCCCGGGTATGGACCACGCGGCTGACCATGCCTTCGTTGCGCAGGTATTCGTCGAATCCGGCATAGTTTTCGCAGGTGACGGCAAAGTAGATGGGGCGCTTGCCAAAGTTGTCCTTGATGATCTGGATCACGGCGAGGTCGGCGATGCGGTAGCCGAGTTCGTTGGGACGGAAGGCGGGCGATTTATCGAAGTAGATGGAGAAGTTCTGGGCGTTGGCTGGGTCTCCGGCGGAAAACTTGACTTCCGCGCCCATCAGGGCGGGCCGGAGGTTGTCCAGTTCGCTGTCCGGCCAGTTGAGGATCACACCCTCGCGGTCCCGCAACTGGCGCAGATACCAGGGCGTGTTTAGCAGCGAGAGGTTGGCGACAGTGACATCCTTGCGGACGCCCTTCAGTTCCTTGTTTTTAAACAGCCTGGCCTGGCCGATGGCGGCGTTGGATTCCTGGGTCGGATAGACATCCTTGGCGGGATACACGTTTTCCCGGGCGTGAGGGTCTTTCACCGCCTGGGCGTACCAGAGGGGGAAGGTGTCGTTGTCGCCGTTGGTGAAGATGATCGCGTCTTTTTCCAGCGAGTTGAGGAAGTTGAGCCCGTAATCCAGGGCGATAAACTCTTTGGAACGGTCATGCTGCCAGTATTGGGTGACGAGGTTGAACAAAGGCAAGGCCAGCAGCAGGGCGGCCAGGGCGTAACGAACCGGTTTGGAACGGAAGAGATAGAGTATCCCCAGGGCGCCGATGCCCAGCCAGACCGCCCACATGTTGTATCCCACCACGAAGAAGTAGTCGCGGTCGCGCACTTCGCCGGAAGAGAGGTTCATCACAAAGACCATCAGCAGCGTGGTGCAGAGAATGATGGAGAGGAAATAGTTGAAGCTGTGCCGGTTCTGGCGGTGGTGGAAAAACGCGCCGAAGAAGCCCAGGAGGGCGATGATCATGCCTCCGATGTACTTGACTCCGTTGATCGGAACGCCAAACCATTTGTTGATCATATCCGCGTTGAACCACTGATATCCGAAATAGCGGAGAAAATGGTGGCCATACTGGTTCGCGATCAGATTGCCGCGGCGCTGGAACATCGAGGTGACGCCGTATTGCTTGCGCAGTACGTAATCCTGAAAGGCTTTGAGGGTGCTGGGGGCGGCTTCGTTGATGAAGGGCCGGTCCGCGGCGCGCACCAGCAAAAAGAGGTGGGAGGAAAGCCCCAGCAGGATCAGCGCGATTCCCAGCAGCCAGACCCGGCGGTCCACGATGTCCCGCAACTCGATGAAGAGGAGGATGAAGGCCATCAGGGCGAAGCCCCATTTGTCAAAATCGTCGATGTTGAGTCCCTTGCCGATCTGTCCGAAGATCGCGTAGGCGATCACCACCGCGGCGGTGTAGCCGATCGCTTTAAGCCAGAAGTTGTGCTTTTTCAGGCCTGTCATCAACAGGGGGTAGAAAACGATGAACAGAACGGCGGGCGCGACCTGCAGGGAGGTCTGGTGGACGCAGAAGCCCAGGAAAAAGAGATAGATGATCAGCAGCAGGTAGTTTTGATTGTGAAAATCCCGCGAGCGCTGGACCCAATGGAAGGTGAGCCAGATGATCAGGTTCACGAAAAAGACCAGGCCGCTGTAGACCTCGGCCTCGATGGCGTTCATCCAGAAGGTGAAGGAAAAGGCGGTGAACAGCGCCGCGATGATGCCTGCGAAGATCGCTTCCTTGGGCTTGACCTTGAACATGCTGGAAAGCTGGACGGTGATCAGATAGGTGAACATCACGGCCAGGGCGGACATCAGGCCGGAGAGGAAAGCGGCGATCACGGCATGGGAAACGATCCCGCCAAACAGGGCGATCACGGCGCGGCCAAAGAGGATATAAAACGGGTTTCCGGGCGGATGGGGCACGCCCAGGATGCTAATGCAGGTCGCGTATTCGCCGGAATCCCAAAAGGAGAGGGTGCGCGCCTGGGTGAGCATGTAGACGATCAGCGTGACGGCAAAGAGGATCCACGCGACCCAGAGGTTGGTCCGGGCAGGGACGAGCTGGGTGGGGCGGAGGCTGGCGTCATCCACCGGGACGGCGCGGGCGGGAACTTTGTAAGCCGGGGTCTCGCGCTTGCCCGCCGGAACGGAGCCGGTCTGCTGGATCTTTTGTTTTATCTGGCGCAGGTCGTGGTCTTTTTTGGCCATGTCGTAACTCCTGTGAGGTTCAAATTTTAGTCTTTCAGCCCAGCCTTGGCGTAGCTGGCGATGATCTGTTTCTGGGCAAAGAAGAAGAGGATCAGGATGGGCACAATGCTGAAGGTGGAAGCCGCCATCAGCAGGGTGGTCTGGGTGCTGGCCTCCTGGTTGAAATAGCTGAGGCCCACCTGCAAGACCCGCAGTTCGGGCCGGTCGGTCATCACCAGGGGCCACATGAAACTGTTCCAGCTGCCGATCAGGGAAAAGATCGAGGCGGTGGCGATGATGGGTTTGGAGAGCGGCAGGATGATCCGCCAAAGCATGCCAAAGGTGCTGCAGCCGTCTATGGAAGCGGCGTCGAACAGCTCCTGCGGGAGTGATTTGAAGTGCTGGCGGAAGAGGAAGATGGTGAAGATGTTCACGCACCAGGGGATGATCAGCGCGTTGTAGGTGTCCAGCCAGTTGATCTTGTCCAGCAGGATGTAGGAACTGATCAGATAGATCGGTTCGGGCACCATCATCATGCTCAGAAACAGGTAAAAGAGGAAATCCCGGCCCTTGAACTCCATCCTGGCAAAGGCGTAGGCCGCCAATACCGAAGTGATGAACACCCCGATCAACGTCAGGAAGGAAACGTATAGGGTGTTGGCAAAATAGGTGGCGAAGGGGACCTTTTTGAAGGCTTTGGCGAAGTTGTCGAAGTGGAAGCTGGGTTTCTTTTTGACCAGCTCGATCTGGGAACTGGGGACGGAAAGGTATTCGCGGATGATCTTGGCGTCTTTATCCAACACGTGGATCACGCTGCTGTCGGCTTTGGCCGTGACCAGGATGATCTTTTGCGGAGCATCGCCGGTGTTCCAAACGTAATACTCTTCCTTGGGGATGAAGATGGCGTCGTTTTTGTTGAATTCGGATTGCGTCATCAGGGCCGTGGACAGCATCCAGATGAAGGGCAGGATCATCAACAGGCCGCAGACTGTGAGGACAAAGTAGATGATGCTGTTTTTGAAATGGTCGTTCATGGCTTACCCCTCTAATAATTGACGTGTTTTTCCAGGCGGCGCTGGAGGATGGTGAGCCCCAGGATGAGCACAAACAGGACCAGGGCGACCGCGCTGGCGTAGTCCATGTCCAGCAGGTCAAAGCCCTTTTCGTAGATGTAATACACGATCAGCTTGGTGGTGTTGAGCGGGCCGCCCTTGTCCGTCATCAGATAGACCTGGGCGAAGGCCTGGAAACTGACGATGGTGGTCATCAGCAACACGTAGAAGGTGGTGGGGGAGATCAGCGGGATGGTGATGCCAAAAAACTGGCGGGTCTTGGAAGCGCCGTCGATTTCCGCCGCTTCGTAATAGGCCTTGGAGATGTTTTGCAGGCCGGCCAGATAGATGATGGTGTTGTAGCCCAGGCCTTTCCAGACGGTCATCACGATGATGCTGAAGAGGGCCAGCGAAGGACCGCCCATCCAGGCGGGGAGGGTGATTCCAAGGCTGGAACCCAGCAGGGTGAAGATTCCTCTGGGCTCGCCCAGCCAGGTCTGAGGCTGCAGGCCAAACCACTCCATGAAAGTGTTGGCCAGCCCGCCCTGCTCCGCGAAGATGATCTTCCAGACGATGGATACCGCCACCAGGGAGGTCACGAACGGCATGAAATAGACGATCCGGAACAAGCCTTTGAGCCATTTGATCTGATTGAGCAGCACCGCGAACAGCAGCGGCAAAACGATGCTCAGCGGTACCACGATTACGATCAGCCAGAGGGTGTTGGCCATCGACTTCCAAAACACGTCATCCTTGAGGATGTTCGCGTAGTTGGCCAGGCCGATGAACACGCCGTTCCCTTTGATGTCCAGGTCAAAAAAGCTGAGCCCGAAGGACATCAGGATGGGGACCAGGCGGAACGCCACCAGCAGCACCAGCGCCGGCAGGATGTACAGATATGGAGAGACCTTCCATTTGGTTTTCATGAGACCGCCATTGTGATCTTGATTAAAGCACCTGTTTCTGGTAGGCAGCAACGCCCAGGGCGAAGATGCGCATGGCTTTGGCCAGCTCTTCGCGATTGATGATGTAGGCCAGGCGGATTTCGTCCTTGCCCAGGCCCGGAGTGGCGTAGAACCCTTCAGCAGGGGCGCCCATCACGGTTTCGCCGTCCACCGAAAACTCATCCAGCAGCCAGGTCACAAAGCGTTCCGCGTCGTCGATCGGCAGTTTGGCGATGATGTAAAAGGCTCCCTGCGGCTTTTTGCAGACTACGCCGGGGATCTGCATCAGGGCGTCGTAGACGAGGTCGCGGCGGGCCTTGTATTCGGCCAGGGTCGTGTCGAAATATTCCTGGGTAAGTGAGATGCAGGCGTTGGCGGCCAACTGGTCGACGGTCGGCGGGCAGAGCCTGGCCTGGGCAAACTTGAGGGTGGCTTCCATCAGTGGCTTGTTGCGCGAAACGAGGCAGCCGATGCGGGCGCCGCAGGCGCTGTAGCGCTTGGAGACGCTGTCCACCAGGATGGCGTGTTCCTCCATGCCGGGCACGTGCATGATGCTGGTGTGGGTCAGGCCGTCGTAGACAAACTCGCGGTAGACCTCGTCCGAAATCACGTAGAGGCTGTGCTTTTTGGCCAGGGCGGCGAGGCGGAAAATGTCTTCGTGGCTGTAGACCGTGCCGGTGGGGTTGCCGGGATTGCAGATCATGATGGCTTTGGTGCGGGGTGTGATGCGGGCTTCGATCTCGGCATCGGAGGGAAGCTGGTAGCCGGTTTCCGCGTAGGTTGTGAGGGGTGTCACGGTGATCCCGGCCATGGTCGCAAAGCCATTGTAGTTGGTATAGAAAGGTTCGGGGACGATGACTTCGTCGCCCACGCCACAGACGACCATCATGGCGAAGGTCACCGCTTCGGAACCGGCGGTGGTGACTATGATGTCGTCTTCCTGGAGTTGGATGCCGTTGCGGGAGTAGTATTCGACCAGGCCCTGTCGATAGACGTCCAGGCCCTGGGAGGGCCCGTAGGCCAGGACTTTGTCCGAAAAGCCGTGATAGGCGTCGATCATCACCTGGGGAGTGGGGATGTCGGGCTGGCCGATATTGAGTTGATAGACCTTGATGCCACGCTTTTTGGCGGCGACGGCGTGGGGCATCAGCTTGCGGATGGGCGATGCCTGGATTTCTATGGCGCGTTGGGACAGTTGCATGGTGTTCCTCGCAAGTTTTTCTTTAAGCCACTTTTTTTGAGCTTTGCGGCTTTGACAAGGAAAATCTTTCCGCGTGAGTAAGCCGCCTGCGGACTATCGCTGTTCCGCCAGCGCGTCCGAGACGGTCATCACCCTCAGGCCCCGGCTTTGCACGTAGGCAAGGATGCGCCGGAAATCAGCCACCGTGCAGTTGTTGGCGGCATTGGGGTCTGTGTCGCCCACCCGGTGAAACCCGATCAGGATCATTGCTTCACCATTGGCCACGCCGCGGGCGATGCGATCGGTTACGACCTCCGCTCCCCACCCGGTCTGAACGGACAGATAACCCAAAGCCAGCGGATTGACCGGTGCCTGTAGCGCGAAATCGTAGCTACAGCGCACATAGTTGTAGTAGCGAGTGATGAGCGGATAGTATCCTTCCGGGCAAATTCCGCTGGGCAGGGCAAAACCCCGAGGATTCAGGCCGTGGGCTGTCAGACTGGCGTAATCCTGGCCGATGGCGTATTCGGCGTCCGCGAATTCCATCATCGACAGGTCCTGATGCCAGAGGCTGTGGCCTCCAACTTCCCATCCGTAAGTGGTTTCCAGGGCTTCGATCTGCTCCCAGGACAGGGTGGAATTCCGGCCGACCCTGCCGCTGTTGACAAAGCTGGTGGCTGTGTAGCCATATTCCTGTAACGCTGGCAGGGCGTTGTTCCAGGTGCTGATATGTTCGTCGTCGAAGACAAAGCTGACAATCGGAGAGCCGGATTCGGCATCGGTGAGAAAATCGCAGGAGCCCAGCGCGCAGCTAAAAATCAGCGCGCAGAGAGCTCTGCAAACCCACAGTAAACGAGCTTTGCCTGGTTTTGCTGCGGTCATAGGATCCGTATAAACCCAAAGTGCCGTATTCCCCCAGCTTGAGGTCGCCGAGCAGACTGGCCTTCCACAAACCGTCACCATCGACCCTGTCCCAATTGATGGCCGGGGTCAGGGCCCAACGCTCGGAGGCGTATCGCACGGCGAGATCAAGTCCGGCTTTGTCGCGGGGAGCGTAGTCCTGGTCCAGATAGCTGCCTCCCAGGACCGCGCTGATCTTGGGAAACAACTTCCACTGCAATTCCGCGGCGGCGAACCATTCGTCACGGGAGCGCTTGCCGCCATCGGCAAAGAGGTGTTTAACAGCGGCGTCGGTCCGGAGCACCAGCCTTGAATGGCTGATGCTCAGGGAGAAAGACGGTTGGATGAGCGGCAGGTTCCAATGGGGGTCCCTGGAGATCGCGTCGAGCCTGAGATCCAGATCCGCGGCGCCCACTTTGCCCTGGCAGCCAAGGTAACCAGCCGCCTGGGTGTGAACGTTGCCGCCGATCGCGACCGCTGGTTGCCAGTCTGAGGCGGTGTAGCGCAGTTCCAGGCCGTTGAAACGGGTCTGGGCGTACTGATAACGGTTGAAATCCGGTCCAGCCAACCATAGCTGTTGGTGAAAATAGCCTTTCGCCACGCCTTGGGGACGCGTGAGAGCGGTGATTTTGAAATCGTTCAGGCGCAAGGCCAGGGCGGCCCGGTCGATCAAAATTTGCTGCTCGGAAAAGTTGGCGCGGGAGGCCAGCCTCAGGTCAAAACATAGATCGCCCCGGCGCAGGCTGTCCACGCCCAGGGCGATCTGATACTTTTCGTTCCAGACGATTTCACTGCCTGGCCGGTCCAGCCACTCGGTCCTCCGGTTGTCGGAATGGAACTCCGCAAAAAAGGGAATGTCCAGCGCCAAAACCCAAACTGGGAGGCAGATCAGCGCACAAACCAACCCTATCCGGCAGTTGAAACGGCAGCAGCCGCCTGGCCGGAAGGTATTTACATGGGGGCCCATCGGTAGGGCGTTTCCTTGCTCTGAGGTATGCTATTCCTTGCCGATACCGTTTTTGAGGATGTCCCTCACGTTGCTGATCAGGGGTTTGATGTCCAGGGTTTTGCCGCTGATCAGCCACTGGGTGAAGAGGGAATCCATCGTGCCGACGATCATGTAGGAAAGGGTCTTCACGTCGACTTTCCGGATCCGGCCGGACTTCATCGCGCCTTCAAAGATCCCGTTCATGTAGTCCAGGTAGTAGTTCATCGGATTGTAGGAGGGGTGGCGTTTGTAAAAGCCTTCGCTCTGGCGCAGCTCGACCACCAGGAACTTGGCGATGTAGGGCTTGGCCTGGATCAGTTCGGTGTGCTTAACGAAAAAGGTTTCCAGCTTGTCAATCGGGTCCTTGACCTTGGCGCTGGCGGCTTCGATCACGGTGATCTCATCGTCGATGGTCTTTTTCATGCACTGCATGAGGAGGTCGTCTTTGTTCTTGAAATAGTTGTACAGAGTGCCGATTCCGACTTTCGCGCTGATGGAAACGTCGGACATGGTGGTGTTGACGTAACCTTTTTGGGCGAAAACCTTGATACCCGCGGTGAGGATTTTGTTTTTAAAATCCTTTGGCATCACGGATTTTTTCCGGGGTTTGGGATAGAGTTCCATTATATTCTCCTGTGTGTTATCAAATTCACATGAATCCAGCTTTAATGCATTGTGATTATCTGTCAAGGTATTATCCTGCATGATAACTCTAATCCACACATAGACATGCCATTATGGGATTACATTTATTGCTTTTCCGGTTGTTTTACTTCGTTTTCGGGATGGAAGAAAGCGTGAATCTGAGCGGCTGTGACAGCGCCGATTCCCTTGATCGCGAGCAATGTTTCGAGGTCGGCTTCTCGGATCCGGTCCACCGAACCCAGTTCCTTGAGTAGCAGGAATTTGGTCTGCTCGCCGACTCCCGTGATCTCTTCGAGTTCGCTGATCAGGGTGCGTTTGGAGCGGCGGAGGCGGTGGAAATTGATGGCAAAGCGGTGGGCTTCGTCGCGGATCGCTGTCAGTAAACGGAGGGAGGACGAGGATTTGGGCAGGATGATGGAGTCCGCGTGGTCCGGCATGTAGATCTCTTCCGCGCGTTTGGCGAGTGAGATGATCGGCACCCCGGGATGGGCGGAAGCGGCCAGAATCTCCCGGCAGGCTGCCAACTGGCCCTTGCCGCCGTCGATGATGAAGAGGTCTGGCAACATTTCCGGCTCTTTCTCGGTTTCCACCAAATACCTCTGCATCGTTTCCTGCAGGGCCGCGAAGTCGTTTTGGCTATCCAGGCTGCGGATGATGAAATGGCGGTAAAACTTCTTTTTGGCTTTGGAGTTTTCAAAAAACACCACGGACGACACCGTGTCCGTGCCCTGGATGGTGGAGATGTCCATGCAGGCCATTTTGCGGGGCAGGCGGGGCAGGGCCAGCTTTTCTTTCAGTTCCTGGATGGGGAAGACGGTGCGGTTGGCCTTGCGCAGATGGGCGAGTTTCCGTTCCTCGATCAGGTGAAAGGCGTTGCGCTTGGCCATGGCCAGCAGGCGGGTCTTATCGCCCCGCTGGGGAACCGCCAGCTTCCCTTTCAGCCAGGCGTTGAGGCTTTCCATCTCTTCCGGCTCGAAGGGTAGCAGGATCTCGTCCGGCAGTTCATCTTTGTCCGCGTAGTAAAGCTTCAGAAAGGCGGCGAGGATCTGGCTAGCGGTCTGCCCCTGGGTGTTGGCGAGGGGGTAGTTTTCCTGGTTGACCACGGCTCCGCCGACTATGCGCAAGACCACGCTGACGGCGATGTTGCCCTCCTGATAAACGGCCAGGACGTCGGTGTTGTGTTTATCTGTGGAAAACACTATCTGGCGCTTGCGAAGTTTCTCGATGGCGATGATGCGGTCGCGGATCCGGGCGGCCTGTTCAAACTCCATGGCCTCGGACATAGCGTTCATTTCCGCCATCAGTTCGTCGATCACCTCTTGCTGGCGCCCGCCAAAAAAGCTGACCAGGCGTTGCACTATGCGCTGGTAATCCTCGCGGGACACGGCTCCCACGCAGGGCGCGGCGCATTTGCCCAGTTGCTGGTTGATGCAGGAATCCTTGTATTTGGGCGGGCCAGCCGGGATCTTGCGGCTGCAACTGCGCAGGGGAAAGATCCATTCGAAGTTCCGCAGGGTCGAACGCAGCGACTTCGCTTCCGTGTAGGGGCCAAAATAGCGGGCCCCATCCCGCACGACTTCCCGGGTCACCAATATCCGGGGAAAGGGGTCCTGCAGGGTGATCTTCACAAAGGGATAGCGTTTGTCGTCCTTTAGCAGGATGTTGTATTTTGGCTGGTGGCGTTTGATCAGGGTCGCTTCCAGCAGGAAGGCGTCGCTCTCCGAGGGGGTGATGATGTAATCCAGGTCCTGGATGTGTTTCACCAGCTGCTCGGTCTTGATGTCCTTGGGCGAGTTGTTCAGATACTGGCGGATGCGGTTTTTGAGCTCTTTGGCCTTGCCGACGTAGATGACCTCGCCCTCGGCGTCTTTCCAGATGTAAATGCCCGGCTGGTCGGGCAGCCAGAGCAGCTTGCGGGCTATCTTTTCAGGAATCTGTTCCATACGGAGCGGGTGGCTTCGCGCAGGTAATCCAGCTTCAGGGCGAAACCCATCAGATAAAAGAGCAGGAACCCCGCTCCACCCAGGGCGAGGTCTTTCACGATCAGATAAGCTGTGCCCTGGCCGGCAAACTGGCGGTTGGCCAGCACCAGTCCGGCATAGATGGCCGCGCAGATGGCCACGCTTTTGAAGATGTTTGGCGCGATGCCTTTGAAACTGACCTGGGGCATGCTTTTACGGATCAAGCCGCGCAGCAGGATGTAGTTGGCCATCGCCGTCAGCGAGGTGGCAAAGGCCAGTCCCCGGTGCTGCATGAACTGCATCAAAGTATAGTTCAATACTATGTTCAGGCCAACCATCCAGGCGGCAATTTTCACCGGGGTCCTGGTGTCCTTGTTGGCGAAAAACAGCGGAGTCAGGGTCTGGTTCAGGCTGAAAAAGATCAGGCCCAGGGTATAGAAAAACAAGGCCTGTTCTGTCATCAGGCTGGCCCGGGCATCGAAGGCGCCTCGTTGGAACAGGATCTTCACGAGGTCCCCGCCCAAGGCCAGGATCAGCGTGGTCACGGGCAGGATCATGTAGGCCAGGGAGACCGTGGCAAAGCGCAACTGGCGGGATAGCTCGTCAAAATCGCCCTTGGTGACCAATCTGGAGTAGGTTGGCAGTAGCGCCATCCCGGTGGAAATGGCAAAGACGCCCAGCGGGAGGTGAAACAACCGGTTGGCGTATTCCAGGGCGGAAATGCTGCCCACCACCAAAAAGGACGCCATCAGGCTGTCCGCGATCAGATTGATTTCCCGGATCCCAACTCCGATCAGCGACGGGATGAACCTCGTCCACATGGCATTCAAGGCCTCGCCGCCAAATCTGGTGGCCAGTTTGAGGGGATAGCCCAGCTTTTTCAGATAGGGAAAGTTGATCAGCGTCTGCAGCGCCCCGCCGCCAAACACGCCAAGGGCGGCCCATTTGACCAGGGGAACGCCTTCCACGCCAAGCATCCGGGGCACCAGCATGCTGGCGATCATGCCCACGTTGAGCAGCGCGGAGGACAGCCCCGTCATGAAAAACCGGTCGTGGGAATTGAGGATGGCGATCATGGTGGAAGACAGCCCAATCCACAGCAAATAGGGAAACATGATCCGGGTCAGCGTCACCGCCAGCTTGTGGGTTTCCGGGGGCAGGCCGGCAAAGATCAGTTTCACGATCCAGGGCGCGAAAACGATTCCCAGCACAGTCAGCGCCAGCAGCAACAGCGTGAGGATGGACAGCACTTGCAGGGCGAAAGTGATCTGCCGTTGCCGGTTTTCCTTGATCCCGATCTCGTTGTAGATGGGCACAAAGGACGCGGACAGCGCGCCCTCGCCAAACAGGCTGCGCAGCAGGTTGGGGATTTTGAAGCCGACCACAAAGGCGTCGTTCAGAAAGGTGGTGCCAAAGCAGTAGGCCATCACCTGGTCGCGGATCAGGCCAAAGATCCGGCTGATCAGGATGGCAAAGGACATCACGCTGATGTTGCGCGCGAGTTTTTTCTGGGACACCGGTCAGCCCCGGAAGACCTTGCAGAGTTTCAGATAGACGTTGAACATCACCAGGCTGGGGTTCACGTTTCCGGCCAGCTTGCGGTTGAGGTCCTCCATCTGCATGGTAAAGTCCAGCGTCCGGTCTGCCAGGTTGCCGCCGTAGGTGTCATACAGCGGGAGGCCGTATTGCCGGATGAATTCGAGTTTGTCGATGTTGGTGACCAGTTCCGGCGCGAGGGAGATCAGGTTCAGATCGGACACAAACATGCAGACATAGCGCACCAGTTCGGTCACGGTCTCCCCGTTCAGCCGTTCCCCGCCGGAAACGGAATTGTAAAAGGCCAGGTCCTTGCCCGCTGCCGCCATCTGGACGATCTCAAACGCCCGGTCCCGCAGCAGCAGCGAATCTTCCTGGATCAGCCGCACGGCCCGTTTCACGCTGCCGTCGGCGATCCTCGAGGCCGCCAGGGCGCGCTCGTGGGTAGTGTGAAACTTGTCTTTCAGGATGCCTTCGATCACCTTGGGCGGAACCGGCGGAAAATAGACCTGCTGGCAGCGCGAAACTATGGTGGGCAGCAGCATGGAAAGTCGGTTGGTGACCAGGATTATCACCGTGTCGGCGGGGGGCTCTTCCAGGGTTTTCAAAAAGGCGTTGGAGGTGTGGATGTTCATCTCGTCGGCGTCTTCGATGATGCAGATCCGGTACTGGGCCTCAAAATTGGACAGGTCCAGCCGTTTGATCAGGGTACCGATCGCGTCTTTGCGGATCTCCACCGAATTCTTGAAGTAATGATCGTTCCAAGGGCTTTCGATCTTGTTGCGGATGAAGCTTTGGTACTGCCCCAGTTCCTCTTCGCTCTTGAACTCGCCTTCGGAACTGATCTTCCAGTTGGGCGTGGGGAAGAGGTAGATGAAGTCCGGATGGTCGTAGGCCAGAAACTTGCGGCAGGAGTTGCAGACTCCGCAGGGTCTGAACTCGCTGTGGGAAAGGCAGTTCAGGGCCATCCCAAAATACAGCGCCGTGGTGAATTTGCCCACGCCGTCGATGCCGTGAAACAGGTAGGACTGGCTGACGCGCCCGTGTTCCATGGCCTGCGAGAGCACGCCGAGGGCGCGGTCCTGGCCCTTGATCTCCCGAAACATCTATGGTTTGCTGAAACTATTCAAAGGTGATCTTGCCCCGTCCGGCGTCGTCGCTGGTAGCGCGGGCAAAGACTTCGTTGACATAGGGGCTGGTGAATTCGCTGGCGAGCAGGTCGTAGATCAACACGTCGTGATACTGGCCGGCCATGAAGATGTAGCTCCGGCGTTTCCCGGCATATTTGAACCCCGCTTTTTCATAGCAGCGGACGGCGCGCTGGTTGTAATCGTGGACTTCCAGGCTGATGTTGTTGAGGTTCATGATGTTGAATCCGTAATCCAGGGTCAGCATCGTGGCTTCGTAGCCGATCCCCTGGTTCCAGTAGGTCTTTTCCCCGATGAAGATGCCAAAACTGGCGTGGCGGTGGACGTCGCTCAGATAGTGCAGGCCGCAGTTGCCGATGGCCTTGTTCGTGTCTTTTTCCACGATGGCGAACACAGTGCTGTTGTCCATCAGCTGCCGCAAGGCCTGGCGTTCCCGCTCCACGTCATAGATCGCGGAGGAAAACAGCATGAACTGGCCTATCTCCAGATCGTTGATCCACTCGGTATACTTTTCCGCGTCTTCGATCGAAACCGGCGACAGGTAGCACTTTTCGCCGATCATTTTCCTGAAATATTTCATCTCGCATCCTCGGTTGTTTTGATAATGGCGTTCAAATCTTTAGGGCTATGCTCCCAACACCGCCTTTATCTGTCAAGCTAAATAACATTTCCGGCCCGTGGCCGAAACCTTGCCCGTCAGGCGTCCCTTACCGGTTTGCAGACCTGCCCGGGGCCGATCTCAGTCCCCAACCGCTGATTCACCCTGACGCGGTAACTGGTATGCCTGCATGTTCATATCCTTGCATTTAATCTGACACAACGGAATGCGCATATTTATTCCTTGACACTGGAATTGACATATATATAGTTGCAAAGAGGTGAGCAGAGTTAATATGGCACACTGTATTTAATTGCAGTACAAGCCTCAAAGTGTTTTTAATACTAGAGGCGTAAGCACCTTGGAAACCTTGTTGCCACCTGGCTTGAAGGCTTGGTGGTCCGCCCTCTTTGGGAAAGGAGTTAACGATGAAACGCATTCCTTTGCTTCTTCTCTTGCTGGCAATGGCATTCGCCGCGACAGCCGCGACCTGGACCGGCACAGTCTCCACCAACTGGAATTCAGTTTTGAACTGGGATACGGGCGTTATACCTACCTCTACCACCAATGTGATCATCCCCGTTATACCCTCACTCCGCTATCCTGTCACCACGTCCGTCACAGGTATCTGCCACAACCTGACGGTAAACGCGGGGGCCAGAGTGACAGTCGGAGCCTTCGACCTGATCGTCTCCGGCGATGCACTGATCAACGGCCAATTGGCTCAAACAAGCAACACGGACTTTGAGGTGAGCGGAAACATCACCTGGGGATCTGGCGCCACAGCCGCTATCAGCAATTCCGGAGCGGAAATCTATTGCTATGGCAACATGACCTTCGCCGTGGGATCAAACGTGCAACTGGGGATGGGGTATCTGGAGTTTTGCGGCGTCGACAACTCCTGCTACCTCACCAACAACAGCACCGCCACCGAACTCTACAACGTCCGCTCCGCCTGCACCGGCCAATTTTTGACTTTCAGCGCCAGCTCCAACGCGGACATCGTGATCAACGGCAGTTTCTGGAATTATGCCGGCAGCCGTTCCTACTGCTACTACGAAGGCAACGTGATCATCAAAGGGCCCTGGCTGCGGGATTTCAACACAGACTCCATTGCTGGCTTGCGCTGGTTCTACGGCTCGCTGGTCATGGACGGCGTCAGCCAGACCATCGACCTCCAGGGGCCTTACTGTTATCTGCAAGAATTGCATATAAATCCAACCACTTCGGTGACCCTGGACAGCGATTTGGAGCTCAAAGGCGACCTCCATCTGGAGACCGGATACCTGGCTGCCGGCTCCCATCAAATCGAGATCGGGGGTAGCTGGAACAACACCGCCACGGCGGACGCTTTTTATGAAGGCACTTCCACAGTTGTCTTCACTGGCGATGCCACCCAGTATTGCCATGACTCCGAGCATTTCTACATCCTGACCGTGGATAAAACGGCAGGTTATCTGACCCTGAACAACTCCTCTGTAGTGGTCTCCTGCGCCAGCTACGATTGGATGCAGGGCGGGGTGGAGGTCAACGCCGGGGTTTTCGCCGCCAACACCCTTGCCGACAATTGCATCGCCGGTACCTGGTATCTGCATGCCACAGGCTACATCAACCTCTACGCCGGATCAACCGGCTGCATCGACCTGGCCGGCGACCTGCACATCACAGGCGGGACCTTCACCGTCTACGGCGGCGCCATCGCCTCCTACTGGCCCTACACCAGGGACGCCAGCATCGAGATGTCCGGCGGGGTCCTGGATTTCTACGACCAGGGGATTCTCATCCAGAACAACGTCTGGGCTTTCAGCGAGGACATAACCGGAGGTCGGATCAGGGTCGCCCTGGATTTCCGGGCCGAACGGCCCGAGTTCACTCCCGCGGGCGGGGTCATCGAGATGTTTGGAACAGTGGACTGCTTTGTATCCCAGACCGGCGGCGCCTGGTTCAGGTCTTTGCACATCAACAAGACCGCTGCCCGTGAGGGAAGCCAGATGCCGGAGCTGGTCACCTACCGGGAAGGCGTATCACGCCCGGCAACCCGTTCGAACACGGTTCAAGCCATCACCGATCTGGACATCAACGGCTACTTTCGGATCGAGGCGGGGGTTTTCTTTGCCCCGGCGGTGATGCGGGTTGGCGGAAACTGGTACAACAGCGTCGGCGAAGCGGCATTTCAGGAGGGGACGGGCCTGGTGGTCTTCGATCCCGCCTATGTGGAAAGCTGGGTTTATGCCGCCGAGGTGTTTCACAACCTGGAACTGAACAAGACTTTGGATGAGCATAAACTGACCGTAACGGCCGGGAACAGCGTCATCTGCGACTCCTACGACTGGACGCGGGGAAAACTGAACATCGCCGGCGGCAGCTTCACCGCCCTTGATCTGGTGGACGCCGGGCTGTACGGCCCCCTCGCATTATCGGCCGGAACGGCGAACTTTCATCAGGACAGCGTCCAGTATCTGGACGTGAACACGACGCTGGACATTTCCGGCGGTGAACTGCATCTTTACGGAGGCAGCGATCAGAGTTACTTTTGTTACACCGCCCCGGTCACTCTGAACATGAGCGATGGCCTGATTTACCAGCACGGATGGGGGATATTCCTGTCTTCCAACTTTGCCCTGACCGAGAATATCACCGGCGGTACGATCCGTGTCGAGCGTGACTTCCGAAGCCAGCAAGCCACTTTCACACCTCTTGGCGGAGCGGTCGAGATGTATGGTCCCAACGATGGTTTTCTGGTAATGGGCGCCGGCGAACTCCACATCCTGCGGATCGATAAAAACCCGAGGGAGGGGTCTGATTTCAACCAGAGGGATTTGGCAAGCTGGACCGACAGGCTCGGCCATACCCACCAGGAAACCCGCGCCAACACCGTGACCGTGAACAGCGCGGTGACCTGCAACGGCATCCTGCAAGTCTACAGCGGCACTTTCAAACTCAACCACAATGTCCTCACCTGTGGCTCCAACCTCTTGGTCTATGGCGGCGTGTTCGATGCCGACGGCGGCAGCATGATCTACCTGCAAGACGGCGCGCAATTCCTGGTCTACAGCGGCGCCCGGCTCAACCTGATCGGGACGGCCACCGCTGACGTCCTGTTGCACAGCACCACCGGTCATTATACCCTGGTGGTTCAAGATGGAGGAACCCTCGCCGCGGCCTACACCTATTTCCAAAAGCTCGCCGCCAACGGGGTTTACATCCTCAGCGGGGCGACCGTGGACCCGGATTTCGCCTTCACCAATTGCCGTTTTCTCTTTGGCGTGGCCGGAGGCGCATTGCTCACCATCAACAACAACCAGTATCTGGTGGTCCTGAACGCTGTGTTTTCCACCAATGCCGGAGGCGGCGCCAGCAACGTCAAGAAGACAGTGAACACCGGGATGGTCAATTTCGTCAATGCCACCGGCGCCTTCAGCGGCGAAGCGTATGACGCCGACGAATACTATCGCATCCATTGGACCGTCGCAACCGCCTCTCCCGACCTCCAGATCCTCCGCGCGGCCTGGACGCCTTCGGCTCCGCTGCCCTATATGGGCGACACCCGCACCCTGATCGTGACTGTGGCCAATGCCAGCCTGAATCCGCTGACAACCGACCACTGGCTGGATCTTTACTTTGATCCTGCCATTCCGCCGGTTGAAGACCAATCTGGCGATCTATGGCAGCTGATCTCCGATCTGCCCGCTTCCCTGCCGGTGGATCTTACCTTCAACGTCTCCAACTTCGATCCCGCCTTGGAAGGTGTCTGGGATTCATATCTCTACCTCGATTCCTTCGGAGCGGTCACCGAAACCGTAGAAACCAACAACATCTACGGTCCCTTCACGATTATCTGGCAGCCCCTGCCGGTGATCGACGACCTGACCATAGAGCCTGACCCGGACATTCCTGGCAATGTCAGGCTGGATTGGACCTACGACCTCTCGGTCACGCGCTTTGACATCATGCGCGCTTCCGATCCCTACGGGACATTCATCTATCTGGCCGGCTCCGCCGCGTCGCAATTCAGCACGCCCTTCGCGGCCAGGCAATTCTACCAGGTGAAGGCGGTACGTCTGCCCGCGAAACAGGCGGAAAACCCGCCCAGAAATCTGCCTTAGCATCAATTTGGGCCATCTGCCGGTCCGACCTGGCAAGTCGGACCGGCATTTTCTGGCCTTGAGTAGCCGCGCTACCCCTATCCTGGAACTGTTTCGCCCTATTTCCAGGCCCATCTGCCGTCGGTAGACTCGCCCAAGACTTCCCGAACTTTGTTGGGGATGTCTTGGGCGAGACCACCCGGGGTCAACGCTCCCGGAATAGGGCCGATCTGATGGACAGGCGCGGCCTTTGCGGGGTGCGGCCTGCCGATTTTCAGCCGGTCTGGGCGCGACTTCACAAAGGTAAGTGATTGGAATGCATATTGCTATTAAAAGTGGTCAATAATTTTGGAGTAAAATGAATGAATAGATTTCCTGGCTCAAGCATCCTTTTTGTCCTGTTCTGCGGCGTTGGACTCCTCAGAGCGTACGCCGGTCCTGCCACAGAACTGCCCACCCATCGGAGCGACCTGATCAAGATCCAGCTCACCGCCGCAGCAAGTAGCGGATTGGAAATGCCGACAGGTCTATATGAAGAGGCCAGCCGCTTTGGCCAGGAGGATCTGGACAAACTCTTTGAGGAACTGGGCGGAACTGCCATCATCAGGGCCCACCGCAGCGTGAAGGACAAGGCCTGGGAAGCCAAAACCGGTTTTGACCGCTGGTATCTGATCCGTCTGGACGGCAGCGTGTCCGCCCCCGCCGCTCTTGCCAGGGCCAAAGCCAGCCCCTGGATCCAGGACGCCTCGTTGGAACTGCTGGCCCAATTGCAGACTGTGCCCAACGACCCCTACTACTCCCAAAACTGGGGCCACAATAACACCGGGCAGGGGCCTGGCGGAGGCGGGGCTGGCTTTGACAGCAACGCGCCGGAGGCTTGGGACGACAGCCAGGGTTTCGGGCAATCCGACGTTATCATCGCGATCATCGATTCCGGGACGAATTACAACCATCCAGACCTCAACGACAACTGTGTGCCTGGGTTTGACTACGGGTCCAATGACAACAATCCGCAGGACAACAACGGACATGGAACGCAGTGCGCCGGAGTTTCTGCCGGAGAGGCAAACAACGGGATCGGGGTGGCGGGCGTTGCCGGCGGATGCAAGATCATGCCCCTCAAGGTGTCAAACAACTCGGGCGAAATGACTTTCACAGCGATCGCCAACGCCATCACCCATGCCGCGGACAACGGAGCGCACGTGATCAGCATGAGCCTGGGCATCGAAAACAACATGGAAGAGGGGGATTACCCCGGCTGCGATGCCGCGCTCAGCTATGCCTACAACGCCGGAGTGACCATTTTCGCGGCGACCGCCAATTCCAACGCGGCGGTCATCGCGTATCCCGCCAACCACCACGCCGTGATCAGCGTGGGCGCCGCCAGTCCGACCGGTCAGCGCAAAAGCACCTCAAGCACGGACGGCGAATACTGGTGGGGCTCAAACTACGGCGTCAACATCCAGGACGATCCCAAAGCCGTGGACATCATGGCCGCCACGATCCTCCCCGCGACCACGATGAGCGGGGGCTATTCCACCAATTTCAACGGCACTTCCTGCGCCACGCCTTATGCCGCGGGAGTCGCCGCCCTGATCATATCCAAAGCCCCTGGCATCACCCCCGCGGAGGTGCGCCAGGCCATCGTCAGTTCCGCCACGGATATGACGATCGACGGCGGGGCGGGCTGGGACCGCTATACCGGCTATGGGATGATCAATGCCAGCGCCGCGTTGGCCACCATCGCCGTGGGAATGCCCGTCTGCAGGATCCTGACACCCCTGGAAAACAGCGTTGCGGAGCTTGGCAGCACCGTCAGTTTCAGCGTCAGCGCCACGGATAGCGATGGCACGATCACCGGCGTCAGCTTTTACATCGATGACGAACTCACCCCCGCCCACACGGACGACAGCGCGCCCTATGGCTGGGATTGGGTCACCACCGGCCAGAGCCCCTGGGAGCACACGATCCGCGCGGTTGCCACCGACAACGACAACAACAGCCGGCAGGACCAGGTTGACCTGCTGCTGGCCACCCCTGCCGACGAGGGTTTCGAAGGCGGGTTCACCGGTTCCTATCCCTGGATCAGCTCCGGCGCCAGCGTCTGGATCGGGCAGGCAGTGGAATACTTTTCCGGCTTCCAGGCTGCCAAAGCGGGAACGATCTCGCACAACCAAACCAGCTCGCTGACCCTGACCCTCAACGTCCTCGCGGAGGGCGAGATCAGCTTTTTCCGCAAAGTCTCCTGCGAAACCAATTACGACTATCTCCGTTTCTACATAGACGGGGTCCAGATTGGCGCCTGGACCGGAGAACTTGGCTGGACCAGGTGTTTTTATCCGGTGCAGCCCGGACAGCGAGATTTCACCTGGACCTACAGCAAGGACCAGGGAGTCTCCAGCGGTGGCGACACCGCCTGGCTGGACCACATCAATTTCCCGCCCCACAACGCTCCCCCGGCCGCGCCCACCAATCTCACCGCCACGGCCTTGTCCCCCTCGCAAATCCAATTGCGGTGGGAAGACAACTCCACCAATGAAACCGAATTCTTTGTCGAAACCCTCAACGGTTACGCCTGGGAATTGGTCAATTGGGTGCCCCAGGACGTCAACGGCCTGCTCATTACCGGCCTCAGCCCCTCCAGCAGTTACAGCTACCGGGTGAAGTCCGTGATCAACGACAACAGCAGCTACTACAGCAACATCGCCACAGCCGCCACCCTGGGCCCAAACTGCGTGGACTGCCTGACCGCCACGGCCGACGCCAACCAGGTCAACCTGGCCTGGAACGCCCCCCAAACCGGAGCGGAAAGCTATCAAATCTGGCGTTTCAACCTGCAGAACGGAACCCCAATCAACGGGGTGAATCTGAGCCCGGAGCCGGTTTCGGAGCTTGAATTTTGCGACACCGAATGGCATCTGCAGGCTCCCGGCGACTATCTTTGGCAGGTGATCGCCTCCAACGGCGGAGTCACCTCCGAGCCAACCTTGTCCAACGCCCTCCCAAAGCTTGCCAACGGCAGTTTGCACGGAATCGTTGCCAGCCAGGGCGGAACCCCGCTGGAAGGCGCTTTGATCGATTGCGGAACGCTCTCCGCCGGCACCAACGGCCTGGGTGAATACAGCCTCTCGCTGCTGCCGGGAACCTATACTTTGACGGCCACTTGCGTGGGCTACCAGCCCCTGACCCTGAACCGCGTGGTGGTGCAATCCGGGCAGGAGCTTCAGGTCGATTTCACCCTGCAACCCCTGGTCGTGCAAGTCGACGAGCAGGTTCCGGCGATCTCCGGCATCCACAGCATCTATCCCAATCCGTTCCACGCCAGCGCGACCATCGAGCTCTCCCTCAAGGACGAGTCAACGCCTTATGCCCTAAGCGTTTACAACTTGCGTGGAGAACTGGTGTACCGGCAGTCCGGACGCCAAACGGGGAAGCTGACCCTGAACTGGAACGGTGAGGACAACTCCCGGCGCCAACTGGCTCCTGGGGTATACTTTGTCCGGTTGGAACAGGGCTCGCTGCGGCAGTACCGCAAAATCGTGCGCTATTGAACTCAGGACGGAATCAGCCCCGAAGTGAAGCGCACGCCAGAATCTGGCGACCCGGTCGATAACACCTGCCAGCCTGCATCAGGTCGGAGGCTGAGGTCATGCGCCACGCGGACCGTATCGCCCGCGATCACCCGCCGTCAATCCGTAAAGATCTCCACCCGGGCCTTGGCGACGCGTTTAGCCAGCCAGGCGTCGAACCAATCAGATGCCAGGGTGCTAGCAAACTGGCGGCGGATATCGGCCGCGGAGGGTTTGACCTTTTTATCGGTTTTGGCGCTGAGCACAGTGGGGATGAAGATCAGTCTGCCGACGCGGTGCCAGCTTTGTCTTTCCTTTTGATAGTGGGAGCGCAGAGCCCGGAAGAAAACGGTTTCCAGGGAGTGGCCGAGGACGGGGGTTTGGGGCGTCATCCCCGTTAGCTGCAAAACTCTGGCTGAAGCTGGCGCGACGGCTGTTCCGGCCACGATCTGGTCCGCCATCCTTTGGGTCATGTCCCGGCGTTTTTGGGTGGCCAGGCGGGCTCTGATGTCATCTTTCACCTTCTCCACCGGGCTGTAGTTTTCCAACCGGTTTTCCTGCACGTAGACCACCAGCCAGGCCTGTTCCCGCGCGTAATAGAGCGGGGGAAACACATATCCGTCCGGCTTGCCGGGCAGGGCGTCCAACAGCTCTTGCGAGAGTTTGGGGTCGTCCAGCCAGGGGCTGCCCGGTTTCAGCCTGCCGCTGTCCCAAAACGAGAGGGACATCTCTTCCGCGGTGGCCCGGGGCCCCAATTCGGAGATCAACCGGGCAATGTTGTCGGCATGGGGTTTGGAGGCGGAAATGCTGCGTTGGGAAGCGATGTAGGGGATCACCAGGGTGTGGAAGCTGCTCATGCTCTTGGTGCGCGTGTCCAGCCTGTGGATGAGCACGCTTTCCGGCTGGGGCAGGGGCTTCGTGTATTCGCCTTCTTCCATCCTGGCAAACAGGGCATACAGGTCGTCGCCGATCTCGGTGTTCTTCTGGAACCCGGCGTTTTTGTAGGTGAGTTGGGGGAAATAGCTCTGGCGGCGGGCAATGGCGTCTTCGGGGCTGTCGCCTGCCGCGAGTTCCGCGTGGAGCGAGTCGGCCAGGGTTTTGCTGGAGCGGGTGTCGCTGTCCGAAAAGCTGACCGGGATGCTGGTCCAGCCGAGGCGGTAATAGGGGTCCAGCTTGTAATCTTCCTTGTTCTGAGCGTAGTAAAAGTTGATCTCTTCATCGGTGACCACCGGATCCAGGTTGGCTTCGTCGAGGACGGTCCAGACGATGTCCGCCCTGGTTTGCAGCACTTTTTCGGCGAGTTTGCGCTCATTTTTGGTGAGAAGTTCCCGGTCGATGAGCAGCTCCTTCAGTTTCTGGATGGGGACCACGTATTCGAGGTAGTTCTTGCGCAGCGGGGCGAGGTTTTGGGGGTTGTCAAACTCCAGTGACTGATGGTAGAGGGCGCGGTCAAACTTGCCGTCCGTGGCGAAAACCGGGGATTTGAGGATATAGCCGGGCACGCTCTGGCGCAGGGTGTCCAGCACTTCGGCGGGCGTGGCGGAAATCTTGTACTGGGCAAACAGGTCGGTCAGGATGACGTGTTTGGTGGCGTCCGTCCAGGTCTGCTGGCGGATCAGGTCGCGCTCGTCGCCATCCGGAACGCGGTTGTTGAGCACCTGGAAGTTGTTGTAGTGGCCGCGGTAGGCGTCGATGAAATCGCTGTAGGGAATGGGGGTGCCATTGATCCTGCCGGCGAGTTCCTTTTGGGAATTGGTCGCGCAGCCCCAAACCAGCAGGAGACTGAGAGCCAGGGCGGTGAAAAGGATGAAGCGGGGGGTTGTCATAATCTTTTCTGAAAATCCTTTAGTTTTTGCCAGGCCTCGATGGGGGTGAGGCCATCCAGGTCGAGGTCTTTGATCTCCTCGAGGATGGGGTCGGTTGCCTGGGCTTTGTTGGCCAGCACTTCAAAGAGTTCGAGCTGGGGCGAGTTGGTCGCCAGTTTCTTGCGCAGGGCGGAAGCCAGTCCTTGGGGGCTGATCTCGTGTTCTTCCAGGTTTTTGAGGATCTCCCTGGCGCGGCGGATCACGCGGTCCGGAATCCCGGCCAGGCGGGCGACCTGAATGCCGTAGCTTTGGTCGGCGCCGCCGCGTTCGATCTTGCGCAGAAAGATCATCTGGTCGTTGTATTCCTTCACCAGGACGTTGAAATTTTTGATGTCGGCATAGATGTTTTCCATCTCGGTGAGTTCGTGGTAGTGCGTGGCGAAGAGGGTGAGGGCGCCTTTGGTCTTGTGGATGTGTTCGATGATGGCCCAGGCCAGGCTGAGGCCGTCGAAAGTGGAGGTTCCGCGGCCGATCTCGTCCAGCAGGATCAGGGAGTTGCGGGTGGCGGTGTTGAGGATGTTGGCGGTTTCGATCATCTCCACCAGGAAGGTGCTCTGGCCCTGGGCGAGGTTGTCGGAGGCGCCGACGCGGGTGAAGACGCGGTCAAAGATCGGCATCTCGAGGCTATCGGCGGGGACGTAGCTGCCGATCTGGGCCAGGATGGCCAGCAGTCCGATCTGGCGCAGATAGGTGGATTTTCCCGCCATGTTGGGTCCGGTGATGATGGCGATGGTGGTGTCGCCAGCTTCGAGCGCGGTGTCGTTGGGTATAAACTCGCCGTCTTCTATCAGTTCTTCGATCACGGGATGGCGGCCGTTGACGATGGTGAGGCTGCGGCTGTCGCTGAACTTCGGGCGGCAGTAGCCGTTTTGCCAGGCCAGCCAGGCCAGGGAGCTGTAAACGTCGATCAGCGCGATGGTCTCGCCCAGTTGGCGCAGCACGTCGAGCTGGCTCGCCAGGTTTTGGCGGAGGTCTTTGTAGAGCTCGTATTCCAGGCTCTTGATCTTTTCTTCGGAGCTGAGGACCTTCGCCTCAAACTCCTTCAGCCGGGGCGAGATGTAGCGCTCGGAATTGACCAGGGTCTGCTTGGCGATGTAGTAATCCGGCACCTTGGCCTTGTGGGCGGCGCCGACTTCGATGTAATAGCCGAAAACGCGGTTGTAGCCTATCTTGAGGGTGGAGATCCCGGTCTTTTTGCGTTCGTCCTCTTCCAGGCGGGCGATCCAGGATTTGCCGTCGTGGATGATCTCCAGCAGTTCGTCCAGATCCTTGTCGTAGCCGGCGTTGAAGATGCCACCCTCGGTAACCGTGAGGGGCGGGTTGGGCCGGATGGCGGCCTCGATGGTGGCGATCATTTCGGCGAAACCGCCCAGGGCTTCGCTGAAGCTGCGGGGCAGATCGTTCTTGTAGAGCGCCAGCTTGGAACGCAGCTCCAGCGC
This sequence comes from uncultured Candidatus Cloacimonadota bacterium, assembly GCA_964583755.1. GTDB lineage: Bacteria > Cloacimonadota > Cloacimonadia > Cloacimonadales > Cloacimonadaceae > Syntrophosphaera. The sequence continues at coordinate 46,882 of CAZOVZ010000012.1, forward strand.
GGTGAAGAGGTAGCTTCGGAGCGACAGCAGCTCGCGCGGATTGATGCGCAGGGCCCCGAGGCGGGAAACCAGGCGGGAGATGTCGCCGATGTCGCGCAGGCAGTTGCGGACGTCTTTCAGGTAGGCGGTGTTGGAGAAAAACCCTTCCAGCATGTCCAGGCGGGCCTCGATCTCCTTCACGCGCAACAGGGGATGGAGCAGCCAGTTTTGCAAGAGGCGGGCGCCCATCGGGGTCTGGGTCTGGTCCAGCACGGCGATCAGGCTGCCGGCGCGGTTTCCGTAGCGCAGGGATTTGAGCAGTTCGAGGTTGCGGCGGGTGACCTCATCCAACTGCATGAAGTTTTCCAGGGAGTAGTAGCTGAGCCCGGAGATGTGGCTGAGCGGCACCTGGTAGAGGCTCTGCACATAGGCCAGGGCCGCTCCCGCGGCTGTAGCGCCGAGGCGTTTGTCGTGGGCGCCGAAGGCCTCCAGGGAGTGCACGCCAAAGTGTTTTTTGAGCACAGCGGCGGCTTCCGTGGGCCGGAACTGCCAGTTGTCGAAAATGGTGAGCGTGGGCTGATATTCCAGCTTGAGGCCTTTGACCATGTCCTCGCTGGCCACGCCGTCCACGATGATCTCGGAGGGTTTGAGGCGCAGCAGTTCGTTGGCGAGTTCAAAGCCCCAGAGCTGCGTGAAACTGAAATCCCCGGTGGAGAGGTCCAGGCTGGCCAGGCCGGTGCGGTCGGGGGTTTTCTCGTAGTAGACGGAACAGAGAAAGTTGTTGGCGGCGCCTTCGATCAGGGAGTTGTCCAAAATCGTGCCCGGGGTGATGATCTCGACCACCTCGCGTTTGACCAGCCCGACCGCCTTTTTGGGGTCTTCGGTCTGCTCGCAGATCACCACTTTCAGCCCGGCCTTGATCAGTTTGTCCAGATAGTGTTCCAGCGCGTGATAGGGAAACCCGGCCAGGGGAACGGGGTTTTCGCTGTTTTTATCCCGCGTGGTGAGGGTGATGTTCAGGGTTTTGGAGGCGGTGTAGGCGTCGTCGAAAAAGGTCTCGTAGAAATCGCCCATGCGAAAGAGGATCAGCTTGTCCGGATGTTTGTCCTTGACCTCCTTAAACTGCTTGAGCATGGGGGTCAGTTTGGCTTCAGGGCTGGATTTGGCGGCGCTCACGGCGGTGTCAGAACTGGGTGATGAAACCCTTGATGTCCCATTCCAGCAGCCTCTGGCGCGCCTTTTCGGCCTCGTCGCGGGTGGGGTAGGGTCCACAGACCACCACCCAGGGCACGGATTTGTTGCTGCTGTCCTGAAAGTAGTTGGAGGTCAGATTGCGCTGGCGGAGGTCATGGCTCAGTTTGTTGGCGTTGGCTTCCACGCCGAACCTGCCTGCCTGGATATAGAGCCCGCCGCTGGGTTTGCCGTCCAGGCGGATTTTGCCCTGTTCCGGTGGAATCTCGGCGTGGGTGGTGTCGGCCGCAGCCGTGCTGAGCAGGGGGATGTCCAGTTCCGTGTACGGATAGAGGAAAGCCAGGTCCACGCTGGAGGGAAACTTGCGTTTGAGCTCAAAGAGCCGGTCTTCGATCTGGAAGGCGACCTGCGAAAGCCGGTTGAGTTCAAAGCCCGCCCGGTAGTTTTCCAAAGCTTCGGCGGGATTTTTGGCCAGTTCGTTGAGGTAGCCCAGGCGGTAGCTGAAATACTGCTGGTCGCGGGGGAAGCCGGGCAGGTTTTTCAGCTTGTTCAGGGTGGCGATGCCGCTTTGATGCTTGGCCTGGTCCTGATACGCGCCGGCAATCAGGTAGTGGGATTCCTCCGCGAATCTGCCCTGGGGAGCCAGGCGCAGATAGGCTTCCGCGTTGGAGATCACGGCAGCGGCGGCGTCGGTGGCTTCGGCGCAGACTGCCAGCCAGTAGTAGCGTTCCACCAGTTCCGCCGAGTTGATCTTTTGCAGCAGCGACTGGGCCTGGGGGATCTGGCGGTCCAGAATCATGATCTTGGCGAGTTCCAGCAGGGACAGTTGCCCGTAATGGGTGGCGGGGTATTTATCCCCGGCCTGTTGCAGCAGCTGGCTGGTCTCCGCCTTTCCCGTCTTGAGCATCGCGTTCAGATAGAGCAGCAGGGCGGATTCCTCGTTGGTGGAGGCTTTCAGGGTGGGAAGGCGGTCCGCCAGTTCGTCCAGATTGCCTTTTTGGTATAGCTCGAGGCCGGCGCCAAAAGCGGAACCGAGGGCTGCCTGCTGGGCGTTCAAAGCCGCCGCCAGCAGCAGCGTTAGCAGAAGGCAGAGCAGGGTCGGCCGGCGCATGGGTGAAACTCTCCGGTGAGCGCGGGAACTGGCTTCCAGGGTCAATTGCTCATGGAATTCAGCATTTCGTTGTTTGTTTCGGTGGATTGCATCCGCTTGCGCAGGGTCTCGATGCCCTGGATCGGGCTGATCGTTTTCAGGTATTTACGCAGCACATACATGCGGTTGATCTCGTTTTGGGTGAGCAGCAGCTCTTCGCGGCGGGTTCCGCTCTTCACCAGGTCGATGGCGGGGTAGAGGCGCATGTCCGAAATGCTGCGGTCCAGCACCAGTTCCATGTTGCCGGTGCCCTTGAATTCTTCAAAGATGACCTGGTCCATCTTGGAACCGGTGTCGATCAATGCGGTGGCGATGATGGTGAGCGAGCCGGCTTCTTCGGTGTTGCGGGCGGCGCCAAAGAACTTTTTCGGCTTTATCAGGCCGTTGGCGTCGATACCGCCGGAGAGCACCTTGCCGCTGGAGGGGGTGATGTTGTTGTAGGCCCTTGCGAGGCGGGTGATGCTGTCCAACACGATCACGACGTCCTGGTTCAGCTCGATCATGCGTTTGGCCTTTTCCAACACCATCTCGCTGACGGCGGTGTGGTTTTTGGGCGATTCGTCGAAGGTGGAGCTGATCACTTCACGGTTTCCCGGCCTGAGGATCTTTTTCATCTCGGTCACTTCTTCGGGGCGCTCGTCCACCAGCAGCACGATCAGATACACCTCCGGATGGTTGGTCAGGATGGCGTTGGCGGTGTCCTGCAGCAGGGTGGTCTTGCCGGTGCGGGGAGCGGCGACGATCAGGCCGCGCTGCCCTTTGCCGATGGGGGTGAAGAGGTTGATGATGCGGGTGGAGTAGTTTTTGGGGTCAAATTCCAGGTTCAGCCGTTCGGTGGGGTAATAGGGCGTGAGCGCGTCGTAGGTGCGCAGTTCCTGCATCGCCGTCGGGGCCATGTAGTTGACCGCTTCCACGCGCAGCAGGGCGTAGTATTTTTCGCCTTCTTTGGGGGAGCGGACCGGGCCGGAGATCATGTGGCCGGTCTTGAGCCCAAAGCGGCGGACCTGGGTGAGCGACACATAGACGTCGTCGCGGCTGGTCAGATAGTTGTTTTGGGGAAAGCGCAGGAATCCAAAGCCGTCCTCCATGATCTCGAGGCAGCCGGTCACGAAGGCCAGGCCTTCCTGGGCGGATTGGAATTCCAACAGCTTGAACACAAGCTCGTTGCCCTTCATCTGGGTGTAGCCGGTTATGCCATATTTTTTCCCCAATTTGGTCAGTTGGGCCTGGGGCAGTTCAAACAGGTTTTCTTCAAACAGCATCATTTATCTCCTTTGGTGTTTGCGGTTTTGGGCGGGGTTGGTTTGACCCCGGTGAGGATGAGCCGGCTGGGGCTGGCGCAACCCACTTTGTTAATACGGTCCAGGATCTGGTTTCCTTCGGCGCGCAGTTCGTCGGCGTCTTCCAGGCTGTCGATCCGCTTGAAGCACTCGGCCACGTTGCGCTTGAGGCTTTCGCAGTTGCGGGCTTCCTTGGGATTGTCCACCGGAAAGTAAAAATCCACGGTCTGCGCATGCTTCAGTTTGAGCCGCGCAAAGAGCGCCGCCAGCTCGTCCCGGGCATAGGTGCTTTGATGGTGGATGCCGTAGCGGCGGTCGATCCCCGCCAGCCAGTGATGCATCAAAATATGGGTCTGCTGGGCTTCGCTCTGGTCGCCGTCGCGGTACATCTCTGTCACCAGGAGCGTTCCGCCGGGTTTCAGCACTCGCAGCAGCTCGGCAAACACCTTGTCCGGGTGTTCGAGGTGGTGCAGCGAGTTGGAGAGCGTCACCAGGTCAAAATAGGCGGCGTCAAACTGCAGGTCTTCGAGGTCCATCTGATAGATTTCCACATCGTTTTCCGGAAACAGTTTCTGGGCCATGTCCACCACGCGTTCGTTGCCGTCCACGCCGATGATCTGGGTGTAGGAACGCAGATTCTGTTTGAGGATGTTGATAAAGTCTCCCCGCCCGGTGGCGGCGTCCAGCACCATTTCAGCGTCGATCTTTTTGAGCAGGCTGAAGGCATCTATCATAAGGCAATACCTCCCTTGGTTTACGGATTGGGATTAGCAGTTCTCTCCTGTTTATTCGGTCACGCTTTCGCGTCTCGATGAACTTTAGTTATCCTTTTTTCGCCTCCGGTTTTCGTCAAGCTTTTTCCTCGGCCGGGACGCAAATTCCTCTCCCCGGCAAGGAGGAAGGCTGAAGCGGGGCGATTCACGCAAAGCAGGCACCGGCTTGGGTGGGGTTTCCAGATCTGTCGTTCCGGTAGGGAAGAGAACCGCTAATTCAGCCTGACGATCTTGCGGAACGCCGTCTGGCCGCAGGCTTGCAGCCGGACCAGATAGATGCCCGCGGAAACGCGCCGGCCCAGATCATCGGCTCCATCCCAGGCGATCGTGTTCAATCCGGCCCTGCCAGGGCCGGTGGTCAAATGGCGGACCGCCTGGCCGCGCAGGTTGAAGACGGTCAATCCGGCTTGGTGCGGTGTCTCTGCTTTATAGCTGAATTGGGCGCTGCCAGCGGTGGGATTGGGGTAGCAGGAAAAATCGAACGCCGGGGCCGGCACGGCCTGGGGATCGTTGCCGGCGGTGAACAGGTTGGTGTTCAGTATGCAAAACCCGCTTTCCTTGCCGCAAACGTAGAGCAGGCCTTCCCGGTAGGCCAGGTCCCAGGCGGGCAGGCTCCATTGGTAGTTCCAGATCAGGCCTGGCCAGGCGGGATTGTCCAGGCTGTAGCCTTTAATGTTGTTGGTGCCCAGAAACGAGACGAAGAGAAAATCCCCCTCCCTGAACAGCAGCGGCTGGTCCGAGCTGGGATCTGGCAAGGCCCCCAGGTAAACCGGCTGGGCGGGGTCGCTGAGGTCGTAGATCAACACCGGCAGCGAGTAGCCCGTCTGATACAGATAGTGGCCGCTCACTTCCAAACTGGCGGTGACGGCGGCGGTGCCGAGCGTGCCCACCAGCGTGGGATTGTGGATGTCGCTCACGTCGATGATCATTAGCGGCATGCCCCAGGACGCCACATAGAGGTGATTTTGGTATTTGGCGACCAGTTCGCAGTTGAACAGGTCCGGGGCCGGAAAGGCGCTCACGATCTGCGGATCGGCAGGGTCTGTCACATTTACGCTCAGCAGGTTCCCCTCGTTGGCGATGAACACCGTGTTGCCGTCCACGCAGAGGTCGCGGGGGTAGTTTCCCGTGGGCAGGCTGGCCAGCAGGTGAAAGTTGCTCCCAGTGGGCGGATCGTCCTCTCCCAGTTGGAATATCCTCAGTTGGAAATCCCCGGTCGAAACGAAGGCCAGATCGCCCGCCAGTTCCAGGTCCATGAAAGGATGGGGCAGGGGATACTGCGAGACCAGGCGCGGGTTGGCGGGTTCCGAGACATCCAGTTGGATCAGCCGGCTGTCGCTGTCAGCGATGTAGGCATAGTCGTTTCTCAGTTTGACCGCGATGGCGCTGGCGGGGATGTGGGAAGTGGTGATCAGGGCCGGATTGGAGAAGTCGCTGATGTCGAAGATCATCAGATCCCCTGTCTCGGGCGTCACATAGAGCCGGTCCCCCATCGGGTAAAGCGAAAAGACGGCTCCCGGCAGCGAGCAGGTGGCGATCAGCGCCGGCTGGGTGGGATCGGCGAGGTCGAAAACCTTCATCACCCGGTTGAGGCCGACTCCCGTCCAGACATCGACGAACAGGTGGTTTTCGTAGATGCAGCCGACTCCGCAGTATTGGTCGGGCAGGCTGGCCAGCAGATAAGGCTCTGCGGGGTCCGCCGCGTTGGCCAGATAGTGGTGCTGCCATTTATCCGTGAGGTAGAGCAGGTCGCCTTCTTTGCTGAGGCACTTGGCGGTGATGCTGTCCTCGTCAAAGCTCCCAAGTTCATAAATGGCGGTGGGGTCGCTCACATCCAGGATGACCAGGCCGGGATTGTTGGCCCCCACATAGGCGAGGTCCCCGCAGACCAGGATGTCATTGGCCGAGTAAAGGTCGTAGGCGCGAAGCAATTGCGGGTTCGGCCCGCTGATGTCGTAGATCTTCAGGCCGTGGAGCGAATCGATCGCGTAGAGCCTGTCGCCCTCGATCGTGAGGGTTTCGCAGCGTCCTTCCATGCTCAGGCTGGTGATGCCCGCCGGCGCGGAGGGATCGCTCACGTCAAACACCAAAACCCCGTCTTCCCCCGCCGCCACATAGGCCCGCAGGTTGTGCACGCGGATGTCGTAACAGCGGTTCAGATGGCTGGCGTAGCCCAACAACTGGGGGTTCACAGGCACGGTGATGTCCAGGATCGCGAAGCCGTTGGGATAGATGGCCCCGCCATCGGAAACATAGGCCTTGCTGCGCTGCACGCAGATGTCGCGGCAGGCAAAGCTGTCGGCGTCGTATCCGCCGATCTGGTGGATCACGCCCGGCAGCGCCAGTAGCGGCGCCAATAACAGCAGGAGGCTCGCCAGCTTCTTCATCCCGGCTCCGGCATCATTCCTCTATTCGCTTGTCAGAATTCATCAGAATACTTTCCTGCCGCGGCCATCTGATGTCAAGTTTTTCCTTATCCGCTTCTCTGGTCACTATGCTATCATCACAGGGCCATTACGGGTGAAGCGCGGCTTTTCTTGGACAACCCCTCTCTATTCCCTCCCTTCCGTAGGGGTCCCCACTTGTAGGGTTTCCAAATTGATATCTCTGTTTCTCTATGGGAAAACTAAAGGCTCAAGTTCAAACTGAGGGGGTAACCAGATATAAAGCGTCTGTCATTCCGGTGCAGGCCGGAATCCAGTTCCTTTTATGACAACAATTTAACGCTGCTAATTGTCATCCGGAAACGAGCCGTGGATAGCCTGGTAAATTGTCACCCGGCAAGTTTCCCCAAGTTGCGTGTTTATGCTATTCGCTCAGGTCTTGATGCTCCTGGAACCACTTGCTGGCCCGGGCTTGGATCCGGTTCTTTTGTTCTCCCGTCAGTTGTTCTGCCACCAAGTCCCTCATGTGCTTATCGTCCTCATCTCCGGAAGTGGTACCCAGTAAAAGCCAGAAATAAGCTTCTTCATCGTTTTTCACGACTCCCTCGCCCAAGGAGTACATCCCTCCCAGTAATTTTTGCGCATCTGCGACACCCTGCTCAGCCGCTTTACGGAACCATTTTACGGCTTCAACAGCATTCTGCACCACACCCTCGCCCTCGTAATACCTAGCTCCAAGGTTGCTTTGTGCATATGCATTACCTTGATCCGCCGCTTTGCGGAACCATTTTACTGCTTCCACTGAATTCTGTTCTACACCCTCGCCTTTATAGTAACTCAATCCCAAGTTGTATTGCGCATTTGCATCACCCTGATCCGCTGCTTTACGATACCATTTTGCGGCTTCAGTTGTATTCTGCACCACACCTTCGCCAGTATAGTACATCCATCCCAGTCTGTATTGAGCGTCTGCATCACCTTGATCCGCCGCTTTGCGGAACCATTTTGCCGCTTCAACTGAATTCTGTTCTACACCCTCGCCATCGTAATATATATCTCCAAGGTTGAATTGTGCATATGCATTACCTTGATCCGCCGCTTTGCGATACCATTTTACTGCTTCCACTGCATTCTGTTCTACACCCTCGCCTTTATTGTAACTCAATCCCAAGTTGTATTGCGCATTTGCATCACCCTGATCCGCTGCTTTACGATACCATTTTGCGGCTTCAGTTGTATTCTGCACCACACCTTCGCCAGTATCGTACATCAATCCCAAGTTGTATTGCGCATTTGCATAACCCTGATCCGCCGCTTCGCGGTACCATTTTGCCGCTTCAACTGAATTCTGTTCTACACCCTCGCCCTTGTAATACATAACTCCAAGGTTGAATTGTGCATATGCATTACCTTGATCCGCCGCTTTGCGGAACCATTTTACTGCTTCCACTGAATTCTGTTCTACACCCTCGCCTTTATAGTAACTCAATCCCAAGTTGTATTGCGCATTTGCATCACCCTGATCCGCTGCTTTACGATACCATTTTGCGGCTTCA
>CAZOVZ010000013.1:0-49998 GCA_964583755.1 uncultured Candidatus Cloacimonadota bacterium
ATACTCTCCTTGTTTTACAATGACTTAGCAGAAAATATGCGAAACTCCGGCTACGGTCCTGACCAACCAGGAAGACGCCAGAGTAATTGATGTATCTCTTGGCAAATCAAAGCAAAGCGCAACCAGTTTGTTTCGGAAATGGGATGACAAACTGAGATGGGTAGAGACGATTTCCATGGATTTCAGCCAGTCCTATATTGGAGCTGCCTGTGAGCACTTTTCAGAACATTATATCGTCTTTGATCGCTTCCATTTCAGCAGAATTGTTAACCGGCATCTGGAACAGATCAGGCGAGACATACAAAGACAGCTAACGGATGAGGAACGACGCCACTGCAAAAAGCATAGCCGCTGGCTGGCACTGAGACGGCTACAAAACTCAAACAGCAAGCAACTCAACGCACTTGAGCAAATGAAACTGGATAACCAACCCTTGTATGAAGCTTATCTGTTGAAAGAGATGCTGCTTTCCATATTTGATGAAGACATCCATAAAGATGAGGCTGAGCAAAGACTGCTAAATTGGTGTGCCATCGTTGATAAGGGACATTTTGCACCGTTTGTCAGGCTTGCCAATCAGATCAGGCAAAGACTTCACATCCTGCTGAACTGGTTTAAGTACCATATCAGCAACGCCAAAGCTGAGGCCGTGAACAACATAATCAAGTCACTTTTAAAAAGAGCCTATGGCTACAAAGACTTCGAATACTTCCGGCTGAAAGTCTTGCAGAAATGTGGCTACCTAATGGAGGGACTTACCCACTTAGTTTGAAAGAGAGCCTGAATTTCACCTGCACGCCAGCCTGGATGTTGATGATGGGGGTGGGATTGCCGCGGACTTCGACGTTGGCGGTGATGATGTAGGGTGAACCAGCGAGGGTCCAGGTTTGGGAAGTGTTGATGGTGCCTGAAACATTGGTATCGGCATTCAGAATTCCCGCACCGATCAAGACGCAAAGGAAGGACAAGACAAGTTTCTTCATGATCGATCTCCTCCATGTATATGAGATGCATATTTTAGCAAAGCAGTTCAAATCAATAGGGCGAATTTTCTTTCAAGCTGGGTATCTGTCAAGAAAAAACTTGCCCGGGTTCTCATGGCCGGACACAGGCAGGCGAATCTGAACCCCGGGTTTTCCGGGGTCCAAATCTCGGCATGGGCATTGCTGCCAGAGTCATAAATTGTCTATGGCTACCACGCGGTAGAATCCGCAGGGGGAAAGCGCCGCCCTGTTGTGCAAAAACTCCGGCGCGTACAAGTTGGACGCCAGCAGAGTGAAGCCAGCAGCGGGCTCGGAAGAGAAATAGACGGAGTAGGAATCAGCTCCTGGAACGGCGTCCCAGGCGATAAGAATATCCGATCCCACGGGAGTAAGGGTAAAGGAAACCGGAGCGCGCGGCTTGGCATCCGGATGCACGAAGAAGCTCCAGGTTGGGCTGTAGGCAACCAAACCGGTAAGGTCGGTGGCTTTCACTCTCCAGTAGTAAGGTCCGCCTGGAGCGCAAAAGCCGGAATAGGTGGAAGTGTCCTGCGTGGTTTGGATTGTGGCGTTATCAAAGGCAGCAGTGACATCGGTGTAAACCGTATAGGTAACCATATCGCTCCTATGACCATTACGCTACCATTACGGGACCATTGCGGGTGAAGCCCGTAATGGTCCCGTAATGGTAGCGTAATGGTCATAAGAGTGAATCAGGAATGTGTTGATTTACAACTGTTTATACAGGTATTTGGTCTCCATGTTCATCATGCTGTAGGCAAATAGATGAAGATAATAGTTTTAGAACATTCTGGCTAACTACGGTTGCTACTTGGTCAGGACCATTTTGCGGATAAGCTGTTTGCCGGAGCTATTCAAGCGGTAGAAATAGATCCCGCTGCCGACCGGTTGGCCCCGGCCATCGCGTCCATCCCAGGTAACGCAATGGTTTCCCGCGGAGTGGAATTCGTCCTGGCAGAGGTTCCTCACCAACTGACCCTTCAGATTGTAGATACCCAGGCTGGCCGGGCCGGCGACGGGCAGGCTGAAAGGGATGGCGGTGCTGGGGTTGAAGGGATTGGGAAAGTTGGCTCCCAGAGCGAAAGCAACCGGGGGCAGAGGTTCCGCGGCGACCGGCGTCCAGGCGCTGGTGAAGCTGTTGGCCCAGATCCCGGTGTAGGCCTGTTCTGAATTCATGATCCCGGCCCGGTCGTCGTTCCAGGCCAGCAGGGCGCGGTTTCCGAGCGCGGCTCCCTGCAAGGCGTATTGCGCGTAGCGGGCGTCGCAAAGCACGGTCGGGCCGGCTCCCAAAGGCACTCCGTCGGGCGAAAGCTGGCGGATGAATACATCCCGGCTTTCGATCAGATTGCCGGTTGTCCCGGTCCAGGCGGAGAGCCAGGTCCCGTCGGCAAATCCCAGCAATTGTCCGCCGGAGCTGAAGTCCAGGCCGGTCGCGACGGTGTTTCCCAGCCCCGGAAAACGCAAAACGCCGTCCGCCCCGATCTCTTGAAACAATAGCTGGTCGCCGGCAGCGGCGGTTTCCAACATCAGGAAAGCCGTACCGGAAGCGTAAACCGCGTCTTTCAGGTAGAGGCTGCCGCCGGGGGATTGCAGTTGCACGCCATTGTCCGTCCACAGCCTTTGCCCCTGGGGATTGATCCGTTGGGCGCGCAGGCTGGAGCCGACTTCGATAAAAGCCCGCAGGTCCCCTTCCACCAGGCCGCTGCTGACCACGGACTGGTTGTAGACCGAGCCCGTTGGAACGACCAGTTCCACCCCCTCCGGCGCCCAGCCCGCAGCGGGATTGCCGTTGGCGTCAAAGAGCAGGGCGTTGGCGGATACCAGGCCAGCACTGTAGTTTTCGACCCGCCAAACGAGGTAGTTGCCCTCCCAGCGCGGATTTGACGGGTAGAAATCAGATTCATAAGTCATCAGTACGCGCCCGGTTGGTTCCCACATCAACTGTCCGTCGTGGATCCTCTGCCCTTTGATGTAGAAGTACTCATAGTCAGTGGAGGCCTCCACCCAGGTCAGGTAGATATCGCCCTCAAAACTGTCCAGGGCAAGATCGTTGGCCCAGCCTCCGGTGGCAAAGCTGAGGAGGATGCCGCTGCCGGGATAGAGGCAGTTGCCGTTGGCGTCGATCAATTGGACGAAGAAAGTATAGACGTCATCGACATAACCGTAGCTGAGAATCGCGACGGCGTTGCCGCCCACTTTTGCCAGCGCCTGCACGTCGATTCCCGCGGGCATTGGGCGCCCGGCCGGCTCCAGCAGGCAGTTGAGGTTTTGGTCCAGGATCTGATAGTAGACCCGGGGCCCCGTCCGCTGATCGCTCCAGACGCAGAACCATCTGTCCTGCAAGGCGACGCAATCCCTCAGGCTGGCCTGGCCAAAAAGCTGTTGCACCAGCGGCAATCCGCCTTCCGCCAGGTAGGGGGTCCCGGCGGAACTGAAAACCTGGCGCCGGACGCTGAGATTCCCCTCGTCCAATAACAACCAGAGAAACAAGCCGCGGTCGTCCCAGCCCATCGCCGTGGGTGAAGAGTTGTGCTGTGAGAGCAGTTTTCCGCCCGGTTCCCAGGCCGGAACGCCGGCGGGGAGCACCAATTGGGCCTTGCTGAAGTAGCTGCTGGCGGGAGGCTCCCACAGCCATTCATCCCAGGCCAGCCAGGCGTTGCCGTTGGGATGGACGTCCAGGCTCAGGCTGAAAACATGATCGCTGCCGCTGGCGAGTTCCACCCCTTCGCCTGGCCAGAGGGGAAGGAAAGTGGGACTGAATTTCTGGATCCGCAGTTGTGAGCTGAAATCCGGCAAACTGCCCGCCCAGGCCAGGACCAGGCCGCCTTCCGTGGTTCTTGCCAGTTTCAGGTCCGAAAGCTCGATCATGTCCCCCAACAAATATTGGGTTGCTTCAAACGGGAGCAGGTTGCCCAGATTGTTGATCTGGCGGCAGCGGATGCTGCGTTCAGGTTCATTGTATTGTTGCCAGAGGATGAACCTGCCGGGCGCGCCGGGCAGGAGCTCAAACCTCAGATCGGGAAAGAGATTGTTGTTCACCAGTGGATTGTTGCCCACGATCTCCGCCTGGGAAGAAAAGCGGATCAGATGGTTTTGGGGATAGTTGTTCAGGTTTTTGCTGAGGTTGACGATCAGGCCGCCCTCGCCATCGCTGACCGCGCCGAGCAATACCACCTCGTGGGGATACGTGAACAGGTCCGTCCCTGCCAGGGGCCAGAGCGGATCGCCGTTGGCGGCGAAGTTTTGGCCGGTGATGATGCCTGGCACCAGTTGGTTGGCGTAGACCACGAAGGCTCCGCCCGCGGCATTGGGGGCCAGGACTGCCTTGGCCAGATTTAGCTCCGGATTGTAAACCGCGACGCCTTCCAGCGGCCACAAGCGCTGGCCGTTGGCATCCAGTTTTTGCAGGCGGAGCTGGAAGGTGAGGTCGATGTCGTACTCGCCCCAAAGGATGATGAAGTTGCCGTCCGTGGCTGTCACCGCGTCCAGCAGCCTCTGATCGCCGGGATTCACCACTACCGCCAGAGGGTCCGCCCACAGCGTTTCGCCGGAGGGGGCGATCTTTTGGGCGAAGATGTTCGCGTGTCCCTGCGGGTTGTCTGTCCAGAAGACGATCTTGCCGCCATCCGGGCTGTCGAAATGGTAGCGGCTATAGGAAGTTTTGTAGGCCTGGCGAAGCGGAAATTCCTCCGCCCCCAGCAAAGCCGCGGCGAGTAGGAATAAGCAAAGCAGACAGCGTTTCATGGCATTCTCCGGTAATGATTGTCGCGGGCGATCAGAAGTTAATCGCCATGATAGATTATGCAAAGATTGTTCCAAGTCGCGAAAAAAGCCGGTTGTTACGCCGGCCTTAATCATAAGAGCCTGTGTGTCAGCGGCGTTCGAAGCTCACAGGGATTCCCATCACGTCCAGGATCAGGCTTCTGGCATCGCCCGCCCGGTAGTTGTAAAACAGGTAGCCTTCCTTGTAGCCGCCGGGCAGGATGCGGCCAAAGCTGAAATAGCTGTTCAGCAGTTCGTAATACTGCTCGCGGGCGCGTTCCAGATTTTGCTCGCGGGTGCGGATGTCGGAGCTGTTGAGGGCGAGGGGGTCGTCGTAATAGGTAAGCTGGTAGCTGGTTTTGATGCTGCCGAGGACCAGTTCCAGGGGCACGTAATCGTATTGCTTGCCGTTGGCGGTGAGGCTGAAGCTGGCGGGATCGACTGTCACCGGCCGTCCGGATGTGTTTTTCACCCGCAGGAACACAGGCATGAAGCTGGAAGCGGTATCCTGCGCGTCGCCGCTGTAGGACTGGGGCCGGAGGATCACCTGAAGGCTGTCCGCCTGCACGATCGCGAAGCGGTTTTCAATGCCGTATTGGCCGCCGGGAACCGGGGAGTAGGGCTTGATCAGGCAGCCGCCCAGCCAGAGCAGCGATCCGATCAGCAAAAGGAAACCCCCTCTCCGCGAGGGAAAGGGGGTCAGGTTTGATCTATTCGTCTTCAGATTCTTCATCGCCGGAATCGTCTTCCTCTTCCAGTTCTTCGTCATCCGGGGCGTCCTCGCCGGTATCGTCGTCCTCCGGCACATAGTCCGGCACGGGCGGCGCGGCTTTGATGGCCTCAACTTCCCTGTCCAGCTTTTCTTCATCCGGATCCTCGGGGATCACGGTGATGTCGCGGACCTTGTCGTTGTCCTTGAGATTGATCAATCTCACGCCCTGGGTATTGCGGCTGATGGTGGAGATCACCGCCACTTTCTGGCGGATGATCATGCCTTCCTGGGTCACGATCATCAGGTCTTCGCTGTCGTCCACGATCATCAGCGCGGCCAGGTGTCCGTTGCGGGCGGTGGTTTTCAGGGTGATCACGCCCTTGCTGCCGCGACGGGTTGCCGTGTAGGCCGAGACCGAGGTGCGCTTGCCATAGCCGTTTTCGCTGATGGTCAGGATGGTCTGCCCGCCGGGGGCGCCGTTGGCGATGATGGCGTCCTGGGTGATGATGCCCATGGAGATCACGTAATCCTCGTCGCGGAGGCGGATGCCGCGCACGCCGCGGGTAAAGCGTCCGGTGTTGCGGATGTCCTGCTCGCTGAAGCGGTTGCAATAGCCGTTTTTGGTGGCGAGGATGATGTCGTCGTTGCCCTGGGTGATGCGGGCGTCGATCAGTTCGTCGCCAGGCATCAGTTTGATCGCCAGGATCCCGGAATTGCGGGGCCGGCTGTAGGACAGGACGGGGGATTTTTTGATCGTGCCGTTGCGGGTGCACATCACGATGTTCTGCTCCGTGTTGAAGCTCCGCAGGGTCACGAAGGCCTTGATCTTTTCCTGTTCCTGGAATTGGACCAGGTTCACGATCGCCTTGCCCCGCGCGGTGCGGCCGGCTTCGGGGATCTTGTAGACCTTGAGCCAGTAGCACCGGCCGTGATCCGTGAAGAGCAGGATGTTCGAATGGGTCGAGGCCACAAAGATGTACTGGATGATGTCGGTTTCCTTGAGGTTGGAGCCGCTGAGGCCCTTGCCGCCGCGGCCCTGAACCTTGTAGGTGTCCACCGGCAGGCGTTTCACATAGCCGTCGTGGGTGATGGTGACCACCACCATTTCGTCGGCGACCATATCCTCGTCGCTGAGGGTGCCGCCGAAGCTTTCCACGATGGTGGTGCGGCGGACGTCGCTAAACTTGCCCCGGATCTCGGCGGTTTCTTTTTTCACCATCTCCATCCGGAGTTCGCGTTTGTCGACCAGCTGTTTCAGCCAGCCGATCAGTTTCACCAGTTCCTGATACTCGTTTTCGATCTTTTCGCGTTCGAGCCCGGTCAGGCGTTGCAGCCTCATCTCCAGGATGGCTTTGGCTTGGACTTCGGAAAGGCCAAACTTGGCCTGCAATTGTTCGCTGGCCTCCGCCGGCGTCTGGGACGCGCGGATGGTGGCGATCACTTCGTCCAGATGGTCCAGCGCGATGCGCAGGCCTTCCAGGATGTGGAGGCGCTCTTCGGCGTTGCGCAGTTCGAAGATGGTGCGGCGCAGGATCACGTCGTGGCGGAACTGGATGAAGTTGCTCAGCATGTCCTTCATGTGCACGACCTGGGGCACGCCGTCGATCAGGCAGAGGTTGATCACGCCGAAGGTGGTGCGGAGCTGGGTGTATTTGTAGAGCTGGTTGCGGACTGTGGCGGCGTCGTGATTGCGTTTGACCACGATCACCAGGCGCATGCCGTCGCGGCCGGATTCGTCGCGCACGTCGCTGATCCCCTCGATTTTTTTATCCTTGACCAGTTCCACGATCTTTTCGATCAGCAGGGTCTTGGTGACCTGATAGGGGATGGAGCGGATGATGATCGATTCCTGTTCGTTGGCGGCGGTTTCGATGTCCGCCTGGCCTTGCACGATCAGGCGGCCACGGCCGGTCTGAAAGTAATCCCGGATCCCGTCGGCGCCCAAAACGAAGCCACCGGTGGGGAAATCCGGGCCGGAGATGTACTTTCTCAGTTCCAGGGGTTCCAGGTCCGGGTTGTCGATCAGGGCGATCACGGCGTCACAGACCTCGCCGATGTTGTGGGGCGGCATGTTGGTGGCCATGCCGACCGCGATGCCGGAAGATCCGTTGACCAGCAGGTTGGGGATGCGGGTGGGGAAAACCGTTGGTTCCTTGCGGGTTTCGTCGTAGTTGGACTTAAAATCTACCGTTTCCTTTTCCAGTTCGTCCAGCATCTCCGCGGTGACCTTTTGCATCCGGGCCTCGGTATAACGCATGGCCGCGGGCGGGTCGCCGTCGATGGAGCCAAAGTTTCCCTGTCCGTCGATCAAGGGATAACGCATGTTCCAGGGCTGGGCCAGGCGCACGAGGGTGGGATAGACCACCTGTTCGCCGTGGGGATGGTAGTTTCCGGAGGTGTCGCCAGCAATCTTGGCGCATTTGCGGAAATGGCCGCCGTGGCTGAGGTTGAGCTCGTGCATGGCGAATATGATGCGCCGCTGCGAGGGTTTGAGGCCGTCCCGGATATCCGGCAGCGCCCTGGCCACGATCACGCTCATCGAGTAATCCAGGTAGGCCTGGCGCATCTGGTCTTCTATCTGTACATTTAAGATTTTGGTCTTGTCGTCCATTCTTCGTTTCCTTTAAATATCAAGATTCTTCACGAATTTCGCGTTAGCCTGGATGAAATCCCGCCGGGGCTCGACTTCCTCGCCCATCAGGATCGTGAACATACGGTCCGCCTCGATCGCGTCGTCCATTTTCACGGACACCATGATGCGGTTTTCGGGGTCCATGGTGGTTTCCCACAGTTGATCGGGGTTCATCTCGCCCAGACCTTTGTAGCGTTGGACCACCACGCCCTTGTCGCCAAACTCGCGGATGGCCTGATCGCGTTCCTCTTCCGTAAAGACATAGCGTTTCTGCTTGTTTTTGCGCACGAGGAACAGCGGCGGCTTGGCGATGTAGACATGCCCGTGCTCGATCAGCGGCTTCATGTAGCGATAGAAGAAGGTGAGCAGCAGCGTGCTGATATGGGCGCCGTCGACATCCGCGTCGGCCATGATGACGATGCTGCCGTAGCGGATCTTGGAGACATCGAAGTCCTGGCCGATGCCGGCGCCGATCGCCAGGATGATCGGCTGGATCTTGTCGTTGTTGAGAACCTTGTCCACGCGGGCTTTTTCCGTGTTCAGCATCTTGCCCCAAAGCGGCAAGATCGCCTGGAAGGAACGCTCCCGGCCCTGCTTGGCGCTGCCGCCCGCGGAGTCTCCCTCCACCAGGAACAGCTCGGTCTTGGCGGGATCGTTGAGCGTGCAGTCCGCCAGTTTGCCCGGCAGGGAACCGCTTTCCAGCACCGACTTGCGGCGGGTGAGTTCCCTCGCCTTGCGGGCCGCTTCGCGGGAACGGGCGGCCAAAATGCTCTTCATGGTGATGTTTTTGGCTTCCGCGGGATGCTCTTCAAAGTAGGACATCAGCTTTTCATAGACGATCGAGCTCACAAACCCTTCCACCTCGGAGTTTTGCAGCTTGGTCTTGGTCTGGCCTTCAAACTGGGGATTGCCCAGTTTCACGCTGATCACGGCGGTCAGGCCTTCGCGGATGTCTTCGCCGCTGGGCGAAACTTTCTCGTTTTTCAACAGGTCGGCCTGTTTGATGTAGGCATTCACGGCACTGGTCAGCCCGCGTTTATAGCCGCTGAGATGGGTGCCGCCCTCGGTGGTGTTGATGTTGTTAGCGAAACTGAAAATGTTTTCCTGATACCCTTCGTTGTACTGCATCGAGAGTTCGAGGTCCATGCCGTCCCGGTTCGCGCCGGCATAAAACGGCTTGGCGCCGAGGGGTTTCTTGTTTTCGTTCAGGAATTCCACAAAGCTGACGATGCCGCCTTCATATTTGAAGTCGTGAACCCGGTCGGAACGTTCGTCGGTGAGGACGATTCTGACGCCGCGGTTGAGGAAGGCCAGTTCGCGCAGGCGGGTGGTGAGGTAATCAAAGCTGAATTCCACGGTTTCAAAGATCGTGGGGTCGGGTTTGAACTTGATCACTGTGCCGGTGCGGTCGGTATCGCCCAGGATCTGCAGCCCCGTGACCGGGATGCCCCTTTCGTAGCGCTGATAGTAGATCTTGTCGTTTCTATGGATGCGCACCTCGAGAAACTCGGAGAGCGCCACCACCACGGAAACGCCCACCCCGTGCAGGCCGCCGGAAACCTTGTAGGACTTGCCGTCGAATTTGCCGCCGGCGTGGAGGACGGTCATCACGACCTGGACCGCGGGAACGTTTTCTTCTTTGTGCAGGTCCACAGGGATGCCGCGGCCGTTGTCGTCGACCTCGACCTCGCCGTCCTTGGTGATGTTGACCTTGATCTGATCGCAATATCCGGCCAGGGCTTCGTCTATGGAGTTGTCAACCACTTCATAGACAAGGTGATGCAAGCCCCGCTCGCTGGTTCCGCCGATGTACATCGCCGGACGCTTGCGGACCGCTTCCAAGCCCTTGAGGACCTTGATGTTACTTGCAGTGTAAGTACTGTCGGTCATAATCTATTTTCTCCTATGATGTTACGCATGCTTTGTGTCGCTGCGGACAGATACCCAAGCCAAGCTCTGCCCGCTTATCGATATCTGATTGCAAGAAAACCAGATATGGTGATTTTGTCAAGCACAATCAAGCAGTTTTATCAGATTTTATCTGCTTTATTTGCAGTGTCTTACAAGTGTGGATAAACTACTGATGAGTGATCGCCGCCAAAACTGCTCCCCAAAGCCCGATTTTACGCAGTTTTTGCTCTTATCGCCGGACTTTGCGCGGGCGTGTCCACCAATCATTGCCGCGGGGCCAGCAAAGATCCGCTCATCTGCTTCTGCGCCAGGAAGTTACCGTACACTTGAGAGAGTTCTGAGGCCAAGCGGCTCCAGAGCACCACGCCAAAACGGCTGTTGCTCCACCTTTACGGCTCAAAACCGCCGCCTCCGGTTTCCCCGGGCGCCACCAGCCGGATGAGCGCAAGAAACTGCCTGTTTGGCAGTTTGGCGATAGATCTGCGTGATCCCTCGGATGGCGATATCCAGAGTTTGGGGTGTAGGGACCTGCCCGCGAACAGTGGAATCATCTGTCGCAGTTGCCGTCCTGATTGAAGGCTCCTAAACCCTGGGATGGCTCGCCCTGGACTTGCCGAACTTGGGTGGGGAACTCTTGGGCGAGTCATGCCGCGGCGAAGGGTCCTCAAACAGGACCGAGATGGATTCCAGATTTGAAGCAGGCGGGAAAGTGCGAAAGGGCGGTTGGTAAGACTATGTAAGTGTGTTTGTTAGGGTACGCGAGAGGCTATTCCACCACCAGCTCGATGTCCACGCGGCGGTTTTTGGCTGGATCGAGCTGAGCCCGGGTGGCCCCAAATCCTTTCAAATTCAGGCGTTTAACGTCGATACCCTTGGAGCTCAGATATTCCGCCACCGCCCGGGCCCGGCTTTCGGACAGTTTCTGGTTATCGGCGGGGGTCGCCAGATCGTCGGCGTGGCCTGATACGTTGAGCCTGAGGTCGGGATTGTTGAGCAGGGTGATCACGAGATTGTTCAGCATGGGAAAAGTCCTGCTCCGGATGCTGTTGCTTTGGACATCGAAGGGTACGCTGTCGAAGACGAATCCTTTCTTTTTGTCCAGTTTGAGCAGGACGATCTTCAGGTTGACGGATTCGGCGCTCTTGTAGATGGAAAAGTTTTCGGAATAGAGCAGATAGCCTTCTTTGTTGACAACCACGTTGTAGGAACTGGTGCGGGGCAAAACGGTCTTGAAGTTGCCCTGGCTGTCGGTGCTCACGATTCCGCGGATGCGCTCGCCGTCGACCAGGCCCACCAGTTCGATGTCGGCGGTGACGGGATTGTTGTCGCCGTCGCGGATTATCCCGCTGATACCGACATTTGACCGGGGCTGCACCACCTGTTGGGGCTTGGTGACCAGTGGTTTGTCCTCAATCAGGGGCGACGCTACCGCGGCGACGATTATCTCCGGTTCCGGTTCCGCAGCAGGCTCGGCCGTGGATTGGGCGATCTCCGGTGGTTCCGGTTGAACGGATTCCGCCGCCGGGATCGCGGAAACCGAGGACGGAGCTGTTTGCGGTGTCGTCACCAGACCTTGCAGGGGTTGCGAGATCACGGCCACTCCAGCCTGTCCCGGTTTGGGCAGGGTTGGTTCAGTCGTCGGGGCAGAGGGCGTCGGGGCAAGATCGGTTTCCGCCAGAATGATTTCCGGCTCGGGGAGTTCGGGTTCCGGAGCAGGCGTGACAACAGTTTGCAAGGGCCGGCCGGCTGCGATGAGCTCCGGAATTTTTGCCCTGGCGATTGTTACATCGGGCAATTGGAAACCGTCTTCTGTCCGCGGTGAGACAGTTTCGACGGTCACTTCCGGTTCCGTTGGCGGCGTCACTTCCGGCGGGGCGGCGGAGCCTGGTTCTTCCGTCACTTGCGGCGGTGTTTCCGCTTGAGTGGCGGCAGGATCAGTCGCATCGACTACCAAAACCGGGGTTTCCTGCACAGCTTGACAGGGTGTGCGCGGTTGTTTGGATGGGGTCAGGGCTGCGGCGGCCTGGCCGGAAACCCGGCCCAGATTATTCAGGTCAACCAGGTTGTCTGCCATCAGGGCGAGGCTGGAACTGCCAGGCGCAACGGCCGAATCGGGTATTTCCACGTAGGACAGCCGCCCGGCGGCATCGGACGCCAGATACGTCTGCGGATAACTGAGCAGGAAATTGAGGCGGTAGATCTTTTCAAATTCGCCGGAGCCTCGGTCTGAACTGAAAAAACCTTCGTTGCTGGCTTGGGCATGGTAGAAAAATCGGTCATTGAAAGGAGAATTTACCGGCACACCGAGGTTTTGGGGGATCGACCAGCCGTCCCAGCCCGAACCGGTGCGGTAAACTCGGAAGATGTCGTATCCGCCGAGTCCGGGATGGCCGTTGGAGGCAAAATAGAGGGTTTTGCCATCGTAATCCAGAAACGGCGTCTGTTCGTTTTTTGCGGTGTTGATAGCCGGGCCCAGATTGACCGGTTCGCCCCAGATACCGCCAATCCGTTCACAGACATAGAGATCCATCCCGCCGTAGCCACCGGCCCGGGACGAGGTGAAAAAGATCACGTCGTTGCCAAACAGCATGGGGTGGGTATCGACCTGAGGCGAATTCAGAAAAGCCGCGTTTTCCAGGCTGACCCCGGCGGAACTCAGTTCCAGCCGGTAGATGTCGCCATCCAGCGTGCGAGAATCGTAGTTTCCAAACAACCAGGCCGAGCTGCCGTCGGCTGAAAAACTGCCCAGGGCTTCGTTGCGGTCCGTGCCCAGGCCGTGGACAGGTTCCGGCTTGCCAAAACCGGAGCCGAACAACTCCGCGCGCCAGATGTTTTCCTTGGCGAAGCGATCCGGCCGGACCGACGAAAAATAGAGATATCTGCCGGAGGGATCGACAACCGGGCCAAAGTCCGACCCGCGGCTTTGGAAATAGGCGGGCAAGGGACGGACGTTCACACTGCCAAAGATCGAGGACTGGCCAGCCAAAACCGCGAGTACAGCCTCCGCCGAACCACGATACTTCCGGTCTTCGGAACGCAGGTAGCGGCGCATCCACTGCCTGGCTTCGGCGGTGTCGGGAACCGCGCAATAGATCTGACCCAGGATGAAGTGGTATTCCGCGACTTTCCCGTTGGCGGCGCGGTCGGCCGCTTTGATCTGAGCTATGGCGTTGGGGTAATCCCCCCGCCGGAAATAGTCCATGCCTTCAGTGGCGTAACGGCTTCCACCGGCCGCCATGGCCAAAACGGCCACGGCCAGAAACACCACACTGAGGAGCAGTCTGTTCATTGGGTACTAAAGGGTTCAGAACCTGAAGATCAACGAAAGGATATGGTCGTTGGCAAAAATGTCGTGGCGGTTCAACCGGAAAGCGTAATCCAGTTGGAGATTCCGAAAGCGGAAGCCGGTTCCGGCGGAAATGCGTTCGTCGGAATAGCCCAGGCGGAGTCCGGTCTGGAGGTTGGACAACATGTCCGCCCAGGTGGAACGGTCGCCGACGCTGACCACCGAAAGCTGCGAGTCGGCTTCCGGATCCTTGCCGATGGAGGTCCAATACTCCGCGCCCAGGCAGAGATAGGGATTCTCTTCCTGTTCCCATTTCAAGTCCGCGGCAACAGTGAGCCCAGTGAGCGGATAGGCGGCCACGCCGGCGGTCAGTTCAAACGGAACCCTTTCGTTCGCGACGGATCCAACCAGGTCGCGGGCCATCAGGCCTGCCTCGAGATATTGGTTGATGTCGGTTTTGAGGCCGACATCGAGGCCATATCCGGTTTCCGTGTCTCCGTCGATGGTACTGATATAGAGCTTGGGCGTCGCGCCAAAACTGAAGCGTCCGGCGCTGTTGGCATAGCTGACCGAGAGGTTGTGTTCCCGGTCCGAAAAATAGCCCGTGAACTGGCCGTTTTCGTCGGTGCCGTAGATATCGCCGGTCCCGACGCTGATCCAGGTCAAAGCCAGGGCTCCGAAATCGAAGCGGTTGCCGATCGCGAGATAGGTGTGGGTGCGGTCGAAGTTCAGGCCAAAATTGTACATGGTCCCCACTTCGATGTCTTTCAGCGAGGTGAGCCCGGCGGGATTCCAATAGCCGGATACGACGTCGCGGGTAACCGTGGAACCGGCTTCGCCCATGGCGATGATCCGGGCTCCGATGCCCATGCGGACATAGGCGGCGGCGGAGCTGTTCAGATCTTCCGCGGCGAGGGTCGAGGCCAGCAGCAGCAATCCGGCGAGCAGTAGGTATGTCAGTTGGGGTGTCGTTTTCATCCTGGCCTCCTTATTTGACCGCGATCTTGATCACTTTTTCGGAACGTTTGGCGCCATCGGAGGCGGATATCCGGGCAAAGTAGGTGCCGCGGGCGACCTTGCCGCCGCTGGAGTTTTTCAGATCCCAGTTTAGCTCGGTTCCGCGGGAAACCGTGGTGTTGGCAGTGAGCTCGCGGACTTGCTTTCCGGCAAAGTCAAAGATCTGGACCGTGATCTGGACCGGAGCGTTCTCGTTGCCGATCAGGTCGATCTTCAAGGCCACCTGTTTTATCGCGGGATTGGGGTACGCCAGTGATAGATCGCTGATCTGCAGGTCTGGCGGCGGGTTTTGGGGTTGGTATAGCTCGATGACAGCCGCGCTGCCGGGGCTTTCCACCCCGTTGTAGACGGCTTTTACGTAGTATTCATAGGATACGTCTGGCTGGACGTCGTGATCGTCGTAGTAATAGTAACTGCCAATCTGGTCATTGACCAGGGTGCTGTTCAGTTTTGTGAACACTGTCCCCCCCGCGTTCCGGCGATAGACGTTGAAGCCCTGCAGTTCTTTGGCGGCGGCAGGCAGACTCCACAAAACCCTGATAAAACCGGAATAGGAGGAGGCCGTGACCTCAACCGGCAAGGGCAGGACAGTGTAGTAGGCGCTCTGCACGAAACTGGACTGCCAGCCGTCTTTATAGGCCCGGGCCTTGAGATTCAAGTTGAGCGAGAATTCCAGGACCGGAACCGGTTCCGTGTACAACGAAGATTCCGGGGTCGGATCGCTGCCGTCCGTGGTGTAACGGATCCCGGCGCCGGGAGTGGCGGTGGTTATTTCCACTGCAATCGCGTTGCCAAAGATGCCGCCAGGCGGAGAGAACTGAGGCGTGGCCACCGTTCCGGTGATGTGGTAGGCGCCGCTGACAGTCTCGCTGGGCAGCCAGTTGGGCGCGAAACCCTTGACCTTGATGGTGGTCTGCGTGTCCGCAGCGAGGTTGATCGGGCTGGAGTAGGCCGGCGACCCCTCAGTCGGTTCCGCTCCATCCAGGGTATAGCGCAATATGGCAGTGGCCGGCAGGGCCGGCGGAGCCAGCTCTATGCCCTGCGGGGTCAGATAAATCCCCGGCTCCGGAGTGAAGATGGCCTGGGCAAGCTGGACCTGGCCGGTGACGGTATAAACCCCGGTCACGACGGCACTGGGAACCCAACCCTCCAGGTAAGCTCTGATTTTGAGAGTGAAGCCCTGGGTGTTCAGGCCGATGCTGACGGGATCGGTAAAGCTGGGCGATGCCTCCGTGGGCTCGCTGCCGTCATTGGTGTAGCGGATCACAGCTCCAGCCGGCAAGGTTCCGCCGGAGGGTGTAACGTTTTGGGGCGCAGTGTAGACTCCCGGCGCGGGGGCGAAGTAGGGGGCCAGCAATTCGATCTGACCGGTGATGTCGTACTCTGCCATATGAATGACGCTGGGCAGCCAGTCTTCTTTGTAGGCGCGCACTTTGACCGTGTACTGGCCTGGTCCGGCCAGCAAGACAGGTTGGCTGTAGGCAGGGGAGCTTTCGGTGGGCTCGCTGCCGTCCAGGGTGTAATGCAAAGTCGCGCCCAGAGGGGTGGTTTGGCTGTTTAAGACCAGGTACTGGTCCGCATTATAGGTACCCGCCGGCGGAGTGAACACAGGATCCGGAATCGCCACAGTGCCTGTGACAGTATAGCCGGCGCTGTACAGCAGACTGGGAGCCCAGTCCTGGGCAAAGGCGCGGGTTTTGATGGTGACCGCCGAATTGAGCGGCACCTCGATCGGAACTGAGTAGATCGGCGATGCGGCAGTGGGTTCAGACCCGTCCAGGGTGAAGCGTACTACCGCTTCAGTGGGATAGGTTTGGGTACTGAGTGTAACGGTTTGTGCAGTTTGGTACAAACCAGGCTCGGGTGTGAAGACCTGGCCCAGGATCAGCGCCTGGCCAGTCATTGTGTAATTGCCCGCGTAGGTTTGGCTGGGGGTCCAGTATTCTTTGAAGGCCTTAACCTTGAGTGTGATGCTGTAATTGTTGGCGGGTAAGGATAGGGGCACGGTGTATTGGTTGGAACCTTCGTTTGGCTCGCTGCCATCGGTGGTATACCGGATCAAGGCGTCGGCGGGATAGGTGTCCGCGTTTATGGAGACAAACAGGTCGTTTGAGTAGATGCCAGGGGCTGGATCGAACACAGGCTCAGCGATCTGGGCCTGGCCGGTGACGAGGTAGGTGGCGGTGGCTGTCTCGCTGGGAATCCAACCGGCGGAGTAACCTTTGACCTTGATCGTGATGTTGCTGTTCAGCGAAAGGCTGATCGGGTTGACGTAGGCGGGAGAGTTCTGGCTCGGTTCGCTGCCGTCCAAAGTATAGCGGAGAGTGGCCTCCACAGGCAGTTCAGCCGGGAAAAGGGTGACCGATTGCGCCGTCTGATAGACGCCGGGCAAGGGTGAAAACAGCAGGGTTGGCAGGATCACCTGGCCGGTCACGGTGTAGCTGGCGCTGTAGACCGGACTGGAGGTCCAACCAGCCAGGAAAGCCCGAGCTTTCACCGTAAGGATCGTGTTCAGGGGAATCCCGATCGGACCAGAGTAGGCCGGCGAACTTTCCGTAGGATCCGTTCCGTCCGTGGTGTAGCGCACGGTTGCTGTGGAGGGGTCTGGCGTGCCGATGACTACAGATTGCGCCGACGTGTAGGTTCCTTCTACAGGAGTGAACACAGGCGCGGGGATGGTCACCGATCCAGTGATCTGGTAGTCCGCGCTGTAGGTCTGGCTGGGAGCCCAGTTGGCCAGAAAAGCTTTTGCCTTGATCGTTGTGGCGGTATTCAACGCCAGGGAGATCGCGCCTGTATACTGCTGCGAGGATTCTGTCGGCTCGCTGCCGTCAAGGGTGTAACGGACAACTGCGCCAAGGGGCGTTGTTAGCGGATTGAGCGTCACCAATTGCGCCGTGGAATAGGTGCCGGCAGGCGGACTGAACACAGGGTCATTGATGCTGACCTGGCCCGTAATGGCGTAGCTCGCAGTATAAACCGGGCTGGGTGCCCAGTTGGTGAGGTAGGCTCTTGCTTTGATGGTCAGGCTGCTGTTTTGGGGGAGGCTGATCGGCGTCGTGTAGATGGGCGATGAGGAAGTGGGATCGCTACCGTTGGTGGTATATCGTACCGTTCCGCCGGCAGGCAAGGTTGTGGTGTTGATGATCACGGACTGGGCTTCGGTGTAGGTCCCCGCGGGAGGATCAAAGACGGGCAGAACGATGCTGAGTGAGCCGGTTGTTGTATAGGAACCGGTTTGGGTGGCGCTGGGAGTCCAGTTGGTTTTGAAGGCTTTGACTTTGAGGGTCAAAGTGGAGTTCAGAGGAAGGGAGATCGGTACTGTGTACTGGGTAGAGCTGGCCGTCGGTTCGCTGCCGTCAGTGGTGTAACGTACCGTGGCGTCAGCGGGTACAGTGCCGTTGACTGTGATCAGCTGCGCGGCTGTGTATACCCCGGGGGCGGGGCTGAAGACCGGAGCATTGAACGCCACTTGTCCGGTGATCTGATACGTTGCCGAGGCTGTCTCGCTGGGAAGCCAGTCCGTCCGGTAACCCTTTACCTTGATGGTGGTATTGCTGTTCAGAGGCAGGTTGATCGGACTGACATAGGCTGGGGAGTTTTGGCTGGGCTCGCTGCCGTCCGAGGTGTAACGCAGGGTGGCGTCTGCCGGTAATTGCGCCGGGCTGAGAGTGACTGTCTGCGCAGTCTGATAGACTCCCGCAGCCGGAGAGAACAGGGCTGCCGGAAGGATCACCTGGCCGGTGACGTTGTAGCTGGCGCTGTAGACAGGACTGGCTATCCAGTCAGCCAGGAAAGCCTTGGCCTTAAGCGTCATGACTGTGTTCAGGGGAACTGCGATCGGGCCTGAATAGACCGGTGAAACCGCCGTGGGATCGGTGCCGTCGGTGGTATAGCGGATCGTGGCGTTGGCGGGGACTGGGCTGGAGATGGCTACCGTTTGGGCTGCAGTATAGGTCCCCGCAGCCGGAGTGAATACAGGGGCCGGGATGGTTACCGTACCGGTGATCAGGTAGGTAGCGCTGTAGGTCTGGCTGGGAGCCCAACTCGCCAGGAAGGCCCTGGCTTTGATCGTCGTACTGGTATTCAAGCCCAGAGAGATTGCGCCGGTATATTGGGGCGAGGAGGCGGTAGGCTCGGTGCCGTCAAGGGTATAGCGCACTACCCCGCCCAGCGGAGTGGTGATCGTGCTGACCGTTACCAGTTGGGCGTTTTGATAGGTGCCCGAGACAGGGCTGAAGACTGGGTCGTTGATGCTGACCTGACCGGTCACGGTATACGTTGCTGTATAGACAGGTGAGGGAGCCCAGTTGGCCAGATAAGCGCGGGCTTTTACCGTCATGCTGCTATTCAAGGGTATGCTGATGGGTGTCGCGTAAACTGGAGATGAGTCTGTGGGATCGGACCCGTCGGTTGTATAGCGCACGGTTCCGCCGGCAGGCAGGGTTGTGGTGTTGATGACCACTGACTGCGCCTCGGTGTAGGTCCCGGCTGGCGGAACGAAGACGGGCAGTGCGATGCTGAGTGAGCCGGTTGTCGTATAGGAACCGGTTTGGGTGGCGCTGGGAGTCCAGTTGGTTTTGAAGGCCTTCACTTTCAAGGTTAAAGTCGAATTCAGGGGTAAGCTGATAGGTGTTGTGTACTGGGCTGAAGACACTGTCGGCTCTGTGCCGTCAGTTGTGTAGCGTATAATCGCGTCTGTGGGAACGGTCCCGTTCACCGTGATCTGCTGAGCGGTGGTGTATACTCCAGGCGCCGGACTGAAGACAGGGGTATTGAACGCCACCTGTCCGGTGATCTGGTAGGTTGCCGAGGCTGTCTCGCTGGGCAGCCAGTCCGTGCGGTAGCCCTTTACTTTGATAGTGGTGATGCTGTTCAGCGGCAGGCTGATCGGGCTGACATAGGCCGGCGAGTTCTGGCTGGGTTCGCTGCCGTCCAGGGTGTAGCGCAGGATGGCATCGGCGGGCAGTTCAGCCGGACTGAGGGTCACCGTCTGAGATGTCTGATAGACACCAGCGGCAGGAGTGAACAGAGATGCCGGCAGGATCACCTGGCCGGTGACGTTGTAGCTGGCGCTGTAGACCGGGCTGGAGTTCCAATCGGTCAGGAAAGCCCTGGCTTTGACGGTCATGGCTGTGTTCAGGGGGATTGCGATCGGAACTGAGTAGACTGCTGAAGTTATCGTGGGATCGGTGCCGTCGGTGGTGAAGCGGACCGTAGCGCCGGCGGGAATGGGGTTGGCGATGGTCACCGACTGAGCCGAGGTGTAGGTCCCAGCGATGGGAGAGAATACCGGCGCGGGGATGGTTACCGTACCGGTGATCAGGTAGGTAGCGCTGTAGGTCTGGCTGGGAGCCCAACTCGCCAGGAAGGCCCTGGCTTTGATCGTCGTACTGGTATTCAAGCCCAGAGAGATTGCGCCGGTATATTGGGGCGAGGAGGCGGTAGGCTCGGTGCCGTCAAGGGTATAGCGCACTACCCCGCCCAGCGGAGTGGTGATCGTGCTGACCGTTACCAGTTGGGCGTTTTGATAGGTGCCCGAGACAGGGCTGAAGACTGGGTCGTTGATGCTGACCTGACCGGTCACGGTATACGTTGCTGTATAGACAGGTGAGGGAGCCCAGTTGGCCAGATAAGCGCGGGCTTTTACCGTCATGCTGCTATTCAAGGGTATGCTGATGGGTGTCGCGTAAACTGGAGATGAGTCTGTGGGATCGGACCCGTCGGTTGTATAGCGCACGGTTCCGCCGGCAGGCAGGGTTGTGGTGTTGATGACCACTGACTGCGCCTCGGTGTAGGTCCCGGCTGGCGGAACGAAGACGGGCAGTGCGATGCTGAGTGAGCCGGTTGTCGTATAGGAACCGGTTTGGGTGGCGCTGGGAGTCCAGTTGGTTTTGAAGGCCTTCACTTTCAAGGTTAAAGTCGAATTCAGGGGTAAGCTGATAGGTGTTGTGTACTGGGCTGAAGACACTGTCGGCTCTGTGCCGTCAGTTGTGTAGCGTATAATCGCGTCTGTGGGAACGGTCCCGTTCACCGTGATCTGCTGAGCGGTGGTGTATACTCCAGGCGCCGGACTGAAGACAGGGGTATTGAACGCCACCTGTCCGGTGATCTGGTAGGTTGCCGAGGCTGTCTCGCTGGGCAGCCAGTCCGTGCGGTAGCCCTTTACTTTGATAGTGGTGATGCTGTTCAGCGGCAGGCTGATCGGGCTGACATAGGCCGACGAGTTCTGGCTGGGTTCGCTGCCGTCCAGAGTGTAGCGCAGGATGGCATCGGCGGGCAGTTCAGCCGGACTGAAGGTCACCGTCTGAGATGTCTGGTAGACACCAGCGGCAGGAGTGAACAGAGATGCCGGAAGGATCACCTGGCCGGTGACGTTGTAGCTGGCGCTGTAGACCGGACTGGCTATCCAGTCAGCCAGGAAAGCCTTGGCCTTAAGCGTCATGACTGTGTTCAGGGGAACTGCGATCGGGCCTGAATAGACCGGTGAAACCGCCGTGGGATCGGTGCCGTCGGTGGTATAGCGGATCGTGGCGTTGGCGGGGACTGGGCTTGAGATGGCTACCGTCTGGGCTGCAGTATAGGTCCCAGCAGCCGGTGTGAATACAGGGGCCGGGATGGTTGCCGTACCGGTGATCAGGTAGGTAGCGCTGTAGGTCTGGCTGGGGGCCCAACTCGCCAGGAAGGCCCTGGCTTTGATCGTGGTATTGGTATTCAAGCCCAGAGAGATCGCGCCGGTGTATTGGGGCGAGGAGGCGGTGGGCTCGGTGCCGTCAAGGGTGTAGCGCACTAACCCGCCCAGCGGGGTGGTGATCGTGCTGATCGTTACCAGTTGGGCGCTTTGATAGGTACCCGCGGCAGGGCTGAAGACCGGTTCGTTGATGCTGACCTGGCCGGTCACGGTATAAGCTGCCGTATAGACAAGTGAGGGAGCCCAGTTGGCCAGATAAGCGCGGACTTTGATAACAACAGATTGCGTATATTGGACTTGGATAGGAGTGCTATAAACCGGAGATGATTCCGTGGGATCGGTTCCGTCAAGGGTATAACGCAGCAAGCCTCCCGCAGGTATAGTGGTTGTGTTGATGGTCACGGATTGCGGAAGCGAGTAAGTACCAGGTTCAGGATTGAAAACCGGACTGGCGATACTGACCGTTCCGGTCACGGTAAACACTCCGGTTTGGGTAACGCTGGAAGTCCAGTTGTCTTTGAACGCTTTGACTTTCAACGTAATAGTTGAGTTCAGAGGCAAGCTGATGGGCCCTGAATACTGAGTTGAACTGATGGAAGGTTCGCTACCATCTGTGGTGTAGCGCACGGTGGCATCAGTTGGAAAAGTACCGTTTACGGTAATCTGCTGCTCGGTTGTGAAAACGCCGGGGGCGGGACTAAAGACTGGAGAATTGAACACCACTTGTCCGGTGATCTGATAAGTTGCCGAGGCTGTCTCGCTGGGAAGCCAGTCTGTCCGGTAACCCTTCACCTTGATAGTGGTATTGCTGTTTAAAGCCAGGCTGATCGGACTGATGTAGGCTGGCGAACCATCACTGGGCTCGCTGCCGTCCAGGGTATAGCGCAGAATTGCTTCGGCAGGCAGTTCGGCCGGACTGAGGCTGACCAATTGCGCTGTTTGGTAGACGCCCGCGATCGGAGAGAACAGGGCTGCAGGAAGGATGACTTGGCCGGTTACATTGTAGCTGGCACTGTAGATCGGGCTGGCAATCCAGTCAGCCAGGAACGCCCTGGCTTTGATTGTCAAACTTGTATTCAAAGGTACTGGGATGGGGGCCAGATAGATGGGAGAATCCCCATTAGGTTCAGTCCCATCCGTAGTGTAGCGAACCGTGGCGTTAGCAGGTGCGGGTGTAGCAATCTCAATGAATTGTCCGGCTTGATAAGTTCCGGATTCAGGCGTGAATACAGGTGCGGAGATGGTTACAGTACCCGTGATGGTGTAAGTGTTCTGAGTTACTGCGCTGGGAATCCAGTCTTGCCGGTAAGCCCTGGCTTTTACAGTAATCGACGTATTCAGCGGCAAGGGCAACGGAGCTGTATAGACCGGCGAAGCCCCGTCAGGTTCCGTGCCATCAGTAGTATAGTGAATTTCGGCGTTAACAGTGAGCGTACTGAGGGACAATACCTGGCTCTCTGCATACACTCCTCCTGGCAGGCTGAATTGCACGTCGGAAACCGTGCCGGTAACCAGATAGGTTGCCGATACAACCGAGCTTGGGGTCCAGCCATCCCGGCAGGCAATTGCCTTGATGAAATGCTGGCTATCCTCATTCAGGTGGATGGGGCCTGCATATAAAATTCCTTCTGTCGAAGATGGATTAGTTCCATCTGTAGTGTAACGTATGTAGGATTCGGAAGTGGTGGTGCTGATCGATACGTCTATGGCTGACTGGTAGGTTCCCGACGGCAGAGAGAAAACCGGAGCCGCAACTTCGGGGATGATGATGTTGATCACATAGCTGGAATTGGCGATCTGAGAAGTATACATGCCGGTTTTGTAGGCTATGGCCTTCACGGTGGCAGTCTCAGTAATGCTGAACGGACCAGCG
This sequence comes from uncultured Candidatus Cloacimonadota bacterium, assembly GCA_964583755.1. Classification (GTDB taxonomy): domain Bacteria; phylum Cloacimonadota; class Cloacimonadia; order Cloacimonadales; family Cloacimonadaceae; genus Syntrophosphaera. Next base: position 22,886 of record CAZOVZ010000013.1, read on the forward strand.
TAAAGTGAGCCGACTGTTTCCGTAGGCTCTGTGTTGTCCACGGTAAAACGGATGGCCGCCCCCGGGGTGGAGGTATTGATGGCGACCTCTATGGGATTGTTGTAGATTCCTGCCGGTGGACTGAAACTGGGAGTCCCCACTGTCTCGATCGGGATCGAAATGATGTATTGCGCCGTAGCGATGAACGAAGGTTCATAACCGGCTTTGAAGCCGCGGGCCCGGACCAGCGTGTTTTCCGAAATCTGGAAAGCCCCCGTGTAGAGCAGTCCGCTGAGCTGGGTGGGTTCATTGCCGTTGGTGGTATAATAGATGTTCGCTTCCGGAGTCGCGCAAAAGATCGTGACTGTCTGGACGGAGGTGTAGACCCCGCTTGCCGGAAGGATTTGAGGCGTATCCACCACAGGCAGGGGTATGTTGATGTCGTAGTAAGCCTGAGTAATTGAAGATGGTGTCCAGTTGGCCAGATACGCCCTGGCTCTGACGGTTGTGTCAGTATCGATTTCAATCGGTGCGGTATACAGGTTTCCGGCAACATCGGTCGGTGCGCTGCCATCCAGAGAGTAGTAGATCGCAGACCCCGGGGTTGGGGAGGCCAGGCTGACGCTTTGGGCTGCAGTATAAGCCCCTCCCGGAGGATTGAAACTCACTGTGCCAACGACCAGATTGTAACCAACAGTGGAAACGTTGGAAGGAAGCCAATTGGCCAGGTAAGCTTTGGCTTTAAGCACCCTGTTGGCAGTGATCGGGACAGCCGCAGCATAGACTGTGCCGTTGGTTTCGGAAGGTTCGGATCCATCGGTGGTATAGTAGATGGTGGCATTGGAGGGGAAAGCGCTAATCTGAACATTGAAGGGAGCGCTGTAATCACCGGCAGGATGGCTGAAAACGGGGTTCGATACCGGTCCGTTGATCACATAGGTGTAGGTGACAATTTGAGATGTGATCCATCCATCCCTGTAGGCGATAGCTTTGATGGTCGTAGTGGTGCTTACAGTGACCGGTGAGGAGTAGACGGTTCCGCTGACCGGGCTGGGATCGCTGCCATCCAGGGTGTAGCGGATGTTGGTTCCAGGAGTAGCCGATGCCATGCTGACAGTCTGGGGATAGAGGTAAATGCCTGAGGGTATGGAAAAGACAGGATTCGATGTCACAAAGAAATATTCAACCTGTGCGACCGCTGAATCGAGCCAATGTTCCTGAAAGGCGTATGCCTTGACGACCGCGTGCTGATCGACCAGGAAGGGTGCCGTATACAGGATGCCATTGACCGCGCTGGGTGTGGTACCGTCCAGGGTGTAGCGTATCGCTGCAAAGGAAGGGTAAGCAGAAATGCTAACGGTCTGGGTGGAATTGTAGTATCCTGCCGGAGGACTGATCACCGGTGTGCCGACCGGCCCATTGATCACATAGGAGGCCGATGCCACAGGCGAATCTTCCCATCCAGCCAGAAAGGCAAAAGCCTTGATGGTTTTGCTGGCGCCAACGGTGATAGGGCCAATGTAGTCAGAACCATTGGCAGCCGTAGGAGTCGTACCGTCGACAGTGTAGCGGATGGAGGCTCCTGGAGTGGCTGTACTGAGAGTCACCAGCTGCTGGACAGCGTATTGTCCCTCCGGAGGCGAGAACACCGGTACCGCGACGGTTCCGGTGATGTAATACTGGGAGGAAACAGCCTGGCTGGCATTCCAACCTGTTTTGTAGGCTCTGGCTCGGAGCAGGGTATCGCTGGAAATGTAGACCGGCGATCCAGTGAGATATAGAGTACCGCTGGCCTGATCAGGTTCGCTGCCGTCGGTGGTGTAATAGATTCCGGCATCAGCGGGGTTGGCGGAGAGCTCAACGCTGATGGGATGGGTGTAGGTCCCGGCACCAGGATTGAAGACGGGGTCGGCTATGGTGCCGTAGATAATGTACAGGGCGGAATGAAGCTCCGAGCTTCGCCAATCAGTCAAAAAAGCCTTTGCTTTGAGCACCGCGGTGCCGCTGATAGTGAATGGGCTGGCATATTCCTCGCCGTTTGCCGCCGTTGGATCTTGTCCATCCAGAGTATACCTGATGGTAGCGCCTGGGGTTGCTGTGGTTATTTCAACCGTCGGCGGGGCAGGGAACTCCCCTCCGTCCGGCAGGAAAGCAGGGGTAGCGACCGTACCGGTCACCTGATAGGAGCGTTCGCTGACAGGGCTATCCTGCCAGCCTGTCTTGGCAGCCATTGCCCTGATCGTGACTGCGGTCTGCAGCCCGATCTGAATGCCAGTGCCGGTATCATAAAGTAATGAACCGGGGCCCGGATCTGTCCCATCCAAAGTATAATAAATCTGGACATCTGCCACGGTCGGAACGGACAGGTAGACTACAATGGGATCAAAGTATAGGCCTGCGGCGACACTGAATTCTGGCATCGGTAACAGCCTGATGTTGTAAATCCCCTCGCTGAGTGGACTTGCCTCCCAGTTTGGTTTGTATGCTTTGGCCCTGATCTGGTGTGTTCCCGCCGTTAAAGACAGCGGAGTGCCATAGAGGAACGAAGACTCATCAGGAAGGCTGCCGTCCACGGTATAGTGTATTTCCGTGCCGTCCAATACCGTGCTGAGAGAGAGCTGCACAGGGTCTATGTAGCTGCCGGGAGCAGGATCGAAGGCGGGGGCATCGACCGTTCCGGTGATCTCAAACACGCCAGCATAAATCTCACTGGCGTCGAGATCCTGGTATTTGGCGATAGCCTTGATCGTCGTAGTGGCAGACACTTGGATGGGCACGCTGTACACCAGGCCGGCATTGGGAACAGGATCACTGCCGTCGGTCGTGTAATAAATCAAAGCGCCGCCAGGGCTGGTTGAAGTGCTGATGCTGACAGAGAGCGGAACCGTGCTGATGCCAGGAGCCGGGTTGAAAACAGTCCCATTGGCAAAAGGCAGAATCTGTGTCCGGAGGCGGATGTCGTAGTAATAGCCGAAGGTTTGGCTGGGGGCCCAGTCTGGGAAATGGGCCTTCACCTTGATCCAGGCAGGATTGTAAAGCGATATCTCCAGCCCGGCGGTATAGATCGATGCTGAAGGATTGTCCGGACCTGGTTCGGTGTTGTCCAGCGTATAGTAGAGGGTCGCGCCAAGCGGATAGAGGGACAGGTTGTCGATCGTGACGCCCAGGTGTTCTCCCTGGTAGATGCTGTAATATTGTCCCGAGGGCAGATTGGGTGGATTCATCAGGTGCGAAGCTATCGAAACCGATCCTGTCACGCTATAATCCTGCTGCACCGTGTTGCTGTCCTGCCAGCCGCTACGGGTCGCTTTGGCTTTGATGGTCTGATCTGTTTCAGCCGCGACGTAAATTGGGCTGAGGTACAGAGACGTTCCCGGATTGCCTGGCTGCGGCTCGCTGCCATCCAAGGTAAAATAGATTTCCGCGGCTGGATTGGCACAGCTTAGCTGAACGTTAGCCGGCTCAAAGTAAAGGCCGCCCGCTGGATTGAAGGCGACATCGGAAACAGTCCCCGTGATCAGGTAGTCCTGACTGCTGACCTGTGACAGGGGAAAATCCTCAAAGGCAAAGACTGCCTTGAGCGTGAGGCTGTTTTCCTGGTTGGGAACGGGAGAGATGGTGACTGGGCCTGTATAGGGCTGTGAGCCCAAAGTCGGGTCCGAGCCATCGAGCGTGTAATAAATCTGCGCTCCCCCATAACCCGCGGCAGGCGTGATTGAGATAGCTATCTCGTGGTCATAGCTACCGCCGGCAGGATCTATCGCGGGGCCAGGAGGGCTTACATGGATCTGCCACAGGTGATCGTCGGAATCGACCCCATCGGATACCCGGCAGTTCAGGGAGAAAACACCAGCAGCGGTGAACGTGTAAGTCAAATAGTCCCGCTCAGGCAGGACAGTCACATTCTGCGAAGTTGTCTCTCCATTCTGGGTCCAGCTTAAAGTCCAGGTGTAGGTAAGGTTTGTGTTGTCGTTGTCCTCGGCATCCACATCAAAATTCACGGATGCGCCTTGATTGACGTACAGATCCAGCTCAGGGGGGCTGTAGCCCACGATCTGGGGAGCTGTGTTCACAGCCTCCACGATGACGCTGATGTAAACGACGCTGACCGCCTGGCTGAACCTGTCCACTGCTATCAGCATAAACGGCACCGTTCCGTTGAAATTGTCCTGGGGAGTGAAGGTGACCAGATAACCCTCTTCCCCGGGAGACTGAGAAACGATAACCAAATGGGGTTGTGAACCATCGTTTATGACCGCCAGATCAAAATCTGTCGAGTCTGGAGAATCGACGCAGCGGATATATTCACGAAAATCAACTGTCAGAGGAGTGTTCTCTGTGGTGTAGAAATAGTTGTTGGGAGGCATTCCCACCCAGATGGGGTTGTCGTCCACAGGCGTAACGTTCAGTCTCACAGAGGCCAGATCGACATTGCGATCGAACCGGCCAAAGGGCTGGTTGGACAGGTAGAGATAGACCAATTCTGTTCCGTACCAATTGGCAGGGATGGGTTGGAACAACAGCCTGAGAGGATTGTCCGGGTCAGGTTGTGAGATGGTGAAGTGGGTTGGTTCGGACCAGGAAATGTACAACGTATCGCCATCCGGATTGTTCACATGGCGTGAAAAGTCCTTAACCCAGGGGATGTCTTCGTTGAACGGACCTGTTTGGGGATCGGCCAAATCGGTGGAGTCGGGCAGGTTGTAAGGCATGGCGCTAAAGTTGAAGGAAACATTGCGAAACGACCTGTTGCCATTATGGATTTGCTCCACCATTTCAGGGGTGAGTTTCACGCCTGAAAAGGACAGGCTGCCACTTGTTTGAGCCGCTAGGGTCATGAACCCTATCAGCATTGCGATTATATATACTGCCTTTTTCATCGTTTGCTCCTGATCGGACACGTTCACTCGTTGATACCTAATTCATTGTGCTTCGGTCGATTGGTTTGATGCATCTGATCCAAGTTGGCCAACCAACGGCCGGAACTTATCTAAAATTCCACGTAAATCCAGATAATTTAGATACTTATCGCTGTCAACTGATATTTTGCGAGCCCCAACACACGATTTCATGCAGATCAACCTGCCCCAGCCGACCATACCTCTCGGACGCAGAATGCCATGTTGCCAGAAAATCATTGTTTTCATAATTGTAGTACTGGGTTAAACGCCTTTCCCTGCATGGATTTTGTCCCCGGGCAACCCCTATCCAAAAATATGCTCCTGCCATACAACCAACTCTTCAGAGTCTTCCTGCCTCGCCAACTCCGCCAATCTGATACTGTTCCAGCCACAAATTCTGCTGCTGGCAAAGCTGGTTTTTATCCAACCGCAACAGCAGCAAGCCATACCCAAAACTGAGTACCAGAGAAAAACCCATTGAAGGTGCCGATAACCCCTGTTAGCCTCCGAAGTGGCTGGCATTGCCAGTAAAAAACAAGTTAACCACTTTCCCCTGTAAGCGTGTGACCGTATTTGGAGGTGTCACAGGCCTCCATCCTCACACGCCCCAATGAACTGTGATAGTGCAATGTCAGACCAAGCCCCAAGCAACAGCCAAAACTGGCTGGTGCTCTGGGAGTAACCTTGAATCCGGCAGCTATGGCGTTTGAGGATCAAATCGCATAACTTTAGGTGTCTGGCTAAAGGTGCTATATGTCGAGCAGAGGGGTATGCCGGTTTTGTTCAGCCACCAAAAGGCGGACATCGCTACGGATGGTTTGCAGAAAGTTGTTCATGGCCTCGTAGGCAAGTTCCGGTTTGTTGTTCGTCTCGCTAAGGTGGGCCAGGACCAGATTGCGCAAGCCTCCGTGCATAACCTGTCCGATCACGCCGATCGCCTGCACGTTGGATAGATGCCCTTTGATGCTTTTAATCCGCTGTTTCAGGGACCATTCGTAGGGACCCTCCATCAGCATGCGTTCGTCATGGTTGCTTTCCAGCACCAACGTGGTGCAGTGCTTCAACTTATTCACGGCCAGGCTGGTGGGAAAACCGAGGTCGGTCGCGACTCCCAGCTTTCGCTCCCCCTCTTCCTCTTTCATGAAGGTAAAATTGCAGCTGTCAACCGCGTCGTGGGAAGAGGAAAATGGATGGATCACCAGATCTCCGATCCTGAATGTACTGCCTGTCTCGAAATAGTGGACAGGTTGACGGACGGACCCGATGCGGTGAGCGCAGCGGTCGTAGGTGGCAGAGTTTACGTAGATCGGGATTTTAAGCAGGCGGGATATGGCCCCCACGCTTCGGGTATGATCGGAATGTTCATGGCTGACCACCACCGCACGCAACGATTGCCTGTCCACACCCAGCGCTTCCATCGCCAGAAAGATTTTCTTGGCGGCAACTCCGGCGTCCAGCAGGACCGCCGTCTCATCCGTGCGGATCAAGACCGCGTTGCCTTTGGATCCGCTTACCAAAACCGAAGTTTGGAACATTATCAGATCTTGGTGAGATGATAGTAGCGGTTGTTCAGCTTGTCAAATTCGGTCCAGATCGCTTCCGGCGGTGCAGCGGCCAGGAGCTGGGCGACTCCGGTGGTTTGGGCGTCCAGATTGTCGCATAGATGCAGGACCAGGGCCTCCAAAGTCTGGGGCAGGCGCACGGAAGCCTTTTCGTACTCGCCGTGATGGGCCAGGATCAGGTGGCGGAGATTCAACAGAACCTCATCCGGAAAGCCGGGAATGGCTTTGGCTTTATCGCAGATAAACTGGTCTGTCAGGCTCAGGTGTCCGATCAGGCGTCCCAGGGGAGTGAAATCGATGACCCCTTTTTCCGTGTATTCCCACACTTTGCCCAGATCGTGAAGCAGAGCCCCTGTAATGAGCAGATCCTGATTCACGGGATACTGCTGCGCAACGAAATCGCAGAGCCGGGCCACGGCGACGGTGTGTTCCACCAGGCCATGGATGAAATTGTGGTGCCAGCCTTTGGCGGCGGGAGCGCGCAGGTAGGTGGCAAAAAAATCCTTGTCGTCGTAAATGCTGTGCAACAACTTGTTCAAAAAGGTGTTCCCAACCTTGTCCACAAAGCCGAAAAGCTGTTCCGCCAAATCATCCGGATCCTTCTTGCTGCGCACCTCAAAATCGCCCAGATTATACTCTGAATGATCGGCAAACCGAATCTGGGATACGTTGAGTTGGATCTGTTCCTTGTAGGATGTCACCGTGGCTCGCACTTTGACCACATCTCCTTCGGAGTATCCCTCGGAGTTTTTGCTGGCTTCTTTCCAAACATAGGCGTTCAGATTGCCGCTACGGTCCAACAGGCGCAAACGCAAGAACTGCACGTTGTTCTTGCCATCCCGCAATTCCATCTCCTTCACCATGTAGAAACCGGTGATCTCCTTGCCCATGTGTTCTTTAAAGTCTTCAACAAATATGTGTTCCATGATCTCACTTTATGATGTTTATTTTCTTTGTTTTGAAAAGGGTTCTGCCGTCGGCACCACGAAAGGAAGCCCGCAGCAGGTACACGCCTGAGGCGGGAAACTGGCCAGCGGTAAGAGACACGGTCCGCGGTGGCCGCTCCAGGTTCACAATCTGCTGACCGCGCAGGTTGTAAACCCTGAGGCTCAAGATATCCTGTCCGTTTGAAAGCGAAACCTTCATGGTCTGGCCCTGCATCAATGGATTGGAGGACAGTCGCAGGACCGGCTGCCGGATCAGGGCATCCTGCGCGGAGACGACATCGGTGATGTCCTGCCAGGCAGAGTACAGGATCCTGCCCCCATCATTGAGCTGAAGCCAGTAGTAGATGCGGTAGTCCGCCGCCAGTTCGGCGAGGGTTAGTTCGCTGAGAGACAGGGAAAAGCTGACTGTAAGGCTCTGCCCCATCCCCAGAGGGCTCTCCAGCGCCGCCGCATGGCGGATCCAGCGGGAAAGTACGTAACGGGTGTCTAAGCCTATCTCCACTTTCTTAAACAGTCCGATGCAGAGCCTGGAATTACCTACCAGATTGTATTCTGTGGCAATGTCATAGAGCAAAGTGTTGTCATTGGTTAGCGTCAGGTCTGCTTCCAGGATATCGGTCAGTTCGGTATAGGTGAAACGGCAATTCGAGCTCGAAATGAAGGTGTGCTGTGCCAGGCTTTCTGCGCAAAACTGGGAATACTGGCTTCCGTAGGCGGCGCCGAATCCACTGATCTTGTGCTCGCCGCTGATCACTGTTTTGGGCAGGGCGTTGAATCCATACCAGTTAAATCTGGTCTGCGCTCCAATGTTGCCGAGCGTATCACTCAAAATGGGAAAATAGTTCAAAGTGTGAAACTCAGGAAAGTCATACTGGCCCTGGAAGGCAAGGATGGCTGAAGCGTCCGCCCAGCGCAGGAAATTTTCGGTCAGGTAGACTGGATAGGTGTCATCCAGGCAGAAGCGGTTGATCACTTGCACGTTGTTGGCTTGAGGGTCGCCATCCTGGATCCCGCTGGTCAGCGCGGCGCGCAGTTTGATCTGCATCGGTTGGTCGGGGAGGAAGATCTGGTGGTCGGAATATCCTGCGCTGGCGCTGTCGTATTGATAAAATGAACGGGCTGGGATAGGATCGGATATGGTGATCGGATCAAAAAACGCGAAATCCGGAGAAGGAGAGTAGACATTCAGGTTTACCACAGCGTCCAGAATCGGAGCATCGGAGTGGTTGTAGATCCGGAAGCTCGGATACACCACTTCCCGGGGTTTGACGGTGCCGACCAGGTCGAAATCCGCCAGTTCCAGGTCCGGATTGCTGAGCACGAAATCGCCGGCCAGGCCAAACAGCAGTTCAGCGCTGTAGCCCGCGCTGGCAAGGCTTTGAAAATACGGGTTGAGCGCTGAGGTGTTCCAATAGTAGCTGTGCGTTCCACCTCCTGCAGAAGCGGAAACGAAACGGTTGCCGAAGTTGGTGGCATAGGTCACCAGCATCCACAGCGAATCACTTTGGACCGCCTGGGGAAAATCCAGTTCCAGGTAGTTGGAACTGACCGCCGCGCGCACCTGGCTCAACTCTGTCCCCGGACTGCCGGCGGTATCGGTGAAAAGCTGCACCAACACTGAATCGCCGGTTTGCGGAAAATACAGCAATGCCTTGCTTGCGGCAAATTCACAGAGAGCCAGGCCGGGATGGACCGCGTGGAAATCGAACCGGACCGCCCAGATGTTGGTGCCGTAAAAATGATAGTCGTCCGACCCGTTGTGATAGGCAAAGTCGTATTCTCTGGATTCGGGGGTTGGCTCCGGGTGCCCCGGGCCGGGAACATAGCCAAGGCCAAAGCAGGCTACCGCCAGCCCAAGCAGGATGATCGCCACAGGCAGTTTCATGGAAGCTCCCTGCCGATCAAGCTTCTCGCCTTGGCCAGATCAGTTTCCATTGCCTGGATCAGGGCGTCCTTGGTCTCAAACATCCGTTCCTCCCGCAAGTAGTCCAGTAAACTGAGCTTCACTTCACAACCGTAGATATCCCGTCGGAAATCGAGGATGTGGGTTTCGATCTCGGTTTTCCCAGTTTTTTTCACGCTGGGGCTGGTACCGATATTTGTCAATCCAAAAAACGATTCCGGACCAAGGTCGATCCGGCTGAGATACACTCCCTCCCGGGGCACAAGCTGATGCGCGTCCGCCAGCAGCAGATTAGCGGTGGGAAACCCCAGCCCGGCGCCGATCCCGGCCCCGCCAACGATCTTGCCATACAGCGCGTAAGATCTTCCCAGCCATGCATTTGCCTCGCCGATTCTGCCTGCCAGCAGCAGATCGCGGATCAGTGAACTGCTGACCGGCAACTCGCCACACATCACGGGTTCCACGAAAATCAGGTCAAAACCGTACTGAGCCTTGTGGCTTTGCAAAAAGCTGAACCCGCCCTCGCGATTGTGCCCGAAATGGGAATCGTAGCCCACAACTATCACCGCGGGGGAAAACTTGGGGATCAGGTAGTCATGGAAAAACTCATCCGCGCTGGTTTGGGCAAAATCATGGTCGAAATGGACTGTTTCCACTGTTTCGATGCCGAGTTCCAGCAGCTGCTGGCGCTTGGCTTGGGTTGGAAGCAGTTGCAACGGACGGGCCTGGGGATTTAAAACATAGGCCGGATGGACGTCGAAAGTGACCACCACCGAGTTCAGGCCGCGCTCCTTCGCTACAGCCAGCATCCGGCGCAGAAGTTTCTGGTGGCCCAAATGGATGCCGTCGAAATTGCCGATGCTGATCACGCTCTTGTTCATGAACCGACTCAGGCCAGGTTGATCACCGGGCTCAGGATCCCCTGGTCCCGCCTGCCCACGCCTGCTAATTGATGCCGCGCGTCATAGATCATGACTGTTTTCTCATCAGATCCATCGGCTGGCAGGGACTGACCGTTGCGCAGCACCGCCAACTGTTCCGCATCGGCGGTGAAACTGGTATATCCGGCAAACAACACTGCCGCCGGATGAAACAGGGATCGGACATCGGTTTCAGCCAGATCGCCCAATGCGTGGCTGGCTTCCACTCTGATCGCTCCGATCGCGGTGCGGCGAAGAGCCACTGTGTGGCCAACCGTGCCCAACTGGCTGGCGATAAACTCGCTCAAGCTGCGGATATAGGTGCCTTTGGAAACCCGGCAACTGTAACTTAGCAATGGAGATGAGTATGATTCCACAGAAAACTCGCTCACTGTCACGGGTCGCTTTGCCAGTTGGAGTTCGATCCCGCTTCTGGCATATTCGTAAGCGCGCCGGCCATTTACTTTTACGGCGGAATATATTGGTACCGGGAGTTCTGACAGACCCAGCACGGCTGTGGCCAATCCGGTTTCGTCAATGTTTTCCGGGACCGGTTGTCCATCGGCAACGACGCGGCCTTCGGTATCCCCGGTATCGGTTTGCCTGCCAAGCTGGACAGTGGCGGAATAGCTTTTATCCTCGCTTTCCAGATACGCGCAAAGCCGGGTGAATTTTCCCAAAGCGCAGATCAGCAGGCCGGTGGCAAAGGGATCGAGGGTGCCGGTATGGCCGATCCGCCTGATGCCGCTCAGCCTGCGTAACCGGTGGATGACATCGAAGGATGTAATGCCGGCAGGTTTGTCTATCAGCAGAAAGCCGTTATCTTCCTGCCCGGCTGTCATGTTCCGCGATCGCAGTGGTGAGTTTGTTGAGAATATCCTGCCTGACCTCGTCCAACGATCCCTTCAGATGCGCGCCCGAGGCTTTCTGATGCCCACCGCCGCCGTAAGCCACGGCAATTTTGTTGACATCCAGAATGGGAGAGCGCAAGCTCAGTTTGAACAAGCCTGGCGCGTCCTCACGGAAATGGGCTATGGCGTCCACGCCTTTCACACCTTGCACCCAACGGGTCATGTTCATAATGGAATCCGGCGCGAGATCGTTGGTTTTTTGCATGTCCAGGGTGGAGTGCATGACCAGTATTCGGCCGTTGTTATAGAGCTGGATCGTGGCCAGGGTCTGCCCCACGTAGCGCATTTCGTTGGGTCTGTGATTGAGGAAATACCGTCGGTTCAGATCGCTGGGATTGATGCCCAAACCTGCAATGCCGGCAGCCAGAGAGAAAGTTTCCGGAGTCGTGTTGGCATTGGTGAAGTTGTTGGAGTCGTTCAGGATGGTAGTGTAGAGGCAGTCGCCGATAGGAAGGCGATATTCATCAGGCAGGCCCTCTATCTCCGGCTGGAACGCGTGAAAGAGGATCGCGCCAACTGATACCGCCGATGTGTCCGTAAAACTGAAATCCGCCTCGATGACGCCATTTTCCGCCACGTGATGGTCAATCAGGATGCTGTGGCTGGAATCCCGAACCATCCCGCCCCGCGCGCCCAACCGGCTATAGCTGTTGCAATCCAGAATGAACAGCAGGTCATAGGCCAGACCGGGTTCGTACTGGCGCAGTTTCGCGCCTTCCATCAGGAATTCGAAACGTTCCAGGTGGTTGCCGTCGACCACGATCTCGCTCTCCAGGCCTCTCGATCTCAGCAGCAGTTGCAAGGCCAGGGCGGCGCAGAAACCGTCGCCATCGGGCTCCACATGGGTCGTGATGCCGATTCGCTTGCCTGGTTGCAAGTGGTCAAGTATCCGCTGTTTGAGTCCGGAAGTGGCTTTCATTGCCTGTCCGGGCTGGCGAATCGGGCTACTGATTCCTTCTCCGGCCCCAAAACGCTTTCCTGGGTGCGCTCAGCGGTCATTGTCCTCGTCTTCGTCTTCACTGTCCTCGTCTTCGTCGATCAGGTCGTCGTAATCCTCATCTTCGTCGAGGTCAAAGTAGTCCTCATCGTCAAGATAGTCGTCCAGATCGATGTCCGGATCGTATTCGTCGTCATCGTCGCCGTTGTATTTGTCTTTGATATTCGCCAGCAGGGCGTCCACTTTTTCCGCCCTGTCTTCGGTATCATCATAGAAAAATGAGAGTTCCGGTATGGTTCTCATGATATGTGCTCCTGCAATTTGCTTTTTTAAAAAACCCGATGTCTTGATCAGATGTTCTCTGACGCTTTCATGGGAGGAGGGGTTAACATAGTGCGAAAAGTACAGTTTGGCATAGCGGAGGTCTTTGGACAGCACCACGTCCGTGATTGTGACCCATTCAAGCTTCGGATCCCTCAGCTTTTGGCTGATGGCGATATTGAACAGCTTTTTCAGCTCTTCCTGAAGCCTGGGGACGCGATGGGATTTCACTGCAGTTTCTTCGCGACTTCGTCGATCACATAGCACTCGACGACATCGCCTTCCTTGATGTCCGTATAGTTTTGCAAGGCCAGGCCGCATTCCGTGCCGGCCTTGACTTCGGATACTTCGTCCGCATAGTGCTTGAGCGAAGAAAGGGAATCTTCGGTGATCAGCACGTCATTGCGGAACAGCCGTATCTTGCAGCCTTTGCGGATGAAGCCCTGATCCACCTGACAACCGGCGATCGTGCCGACCTTTTTGATTTTGAAAACCTGTTTGATGGTCGCGGAGCCGATGCTGCGTTCCTCAAAATCCGGTTTCAGCATGCCTTCCAGGGATTTCCGCACGTCTTCGATGGCATCGTAGATCACCTGATAGAGTTTGATCTCCACCTTTTCGTCTTCCGCCAGGCGGCGAGCCTGTTGGCTGGCCCGGACATGGAAGCCGATGATGATCGCGTTTGAGGCGGAAGCCAGACTCACGTCCGCTTCGCTGATGCCGCCCACGCTCTTGTGGATGATGTCCACCCGCACTTCCTGGTTGGAAATCTTTTGGAACGAATCGGCGATCGCTTCCGCGGATCCGTCGGTATCCGTCTTGATGATTATCTTTAGTTCGTTGATCTGGTCTTCCTGGATCCGGGCAAAGATGTTTTGCAGGGAGGATTTGTTTTGATACTTCTCGCGTTCCAGGCGGATCTGGTTTCGTTCCGAACTGATGCTGCGCGCTGTTTTCTCGGTATCGACCTGGTTGAGGACGTCGCCGGCCTTGGGTGTGTCGTCCAGGCCATAGATCCTTGCCACGTCAGATGGATACAGGACCTTCAGCTCCTGGCCCCGTTCGTTTTCGATCCTGCGGATGCGGCCATGGGTCGCGCCGCAGACGATGATGTCGCCTTTGGTGATGGTGCCTTCCTGCATCAGGATGGTAGCCACCGAACCCATGCGGGGGTCCTTTTGGGCTTCGATCACCACCGCCGCCGCTGGGACCTCTTGTTTGGCCTTCAGATCCATCATTTCCGCGGTCAGCAAGATCACTTCGATCAGGTTCAGGATGCCTTCTCCCGTCACCACCGAGGTTTTGCACCAGGGCACTTCGCCGCCGTACTGCTCCAGGAATACGCCGTATTCGAGCAGTTGGGCGACCACGCGGTCCACGTTGGCTTCCGGCAGGTCTATCTTGTTGATGCAAATGATGATCTGCACCCCGGCGGCCTTGGCATGGTCGATCGCTTCGCGGGTCTGGGGTTTCATCCCTTCGCTGGCTGCCACGACTATGATCGCGATGTCCGTCACGTTGGCGCCGCGGGCGCGCATCGCCGTGAAAGCCTCGTGTCCCGGGGTATCCAAAAAGGTGATCTTGTGTTTGTTCACTTCGATCTGATACGCGCCGATGTGTTGCGTGATGCCTCCGGATTCCCCAGCCACCACGTTGGTATTGCGGATGTAATCCAAAATGGAGGTTTTGCCATGGTCGACATGGCCCATGATGGTCACAACCGGCGGACGCGGTTCCTCCGCGATGTCCTGATACTGTTCTTTTTCCTGGTCGATGATGTCCGCGCCGTATTCGTCTTCAAACCGGAATTCCACTTTGAACTCGTCGCAGATCATTTCCAGGGAGTCTTTGTCCAGGCGTTGGTTGATGGTTACCAACTGGCCCATCATGAAAAATTTCGAGATGATTTCTTCCGCGGAGACGTTCATGATCTTGGCCAGTTCGCTCACCGAGGTATATTCGCGGATAATGACTTCGGTTTCGCCGGAGTCTGCCACAGCCTGGGCTTCACGATGGTACTTCTTGCGTTTCGGAGCTTTCGCCATCGTCTTTTTGATGTTACGGGTGATGGCGGCTTCGTCTTCGCCAGGTTCGGCCGTTTTGGCTTTGGGTTTCTTGGTGATGTCAACCTTGGCTTTGATGTGTTTGCTCTTGTCGCCGAGTTCTTCGTGGCTGACTTTGCCCTTGCCAAATTTCTTGGCCTCTGCGGCCTTGGCGGGATCGACGGGGCCTGGCTCCGGCTTGGGCGGGCCGGCTGGGGAGGCGGGTTTGCGGCGGATGTCTGGCCGGGAATCCGGCTTGGCCGGGCCTGGCCTGCCAGCTCCGCGCTCGCGTTGGGTTTCCAGATAAGACTTGGATCGCCCGGAATCCCTGGATGGGCGCGGCGCCACAGGAGTAGCCTGGGTGTAGGGGACTATTATGCGATGCTTGGGAGCTTCCTTTTTGGGGGCTTCTTTCTTGGGAGCTTCCTTCTTTTGCGGTACAGGTTCAGGCTCTATCACCACCGCTTCCGGCTGCGTTTCGGGCTCGGGTTCGGGTTCCGGTTCCGGCGCGGCTTCAGGTTCATGAGGCTTGGATTTCTCCGCCTTGGCCTTGGCGGCAGCCTCGGCCTGGGTGGTTTTGGCTGCCTGGCGCATTTCCGCCAAACGCTTGCGGTCTTTCTCGGCTTTCTTTTCCGCGTCCACCTGTTCGTTGTATTTGGTCCTGATCTTGTTCGCGATCTCTTCGTCGATCAGGCTCATGTGGCTCTTTATGATCACACCCAGGTCGGTGAGATGCTTCTTCAGGGCCATGGTGCTGATCTTCAGTTCCTTGGCAAGTTCATGTACGCGTATTTGCACTCTTAATCCTCCACTTTCGCTAACCGGCGTAGTATTCCATCATTTTCCCGGCAAATTGCCTGTCCCCGACGCCGTAGACGGCCGTCAGGTGCAGCCCCAAAGCCTGGCTCAATTCAGTCTGGGAACCCAGCCTGAGCACCGGAACTTTCGCGCCGTTATCCTTGGTGGCATTGATAATTCTGTTTGCTGTGCGGTCCGCCGCGTCTTCGGTGACGATCATCAGGAACAGCGTGTTCCTGTTCAGGGCCCGCAGACAGGCTTCGGTGCCCGACACCAGTTTTCCCGCCTTGCGGGCGAACTGCATCAGGTTCACTATTCTGTCGGTGTTGTTTTTGGGGTCGCTCATGCTTGGTTCCCACCTCTGGCGGGACTGGCAACGGCAAAGTTCGCCACTTTCACAGCGATGCCGAATTTCCGTTTCAACTGCGCTTTTTCCCATTTGTCAAAGCCTCGCAGGCACTCCGGATCCGGGCAGAGGTAGCTTTTCCTGGCCTGCAGTTTGCGGGTCAGGTCAAAGACCACCCCTTCGGGCAGGAGCACAAAGCCCATCAGCTGATCCAGCGTCCTGCGCTGTTTGCAGACCACGCAGGTCCGCTGAGGCTGATGTTGGGCTTTGCTGTTTTGGTTTGGCATCAGAAGTACTTCGCTGCTTCTTTGAGGCGTTCGGCGGTTTTTTGCCCCATTCCTTCCAGATTGCAGAGTTCGTCCACGGAAGCGGCGAAGATGTCCTGCACGGACGTGTATCCAGCCTGGCGCAGTACGTCCGCGATCTTCGCGGTCACGCCGTCCAGGTCGGTCACATGGCTCACCGTGCGGCGTTCCTTGGCCATCTTCTCTTCGAATTCTTCCATGGTGAAAATATCTATCTTCAGGCCGGTCAGTTTCGCCGCCAGCTTGACGTTTTTGCCTTGTTTGCCGATCGCGACCACCTTGTCCGCCTCGTCCACGATGACGCTCGCGGAGTGGTTGCGCTCCAAAATCACGCGCAGGACGTTTTCAATTCCCAGGGCTTGGGCGATCATCTTTTCCTGGTCTTCGTCGTGCACCACGAGGTCGATCTGTTCGCCGTGCAGCTCGCGGCGGATGCTGTCGATCTTGTTTCCCTTGATGCCGATGCAGGCTGCCACGGGATCCAGTTTGGGATCGTTGGAAACCAGTTCCACCTTGGTGCGGATGCCCGGCTCACGCACTATCTTGATGATCTTGATGCGGCCTTCGTAGATCTCCGGGATCTCGGCTTCAAACAGTTTTTTCACAAATTCCGGGTTGGTGCGGGAAAGGATGATCGTCACGTTGGACTGGTGGGACCGGATGTTCACCACATAGGCGCGGATGTTCTCCCCGACCCGGTAAAACTCGTTTTCGATCTGCTCGTCCGGGGGGAGGAGGGCGTCCGTGTAGCCGATGTCGATGCGGTAGCCGCCGTTGTCGTCGATGGACTTGATCTTGCCGGTCACGATGGTGTTCTTTTGCTTGTTGAAGTCGTTTTGGATCTTCTCTTCCTCAAGCTCGCGGATCTTGTCCTGAATGTTCTTTTGCGCGTTTTTGACCAGCTTGGGCTCAAACTCGTGCATGGCCATCGTTTTGACGACATACTGGCCGAGCTGGGCGTAGCGGTCGATCTCCTGGCGGGCTTCGGTCAACGAGATCTCCCCCAGCTTGGTTTCCAGCTCCACGACCAGGCATTTGAACCTGGCCTTGACGGCGGCGGTGCTCTCTTCTACGAACACTTCCAACTCGTTTTCCGGTTCCAGCTTCTTGCTCAGCGTCGTGTAGATGGCATCCACAATGATCGACTGGATCAGCTCTTTGTCCAACTGCTTGATGGCGGCAAGTTTGACCACAGCGTCCACAAAATTCGTACTCATCCGTTCGTCTCCTTACGGGGAATGTCCAAAAAGACTGTCTTGGCGCGGGTGATGGCTTTGAAAGGTATTTCCAGCAGGGTTCCGCGGTCGTCCAGGGTTATCGTGTCCTGGTTGACCTCGGTGAGGGTCCCCATCACGGAGCGCTTGGCTTCGCCTTCGTTCCATTGCACCGCGACCTTTTCGTTGATCGCGCTCACATAGTGGCTTTTCAGTTTCAGGGGCCGTTCCACGCCGGGGGAAGATACTTCCAGAAAATAGCGGTCCGGAATGAAATCAAATTCTTCCAGCTCGTTGGCCAGGGCACGGCTGAACAGGGCGCACTCATCCAGGGTCACCCCACCGATTTTGGTGAGGTACACCGTGATGATGCGGCCTTTGCCGCTCATCTTTTCATCGATGTCATACAAGGCCAGATGCTGTTCCACGCAGATCTTTTTGGCGATGTCTTCCACCTGTGCGCGATAAAATTCCATGCTGGATCCCCTTTTTACACTCATTTCGCACCAAAAAAAATAGCTAACTCGCGTAGCTATCTTTCCCGTCTTGCGGTCGTTCTATACGTCTCAGGGCTGGCCGCGTAGGCGTTCCGACCCTGTTAGTCAATTTCTGGACCGGGGATATTGTGTCAAGCGAAATCTCCGCGAGGCTGCGGCTGGCTGCCAAACGCTTTTGCTTCCATGTTTTTTTCCTCCGCGGACAGGGGGCTTGTCAACTCTGCGTCAAACAGCCCAATTCGCCTTTGGAGGCGGCGTTCGCCCTTATGGTCAGAACCTTCGCCGCTGCATTACTGGCCATAGACATTCCCAAGGTTGTTGGGGATGTATTGGGCGAGTATGGCCACAATTATCAAGCCTGCAATAGGGGCCATTTCCGGTACTGAAGAGTTTTGGCGCAGAACATCATCCGCCTGAGGCCATCAATGTTAATGCCTCAAGCGCTTGATTGTCATGTATTTATGGGCTGAGCGGGGAGTGTGTGGGAAGCGCCGGGTAGCGGTGGAAAACAGCACCGCGGGCGGCCAAAACGAGAAATCAGGCCGCTTTGCCCAGGGCGGATTGCAACCGGTTGGGGTCGAGCGGGGGAGCAGGCACCGGATGCTTGAGTTGTTTGGCCTGGTTGTATTGCTGCGCTGCCTGCCAGGCTATGGTTTGCAAATACTGCGCCGTGCCTGGCGTCAGTCCGGCGGGAATGTATTGCAATCCGACCGGCGAAATGTCCCAAATGCTGGCCAGCATTAGACAGGCAACCAGATAGGTGCCTTCCAGGCTGGGATGGTAGTTATCCTCCGCGTAGAGGTTGACGTGTGGATCAACCTGGCCGCTGAGGTGGAAAGCGAATCCGGCCGGGGCCAGCATGGCATCCAGATAAGCGGCGATATAGGTGTAGGCGTCCCGGATGGGTTCATACATTTCCGGGTTGTTGCGCCAGGCCCAAGTCATGTAAAAGCCTGTCTGGGAACCAGTTGCCGCGATCACAGAATCCAACGCCGTGGCGTATTGGTAAAACAGGGCAGGATCGGTCATGGGGCGGCTGCTCTGCTCCTGGAGGATGACCAGGTCCCAATCGCCAGTGGTGATGGCGCTGATCGAGGCAGGGTTGTTGAAATGGTTTTCCAGGGTGTATCCACCGTAGGTGCAGGACTGGATTGTGGCATTCCAGCCTGGCCTGGCTTCGTCGATCAGGTTTTGCAGATGGCTGTCCACCCCGCCGTTGAAATAGGTGTGGCTGTTTCCAACCAGCAACACCCTGCGCGCGGAAGCCCAGGGTTCGCCCCAGTCAACCACAATTTCCAGCCCGCCGGAAACGAAGCTCAGCGAGATAAACACTGTGGTGGTGTCGCCCGGTGCCACGGTCCCGGTCCCCTGCCCGGTGGCGATGAGGGTCAGGTCTTCAAAAACCTGAACATCGATGGCGTAGGTGCCCAGTTCCAAATCGCCGAACAGCCCGCTGGCTTCGGTGCCTGCAATGGTCATGTCCTGGCTGGAGCTGAAATCGCCTTTGGTGATCGTAACCGCGACCCTGCTAACCTCAAGATTGTGCTGGATCGCCGGCGTGAGGTCCATTTTGAGCGGCATGCTGCCGGTCTGGACCGGTTCGTAGGGATTGTGGTGCGAACAGGCCAGCAAAGTCATTCCGACCGCCAGCAAGAGGGCGAAAAACTTCATGATGTTCATAACGTCTTCCAGTTTTGAAGTTGCCAGCCTCAGCCGGCCGATGCGTTCATACCGCAACCGCCCGATCTGTCAATCATTTTCGCCGCTCACAGGCTCAACCGCTTGCCGGATAACCCAGGCAGCCGCCATCATGCCCATGATCGCGGGCATATAGCTGATGGAACCGATGGTCTTGCGCTGCCGTCCCCGCTGGAGGATGATTTCATCAGGAATGGCGTCGTCCTCTTCCGGTTTTAGCGGGAGTTCGGAGGAATAGACGCAGGGAAAACTGCCATTGATCCCCCGGCGGCCCAGAAACTTGCGCACCCGACGCGCCAACGGGCAGTTGTGGCTTTTCGCCAGTGGCGCCAGATGGATCTGGGCTGGATCCAGCCGGTTGCCCGCCCCCATCACGGAAATGATCTTCAGGCCCTGCCTGGCGGCATGTTCCAGCAAGCCTATCTTGGGCCCAAGGCTGTCTATGGCATCGATGTAAAAGTCGGCGTTTTGCAGCAGCTCCGCCCGGTTGCTTTCATCCAGAAACACCTGATGGGTAGTTACTTCCGCGCGGGGATCGATAGCCAGGACCCGCGCCTTCATCACGTCAGTTTTGGGCTGTCCGACCGTGTCTTCCAGGGCAATAATCTGCCGGTTCAGATTGGTGGCGCCCACAGTGTCGAAATCGATCAGGACAAAGCGCCCGATCCCAGCCCTGGCCAGGGCTTCCACCGCGTAGGAACCGACCCCGCCGAGGCCGATCACGCAGACCCTGCACGCGCGCAGGGCTTCGGAAGCCCGCTTGCCCAACAGCAGTTCCGTCCGGCAAAAGCGCTGATCCTTCATCGCGAACCCGTTAGTTCCTGATAGGCGGCTTCTTGAGACTCCAACAGCTTTTCTTTGTCCAGCCCGCTGATCTCCGCGGTCCGGTCGATTACCCCGAGCAGTCTCAACAGCGGATTGGCCTCGCCTGCCTTCACGTAGTGGCGGGTGATGTCGGTCTCAAACAGAAAGCGGCCGTGATCGAGCATGGCGCCCAACAGGTCCGCCTTATCCGGTTTCAGGACGCGGGAACTGATGGTGAACCAGGATTCCAGGCGGCTGAGCAGCCTGAAAGCTTCGATGCTGCCGGCGTATCCGTGCACGAGATAGCGGTTGGGATGGCGTCGCAAGACTTCATAGGCCTGAGGTTGATGGCCAACCAGGTGCAAAACCGCCGGCAGTTTGAATTTATCGGCCAGTTCCAGCTGTTGGATGAAGAGGCCGAGTTGGGCCTTCAGATCGGAATTGCCCCTGTCGAGCCCGATCTCCCCCACAGCCCAGATTTGGCCTTGCTCGCACAGGTCTTCGATATCCTCCAGGCCAAGGTCGTTTTCGTCGTAATTGGGGTGGATGCCTGCGCTGAAAAGAACGCCGGGAAGCGGATTGGCCCGGTGAAATTCCACTTCATTTTGCGTCAGGGCGGAAGAGAGGTATCCGGCGATGCCCTGGCCGGCCGCCTCTGCCAGTAGGGGTTGAACTGGCATCAGCTCGTTCAGGTTGGCGAGGTGGCAGTGGGCGTCGATCAGAGCCATATATTGTGCAATTCCAATAGGTTGCGGATTTCACGTGCCGCCCGTTGGCCGGCGTTGCCATCCAGGGCGTCAAACATGATCGCGTTGGCCTTCAGTTGCCCTTCCCTCATCAGATCCGGGTTTTCCAGGCAGCGCTTGACGGCGGCCCGCACCTCGTCGAAAGTTTCGATGCTGATGCTGATCTGTCCGATCAGTTGGTCGATCTCTTCCAGGCTCCGCCTGGCTTTTGAGGTTTTGAAGGTGATGATCGGTTTTTGCAGGGCGCTGCATTCCGCCAGCAAGGACGAGGTGTCGCCGAGGCAAACATCCGCCAATGCTATGTAGGGCAGCAGGTTGGAGGAGGTGATCAGCCTCACGCCGGAGGTGGAGCCGATCACTTCCTGGATGTGTTTGTCGGTCCAGGGATGCACGGTGGCCAGGACGTTGTAGCGCGCTGAAAGCTCGTCCAGCCTGTTAAACCAAAGATGGACTGCCGACATTCCGCTTTTGGGCCAGGTCGCCGTGAATAGCAGGGTCGCCTTTTCGGGATCGAGTTTGAGGCGTGAACGCCTTCTGTGAACCAGCTTAAGCGACTCCGCGCCCTGGAAAAGCGGATCCAGCCGCGGAAAGCCCACCGCCTTGCCAACCGTGACTCCGACCTCCTCCGCCGCTTTCAGGTCCGCCTGGCTGCTGAACAGATAGAGGTCGAACTGGTTGTAATTTTCCGCCTTGGTCATGCGTTTGAAGTGGTAGGGCCCGTGCCGCATCCCGATGCGGATGATGCTGTGGCAGGGAAACTTGTGCGTGGCGTGGCGGCACATCACCACCGCGCGGGGAAAGGCGGGATAGCGAAGCGTTGGTACGCCAATGCCGGCCAGTGTTTTGCGGATCTGCGAGTTACCGGCGATCACCGGCAAAGGGCCCAAAGCTTCACGGACCGGCTGGAAGCTGAAGTAATCGATCATTTCCTCGCAGTAGAAGGCCAGTCTGGGCGGGGAAAAGTATCGGTGGGCCAGGTTCCAGGCCCATGAGTAGGGTAGGCGCAAAAGCCTTTCGCTAAACACCATCCAGTTGCTCTCCTATCAGATAATCGGTCAATCCTTGGGCCAAAACCTGCTCCAGGCTGCTGTGTCCTTCAACCCGCGACCAGACCCCTCCTTCGCTTTGGTAGTAGCAGCGGGAACGGACTATAGCCGCCGTGCCGAAATGCAAGGCCTGAAACTCGAAGAGATGGAACCCGCCCCCGGAATGGCCGATATCCATCGACAAAAAAGGCGAATCCAAGCGATGATACACATCTCTGGCGAAATCCAGCAAACCTTCCGGCGGGGTAAAATCGAAAACGAACCGTTTGGTGCCGCTGGCCCGGAAATCGCCTCCCCGGGTGAGCCGCTTCATCAGGTAAAATCTTCTTCCGGCGGCAATGACCCGGTAGTCGCAATCCAAATCGGGGATGAAGTCCTGCAAAACGAAACGTTGGCCAGGCGTCATGTAAGCCAACCACTGCTCCGCGTCGCGTGCCGGCTGAAAATCGGGATAGCCCGGATACTGCCGCTTCGCGCGAAAATGGCGCCTGCGGTAGTAGCTGAACCTCTTACCCAATGAAACTTTGCCCGAAATCGCTGCGATATGTTTTCTCAGTTCCGCTTCGTCCCGGCAAAGCCATACTCCCCTGGCGTTGGTGCCGGATACGGTTTTCAGGACTATCGGATAACTGACAGTCAAGGCATCCAAGTCCTCTGCTCCGCTCAAATACCAGGCCTGCGGCTGGAGTATTCCCATCCTGCGTTTATATAGTTCAGCGTAGCCTTTGTTTTCGTGGCAGAACAGCAGGTCCAGCGAGGGCACCAGGCGGTTTTCCCGGTCCAGATGACGCATCAGGTCCTTGATGTATTCGCGTCGATGTTCGCGTTGGCTGAAAGCGTAGAAAACCACGCTGTTCCTGATCTCGACCCTGTGGTTCGCCACCTCGGAAAAGCTGTGCCAATCCACCGAAACATCCTGTAACTCCAGTTCTTTCACCAATAGCCGTGTATCCAGACTCACCCAGGGTTTGCGGGACTGCCCAAAGAAGCCATCCTGGCCTGTCAGGAGAGTGATGTCCATCATCGTTTCGCGACTCCCGGGATCAGCTTGTCCAACCAGGCCTTACTATGGCTTTCCACTTTGGCATGTTCCAAACTGTCGATCCGAAAGCCCTTGCAATCGGGATCGCGGTAATCCTGCCCCACACAGACATGGATATCTTGATACAGCGGGGTCCAGAGTCTCCATTTGAACTGGCCAAAGGGCGTAAAGGACGTGATTCTCTTGCCCATGGTTGGAGGTCGCGGTCCGCGGTCATTCCCGATCCAGAGCTTCGCTTTGGCGCTGAGGGCGTCGAGCACCTGCAGGCGGTCAATAAGGTAGTCTGTGTCAGGTTTTTTTGGCTTCATGGTTCATTTCAGCCAGGTTGATGTACTTCATCGCGACGCTTATCGCCCCGATAACGCAGACAATCAGCCCTGCCCTGCCGTCTCGGAAACCGCCTCGCAGCAGGTAAAAGTGAAGAAATTTGCCCACTGGCCTCAGGGTGAAATGCCACCACCTGGCCAGCTTTCCCTGGTCAAACAGGTCCTGCGCCTGCCATTGGGTATAACGGGCCAATTTTCGGAAATGTTCGCTGAAACTGCCAATGGGATCATGGATCAAATAGTATTGGTGAGAAAGGTATTTCTTGCTGTCGAGGCGGATGGAGGCGTGTACCCTGGCAGGACGCCAGTACCGGGTTGCCACGCTGGTGAGGACAAGCCTCTTGCCCATGCTGCTCATGCAATCCTGATGCCGGAGCAGTCTTCCCATCACCCGCGTGCGGGTCAAAAAAAGGTAGCCATCGTGGGTCTCATCCCCGCTGTTCACAATCTGTATCAGTTTATCCCGCGTCAAGGGCGGACAGATTTCGTCGGAATCGATGATGAAGGTCCATTTGGTGCAAACCTTGGCCATGCCCCAGATCCGTTGTTCGCGTGCATTGGTGTAGAGATGCTGATACAGATCGACATTGGGGTATCGGGCCAAAATTTCCAAAGTGCCGTCGGTACTGAAGGAGTCGATCACCACAACCCGCTCGCACCAGGTCAGGCTGTCCAGACA
Source organism: uncultured Candidatus Cloacimonadota bacterium (assembly GCA_964583755.1). Classification (GTDB taxonomy): domain Bacteria; phylum Cloacimonadota; class Cloacimonadia; order Cloacimonadales; family Cloacimonadaceae; genus Syntrophosphaera. Next base: position 46,810 of record CAZOVZ010000013.1, read on the forward strand.
GGCTGCGATGGTGCGGATGTTGTTTTGGGTTAACACAAAGGCGGTGAGATCAAGCATCCGGCGCCTCAGTTAACGTCTGATAAAGCTCCAGCACTTTGCCTATCTGGCGCTCCATGCTGAAATTCCCCCGGATCGACAGTACCTGCTTCACCAGCTCATGGTGTGCTTCGCTTCCAGGCAGGGGCAGATCGGCCAGCCCGGAAAGCAACCATCCCACCTTGTGCTGTGAGACAAAAGAGCGGACCTCATCCAGCGAATCCTGCACCAATACTGGTAATCCGGCGCACAGATAATCAAATGTTGTGTTGCCAAAAGCAAAGCGTACCGCGGGCAATTTGCGGGCAATGCTGTCTTGAAACATCACCAGGCCATAATCCATGGCCGAAAGCTGGGAAATCAGCCTGGCATAGGGAAGTTTATCGTGCATGACAACGGATTTGATGGCCCGATATTCCTGAAAATCCTTACGATTGCTGGGAAACACATGCACCACATATCTATCCGGATCAAACGACCGCAAGGCCCCGGCCAGGTATCTATGGTCCGATTTCTTTTCCGCCAAACGCCCCTGATAAACAAGATGCAGCCTGCCGTCCCTGGCAGAGAGTTTGGGCTGGAAATCTACGGGGTCCAATAGGAGCGACGCCGGATAGTAGTTGCCAAACACCAGGCGTTTAGGAGTCATATGGTAGTATTTCATCGCTTCGTTCAAATATTCCGCGGCGGGGTAAATCAAAGCGTCCGAATCCTCGTTGCAGGCTCGTTCCGCTTCCCTTGCCCGTTTATTCAGGCGGTGCTTGAAGCTCATGAAATCGTGACAATCGAACACGAAAGGCAGGCCCAGCCTGGCTTTGATGATGCGTGCCCCTAAAAGATCTGGCTGGTTGTGGTAGTGGATCAGATCTATCTGCCGCTCTTTCAACAGCCTGGCAAGAGTTCGCAGAAAGAACATTCTGCTGCGAAACTTGGTGATCGATGCGTAAAAGTTGTTGCCCCTTCCGTAAGCCTGGTCCGGGCTGTTGTTACGGTGCAACAGATGCACCCTGACACCTTGCTGCTGCAGCGCTTCTGCATACTTGAGGTTGCGGATGCAGGGTGAACTGTCCTGAACGAAGAGGACATTCAGGTTCTTCATTTTTCCAGCTTAGGGTCAGCGTGGGACTGGCGGGGCTGAAACTGCATGTTGTAGAGGTCCTGATAGCGTTTGCAGCTTTCCAGCAGCTCCGTGTGGGTGCCGCTGCCGACCACCCTGCCGTGCTCCAAAACCACTATCTTGTCGGCTTTAAGCACTGTTGAGAGCCGATGCGCGATCATGATCACCGTGCGGTTGACCGTGGCGGCGTCGATCGCGTCCTGCACCTTGCGCTCGTTTTCCGTGTCCAGCGCGCTAGTGGCTTCGTCAAACACCAGGATGGGCGGGTCGCCCACCACCGCGCGGGCGATGCATAGCCGTTGCCGCTGGCCGCCGGAGAGGTTGGAGCCCTTGGCCTGCAGCGGTTCATCATACTGCTGGGGCAACTGGAGGATGAATTCCTCCGCGTGGGCGATCCTGGCGGCGTTTCTGACCTGTTCGTCGCTCACCGCTTCCAGGCTTCCGTAGGCAATGTTATCGCGGACGGTCTTGGTGAACAGCAAGCTGTCCTGCGTCACCACCCCAAACAGCCGGCGCAGCTGCATCAGCTTGATCTGGCGGATGTCCGTACCATCAATGCTGATGGCGCCTTCTTTTACGTCATACATCCGGTTGAGCAGATTGGCGAGAGTGGTCTTGCCGCCTCCGCTGGCGCCCACAAAGGCCACCTTTTCCCCCTTGCGGATGGACAGGCTGACCTCGCGCAATACCGGGTTGCCCTCTTTATAATAAAATCCGACGCGGTCGAAACTGATCTCGCGGTCGAAACTGGGTTTGTCGATGGCGTCGGGCGCGTCCTGCACTTTGGAACTGGTGTTCATCACCAGCGCGATGCGGTCCAGCGAGACCAGCGCTTTGCGGATTTCGATGTAAATCTGGGTGAGTGATTTGAGCGGATGCAGCATGGAAAACAGGGCAAAGAGAAAAGCAGTGAAATCACCCAGCGAAAACTCCGTGTTTGGCTCCAGGATCAGCTTGCCGCCGATGATCACCACCAGCAGCCCCATCACCACGGTGCTGATTTCCGAGATCGGCAGGTTCAGCGCCGTGTAGTATTGGGATTTCTTCCACAACCTCAGATGCGACCGGTTGATCCGGCTGAAATTGGCATACTCGCTATCTTCCCGGCGAAACGCTTTCACGATCTTCATGCTGTTCAGCGCTTCCTCCACCGCCGAAAACATGTTTGAAAGCTGAGATTGGATACGTCGCGAATACTTTTTGATCTTTTTGCCCAGAATGCTGACGCTGACCGCGAAAATCGGCACCACCACCAGGCTGTAGAGGAAAAGGCGGGAATTGAGCAATAGCGCGATCCGCAGAAAGATGACGATCGTGACGATGTCCCGCAGGGCTTCCAGCAAGGAGCGGATGAACTGGTCGCTGACGATTTCCACGTCGTTGACCATGCGCACAATGGCATCTCCCACCCGGTTTTGGGAGAAAAATTCCAAAGACTGCCCCATGTAGCGCCGGAACATCAGATTCCGGACATCCCGCACCGTGTTGCCCCGCAGAGTCACGAACAAGACCCTCTGCAGATAGTAAAAGACGTTTTTCAACACGATCGTGACCAGCACAAACAAACAAATCACATAGAGCAGGGCCTGGGAGTCTGTGCGCAGCATGATCCCTTTCAGCTGTTCCCAGAGTGGACCGAAGGATTCCAGGCTCCGCAGCTGCAACAGCGAACCCGATCCGGCCAGAAATTCCCCCGTAGCCTGCTTGGCGGCGTTCAAAAAGGAAGAGCTGTCGTGATAGAGGATATCGGTCTTGCCAGATTTGAACACGTAATCGAACAGCGGGACCACCAGCGTGATGCTGACTCCGCTGAGCAGCGCGTAAAGCAGCATGGCGATCAGACCCAACACCAGGACATACCAGTATTTCAGCATCATCTGATAGATCTGCCCGAGATTGCTCCACTTGCTGAGAGTAGGTCTTGCTGTTTTCATAATTTCATCCACAAATAAAAAAACCAGCGGATGCTGGCAAGAAAAAAATGGCACGCCCTGAGGGATTCGAACCCCCAACCTTCTGATCCGTAGTCAGATGCT
>CAZOVZ010000014.1:0-3752 GCA_964583755.1 uncultured Candidatus Cloacimonadota bacterium
CGCCCCAAACGCGGGCCTGAAAGTGTTTCAGCACCTCAAGGGCGCGGCCTTTGTATCCTTTGAAAAGATCAAGCATGGTTTAATGTGTCCACAGATTACACGTATTTACACAGATTTTATCACTAAATGTGTGAATAAGCTGAAGGATGTTTTTCAAGCCCTGGCCGTCTAACATGGTATGCACTCTGTATCCAGGCATACTATACAGGTAGATTTCTTGTAGCTCTTTTTCATTATGTTTCTTACTTTCTTAATCTGTGTAAATCTGTGTAATCTGTGGACGGTCAAAGGGCAAAACGCTGGTGTTGGAGGCTTGGCGTGCCGAAGTTGATCAGGAGGCCTACTTTCAGGTTGGAGGCTTTGAGGTAGTTCAAGACTTGGGCAGTGTGGTCGCCGGTCGTCTGACTCAATGCCTTGATTTCCACAATGATGTGCCCGTAGCAGAGGAAATCCACTTTGTAGGTTCTGGGAAGGACCACACCCTTGTATGTGATCGGAAATTCTTTCTCGCGTTCGTAGGGGATCCCGCAATTCTTGAATTCCAGCGCGATGGCGTCCTGATACACTGGCTCCAGAAATCCACAACCGAGCGTCCGGTGCACTTCCATGCAGGCACCCACTATCTTGTAGGTTTCTTCTTTGTACAGAAATTGGTTGTTATCCATTAGCTGTCCACAGATTACACTGATTTACACAGATTAAAAAAACGTAAAAAAAAGGGGGGAGGATAACAGCAATTGGTGTTCCTTGTTCACTTTCTGGCCTGTTCCCCAAAGCTGGAATATCCTGCTTAAATGTGGCTTGTATCTGTTTTCGTACATCTGCATTTCTTGTAAAACCAAATCTGTGTTAATCTGTGTAATCTGTGGACAAAACACTTTCGACTGCTTGGCGGAGTTCGGTGAGGGGGATGTTGCCCAGGGCGTTTTCGCGGAGGCGGCCCATGATCCAGTTGGCTTGGGCTGCAGGGCGTTTGAGGCCGGGGCGTTTGACTTTGGCCCACATTTTGGCCAGGAGGGGGATCTGGTCCAGGACCTCTTCTCGCCTGGTATCTTTGTAACCGGCAACGGAGAGGAGGGAGGAAAACTGCATGTTGGGATGACGATAGAGCAGTTTGAGCAGCGGCGCCAGGATATCCGGGGCCAGTTGGCGTTTGTTAACAAACAACAGAAGATCCTCGACCCTTTGGGTATCAAAGGGCAGCGGATCCCGGCCCTGCAGGCTTTTCAGCAGGTGGGCGTAGAGCAGCGCCAGGCGGCGGGGTTCGACCTCCCGCTCCGCGCTGATGCGTTCCAGTTCCGGCAGGAGGTTGTTGCGCAGTAGATAGGTGTAGGCGTCCGCCGGAACGTTCCACTGGGCCAGCTGCTCCAGGCGGTGGGAAAGGTCCTGGGGTAGCTCGCTGCGGGCGCTCTCGATCAAGGTTTCGGGGATGGGGATGGGGGCGGAATCCGTGTCCGGATACATGCGGTCCGCGCCCGGCAAAACCCTTTCAAACCAGGTGATGCCGTTGGGCAGGGATTTGCGGGTCTCGTTGGGAACGCCCTGGAAAGCCAGTTTGCAGCGCTCGGAGATGGTTTCCAGCGCCGTCTTGATATCTTCGTCCGGCGCCCAAAACAGCAGCAGCGCGTCGGCCTCGCCCGCCTTCAAATCCTGGCGCAGCCTGGCCCAATCGCTTGCGGCAAGTGCGTCGTGGGAGCCCCGGGATTCGTCTTCATGGGTAAACTGCTCAGAGTGGAATAAATTTGGTTTTTCCAGGCAGGCGATAACCTTGAGCCGGTCGGCGATCTCGTCGGCGAAGCAGCGTCCGGGCTGGTTGAACCAGCTGAGGATGTTGGCAAAGTGCGGCAGCACCGCCGCGATCAACTTCCAGCCGTCGGCATGGGCCTGTTTCAGCAGCGGAATATGCTTCCAATCCGCGCTGTCCAGAGCGCTGTGGCGAAGCTCCCACTTGGCAGGATCCTTGACCCGGCGATGGAGTTCGTCGCGGATCAGCAGCAGCGATTTTTGGCGGAAAGCTTCGTTGTGCGTGAGCTTTGGGATCCAGGAAATGTGCGCCACGCCTTTGATCTCGACCCTGGTGCCGCCTTCGACGGAGACGTTCACATCCTGGCGGGCGGCGCCGATGCCGACGCGCACCAGCCCGCTGCTGCGGGCGATGAAGCGGATGTGCTGCGCGGCCTGCGCGGCTTCCCAGGGGGTGAGCATATCCGGATAGGTGACCGTTTCGATCAGCGGCACGCCCAGGCGGTCGGCGAAGTAAACCCGCGTGTGGCGGTGATCCGAAACCTCACGACAGCTGTCTTCCTCGATGGAAAACTGGATGACCCGGATCGTCTTACCGGGAATGGGAAATTCGCCTTCGATGCCGAGGATGGTGGTGCGCTGGAATCCGGTCGGTATGCTGCCGTCCAGATACTGCTTACGCGTGATGTGCAGCTCGCCAACGATCTTCATCTTCAGGAGCAGCGCCACGCGCATGGCGTTGTCCAGCGCTTCGCGGTTGAGGGTGAAGGGCGGGGTGTCGTCGATCTCGTAAGTGCAGGCGCAATCGTTGTTGATCCGGTAAACGATCTGTTTCCGGGTCTTGAATTCCATCAGCGCTGTACCGTCGTATTCGCCCAGTTCGGAGAGGGTGGGCCGCATGTGGCGCACGATCTCCGCGTCGTAATCCCCAAAATCGTGATAGATTCCCGCGGGACAGCGGCAAAAGAGCTTTTTATCGGTTTTCAGCTGCTGGTGGATTTCCAGGCCGCACTTGAACCCAAGCGTTCGCCAGGTCGCTTGCACAGCGTCCTGCAGACTCACCCAACCCACGAGTTCCCGGCTTTTCAGCCAGTTGAGCAGGTTGGGGTCGTCCGTTCGTTGTTGTATATGAATGGACATTGGGTGCAATCTCAAGGGGAGGGCGGATATTGTCCAGCACAATTTTCACTTTCTCCTTGCGGGAAGAGAGGCCTGAGTTTGGGTTGTCCACGAATTACACTAATTTCACGAAAGGGAGTGGTGAAGGGATGTAGTGGAAAACAGCGTCCATACGGGGTTAGCGGGTTAGCGGGTTAATGGTTAGAAGTTAATGGTTAATGCCGGATGCGTTTAAGCGTGAAAAGCCTTGCCGGAGCGGCAGACGTCCTCGTCTGCCAAAGCCCGTCAGCGCTTGATTTTCACATCGGCCAGCAAACCTGGTAGATCGATTGGCATGGCCCTGCGGAGCGTTTACTGTTCTGCGGATATCCCATTTAGATCGTTGCACGTGGTGATAATCAAGAAAACTTCAGCTGTGAACTGTCATTCCAGGCATCCATCCCAGAGGTGGGCCTCTGGGATGGATGACGTGGAATCCAGGAATGTGAGAGTAATGCCTCCTGGATTTGTGCGTTGTTTGTTAAGAGTGATGGTTTTCCACTATCGGGCTGAGGACTCCGTTACGCGATGATGGATTTTGTTTGAAGGCCTGGATTCCACACCAGCCTCAAGTTACCGTAAGTGTGTAGGTTATCGGTCAAGCGGCTGGTTGGAATGACACGCTGAGGCTGGGTGGTGGGGTATCGGAGCGGCAGACGTCCCCGTCTGCCAACGGCCCGAAGGGACGTATTATCAATGCAAACCAGGGTGAGAGCAAGCCCTGCCGGGCTTTGTTAGACGAGGACGTCTAACCCTCCGTTAAACACGCTGAGGCTGGGTGGTGGGGTATCGGAGCGGCAGACGTCCCCGTCTGCCAACGGCCCGAAGGGACGTATTATCAATGCAAACCA
>CAZOVZ010000014.1:3852-35866 GCA_964583755.1 uncultured Candidatus Cloacimonadota bacterium
TGCCGGGCTTTGTTAGACGAGGACGTCTAACCCTCCGTTAAACACGCTGAGGCTGAGTGGTGGGGTATCGGAGTGGCAGACGTCCCCGTCTGCCAACGGCCCGGAGGGACGTTTTATCAATGCAAACCAGTGTGAGAGCAAGCCCTGCCGGGCTTTGTTAGACCAGGACTTCTAACACTCCGTTAAACACGCTGAGGCTGGGTGGTGGGGTATCGGAGTGGCAGACGTCCCCGTCTGCCAACGGCCCGAAGGGACGTATTATCAATGCAAACCAGGGTGAGAGCAAGCCCTGCCGGGCTTTGTTAGACGAGGACGTCTAACCCTCCGTTAAACACGCCATGACTTGGTTGTCGTCTCGGGGATTTTCTGGATTCCGGGTCGAAGCCCGGAATGACAGTAGCGGGGCTGGGTGGCGGGTTGCAGGGGCTGTGGTGTCGTCTCAGGTTTCATCTGGACCCCAGGTCAGGCCAATCCAAAGGATACTTCTGTAGCTCTTTATGACAGCAGTTAAGTCAGATAGGTATTATGCAACCGTCTCCCATTGGGTGGTTACTCCGGCTGGGCGCGCCGGTAAAGGGAGCATAGCTGAATACCGTGAATTATTTGCTCAGCCCAGGCCCAGCCGCTGCTGCTGGTATTTTCCGCTTTGGATGTCTTTCCACCATTCCTGGTTATCCAGATACCAAAGCACGGTTTTGCGGATGCCGGTGGCGAAGGTCTCGCGGGGGGTCCAGCCCAGTTCCCGCTGGATTTTGGAGGCATCGATGGCATAGCGCAGGTCATGGCCGGGACGGTCGGTCACATAGGTGATCAGTTCGGTGTAGGAACCCAGTTTATCGGAGGGATGGTGTTCGTCCAGCAGGTGGCAGATGGAGGTCACGATGTCGATGTTTTTCATCTCGTTGTGTCCGCCGATGTTGTAGGTCTGGCCGGGAGATCCTTTCTGGATGATGCGGTTGATCGCCTCGCAGTGGTCGCGCACGTAGAGCCAGTCGCGCACGTTCAGGCCTTTACCATAGACCGGCAACGGTTTGTGGGCCAGGCAGTTGAGGATCATCAGGGGGATCAGCTTTTCCGGAAATTGATAGCCGCCATAGTTGTTTGAGCAGTTGGAGATCAGGACCGGCAGCCCAAAGGTGCGGTGCCAGGCGCGGACGAGATGGTCGGAAGAGGCTTTGGAGGCGGAATAGGGGGAGGAAGGATCGTAGGGCGTAGTCTCCACAAACATGCCTTCGTCGCCGAGGGAACCGAAAACTTCGTCGGTGGAGACGTGGTGAAAGCGGAAGGCTTTTTTGCCGGATTCATCCAGCTTTTTGTAATGCTTCAGCGCGGCATCCAGCAGCACGGCCGTGCCCAGGACGTTGGTGTTGATGAACTCCATGGGGCCGTCGATGGAGCGGTCGACATGGGATTCCGCGGCGAAATTGACCACGGTGTCCGGTTGGAAACTCGCAAAGATCCTGCCGATCGCGGCGGGATCACAGATGTCCGCCTGTTCGAAAACGTACCGCTCGGGAAATTTTGCCTCGAGGTCGGCCAGGCTGGCGCGGTTGCCGGCGTAGGTGAGCTTGTCGACGTTGCAGATCCTGCCCGCGAAATTCTCGTCTGCAAACAGGTGGTGGATGTAGTTCGCGCCGATAAAGCCGGCGCCTCCGGTCACGATGATGCGGTCCATGTTTCCTTCCTTGTGAAATAGATCGGTACCGCTTCGCCACTATGCGGTTTCGCGGAACGTTTTGACTTGAATTTCATTTAAAATAAACTGCGCCAGGCTGTCAAGAAATTGCTCCGCGCCAGCCCCGGCCTCCGGCGAAACGACGATTTTCCTTGACACCGGCGAAAACGCCATTTTGAAGGGATTAAAATGATATTGGTGGTAAAGTAGCCCGATGGTCTCCATTTTCACAGACTATAAACTGCAAAGTTTCCAAAGCGAGATTAGATACGCTTTCAGCTTCATTTTCCAGACGCTGGGTTACAGTTATTGCTTCATCAACGACACCGGCAAGCTGAAAGAAAACGACATCCTGCTGATCTACGGGCTCACTGAACCCACGGTGGACGAGATCAAGGGCGTCGCGCGGCACTACATCACCATCTTCATCAAATGCGATCCGGACCTCTACGATCCCAAGGCCTTCACCGCGGAAAAGCTGCGCCGCTCCATGCGCGAGGTCAAATTGCTCTCCCCCACTCCCGTGATCTCGTCGCGCAAAATCGATTTTCCCGCGGAAAACTTTTCGGACAGCGAGCTACATGCCGGGAAGATCAATTTTGACCTGGCGGGCAACGTGTTTTACCACCTCGCTTCGCTGGAACAGCAGGCTGATCCGGGCCAATCGGGCAGCCGGCGCTGGCCGGACAGCCAAAGCGCGTTCTCCAACCACCGCGAAACCCCGTATGTGGACAACCTGCTCTGGCTGATCGACAGCATGATCAAGGAACACACGCGCGCGAAGGGCGTCTACATCGTCCAAAAGCAGTACTGGCCGGAAGCGCAGCAGGCGGCGGTGACGCTTTCCCACAGCGTCGACAACCTCAAAAAGTGGGACTACGCCTCGCTGTTCCTCTCCGTGGGCGCGGACCTGGCGATGTTTTTCACCTTAAACTGGAAACAGCTGTGGCACACCCTGGCGGGAAAATTCAAATTTCTCTTCACCAACTACGAGCTGTACTGGAATTTTGAGGAATTCCGCGACCTCGAGCGCGACGCCAAGTGCCGCAGCACCTGGTACATAGCTCCGCAGCAAAACGAATATATCAACTACAGCCTGGACGATCCCGACCTGCAGGAAGAGCTGCAAACCATCCTGCGCGAGGGCGGCGAGATCGGCCTGCTGGCCACTCCCGACAAGCTGGCCCAGGATCCTTTTGTGACCCGCAAACAGATCATGTTGCACCAACTGGGCCGCGAACAGATCGGCCTGAGGCAGTTGGACTACGAAAACGACGAGCAACTGCGTGGACTGCGGGCCAAGCTGGGACCCCGTTTCAGCCAAAGCACAGCCTGGCACGGCGCTCCGGGCTATCCCGGCGGCCTGGCCGTGCCCTATCAACCCTGGAACGCCGGACTCAAAGCGGATTATTGGGAACTGCCGACCAGTTTCCACGCCGGCTACCTCAAGGTCAACGCCTACAAGATATTGCAACTGGAAGACGCCAAGCGGCTGGTGAAAAAGTTCTTTCAAAACACGATCCGCGCCCGGGGCGTGTATGGCCTGGATTTCAGCCTCGCCAGCTATACCGACATCCATTACTGCCGCAAGCTATACAGCTATCTGCTGGCGCTACTGCGGGCCAACAAGACCTGGATCGCCACCGCCCAGGAGATCGCGGACTGGTGGGAAAAACGCGGCAAAGTGACGATCGACGAAGCCGAATATGAGATCAGCGTCTACTTTCCCGACGACCTGGAACACCTTAGCCTGCAGATCTTCAACGACGTCAAGATCCGCGAGATTGAGGGCGCGCCCGGCAAAATCGAAGGCAGCCTGATCAGGTTCAGCAACGTGAAAGCGGGCTCCATCGCGGTGATCCGGCTAAACCGGGAAGCGTGAAAAAACTCCTGCACATCCAACTTTTGCCGCTGCTAACCGGCGCGCAGAATTTTAGCCTGCACCTGCTCGACGGCCTGCCCCAGGACGAATTTGAGATCTCCGTGGCCAGCGCGCCGGGCGGAGAATTCGTGGACGCGGTCCGCTCGCGCGGTTACAACTACATACCCCTCAGCCTGTTGAAACATCCCATCTCGCCGCTGGACCTGGGCGCGTTTATCCAGATCTACCTGGCGATCAGGCGCGGCGGCTATGACATCGTGCACGCCAATTGTTCCAAGATCGGCCTGCTGGGCAGGATCGCCGCCCGTCTGGCGGGTACCCCGATGATCTTGTACACGGTGCACGGAACATCCTTTCAGGACCATCAAAGCAGGCCGGCGCGGGCCATTTTCCAGGCTTTGGAATGGCTGGGAAACCGGTTTGGGAATAAGACGGTCTATGTAAACAACAGCTATCGGGAACAGGCTCTGAAACTACATCTGATCGAAGCGGGCAAGGCCGTCAGCATCTACAATGCCATCCCGCGCAAGTTCGCGGCGGAACTGGATTCCCTCGCCGCTACCAGGAAGTATGATCCCGGAAAACAGGACTTTGTGATCGGCTCCACCCTGCGGTTCAGCCCGCAGAAAAACGTGGTCAACCTGGTCGGCGCCGCCTGCCGCGCCTGCAAGCTGCAGCCCAGGCTGCGTTTCATCTTCACCGGCGAGGGCGAACTGCTGCCCCTCTGCCGCCAGATCGTGCGTTCCCACGGCCTCAACGGACGCGTCCTCTTTCCCGGTTGGGATACCCGGGTCGCGGACTGGTTGAAACTGTTCGACGCCTTCATCCTCTATTCCCGTTGGGAAGCGCAGCCCTTCAGCATCATAGAGGCCATGCATTCCGGCCTGGCGGTGATCGGCTCCGCGATCCCCTCCATCGCGGAATTGGTGGATCGCGACAGCGGCTGGCTGATCGATCTGGATGACCAGGAAGCCCTGATCCAGTGCCTGGCCCGCCTGCCCGAAAACGCTGAAACGGCCTACATAAAAGGTCAGCACGCCAACCGCCGGATCAAGGCGCTCTGCGATTACCGGACCATGGTGGAGAGTTATTTACAGATCTATCGGGAGGGCGGCCGCCGATGAACGCGACCCTGATCCATCAAATCCTCTGGGCCAGTTTGGGCATCCACCTGCTAACCCATCTGCTGGTGCCCCTAAACATACGCTTGTCAAGACGTTGGGGCATCGTCGCATTGCCCAACGAACGGCGGATCCACAGCGTTCCCACGCCGGAAGCGGGAGGCCTGTCCTTCGCGCTGCCGCTGATTTTGGCGCTGGTCGTGATCGGCCTCGCGGCGCTGCCCGCCCAGACCGGGAAGATGATGCTGCTGCTGGCCGGAGTCGGCCTGCTGACGGTGATCTTCGGCGTTTTGGACGACAAATACGAAAGCCAGGTGCGCTACAAGCTGTACTGGCAGATCGCCATCGGGATCGCCATGTATCTGATCGGGTTTCGCATCAGCAGCCTGACCAACCCCCTGGGAGCGGACTTCATCCTCGGCTGGCTGTCGTTTCCCGCCACCGTGATCTGGTATCTGGTGGTGCTGAACGCGATCAATCTGATCGACGGCATCGACGGCCTGGCGGCGGGAGTCTGCATCATCGTCTGCGCGGTGCTGCTGGCCGTGGGGATCAAGGAAAACAACTTTCTGGTGGCGGCGCTGTCCAGCTTTCTGCTGGCGGGCAATCTGGCTTTTTTGCGCTTCAACTTCCATCCCGCGAAGATTTTCATGGGCGAGACCGGCGCGGAATTCAACGGCCTGATCATCGCCGCCATCGCGACCACCGGGACCACACAGTACAAGGGCATCACCTCGATGACCCTGATCATCCCGCTTTCCGCGCTGGCCATACCGTTGATCGACATGGTGCTGGCCCTCTACCGCCGCATCCGCCGGGGCAGCCTGGTCTCGCAGGATAAGAACCACCTTCACCACACCATGCTGGATTTTGGCCTTTCCCAGACGGCGGTTTCGCTTATCGTGTATTTGGTGACCCTGATGTTTGGCCTGATCGCGATCGGCTTTTCCTTTTCCTCGAAAAGGGTACTGCTGACTGTGCTGCTGGGGCTGCTGACCCTCACCGTGGTTGTGGCCTACATCCTGATGCGCCTGGAGAAAAAGAAATGAACAAATTTATCATGGCTGTACTATTGACCGTCCTCTGGCTGGGGCTGAGCGCCGCCAAATGGCAGACCCTCACCAACACCAGCCACGTCTACGACCTCACACAACAGGGGAACCGGCTCTTTTTCTCCACCTGGGGCGGCGTGATCGAGATCAACATGCCTGACCCCTACGCGATGGAACAGACCGGGATCTGGACCACCGCCAACGGGATCGCCTCCAATGACGTGCGCAGCGTAGCCTATATCGCCAGTTCCCAAAGCCTCTGGTTTGGCACCGCCTACGACGGCATCAGCATCCTGAGCCCCGCCGGGATCCAGCAACTGAATGTGGAGCTGGGCCTGCCCTCCAACACCGTGACCGGCATCATCGAAAACGGAGCCGAGATTTTGGTCTCCACCCGCAACGGGCTGGGCCTCTTTTACTATCTGGAAGGGGTGAACTTTCCCCTGATGCTGGATTACTACAACGTCCAAAACACCAACGGCAACCTGCTTTCCAACCAGATCGACGCGATGGTCCTGGCGCCGTCCACCGAAACACTGGAATCCAACGGATACCTGTACCTTAGCAGCAGCGAGGGCTTGAACTTCGTGCATCTGGATTCCCTGGCGGTGAATTCCGCCTGGCACCGGTTCACCGATTTGCCCATCGGCAACGGCACCGTCAACCGGCTTTCCGCCAGCGTAAGCAAGCTGGTGCTGGCTTCTCCGACGGCAGTATGCACCCATTCCATCGATCCCTGGTCTCCCGGCTGGCAGGTTTTCGGCGCCAGCCAGGGCCTGCTGCCCAGCCCCATTGCCAGCGCCGGGATCGACGACGGAGACAACCTCTGGGTCTCCTACGGGCGCTGGAATGAGGATATCCTGGCCTTCCAGCGGGATATCGACACCCTGATGACCAGCATCCAATCCGACGGCGAAGTGAGACACTGGGCCGAACTCGAAAACGAACTGGGCGATAAAACGGTGAGCAAGATAATCGTTTCGCTGGGCTCCATCTTTCTCTGCACCTGGGGCGACGGCATCTATCACCTGACGGACCTCTGGCAAAACCGTGATCCCGCGAACTACGTCGTAACCCATTTTCAGCCCAACTCCATCGGCTTTCCCAAGATCCGCTCCATCACGATTGACCAAAACAACGCCAACTGGTTTTCCAGCGGCAGCCTCAACCACATCCCCCTCAAAAAAAGCTCCCTCGGCACCAGCAGATACAAGGACGGGACCTGGACCAACCTCAACGTCGCCAACAGCCCGATCCATACGGACAATATCCTCAGCGTGGCGGTGGACAGCCGCAACCGCAAGTGGTTTGGCACCTACGACGTCAACCATGAAAACGGCAGCCCGCTGGAATGGGACAAAGGCGTCTCGGTCTGGGACGAGGAAAGCGACACCTGGACCTACATCAAGCGGCCCACCCTTTTGGGCGACACGGATGTCCACATCAGCCGCGACCTGCATGGAAACATGCTGGTGGCTTGTTTCGACGACGGGTTCACGGTTTTCGGCCCGTCCGACTACGTGATCGCGCAGTTTCAGATTCCGAACTCCGTGCATCAGCGCGTCATCTACAGCCATCACAGCGGCAGGCAGTACTTTTTCGGCACTTACAACGACCGTGGGTTGGTGATCTGGAACGAAGATTCCCTGCCGGTCACCGACGGCGATCACTGGCTGATTCCGCCGGTCCCGGAACTGAGCAACTGCGAGATCTACGGCGTGGTCAGCGCGGAAAGCCCCTACGAGGGCAACCAGCACTGGATCGCCGCCAGCAACGGCCTCTTCATGTGGGACGAGCAGGACTGGTACAAATACGATACCTCCATCAAGCGCTCGGTTTACGACACCGTCAGCCGCACCTGGGAAAACGACATCCTCTACTACGCCGACGAAGAGAGGCTGTTTGGCTCCGCGCGGACCACCCCCACGGCGATCTTTCTGGATCCCTTCAACCAGATCTGGATCGGCAGCCTGGAAAACGGATTCAGCATGTACGACCTGGCCACGGAGCGTTTCACCAATTACTACATTGGCAATTCACCGCTGCTTTCCAGCTACATCACCGCCTTTGGCTACGATCCCGAGGAGGGCAATTTGCTGGTGGGAACCCCGGACGGGTTGAATACCCTGCACATCGGGCGCACCCTCAAACCGGAAACCGACCTGGAATCCCTGAAGATTTATCCCAACCCCTACAATCCTGATCTGGAACCGAATCCGGCGCAGATCCTCAACTCCCCCTCAGACATCCTGCCCCGCGGCCAAAACCACTGCCGCGTCTACGACAGCGCCGGCGCTTTGGTGATCGAACTGAAGGAAAACCGGCTGTCCCGCTTTGAGTGGGACGGGCGCAATGCCGCCGGCAGCAACTGCAGCAGCGGGATCTACTACGTGGTGGTGACCGACGAAAAGGGTAACCGGCGAAGCGGCAAGCTCGCGCTGGTCAGATAATTTTTGCGCTTAGGGGCGCAGGGCCAGCTCTTCGAAGACCTTTATCCCGACGGGGATGCAGGCTTCGTCCGCGAGAAATCTGTCCGAGTGCAGAGGCTGATCGCAGCCTGAACCCAGCCAAAATAGCAAACCCGGATAGAGGGTGGTAAAAAAGCCGAAATCCTCGCCGGTCATGGCGATTTCCGCCTCTTTCCAGTTCACTCCCGCGCGTTGGCAGGCAGATATCAGTTCCGCCACCAGGGCTTCCGAATTGACCACCGGATCATAGCTGCAGAGAAAATCCGCCTTGCCTTCCGCTCCAGTTTCTGCCGCTACGGCGGCGCAATTGGCGCGGATCAGGGCGTTGACCCTCTCCTTTTGGGCTTTGGACAGGGTGCGATGGGTGCCTTCCAGCACGCACAGGTCCGGAACCACGTTGCGGATCGCGCCGGAACTCATTTTCCCCACATGAAAAATGGTCCTCTCCAACTGTTTGAGCCCTTCGACCCCCGTCTGCATCAGGTTCAGCCAGCGGATGCCGGCCTGCAGGGCGTTGATCCCCTGTTCCGGATAGGCCGCGTGGGCGGATTTGCCGGTAAAGCGGACATCAAACTCCTGCGGGATGCCGAAAAAGATTCCCGCCCGGCTGGACACTGTTCCCACGGGCAGGCCGCTGCCCACGTGCAGAGCGTAAGCTTCGCTGACGGAATAGGATTGGATCAGGCCTTCCGCCAGTACGCATTCCGCCCCGCCCTGGCCTTCTTCCGCGGGCTGGAACAGGAAGAGCAGGTTGCGCCTGGCTTTTAGGCTTGTGATGCGGTCGATCAACCCCATCAATACGGTCATGTGGATGTCGTGGCCGCAGGCGTGCATCATGCCAGCGGTGGCTGACGCGAAGTCGCAGCCCGTGTTTTCCCGGATCGGCAGGGCGTCCATGTCGGCCCGGAACAGCCGGTAATCGCCCTCTCCGTGGCTATATTCCACTAAAATGCCGGTGCTTTGGGCAAACTCGCGGATCCGGATGCCTTCAAGCCGGTTTAGATGAGCCAGTAGCAATGCTTTGGTACGGTTTTCGGCAAAGGCCGGTTCCGGGATTTGATGCAATTCGCGGCGCAGGGCAAAGAGGTCGGTCTTCATATCCGGCCGGCGCTTTGGGCGTGACGGACCAGGATCCGCACGGCGTTGGCCGCCGCCCCGACGCGGACGTTGTTGCCCACGTTCCAGAAGCAAACGGAGTTTTGATCCGTTCCGTGGCGCAGGCGGCAGACCTGGCTGTTGTTGGTGGAGCCAAGGTCGCGGGGGGTGGTGTAGCTGTTTTCGTAAAACTCGATGGAGGGGCTGTCCGCCAGCGCGGCAGAGGCCTTGGCCAGGTCAACCGGCCGTTCGAACTCCGCGTAGACGGTTTCGCTATGGCCATAAAGCACGGGCACCCTCACGGTGGTGGCGCAGACATGTAACTCCTCACGATCCAGTATCTTGCGCGTCTCAAAATGCATTTTCTCCTCTTCCTGGCTGTAGCCGTCGTCCAAAAACGCGCCGATCTGGGGGATCACGTTGAGGTCGATGAGTTCGGGATAGATGCCCTTTTCGGTGCCGCCCTGACGCTGTTCCTGCAGGGTCACGATCCCGGTGTGGCCGCTGCCGGAGACCGACTGGTAGGTGCTCACCACCACCTTCTTCAAGCCAAACAGCCGGTCCAGCACCGCCAACGGCAGCACCATCTGGATGGTGGAGCAGTTGGGATTGGCGACGATGCCCTGGTATCCTTCCACCAGCTTGCCGTTGATCTCCGGCACAACCAATGGGATGGCGGGATCGCGGCGAAAGGCGGAGGAGTTGTCTATCACCACGCTGCCAGCCCCCGCCGCGATGGGGGCGAAACTCTTGGCCACGCCGGCTCCGGCGGACATAAGCACGTAGTCGTAACCCGCGAGCAGGGAGCTTTCTTCCAGGCAGCGGACTGTGATGGGTTTGTCGCCCAGATAGAGGACCGTTCCCGCCGAGCGCGCCGACGCGTAGAGGTCAAGTTCGTAAGCCGGCAGAGCGAACTCCGCCAGGCAGGTGATCATCATGCGCCCGACTTCGCCGGTGGCGCCAACAACTGCTATCTTCATGGTTTATCCTTATCGTTCAGCTATGAACTTTCCTTATCCTGCAGCAGGCGCCTTTTGTCAATGCAAAACTTGACAAAATCAGCCACTCGCGAAATGTCGCCCGTATTCGCGCGCCCCAGTAGCTCAGGGGATAGAGCAGCGGTTTCCTAAACCGTTGGTCGGATGTTCGATTCATCTCTGGGGCGCCAATTTAAAGGATGTTATGAGCAGTCTCGAGCCGGGCCAGATAATCCTCTATTACCAGGAGGAAAGACTCCGCGCCGGGCTGGTCCTGGCTCTCGCAGAGTCCCGCTGCACGGTGCTGGAGAGCGCCGGCGGAAACCTCAGGCTGGACCTCGGCCGCATCATCCTGGCCTCGGAACAAATCTTTTCACCCCAGACCCCCGACAGCCTAAAATCCTTTCTGGATCAGGTTCTGCGTCTGGCCGGTGACTATTCTTCCGGCTGGGAACTGCCAGTTTTGGAGAAAACCGGCGCCCCCTTCAGCTTTGCCGATGCCTGCCGCCTGCTGCAGGCCGAAACGGATGTTCAACGCTTCGCCCTCTACCACTATCTGCGCGGACAGCCGGACCGCTACAGTTGGAAAAAGGGGTTGATCTCCCTGCGCGGCGAAGCAGAGCGGAACCGCTACCTGGAAGAACAACAGGCAGAACAGGACAGGCTGAACTTCCTGGAACAGGTGAGCGCCTGGCTGGACCAAAAAAAAGCGGACAAGGCAGCGATGCCAGCGGAACAGGTCAGGCTTCGCCTCGCCGCCGAACTGCGCGGGCTGCTGCAAAGCGGGGACAACCGCGAGTTGGGAAAATTGCTCCGCCGCCACGACCCCAGCCAAGCCCAGGAAGCGGTGGTCCACTCTCTGCGCCTGGCTTTGGGCGACCTTGATGCCGACACCGACCCTGTCGCTTCGAGCTACGGCATTCCCGTAAACTTTGAACCTGGCCTCGCTGAACAAGCCTCGGCCGCCCTTCTCACCGACCCCGCCGACCCCGGCGCGTTCAGCATCGACGCGGAGGATTCGCCCGACCACGACGACGCCATCTCGCTATGCAAGACAGCCAATGGCTGGCTGTTGGGCATCCACATCAGCAATGTGGCGACGCGCGTCCCACTGGAATCCGGCCTCTACGCCGCTTGCCGCGACCGCGTGTCCTCGCTTTATCTGGCGCCCGGAGCGATCCCACTGCTGCCGGAACGGCTTTCCGAAGCCGACTTCAGCCTTGTAGCCGGCGCTGAGCGTCCGGTAATTTCGCTTTACGCAAAGTTTGATGCCAGCTTCTCCCTCCTGGGCTGGGAGTTTCGCCCCGAGATGATAAGGATTCGGGAAAATCTCCATTACGCCAAAGTTGACTCCCAAATATCGGAACAACCTTACACCGAGCTGCTGCGCCTGGCGAGGAAGCTGGAAACAGACCGCCAGGGCAAGCAACAGGGCGACCGGCCCCGCTTCAGTTGGCAATTGACCGCGCGCGCCGGCGCAGTGGGGATCCGCCGCGTCGACAATGAGAGCCCTTCCCGCTTCATCGTCGAGGAGCTGATGGTGCTCTACAACCGGCTATTCGCGGAGTACGCGCTGCACAAAGGCGTCCCGTTGATCTTCCGCAACATCAGCCAGTTTTTGGAAGACGAGGACGACGCGGAATCCACAGTTTTGGGCATCCAGGCTTTTCTTTCCACCGAAGCGCGGTTCCATCCCGGCATCGGCGCGCAGGCCTATGTGCACGCCACCTCGCCCATCCGGCGCTTTACCGACATCGTCAACCAGTACCAGTTCCTGTCCGCCTTGCAAGGGGCAAAACCGCCATTTGACCGCGACGGGCTGGACCAACTGATCCCCTCCATCGAAAAGCGGCTGCAGCTCCTGCGAGAGATCTCCCACCGCAGCGAGCGTTACTGGCTACTGAGGCTGTTGGAACAGAAGTATCTGAACACCCCGCTGGACGCCGTCCTGATCCGCAAACTACGCCATGGGTATCTGGCCGAACTCAGCCCCTGGGACAAACGGATCATCCTCCACACCGACGGCAAACAGCCCCTGCAAACCGAGCTCAAGATAGTGATCGGCAGCGTCGACCTGGACGACTTCAGCGCCAGCGGCGACGTCATTCTCTAACTAACGCTCCCTCCAGAAACTTCAGAACAGTTTTCACTCCTACCCCTCCCCCACCTTTTCCCCCAGACCTGCGAGAGACCACCAGCCGTTAATGGCTGTTGCTCTGGAGCAAGGATGGTTTTGCCGACCTCCCGGTAATCCGGCCCATCCTGCCCAGCCTTGCTCAATACCCCTCATTCTCTGTATCTCTGCAGGCTTCCACGCAATGGCTCTAAAACAGAACCCCGGCCATGATAGCCGGGGTTCCGTATATTTATCTGACGATTTTGGGTTACTTCATGAGCAGCATCTTGCGGGTGTAGGTATGGCCGCGGGACTGCAGTTTGTAGAAATAGACGCCGGAGGAGACGTCGCGGTTGGCGCTGTCCCGTCCGTCCCAAACCAGTTTGTGGGAACCGGCGCCGAGCTCTCCGGCCGCCAGCACTTTCACCAGCTGGCCTTTGACGTTGTAGACGCTGAGCCGGGCGTTGCCGGGCTGGGCCAGGTCAAAGGCGATGGTGGTGGTTGGGTTGAACGGATTGGGATAGTTGGCCCGCAGCCTGGTGACCAGGGCGGGGGCTTCCGTATCGTCACCATCCACATAGGGATAGCTGAAGGCGAGGGTGTCGCTGGGACTGCCCTCAGTGTTCAGAAACACCGCACAGACGTAGTATTTGTAAGCGCCGATGAGCGAGATGTTTTCGCTGAAGCTGGTGGAGGTGGTTTCCTGCAGCAGCGTGAAGGGGCCGGTGTCGAAGCGTTTGTAGACGTGGTAGGACATGATCGGCAGCACCGGATCGAAAGGCTCGCTCCAGGTCAGGGTCACCAGTCCGGTGTCGTTGTTCACCGTGAAGGCCGTTGCCTGCGGGGCGGGTAGGCTGATCAGGGTGAAATCCTCCTGCTGGTTGGGTGTGATGGGATTGATCGCGATGTTGTTCGCGGTGGAGGATTGGTGGTATTTCAACGATGCCGTCACCGAGTGGACCCCATTGGGCAAGTACAGCTTGTAGGCACCGTTGGCCGCGGGGGTGGTTGAGAAGAAGTTGGACGCCATCACCAGGGCGTTGGAGGGCGGGGTATCGGAGGTCGGGATCACGGTTCCGTGCACAAAGCCCACCTTCTGGTTCACATTGGTGAGCTGAAGGTCGTCGATGAACCAGCCGATGCCGTTGTAGGCGCTGTCCGAGCCCAGCCGGAAACGCAGCATCACCTGTTGCCCGGCATAGGGGCTGAGGTCGATTGTCACCAATTCCCAGCTGCCGATGCTGCCGGAAAATCCAGGCTGGCCGGCCAAACCGGACAGGTTGGAATAGGGATAACCGCCCGTCGGCGTCAAGAGGTTCCAGTTATCGCCGTTGTCGGTGGAGATGCTGAGGTTTCCGCCGTCGTAGCCGCTCTCAAAACCGTAGCGGTGGCGGAAGCTGAGGCTGCTGCCGGTCTCCAGAGCGTAGACGGGGCTGAAGAGGTTCCAGGTCACCAGATCGGGATAGTTGCCGCTCAGGTTGCTCGCCCAGAGTTTGGTGCCGGAAAAAGGGGTCATCTGCGAAGGCGTGCCCCAGGCCCAGCCGGTTTCGGAGAGGAAATTGCCGTCGGTGGATTCGAAGTCGTTGGAGATCCCGTTGATGTTGTAGGGGATCATCAGATTCACCTCCAGCGGCATCCCGTTGGATACAGTGCTGGCCAGATGGAACGGCACATAACTGCCGGCGTTGGCGCTGCCGGTGAAATTCACGGGGAAGACCACCTGCAGGACGCTGTTCGCGGCGATGGTGCCCACATTTGCCGTAGGGGCGGGCAGGCTGACATCGGAGCTGGCGGAACTGAGGGTGAGGACCACGTCTCGGGCCTCCACCGGTGCGTTGTTGCGGATGTTGAAAGCCAGTTTGACCGATTCCAGGGGATCGATGATGCCGTTGTAGGTTGCATCGGAGTCATCGATCATGTAGGAACCGTAGGCCAGGACGGAAGCGTCCACGCGCACGCTGAAACTGCGGTTCCAGACGTTCTCGCCGGAGACGATCGCCAGGTTGAAATTAATCACGGTACCGTTGGGGCAGTTTTGCGCCACGGTAAAGACGAAGGGGACACGGTTGACGCCAAAGCCCTCGGCGCCGAGGGGATAGTAGGCCGAAACGCCGTTGACTATGGTCACGTACTCGCTTTCGCTGGTCAGCGTCGCGGTCACGTTATCCGCCGTGGCGTTGCCGGTGTTGTTCAGTTGCACGCCAAGTTCCACTGTCTCGCCGGGCTCGCAGATGCCGTTGGCGTTGTCGTCCGTGATGTAGGTCTCGCCCAGGATCACGTAGGCGGCTTCGTGGTAGATCGGCACGTTGGTGATGTAGATCGCGCGCTGGTTGCCCAGTTGGGCCGCGGCGGTGGGATAGGTGTTGTTGAATGTGTATTCGAGCCCCATCAGTCCAGAGTGGTCTTCGATGCCGATGGTGGCAAAGCAGCCGTGGTTGCTGTTGCTGGCGGAGGCGGAGACGTTGTTGAAGGTGTTGTATTGGATCTTGATCGGCCCGTCGCCCAACGAGGTGGCGTGGACGGAAGGATCGAAGAGGATGATCTGGAAGGTTTCCGGCGAGGTGCCGTTGTACCCGTTTTTCATGTTGTACCATTCGATCACGAAGGCGTGGTTGTTGCGGTCAAACCAGGTGTAGACGCCGCCGCCGGTGTGGGTGGCGAGGTCATCCCAAAAGGCCGCGATCATCGGGTTCGGACCCATCGGGCCAGGGATGCGGTAGTTGCGGAACTCCGGGTTGGCAGTGGCGCCGAAGGCGAGGAAGCCATTGGAGCAGACCGTGATCTGGCTGTACTGCATTCCGTAGAATTGGAAGGGGAACGGCAGGTCGACCACTTCCAGGGGGTCGGTGCCCACCTGATCGCCCTCATCACCGCTGCTGTAGGCGTCCGAGATCGCCAGCTGCGTGCCCACTCCGCCTTCCGCGGGGGCGATGCCGTTCCAGTCGTAGACAGGGCAGCTGTCATAACCGGTGTCCTGATCGTCGTAGATCACGTAGCCATAGGCATCGGGGCCCAGGGGATCGGTTACGGTCACCACACCGACGGTCAGGGTGAAATCCAGCCATTGGGCGAATCCGGCGTCGTTGTAGAGCTTCAACCGCATCGGGATCAGCATTCCGGGCAGGACGGCGGTGCGGGCAAACAGTTCATACATGTCCGCGCTGGGGGTTACCTGCACGTTTTGCAAAAGATCGCCGTAGTAAGCGGTGTGGTCGGTCACCGAAACGAGGTCGTTGAGGCTGTAGAGGTGACCGTAGATGTTGCTCACGCCAAAGTTGGTCAGGTTGCTGACGGTGATCGTGAAACCGGCGGTTTCGCCGGGATCGAGAGCCTGATTGCCGCCGTTGGTGACGGTGCTGGCGTTGTACATGATATTGGCGCTGTAGATCGGCACAAATTCCGAAACGTTGTAGGCCAGGGCCTGGCTGTCGGTCAGCATCAGATGGATCCGCAGCATGGCCTGGTGCGGGGCGTCCGGAGCCACATGCATGACCACCGGCGCGGAATTGAAGCCGAGTTCGCCGCCGCCGATGTTGACATAGGTGACCAGGGAATCGCTGAAAGTCACATACGGGCTGTCGGTGGTGATATAGCCGCTGATGCCGCTCAGGGCGGAGGTCCCGGTGTTGGTGAGCCCAAACAGGAGTTCCAGCGTTTCGCCGGCGTTGACCTGGCCGTCGGCATTGCCGTTGGAGGGAGCGGTGGCGTCGTCATCGACCACGATCGAGCCTGGCACCAGGGTCCCGGTGTTGACCACAGTGATAGTTTCCTGCAGGGGTTTGAATTCATGTTTGGAAACCGTCAAGGTGCAGGTTGTTTCGGTCATGCCGCCGGGCAGGACCAGGATCACGTTGCCATCGGCATCCGTGTAGCCGCGGCTGATGATCCCGCCGCTTTGGGTCAAAGTCACGCTGGCGCCTTCGATGGCGATGTTGGCGCTGTCGCGGACGGCCACGTCCAGCAGGCTGAGGCCCAGCGGGATAATGCTGTCCACCGTGGCGCTGAAGTAATTGGGGCTCCCGGTGTACATCTCCATGGAGGGATCGCCCATCAGGTTCAGCCAGTGGGCAAAGTTGGTGGCGCTGGAGGGCGCGGAAACGCCAAAGATCTGCTGGATGTAAAGCTTGCCGTTCAGCAAGGCCTCGCCTGGAGTGCGCATGTTGTATTGCAGCAACCCGCCCCAGACACCGCCGTGCAGTGCGTTGTTGAACACTGTGTGGGTGCTGGAAGTCGCCATGCCCATTGCGGTCACGGCGCCTTTGGGGTTCGCCGCGGAACCCAGGCGGATAAAGGATTCGGTGGTTGCGGTGGAACCGAAATTTCCGGTGCTGCAGGTGATGATGATGGCGTGAAGCTGTTTGTAGCTGTTGGAAAGGCTGGATTCCGAGGGCGACCAGCCGCTCATGCCGATGTAACCGCGGTAGCTGAAGAAGCCAACCCCCTGGTTGATGGCCGCGTTCACGGAGGAGGCGGAAGGATTGTCTCCGTAGAGTTCGGTAAAGGTGTAGTTGGGATTCACATAGAGGGCGCGTTCCTTGATATACTTGCTGGTGTACATGGTCGAGATGCCTGAAGGGGACCAGTCTCCCACCAGCAGCATGCGATTCAGCCACTGCGCCGTGTTCAGGTTTATGTCCCTCTCGTAGAGATAGATCTTGGCAAACATGAGCTGGAGTTGGGAGATGTTCTCCACGGAAATCCGACCGATGAATACGTCGCCCAGGCCGTCGCTGCCGGCCAGATGGGTATAGGGATAGTCGCCCACGCCGCTGGAGACCGTGAAGGTTGGGACCGTGTAGCTCCCGCCGGTGTCTCCGATCAGGATCACGTAATCCGGACGGGTTTCGGGGTTGTTGTAAGCGGACTGGATGTAGGCCTTGATCGTGGTGGTGCTGCTGCCAGCCTGGCCTGATGAGGTGTTGGCAACTGTCACGTCGGCGCCTTTCTGCCGTTTCCAGAGCGCGTAATCGTTCAGGGCGCTGGCAAAGTTCGGGTCCGTGTTGTTGCCGTAGATGATCAGATAGCGGGGCGGAGTGGCAGGATACATCAGGTTGCGGTAATCACCAAAATTGAGGATGTTCGCTTCGTAGATGTTGGCAAAGGCCGGGGAAACAGAGATAAGCTCGCCCTCAAGCTCGTTCACTCCGGGGCCGGGGCTGAAATCCAGCCTCAGGTCCATGCTCTGGCGGACCGTCAGCTCCTGGGTCTGGGGATCGTAGCTGAAGGGGTTGACCTGCAGGTTGACGATGCGAAAATCCCGCAGGATCATTGGATCGCTGTATTGGACCGCCGCCTGCGGGTAGCTTTGCCCGCTGGCGTAGAAACCGGAATTGATCACGAAACTCTTGGGATTTTCCAGCTCCTCGCCCTGCTGCAGCGGATAGGCGTGAAAACCGGTCAGCAGGTTCTGCTGGCTGTTTTGAGCGTTAACGCTGACGCCGCCCTGGCGGGGAATCGCCACACTCACCGAAATGGTGGGCAGTTCAGGCAGTCCGGCCTGCATGGTGCTGCCGGCATCAGGCATCAGGACACGGTGGTAGACGCTCTCGCCGACCGTCACTTCCTCCACCTCAAACTCCGGCAGAGTGAATCTAATATCCATGTGCTCGGGGCTTTTCGAAATCACCGAAAAAGCCCGCATGTACTGGGTGGGCGCGTCGTCGCCGCTGGCGGCAACGACCGCGCACACGCTTATACTCAGAAAGAGTAGCAGCAGAAACTGTTTCATGGGCTTACCTCTGTTTGTAAAACTGAGCTATAAGACCATGCAAAAACCGTTCCGAAAACTATAGATTATAATAGAGCATCAGTTCATGGGGATGAACTCTGTTCTCCACAGCCTCGTATTCAGCCAATTTCAGTTTGATGTGGGATTCGATCAGGTCTTCGTTGAACACGTTTCCCTGCAGCAGGAACTTGTGGTCCTGTTCCAGGCACTGCATCGCTTCCTTTAGATTGGCGGGGATGGACAGCAGTTTGGCCTTTTTCTGCTCGCTCCAGGCAAACACGTTGTCGTCGAAGGGCCCCAGGTTGTATTTGCCGGGATCGATCTTGTTGATGATCCCGTCCAGACCCGCCAGCAGCAGGGCGCTCATGGCAAAGTAGGGATTGCAGGTGGCGTCTCCGGTCCGGAATTCAAAGCGTTTGGTCTCCGGGGTGTTGGCATATTTGGGGATGCGGATCGCGGCGCTGCGGTTGGCCAGGCCGTAAAAGAGTTTCACGGGGGCTTCGAAACCGGGCAGCAGGCGTTTGAAGCTGTTGGTGCTGGGGTTGGTGAAGGCCACCAGCGCGCGGCCGTGCTTCAGGATGCCGCCGATGAACCAGATGGCGTTGTCTGAGAGGTCGGCATAACCGCCTTTTTTGTAGAAGATGTTCTTGCCGCGCTTGTGCAGCATCATGTGAAAGTGCATGCCGTTGCCCGCCTGGTTGTAGACCGGCTTGGGCATGAAAGTGGCGGTGAGCCCGTTTTCCAGCGCGGTGCGGCGGATGATGTCCTTCATCACCATGGCGTCGTCGCAGATCTTGGGAAAGGCCAGCAGTTCGGTCTCGATCTCCTGCTGGGAGGAGATCCCCACCTCGTGGTGGTGGTAGCGGACGTCGATGCCCTGGTCTTCGATGCGGTCCACCATTTCCTGGCGGAGCTCGTAATAGCGGTCATGGGGCGTGTCCATGTGGTAACCCTTGACGCCTTGCTGGGCCAGGCCGTCGATGTCGTCATAATCCAGCGGCAGGGCGTCCTTGCTCTCGGCGGAACTCACGGTGTAGCCGCAGGAATAGTTGTCGCTGTTGTATTCCACCGTATCAAAGAGGTGAAACTCCAGCTCGGGGATCCAGGTGCTGAGGTCCGCGATCCCGGTCGAAAGCAGGAAATCGTGGGCCCGCAGTGCCACGCTGCGTGGGTCTTTTTTCACGCCGACGCGGGTTTCAGCGTCGCAGATGGAACAGATCATCCGCAGGGTCGGGGTTTCGTAAAAGGGGTCCATGCGCGCGGTGTCGATATCCGGCATCAAGACCATGTCGCCGGATTCCACCGACCGCATTCCCGGGATGGAAGAGCCGTCGAAGGGAACGCCGAGTTCCAGGACGTTTTCCAGCCTGGGCGTGGGGAAAGTGATGTGATACCAGTGGCCGTTGAGGCCGCAATACTTGAGGTCGATAGCTTTGACGCCGTTTTGCGCCACGAGTTCGAGGAGTTGTTTCTTGGTCATGTCGTATTCCTTGTCTCTATTTTTTATAAAAGTGTGTCAGCCCAGGCCCAGGAGTTGCATCACGAGGCTGATCGGCCTCAGTACAACGCGCCCGATCAGGTTCAGATTCAGCAGCGAGGAGATCATGACGATCGCGAACAGGATCATCATGCCCTTGCGTTCCTGCGCCGTCCAGCGAAAGTAAAGCTGGTCCGGCAGGAAGATGCCCAAAACCTTGGAACCGTCCAGCGGCGGGATCGGAATCAGGTTGAAAAACCCCAGCAGCAGATTGAAAAAGACCGTGTAGAAACAGACGTTCTGGATCAGCGCTTTGCCGGGATTAAGGTGAAAGACCAGCGCGAAAAAGATGGCGATCAGAAAGTTGGTGACTGGCCCCGCCAGAGCGGTCAATCCCGTATCCCGTTTGTAGTTGCGGTAATTGTAGGGATTCAGCTGCACCGGTTTGGCATAACCGTAGACCACACGCATGGTAAAATAGAATATCAGCGGCAGGATCACGGTGCCAAACCAGTCGATGTGTTTGAGCGGATTCAGGCTCAGCCGCCCCATGCGCTTGGCGGTGTCATCGCCCAGCCAGGATGAAACCAGTGCGTGGCTGATCTCGTGCAGGATGATGGAGTAAAACACCAGCACCACGATAGCCGCGTTCATGCCAAAACGGATCAGGTCGTATTGCATCTGCAGTTCGTTCATGAGGTCCTGATCCGGATGAATTTGCGTTTGCCGGCGCGGACCACCATCCCGTCGCGGGGCTCGACCTCGCTGTCGATGGAGGCGACCTTCTCGCCGTCCAGGCAGACACCGCCGCCCTGGATCAGGCGCTTGGCTTCGCCCATGCTGGCGCACAATCCGCTGTCCGTGAGCAGCTTGCAGACCCGCACAGGGTCCCGTCCGGTGGCGAAATCCGGCATGTCTGACGGCAGTTCTTTGCGCGAAAACAGTTTTTCAAAGGCTGCCTGGGCGTCTTGGGCGGCTGCTTCGCCATGGTAGAAACCCACGATCTTGCCGGCCAGGCGCTTTTTCAGCAGCATGGGGTTGGTGCCTCCGGCCAGTTCGGCCTTCACCGCTGCCAGTTCATCTTCGTCGGAATTGGCGGCGTATTTATAGTAGTTTTCGATCAGGCTGTCCGGGATCGACATCACCTTGCCAAACTTGTCGGCGGGAGTGTCGAAGACCGCGATGTAGTTGTTCAGGGATTTGCCCATTTTATTGACTCCGTCCGTGCCGGTCAGGATCGGCGAAAGCACCGCCACCTGCTGTTCCTGGCCGAAATGACGCTGCATGTCGCGGCCGCAGAGGATGTTGAACTTCTGCTCCGTGGCGCCCAGTTCCACGTCGGAATGCACCGCCACGGAATCGTAGCCCTGCAAGATGGGATACATGATCTCGTGCATGCCCAGCGCCAGGCCCTGCTCGAAGCGGGTGCGAAAAGTGTCGTGGGCCATGAATTGGGCCAGGGTGAACTTGCCCATTACTTTGAGGACGTCGCTCATGTTCATGCCGCCGAACCATTCGCTCTGATAGCGGACTTCCGTCAGCTCCGGCTTGAGCACGGTGTAGAGCTGGTCCATGTATTTTTCGGCGTTGTATTTGACCTCTTCATAGGTGAGCGGGGGACGCGATTCGTCGCGCCCGGTGGGGTCGCCGATCTGGGCCGTGTAATCGCCGATGATGATCACGCCGAGGTGGCCCAAATCCTGAAAATCCCGCATCTTGCGGATCGGTACCAGATGGCCGAGGTGAACGTCGTAGCCAGTGGGATCGATCCCAAATTTCACCCGCAGGGGCGCGCCGGTCAGTTCGCTCTTTTCCAGCTTTTTGACCAGGTCTTCCAACGGTATGATCTCGTCCGCGGCGCGGCGGATCACCTTCAGTTCTTGTTCGAAACGCATCTAAATCCTTTCATGACAGTAAAATCTGATTTGTCAGCCATTGAAACCGAAAGCGGTTTATTTGTCAAGCCTTTCCAGCTTCCTGGTTGTCCACAGATTACGCTGATTTACACAGATGAAGAACTTGATATTCTGCATGCTCCCCATTACTGGATATTTCGCTTTTACTTCATCCTGCCAGATTGTTAAATTAACAGCCCGGCAGAGCTCCGCTATGGAGTTCCGCCGGGCTTCAAATACAGGTTAAACGGTTATCCGTTCAGTCTCTGGCTGACGGTTTCAGCCAGGGCCTGGTGGCATTCCGGCTTGTTCTTTTGCCGGCTGGTGAGGACAATGCCTTGCAGCGTTTTAGCGCCAAAGTCGGCGCAAAGCCGGCGCAGCCCCTGCAGGCTGGAATTTCCGGCCATCCAGGCAAAGGGAAAGCCCATGGTCAGAAACGGCAGGACTGTCTTTCCTTTCAGCTTGGTGCCAAGGTCGCGGACCGCCTGGCGGATCACCGGCGAGGGCCGGAAAGCCCAGACCGGTCCGCCAAACATCACGATGTCGGCATCGCTCAGATCGGGCAGGTTGGTGAACTTGTAGACCGTGTTCGGCCTGGGATTGTCGCTGATCGGCTCAGCTGTTTCCAACAGGGTGCGATGGACATCGTGTCCGTCCTGGACCAGGCGGTCGCGCAGCGAATCCGCCAGATTCAGGGTGACGCCGGTCTTGGAATGGAGGATCATGATGATTTTCATTGCCGTATCATCTCCGCGGTAGGTTTGGCGTTGTCGTCGCGCTCCCAGCGGTCGTCGATCTTGGTGCGGATGGGGCTGTGCTGGCGGAAGTAATTGACGATCGCGTCGCGCAAATTGATCTGATGGTTGATGATGTCTTCCGGGGGGACCTGCGTCAGCAGCGTCAGGCCGGCGTTTCCCTGCAGCAGGAAGTCTGTGGTGGTGCAGGTATAGATCTTGTCCGGATCCCAGGGTTCGCCGCCGATGCTGAGTGAGGTCACGCGGTCGAAGTTGGGCCGTTTTTTGGAATAGACGACCTTGATACCTGAAACCACCAGGCCGTGGCGAGAGCCTTCCACCCTGGTTTCGATGATCCGGCGCAAAAATTCGCCCGTGCAGCGGAAGCTGACCACCATGTTGTCGAAGGGCATCACGCCAAAGACGTCGCGGTAGGTGACCGGTCCGCTCTTGATGTCGGCGCGCACGCCGCCGAGGTTCAGAAAGGCGAAATCGGCCTTGACCTCATTGCGCATGGCGTCCGTGATGGTATTGCCCATCAGGCTCTGGGCGTCCACGTTGGTGCGGGAAAGGTAGACCCCGGCGCTGCCGATGATCTCGTCCATGCCTTCTTCCGCGATGGCGACCTGGGCTTCGATGGTCCGGGAGATTTCCGGATCGGGGATGAATTGATCCTCAAACAGGGTGATCATGCTGCCCTCGCGCAGGGCGGGAGATTCGTAGCCGCTGAGGGTTTTGGTCGCGGGATCGATCTTCAGCGTGATCCAGCCAAGGTTGGAGCCGTAGGCATAGCCCTGGATCACCATGGCATGGGTGTAGGGATCGATCCAGGGTTTGGGGATGCCGCGGTGCATGTGGCCGCCGATGAAGAGGTCGATGCCAGGCACTTCGCGCACGATTTCCTGCGCGTCCCAGCCCCAGGCGGCATAACGCTCTTCCTGCAGACGGTTGCCCTTGGCGTCGTAGCGGGTTAGATAGGTTTCCTCTATGTCGTAGGGCAAACCGGAATGGCCCAGCACGATCACGATGTCCGCCTTTTCTTTATCGCGAAGGATCGGGATGTACTTTTCCAGGGCGGCTTTTTCGTCCGTGAAATCGATGTTGCGGATGTTTTCCGGAAAGCTCATCTTTTCCGTGTCCGTGGTGGTGAAGCCGATTATGCCGATGCGCACTCCCATCCGGTTGATGATGCGATAGGGCACCACATACCAGGGCAGGTCGTTGGTCCGGCGGTCGATGATGTTGCAGGAAAGGATGGGAAAATCCGCCAGCTTGAGGGTTTCGATCAGGTCGGCTTCCAGAATGTCGTATTCGTGGTTGCCGATCGTCATGGCGTCGTAGCCGATCTCGTTCATGTATTCGATCACAGCCGTGCCCTTGGAAACGGAACCCACGGGGCGGCCCTGGAAAAAGTCGCCGGCGTCCAGCAGGATGGAATCGCGGTTTTTGCCGCCCAGCGCCCGCACCTGCTTGATCAGCGTGGCCGCGGAAGCCCCCCCGCCCAGTTGGGGCGGGAAATCCGGATTCATGAAGGTCGCCTGGGAGCGGTCGATGCCGCCGTGGACGTCGTTTGAAAACATGATGTCCAGCAGCAGGTCTTCGGCGCTGAGCCCGGCCACCAGAAAGAGTCCGGCCAGCGCGATAAGGAGTATTCTTTTCATGGTTTTACCACTGAATGCTTAAGCTCGCGTTGAAGCTGATGTTGTTTTCCCTCACCTTGTCCGGGTTTTCCCAGCCGCGGTCTTGCAGGTCGATGTGATAGTTCGGCCAAAGCAGGTCATTGTTGGAGGAGGCATAGTTGTCCTCGCGGTAGTAGGCGTCGCGGAACATGTCCAGCGCTTCAAATTCGCGCCAGGAATAGCCAAACCCGAGGTCGACCGCGATGTTGTCCGTCACTTTGACGCTGGTCCCGCCGGTGATCATCGGGGTCATGAATTTGACCGGCGTATCGACGGTGGTGGATTCGTCCGGCGTGGAGGGGTCTTCATCCAGATCGCCGGTGACGGTCTCCAGATTGCGGAAATAACTGGTCACGGCCTGGAAACCCAGGCGCAGAGGCAGGCGGTTGATCACATAGTGTTCCACGCCCGCGTAGAGGTTGAAGACGTCGTCGT
This sequence comes from uncultured Candidatus Cloacimonadota bacterium, assembly GCA_964583755.1. Classification (GTDB taxonomy): domain Bacteria; phylum Cloacimonadota; class Cloacimonadia; order Cloacimonadales; family Cloacimonadaceae; genus Syntrophosphaera. The sequence goes on from CAZOVZ010000014.1 coordinate 28,187, forward strand.
AGTTGTCCGCCACATCGGTCCATTTCACATACTCGACATCGAGTTGGAACCAGGTGCGCATGATGTTGCGGGGTTGATAGTTCAGGCCAAAGCGGATCTCGGCGGGCAGGATGTAGTCCCCGGAAAAGGCGGTGAGGGTGCTGTCCGCGGCGTGCTGATAGTAGGCCTCTTTCTGGGCGAGGACGCTGCCCGTGCGGTCCAGGCTGGCTTTGGCGGAATAGGTGAGGCCAAGGCCATACTGGGCGCCGAGTTTGGCGGTGACGCCGGCTTTGAGGCGGCCGCCGTCCAGCTCCACATCTTCCATGTAGAGGGAATCCGGCAGGTTGTTGTTGCCCATCTGGTCGATCGCCCACTGGCTCCAGGTGATGGATTTCCGGTTGGTGGCGGAACCGGTGAGGGCGGAGTAATCCAGGCCCAGATTCAGATTGTAGTTATCCGCAAACTGGTAGCCAAGGCTGAACACGCCGGCCGCCTGATTCAGCGAGCCTTCGTTATCGATCTCGTTCATGGCCAGCTTTTCCGGGTAGCCGTCGTTGTCCGTGTTGCGGTTGTTGCGGATCTCTTCATAGTAGATGCCGTCGAAACTGAGCAGGGGCTTGTAATACGCGCCGAGCCCGACCTTGAATTTGCCGAAGGGATAGAAGGCATGGCCAGCGCCCGCGTAATCGTAAAAGAAATTGATGTTGGAGGCGTAGACCGCGTCGTCGGTATAGCTGTCGAAGGAGTTGTAGAGCGGCAGGTGGCGGTTGTCCTCGTTGCGGTCCAGCAGCAGGCTGCCCTGCGCGCCGAAGGGGCTGAGCATCTGGGTCAGGTTGGCGGGGTTGAGGGCGATCCCAAAGGAGCGCATGTCGTCCATCGTCCCGCTGCCGCCGAGGGCGTAACCCCGGGCGTCCAGGCCGGCGATCCGGTTTCCGAAATAGGTGTCTGAGATCGACCAGGCGGACAGCGCCGTGAGGCCGGCAAGCATTATTGCGAATATGAGGGTAGATTTATGAAACTTCATTGTTCCTCCACTTAATAGCGGTATTCAAGGCTGAGCCGGATGGTGTTTTCTTTGTGGTCCACCCGCTGGAAGTAGTTGGCGCCGTCCACGGGCGCGTTGTAGGCGCGGATGGAATATTCTTTGGTCTGGTAGGTTTTGTTTTTGAATTTGAGGGACAGGTACATGTTTTGGGAAACGCGGCTATGCAGCGCGATCCAGGCTTTGGCGCCCTTTTCGCCCATAAAGTCGATCTCCATGTCTTCCCAATCCCAGTGCGAAATCCCGTGGCTGAACCAAAAGAGGAACGAACCCTGCAGCTTCAGGTTGGCGTTGAAGTTGTGGGTATAGTTCACCCCGATGTAGTCGCCGGTCATCAGTGTCATCGCCGCGGCCAGGTGGTTGCTTTCGTTGGGCGCGGCCGGTTCGCCGGAGTTGGTCAGCGAAGTGTAGGGCGGGCTCAGCACGGTGTTGTAGCGGTATTCAAATTCCAGGAAGTCGCGGTTGGAAAGGAAGGTCCGCGCCGCCAGGGTGTATTCGTTGGTCTTGGAGACGCCGCGGTCGGCATCGTCGTCGTAGCGGTTGACCTGGTTCTTGTAGCGCAGGCGCAGCGAGAGCTGGAAGAGGGGCCGAAACTCCAGTTCGCTTTGGAAGCGGACCGTGCGGCGGCCGTCGGCCAAGCGCTCAAAGAGGTCGATGTAGCTGCGTCCGACGGTGAAGTAGCGGTTGAATTTATAACGCGTTTCAAAATACAGGCCACGTTCCGGCTGGGCCTGCGAGGCATTGTTGTAAAGGTCGGCCAGGGTCGGATTGGTGAGCAAATAGGCGCTGTCGGATTCCAGGATGGTGTCCTTGTAGCGTTCGTGCTCCGAAAACGCGTTGCTGTAGGGGTTGTCGAACCCGAGGTCGTAGTTGCGGTAGAGGGTCAGGAAGTAGAGGTTGTCATACTGGGTGTAGGCGCTCACCAGGTAGGCGCTGGGATCGTCGCCGATCTTGATGTCGTCGCCGTCCACGCTCAGTTCAGCGTATTCGCCCTGGATCGAGGTGTTGCCGATCACGGTCTGGCCGTCGAAACCGATCACGCGGCGGTAGTCGCGCTTGTAGGAATCCGTCCAGGTGCTGTAGAGATGCGCGATCTCGGAATTCATCATCTTGAATTTGGGATAGTAATAGGAATCGCGCACGAGCAGCTGCTGCAACCCGTTCCAATCCGGCACCACAAAGAAGGCGTCGTCGTAGAGGGCGGTGTAGGTGGTCATCCCCAGCTTGGTCCCGATCAGGGGATTCACCTGCAGATGCGCGCCCCACAGCCTTTCCTTCAGGGCGTCCTTGCGGTAGCCCAGATTGATGTGGTCCACCGCGTAGGCGGTGCCGCTCTGGAGCTCAGAGTTGAAGGCGGCTTCCGCTTCCCGCAGCTCGGTGTTGCCAAAGCGGATGGAGGGAATCACGTAGCCGAAGACCTTGTCCTTGCCGTCGGTGGTTTGGACCGTGTCGCCGTTTTCATCGAGGTAGACCACGGCGTCTTTGTCGTCCTGGGAATACCAGCCGGCCACATTGAACCAGGTGTTTGCCACTTCCACGGCGCCGCCGCGGAGGGCGTATTCCTGGGTGCGCGAGAGGTCGGGCGTGATGCCCAAAATGCGTTTGCTGAAGCCGTAGCCGGTCTTGCGGGCGCTGTAGAAATCCGTGTTTTCCATCACCAGGCCCTCGCCGTAGGTGGCGCGGTAGTGGCCCAGATAGGCTTTCAGCTTGGTGTTGCCGAGCAGCGGCAAAGAGTCGTTTTCGTAGCCGGCGTAAAACTTGGAATCCGCCACCCGTTCATCCACTCCCTTTTCCAACAGGCTGGCTTCGCCTTTGGGGCTGTAATGCATCCACCCCACCTTGTAGTTGTTGCCATAGCGGGCACGGAGTTTCAGCAGCAGGTCGGGATCCAGCTCATCCAGGTTGAAATAGCCCCAATAGGAGAGGTTTTTCTCGTGGGGAACGGTGATGTTGCTGTTGCCGTAATCGTTGCGCAGGAAGGATTCGTGGTACATTTCGTAGGCCCCTTCCTCCAGATAGCGGGTGTAATACTGCATCTGGGCTTCCCACATCAGGCGGTTTTTCACCGGCGGCTCTTTGTAAAACACGTAGCTGCGCAGGTTGGTGTAGCCGTAGTAGGAAAGTCCGACCGTGTTGCGCAGGTCGCGCATGTCCGCGATCGTATCGCCCTGGGCGACCCGCCGCAGGATGCCGACGGCGTCCACGGCGGACACGTTGGGCAGGCTGATATAGTCGTCAAAGAGCATTTTGTTCACATTGTGCGGGGTCATCAGATAGTCTTCCCAGACGTCGGACATCCCCTCCGAAGCGCCTTCGTTGCTATCCAGGCGTTCCATCAAATCGCGGATCTCTTCGCGCCGGGCGGCCACGTCATCCTCTTCGACATACAGCGATACCACCGCCAGATCCTTGATCTTGAGCAAGGTAGGCTGGTCGATGGACGGTATCTTGCGCAGATCGTAGATACTGCCGAAAATGGCTATGCGTTCCCGGTAATCGAGAATGTCATTGGCCTGTTTTTCGGTGATCGGGAGCTGCAGCAGTTCGCCGAGGGACGCGGTGTTCAGATCCACTTTGGCAGCGATCTGCCCCAGGCAAAGGAGGGCAAACAGCAGGACAAGCATCTTTTTCATCGCTATTCCTTACAATACTTTATACTTATTCATTGTTACGCAATGGGGTCGATTTGTCACTTTGGGGAAGCTGCCAAATCTGTAAAGCTATTTTTTGCGGGGAGGGTTTTCACCGGCCGGACAACAGTTATTGTCTGATACCCCTGAAGTTTCTTTGGGAAACAATACTGGCAAAGGCCTTGATTTTCCCAACTGCGTTGCAGCGGAGGGGAGGATATCCCTCAAAAGTAAGCTGGGTGAGGAAAGTAACCCTTTAATGTATCCAGTTTCCCAGGGCGGTAGTACCGAAACCCTAACTTCTTCTCCCCCATGACCATTGCGGGACCATTACGGGACCATTGCGGGCTTCACCCGTATTGGTCCCGCAATGATAGCGTAATGGTCATAGGAGCGAAGGGGGGCAAAAAAGGTAAATTGATGAACAGATTACGCGGGTCTCATTTTTTGAGATTTATGCGGGGATATTTTGGCAGAGGGATTTATCTGGCAGCCCTCCACGGGAAACCCCATCCCTCGCGTCCGCGTCTTAAAGCCTTGATTTGCTTGACAAAATGCCTGTTTCAGAAATTTGGTTACGAAACAATGATCAATACACAATAGTGGAGGATAAATGCCTGATATTAAACGTGTTTACCTGTTCGGAAACGGAAGTGCCGAAGGTAAAGCAGAGATGAAAAACCTCCTGGGCGGAAAAGGCGCCAACCTCGCCGAAATGAACCTTATCGGCGTGCCCGTGCCCCCAGGATTCACCATCACCACCGACGCCTGCAACGAATTTACCCAACTGGGCGAAGCCAAAATGCGCGAGCTGCTGCTGGCCGAGGTCAAGGCCGCCGTCAAGTACGTGGAAGACCTGATGCACATGCAGTTTGGCTCCAACGAAAACCCGCTGTTGGTCTCCGTGCGCTCCGGCGCCCGGGCCTCGATGCCGGGCATGATGGACACCATTTTGAACCTGGGCATGAACGACGCCGCGGTCCAGGGCATCATCAAAAAGACTGGTAACGACCGCTTTGCCTGGGACAGCTACCGCCGCTTCGTGCAGATGTACGGCGACGTGGTGTTGGGCCTGAAACCCGCCAGCAAAGAGGAACACGATCCTTTTGAAGTGATCATCGACCAGATGAAAAAAGACCGCCAGGTTCAGAGCGACCTCGAGCTATCCGCCGACGACCTCAAAACGCTGGTGGCACTTTTCAAGAAAGCCGTGAAGGACAACACCGGCCACGATTTTCCCGACGATCCGTGGGAACAGCTTTGGGGCGCCGTGTTTGCTGTGTTCAACAGCTGGAACAACGACCGCGCCATCTTTTACCGCCAGCTTAACGGAATCCCGGATGCCTGGGGCACCGCCGTCAACGTCCAGGCCATGGTCTTTGGCAACATGGGCGCCACCAGCGCCACAGGCGTGGCCTTCACCCGCGACGCCGGCACCGGCGAAAACCTGTTCAACGGCGAGTATCTGATCAACGCGCAGGGCGAGGACGTCGTAGCCGGCATCCGCACCCCGCAGCAGATCACCAAAACCGGCTCGCAACGTTGGGCCGTCCTGGCGGGAGTGACCGAAGAAGAACGCGCCGCGAAGTATCCTTCCCTGGAAGAAGCAATGCCGGTGGTCTACAAAGACTTGTTCGACACCCAGAAGAAACTGGAAAACCACGCCAAAGACATGCAGGACATCGAATTCACGATCCAGGAAGGCAAGCTCTGGATGTTGCAGACCCGCAATGGCAAACGCACCGGATTCGCAATGGTCAAAGTGGCCATGGACCTGGTCCGCGAAGGCCTGATCGACGACAAAACCGCGCTGCTGCGGATGGAGCCGAACAAGCTCGACGAACTGCTCCACCCCGTCTTTTCCAAAGCCGGCCTGGCCAGCGCGAATGTGTTGGCCAAGGGCCTGCCCGCCTCTCCCGGCGCCGCAACCGGCCAGATCGTCTTCTTTGCCGACGACGCTGAAGCCTGGGCCGCCGAGGGCAAGAAAGTGATACTCTGCCGGCTGGAAACCTCTCCGGAAGACCTGCGCGGCATGAACGTCGCCAAGGGCATCCTGACGGCACGAGGCGGCATGACCTCCCACGCGGCCGTCGTGGCCCGCGGCATGGGCAAATGCTGCGTCTCCGGCGCCGGCTCCATCATTATCGACTACAAGGCCCGCACCATGCACGTGGGCGATAAAGTGTACAAAGAAGGCGACTGGATCTCCCTCAACGGCAGCACCGGCCAGGTGTTGGAAGGCAAGATCGAGACCGTCGATCCCGAGCTGAGCGGAGATTTTGGCGAAATCATGACCCTCGCCGATAAATACACCCGCATGTACGTGCGCACCAACGCGGACACCCCCAAGGACGCCAGCGTGGCCCGCAACTTCGGCGCCAAAGGCATCGGCCTCTGCCGCACGGAACACATGTTCTTCGAAGGCGACCGGATCAAATCCATGCGCGAAATGATCCTGGCCGACGACGAAGCCGGGCGCCGCAAGGGCCTGGACAAGCTCCTGCCGATGCAACGCGCAGACTTTGAAGGCATCTTTGAGGCGATGGACGGCTTCCCCGTCACGATCCGCCTTTTGGACCCGCCCCTGCACGAGTTTGTGCCTCACGAGGAAGCCCAGCAACAGGAAATAGCCAACGAGCTTGGCCTGACGCTGCAAAAGGTGAAAGACCGCGTCAACTCCCTGCATGAGTTCAATCCCATGCTCGGCCACCGCGGTTGCAGACTTGGCAACACCTATCCCGAAATCACCGAAATGCAGGCCAGGGCGATCATCGAAGCCGCCCTCAACGTCAAGGCCAAAGGCATCAAGGTGCTGCCGGAGATCATGGTCCCGCTGATCGGCACCAGCGCTGAATTCAACCTGCAGGAAGACATCATCCGCGCCACCGCCGAAAAGGTCTTCGCGGAAAAAGGCGACCGGGTCGAATACTTGGTGGGAACCATGATCGAGATCCCCCGCGCCGCCCTGACCGCCGACAAAATCGCCGAACGCGCCGAGTTCTTCAGCTTTGGCACCAACGACCTCACGCAGATGACCTTCGGCTACTCGCGCGACGACGCCGGCGTGTTTCTGCCGGTCTACCTCGCCAAAAACCTGCTGAAGAGCGACCCCTTCCAGATCCTGGACCAGGAAGGCGTCGGACAGCTGGTGCAGATGGGCACCGAACGCGGTCGCCAGACCCGCAAAGACCTCAAAGTGGGTATCTGTGGCGAACACGGAGGTGAACCGAACTCCGTGGAATTCTGCCACAGAGTGGGAATGAACTACGTGAGCTGCTCGCCCTACCGCGTTCCGATCGCCAGATTGGCCGCGGCTATGGCAGCCATCCGCTAAATCCACAAAACAAGCATAAATGTGAGAAGCGTCAGGCCCTTGTGGTCTGGCGCTTTTCTTAATCGTCCACAGATTGCACAGATTTTCACAGATTAAAAATGTAATGGAGGGGTAACGAAGTCAGGGTGAGAGTGAGTTACTCAGTATCCACTAATAGTGATCCGTTTTGTTTCACCCACTCTAATCTGTGTTAATCTGTGTAATCTGTGGACAGATATGCCTTAGGCTTTCTCTGTTGTCCACGAATCACACGAATTTCACGAATTGAAGGAAGAAATTGAGTGACACTTGATTCATAGAACGTGGATTAAACTACTCGGCATCTGATGGAGAACTCATATCGCCAAACCGAGTCCAAGCAACTTCTGCCCCATTTACCCAGTAAGCACATTAAGTCGCTGATTAGTGTAATTAGTATAATTCGTGGACAACAGATATGCCTTAGGCTTTCTCTGTTGTCCACGAATCACACGAATTTCACGAATTGAAGGAAGAAATTGAGTGACACTTGATTCATAGAATGTGGATTAAACTACTCGGCATCTGATGGAGAACTCATGTCGCCAAAACGAGTTCAAGCAACTTCATGCCCCATTTACCCAGTTAACACTTTAACTCGCTGATTAGTGTAATTAGTGTAATTCGTGGACAACAGATATGCCTTAGGCTTTTTCTGTTGTCCACGAATCACACGA
>CAZOVZ010000014.1:35966-49766 GCA_964583755.1 uncultured Candidatus Cloacimonadota bacterium
ACACTTGATTCATAGAACGTGGATTAAACTACTCGGCATCTGATGGAGAACTCATGTCGCCAAACCGAGTCCAAGCAACTTCATGCCCCATTTACCCAGTAAGCACATTAACTCGCTGATTAGTGTAATTAGTGTGATTCGTGGACAACAGATATGCCTTAGGCTTTTTCTGTTGTCCACGAATCACACGAATTTCACGAATTGAAGGAAGAAATTGAGTGACACTTGATTCATAGAACGTGGATTAAACTACTCGGCATCTGATGGAGAACTCATGTCGCCAAACCGAGTCCAAGCAACTTCATGCCCCATTTACCCAGTAAGCACATTAACTCGCTGATTAGTGTAATTAGTGTGATTCGTGGACAGATTCCTCTCGAGAAAAAAGAGATTGACCGAAACAATATCGGTCGGAATAGTGGTTTTTAGAGGTGTTTATGAACGACGACATTCTGGAAAGCCGCGAAATTGACGGCAACGAACAGGACGAAGTGAAAGACCGCATCCTGGATATGGACGAGCGGAAGTTTCAGTACTACGAGAAACTGCGCCAAAAAGCCAAGGGCTGGGCCAACGACAAGACCGGAAAAACCGGCGGCAAGCTGGGCGAATATCTGTTCATGCTGCCGGATTTCTTTATGCTGGTGGCCAGACTGGCGGTGGACAAGCGCGTCCCCGTCAAGCGCAAGCTGATGATGGGCGGCGTGGTCGCCTACCTGATGCTGCCGATCGACATCATTCCGGATTTCATCCCCCTGCTGGGGCATGTGGACGACATCGTGCTGCTGGTGATGGGCCTCAACATGGTGCTCAACGATACCGACCAGAAGGTGTTGGAAGACAATTGGAGCGGCGACGGCGACATCCTGGAGATCATGAAAAAAATCACATCCACGGCAGAGAAGTTTTTGGATAAAAACGTCCTCCAAAAGATCAAGAAGTGGCTGGGGAAACACGAGTAAGTGCCCCGTCTGCTGATCGCCACCAACAATCCGGATAAACTGGCCGAGATCGCGGAGTTGCTCTCCGGGCTGGGGGTTGAGCTGCTTTCCCTGCGAGACTTTCCGCAGTTGGCGTCGACGGTCGAGGACCGCGACACCCTCCGCGGCAACGCCGCCAAGAAAGCCCTGGAAGCCGCGCAGCAGACCGGGCTGCTCTGCCTGGCCGACGACACCGGGCTGTTCATCCGCGCTTTGAACGATGAACCGGGGGTCTTCGCGGCGCGTTACGCCGGCGAACACTGCAGCTACAAGGACAACCGGGACAAAGTCCTGCGTCTGCTGGCCGGGATCACCGACCGCCGGGCGGAATTCCGGACCTGCGCCGTTTTGGCGGCGCCGGACGGCATCGTGGCGATCAAAGAGGGGATCATGCCCGGCCGGATCGCCAGCTCCGAACGCGGCAGCAACGGCTTTGGCTACGATTCCATCTTTGAACTGGAACCCACCGGACTCACCTACGCCGAGCTGGCGGACTCCGAAAAGAACGCAGTATCGCACCGCGCCCTCGCGCTGGACGCGATGCTACCGGTCCTGAAAGAAGTTTTTAACATCAAATCACAAGAGGTATTACCATGATCAATCCCCAGGTTTTCCGTCAATACGACATCCGCGGGGTGGTTGGAGAGGAAATCAACGCCGAATCCTACTACCTGATCGGAAAGGGTTTCGGCAGCTACCTGCGCCGCCGCGACCTGAAGACCATCGCCCTGGGCGGCGATGCCCGCCTGACCACGCCGGAACTGATGGCCGCCTTTGCCAAAGGCGCGCTGGAAACCGGCTGCGACGTGATCGACGTGGGCATCGTGGCCACCCCGGTGCTGTATTTTTCCATCTGGAAATTGAAAACCGACGGCGGCGCAATGGTGACCGCCAGCCACAACCCCAGCCAGTACAATGGCTGCAAGCTCAATCTGGGGCTCGGTTCGGTCTTTGCCGAAGAGCTTCAGAACGTGCTGAAGATCATCCAAACCGAAGATTTCGCCACCGGCGCCGGCAACTATACCCAGGACAGCTCGGTCAATGAAGCCTACATCGACTACGTCGCCGCCGGGATCAAGCTGCAGCGGCCGGTCAAGGTGATCGTGGACGGCGGCAACGGAATGGGCGGACCCTATCTGCCCCGGATCCTCGAACGCCTGGGCTGCGAAGTGATCGAAATGTATTGCGAACCGGACGGGACCTTTCCCAACCACCATCCGGACCCCACCATCGAAAAATACATGGCCGACCTCTCCCGGGGCGTGGTCGCCGCGGAATACGAGCTGGGCATCGGCCTGGACGGCGACGGCGACCGCATCGGCGTCGTCGACGAAAAAGGCAAGATGCTGTTCGGCGACCAGATCCTCAACATCCTGGCCCGCGACTATCTGATTCTGAACCAGGGCAAGACCATCATCGCCGATGTCAAGTGTTCCAAAAACCTCTACGACGACATCCGCGCCCGCGGCGGGATTCCGATGATGTACAAGACCGGCCACGCCAACATCAAGATGAAGATGAAAGAACTGGGCGTGGAATTTGCCGGCGAGATGAGCGGGCACGTGTTTCTGGCCGACCGCTATCTGGGCTTCGACGACGCCGTCTATGTGAGCTGCCGGTTAATCGAGATCGTGTCCAAGACCGACGCCCCCGTCAGCACGTATCTGGCCGACCAGCCCAAGATGTTCAACACTCCGGAGCTGCACATCAAATGCGAGGACGACCGGAAGTTTGACGTGGTGGCCAAAGTCTGCCAGGAATTCCAGGCCGAGGGCTACGACGTGAACGACATCGACGGCGCCCGCATCACCTTCAGCGACGGTTGGGGTTTGGTGCGCGCCTCCAACACGACGCCGGTTTTGGTCACCCGCTTCGAGGCGGAATCGGAAATCCGCATGAACGAGATCAAAGAGCTGGTGGAAGGCAAGATCGCCAAGTTCATCTGATCCACGCAAACAATCGTGTTAACCGGAGTTGCGGCTCCGGTTTCTTTTTTGTTTCACGATTAACTTGACAGAAAAATCACTTGTCTTAAGCTGCTTGCCAAGAGGAAAGCTTTCAGGCAAGCATTCGACCTGGCATCAGGCCTGTTTGTGTGGACGCGATGCAACCCATGAAGCTGTCAGAGATAAAAACGAGGCTCGGCGAGATCGGATTCAGAAAGATGTTCCATTTCCAGGCCATCGCCTGGTTGGGGACACTGGTCAATTTGTGCGTTCTGTGGCTCCTCCACGGGCAATTGAAAGTCCCGTTGGTGCTGGCGGGGGTGATCGCCATCGAAGTCGCCATCATCCACAATTACACCTGGAACTACTACGTCACCTGGAAGACCAGGGTCCGGCACACCCTGAAGGATTATCTGCAGCTGTTGGTCAAATACAACGCCTTCACGGCATCGGTGGATTTTGTGGTGAATCTGGGCGTGCTCTGGCTGCTAAACCGCTATTTTGGCACCCACTATCTGCTCGCGGATTTGATCGGACAACTGTTGGGGCCGGTATTCAAGCTGCTGGGCAACGAGTTTCTGATCTTTCCCAAAGCTGGGTGCGAACAAGCCTCCCTGCCGGAGCAGGGCAGGCTGGGGAGTAATCATGACAAAGAAGAAAGCTGAACGGGTGATCGACACCTTCACCGGTCCCTGGGAAAAAAAGGTCCTGCGCAGGCTGGCCCTGGCCCTGCCGGAAAGAATAGTCCCGGACCATCTGACGGTCCTGGCCCTGATCGGCACCCTGATCAGCGGAATCGCCTACATCCTGGCCTGGCGCTCGCACTGGTGGCTGTTCGTTGCCTCCCTGGGATTTGTGATTAACTGGTATGGCGACAGTCTGGACGGCACTCTGGCCCGGGTGAGGCACATCGAGAGGGAACGCTACGGCTATTTTGTGGACCATATCGCCGACGCGTTTACCACCGTGTTTATCTGCATCACTCTGGGAATCTCGCCCTACATGCAGATCGAGATCGCCATGACCCTGGCCATTGGCTACCTGTTGCTAAACGTTTACACCCACATCAGCGCCTATACGCAGGGGGAATTTCGGATATCCTACCTCAAGTTTGGCCCCACCGAGATCAGGATCATGATCATCCTGTTCAACACCATGTTGTTTTTCTGGAACGGCCGGATCATCAAAATGGGGGAAGAATACCTGACTTTCATGGACTTGGGCGGAGTGACCGTGTGCGTTTTGTTTATCGCCCTGTTCACCTGCATCTCACTTAAAACGGCCTTCTACCTGGATAAACAGGATCGGGCAAACAAGCAGAAATAGCTGCCGCCAAGGCTGCCCGGAGCCGGAAATCAGCGCAGCAGAGCGGCGATTCCCTCCACGGGATCGAGGGGCAGCGTTTTTTGTTCCCCACTCCGCAGATCCTTTAAAACAGCGCTGTTGGACGCGACTTCGTCTTCCCCGACGATCAGGGCAAAGCGGGCGCCGCTGTTGTCCGCGGCCTTCAACTGGGCTTTGAAGGAGCTTTTATCGGGATCGTAATCCGCGCGCACGCCGAGGGCGCGCAGTGCGTTGAGAGGCTTGAGTATCTTTTCGCGCGCGGCGTCCCCCAGTGTCACCACATAGAGGTCCGGAACCGGTTGCGCCCCAAGGTCGGCCTTTTCAGCTTCCAGAGCCAGCAACAGGCGTTCGAAGCCGCCGGCGAAACCGATGGCGGGTACGCTTTTGCCGCCGACCTGTTCGATCAACCCGTTGTAGCGGCCGCCGCCGGCGAGGGAGTTTTGGGCGCCGATGCCCGCATAGACCACCTCAAAGGCGGTGTTGGTATAGTAATCCAGTCCGCGCACGATGCGGGGGTTGATCTGGAAGGGAATGCCCATCTGGTTCAGATAGTTCTTCACGCTGTCGAAATGCGCCTGGCAGGGGGGATCCAGATAGTCTAACTGGGAAGGGGCATCGTGGGCTATGGTTTTGCAGGACTGCACCTTGCAATCCAACAAGCGGCGGGGTTTGACTTCAAAACGAGTCTGGCAATCCGGGCAAAGTTCCGCCCGGTGGGGGCGGAAGTAATCCCGCAGGGCGGCATCGTAATCCGCGGCGCAATTGGGGCAGCCGACGCTGTTCAGTTCCAGGCGCAAGTCCCGCAGGCCAGACCCGGTCAAAAAAGTCCAGAGGATGGCGATCACTTCGGCGTCGTAGTAGGGGTTGTTGCTGCCGATGAACTCGATGCCGTATTGGTAAAACTGGCGGTAGCGCCCGGCTTGGGGGCGGTCGTAGCGGAACATCGGGCCGATGTAGTAGAGCTTGGTGCGGCCGGAACCGATGTCCATGCGGTTTTCCACATAGGAACGGGCAACCGGTGCCGTTCCTTCCGGGCGCAGGGCAAACTCGCGGCCCTTTTGGTCGGTAAAGCGGTACATTTCCTTTTTCACGACATCCGAACTTTCGCCGGAACTGCGTTCGAACAAGCCGGCCTGTTCAAACACCGGCGTGGTGATCTCTTCGTAGCCAAAGGCGGCCGCGATCTGCCGGAAGGTGTCGATAACCTTTTGCCATCTATGGCTTTGCGCGGGCAGGATATCGTAGGTACCGCGGGGAATCTGATATTGCATGTTCACCTCAATGTGGAAAACCAATCTACGGACAGGGCGGATTCGTCAAGCCGCAAATCCGGATAATCCACGCCGGTGAGGTACAGACCCTGCGGCGGGGCCGTAAGCACCAGCTTCTGGCGGGGATGGCGGTCGGCCACAATCCGGCGGAGGACATCCGGCCCCTGGCCTTGATGGGCGAGGTTGGCAAGGGTGCCGACAATGCGGCGCACCATGTTGTGCAAAAAGCGGTCCGCCTTGATATCGAAACGGACGATACCGTCCCGCTCCGAGATTTCCAGCCTGGACAGGTTGCAGATATGATTGGGCACCAAGGGGTTGTCGCGGCTGAGCGAGGAAAAGTCCTGGCTGCCTTTCAGCACTTCCGCCAGGCTTAGCAGGGAATCCAGGCCAGCGTCACGCATCGGCAGCCAGCCCGTGCGCAGGCGGTTCAGAGGGGTCTTGACCCTGGCTAAAAGATAGACGTAACTGCGCGCCATCGCCTGGTAGCGGGCGTGAAAGTCATCCGCCACCGGCCAGACGCCAGTTACCTGCAGATCCTCCCGCAGTTTGGTGTTTAGGGCCAAATGCAACTGCCGGGGAGACATGGAGCCGGAGTAATCGAAATGGGCGAAAAGCGCCAGGGCATGCACACCCGCATCGGTGCGACCGCAGCCGGTGAGGCCGGGATGCCGGATCCCGATCTGGCGAAAGGCGGAGATCAGGTCGCCCTGCACGCTGCGCCCGGCGCACTGGACCTGCCAGCCTTGAAACTCGGTCCCGTCGAACATTGCCCTCAGCAGGTAGCGCGGCAAGAAACCCTCACAGCGAGAGAATGGCGACCATCACGGCGATCAGGGTCCAGCCCAACAGATTGGCAGAAGCCGAGGCAGCCGTGGCGGCGACCTTGGGATCCAGCAGATGGTCAAGCCGGGCCTCGATCCTTGTGTGGTCTTCCGATACGCTTTTACCGGCCTGGATCAGGCTCTCAAGAATCTGGCCGAGGCTGGAGCCAGTCCTGATTTTATGGCTTTGAAAATGATTCGCATAGGCACGGATGAACAAGCCGGTAGCCAGGCCAAAGCGCAGCAGCTGCCTGCCCCAGGCATGTTTTTGGAGGCCGCGGGTATCGCTCAGGGCTCGCGGCAAAGTCAGGCTGCCAAAGGCGCCCACGGTGACCAGGATCAGCAGGATCAGCTTGAGGGAAAACAGCACCATGTCCACAAAACCGGTGCCCAAAAGGGTCGCGAACAGCCAGTAGCCGGCCAGAAAGGGAAGTATGACGCGGGCAGCCCGAGTGATCTGAGACCAGGCCTGGCGGTCGAAAAGCAGATACACAAAAAACAGCACGATCAGCAGCGCGGTCTGGCGCAAGGTGGCGTCCACGGCTCCGGTCAGGGCCAAAATCAAGACCAGGAGGCGCAGCCAGGTGTTTTGGCCACTCAGGGGCGAGGGCGCGGCGTTCATCCGCCTGCATCTTCCGGCGGCAAAACCGGCAGATCGGTTTTCGGACCTGGATTGGGGGCCTCTGGAAGCAGAACTTCGGGGTTGGATTCTTCCGCCGCCGGTTCCGGTTTCGGTTCCTCCGCCGCGGGCTCCAATCCAGCTTTCGGTTCCTCCCCGCCGGCGGGGGTTTGCTGTTCCTGCGGGGTCAACTCCGTTCCGGCGGGTTTTTCCTCGTTCTGGTCTGGCAGTTCGGTTTGCCCCAAGCTGTCCGCTTCGGCAGCGAAGAGGTCGGGATTGGTAAAGAAATTCTTACCGTTGAAAAACCGGCCGGTCAGGGTGGCGTAATCGCCAGTTTTCTCGAGTTTGAGCACCTCTTCCAGATAGGGTTTGGCCCTTGTCGTGTCGGGGGATTCGAAGGCATAGTACCAGCCGAGGCGGAAGTTCGCCTTCAGCTTGATGGCATCGTACTCCGACGCCGTGAGTTCGCGCAGGATGGCGACCATGGTGTCCGGGGCAGCCTCGTAGAGGGTCAGAGCTCGTTCCAGCTCCGCTTCGTCCGCCTGTTCGGCGGGATCGACCAGGCGCACTGTCTGGCCAGCCAGCATGGCGGCCACGGCGCTGGTATATTTGCTGGTGGGGAAATCCTGGATCAGAGAGGCATGCATGGCCGCGATGCGCGGATCGTCGGGGTTAAGCTTGTGATACACCACCGCCTGGGAAAATTTAGCAAGGGGGACTATTTCCCGGTCGTAGCGGGAGACGATTCCGTCGATGTCCCTGAGATCGCTTTCCAGATTCGCCTGGCGGGTCAGCAGGGCGTTGTAGGTGGGATCGTCGTCCCAGGGATGTTCTTCCGCCCCAGGTTCAGCAGTTGTTTCCGCAATTTGAGCGGGCAACTTGTCCGCTTTCGGAGGTGTCGTAGCCAGGGTTTCGCCAGCAGAGCCGGTCTCGAGCTCCGTTACTTTCAAGGTCTGCAGGGTGGCAAAGGCCCCTTCCACCCTCTGCAGGGCAGCAGTGAGGGCTTCAATCTTCATCGGGCTCCTCAGGGAATCCGGCGCCGCGATCGCTGCGGTTTCTTTTTTTCGCAACAGGCTGAGAATGCCGCCCACCACGTCCAGGGAGGCCTGCAATTGCCCCTTGAGCCTGGCGGGATCAGAATAGGTGGCCGTTTTGGCCTCCCATTCCTGTTCGGGATCGATCACAGCGCTGGAGTCTGGCGAGGCCAGAAATCCGGAAACAGCGTTGATGGCGATGTCGAGCTGGCGGGACAGCGTCTGCCCGGCGGTGTCGTTGTCGGCCTGGATCCTGTCCAGGCGCGCCTGTCGCTCCAGCCTGGCCTCTTCCGCTCTGGCCGCCTCGGCCAGGGCTTGCTCCGCTTCCCGCGTTTGGACCAGCGCGCTGTCCGCCGCGGCGATCACCGGTTGTTCCATGGTTTCGAGGGCCAGGGAATCGGCCGCGGCACTCAAACTATCGGCAGTGGCAACCAGCAGCGAATCTCCCAAGGCCAGCAGGCTGTCCTGGGTGGCTGCGGCCAGCGAATCCGCGGCCAGTTTCGCCGCCCAGGTTTCGCCAAATCCATCGATCCGGATGCGAACGGAATCCAGGTCCGCCGCCAGCGAATCCCGCTCCAGGACCAGCAACGACCGCGAATCGATCAGCTTCTGATACATCGCCAGGGCGGAATCCGCCAGGGCAAACTCGTTGAAATATCCCTCGGCGGCCGTCATGTGAAAATCCACATATTGTTGGAAATTACTTCGCTGGTTCAGATTTTGGCCTTGCCTGAGCTGGGTCACGCCCGCCGCTTTCTGCTGGGAAACGGTAACCCGTTCGGAGGTCAGAAACTCCGTCTTGACCTTGTTGTAGGCCGTAACCGCCTTGTCCAGGTCCTTGCTCTGGTAAAAATGGTATTCGCCCAGATAAAACTGCGCGTCGGAGGAAGCCTGGGTGCGCGGATAGTCCTTGGTGACCGATTCCGCCAGCTCCACGCCCTCGACGCCCTTGCCGTCGGCAAACAGCAGCCTGGCTTTGAGTACCTTCAGCTGGGCCAGCTGGTCCAGCCGGGCTTCGTCTTTGAGCAGCTTCTGCACGCGTTTGTAGCTGCTGTCCAGGCGTCCCAGCTCAAACTCGTTGAGGGCGACATAGTAGCGCGCGTCCAGCCGCAGGTCTCGCGGAATGCCGCGCAGCGAGGCGATCTTGTCGAACTCCCGCAGGGAGGCTTCGTAGTTCTTTTGGACATAGTAGTTTTTGCCAAACAGCAGATACGCTTCGCGGAATTCCCTGGCCTTGGGATATTCTGTGATGATCTTTTCCAGCCAGAACTGCGCCCGGGGGTAATCCTTGTCCGTGATGGCAAAATCCGCCAGGGTCAGCAGCGCCCGGGGATGCAGCTTGAAATTGTCCTGATCGGCGATGAACCGCTCCAACACGCTGTTGGCTTCGCCCGGTTGATTGATCTCCCGCAGCACCCGGGCCAGAAAGATGTGCGATTCCCCGTAGAAGGGACTGTCCGGAAAGCCCTTGATCAGAGCTTCGAACTGGTCTTTGGCCTGGAAGGCGCTGTTGCCTTTCAAATAGAGGGCGCGCGCCATCAGATAGAGGGCGTCGTCGGTGTTTTTGCCCTTCGCGCCGCTGAGGATGATCCCACATTTCTTGATCGCCTTGGTGTACTCGTCGACCGCTTGGGGCGTGGGCCGGCCGTTGGCGTTCAAAGGCCTTGCCTGCGCGTCCCGAAAGTATTTGCGGGCATTGTACATGGTGTTGTTGAGCCCGCAGGAAAAACCGACTGCCAGGATCAACAGCAAAAAGGGGCGAAATAATCTCATTAAATCAGGCTGGGTTGAACGTATAAATCTGTCAATACAATTCTATGCCCGCAGCGGCAACGGCCTGAAGCAGGGAACCTGATCCCAGCGCGGCGATGGCGGCATCCACTTTGGGATACATCACCACATCCTCTTCCAGGCTGGCAACCGTCTGGCGCAATGTTTCGCGGACCCGTTCTAGGGCCGGGGAGGACTTCAGCCCCCGCTGCTCCAGGGCCTGCACCCCCACCATCAGTTCGATCGCCAGCACTCCGCGCACGTTTTCCACCACCTGCAACAGCTTGTTGGCGGATACCGAACCCATGCTGACATGGTCTTCCTGATTGGCGGATGTGGGGATGGAGTCGACGCTGGCGGGATGGGACAGCACTTTGTTTTCGGAGACGAGCGAAGCGGCCGTGAGTTGGGCGATCATGAAGCCGGAATCGATGCCCGGACGCTTGGCCAGAAACGGGGTCAAACCTCGGTTGAGGGAGGGATTGAGCAGCTGTTCGATCCTGCGTTCGGAGATGCCGGCGAGTTCGGAAACAGCCAGGGCAAGGGCGTCCAGCGCGATGGCCAGGGGTTCGCCGTGAAAGTTGCCGCCGGAAATCACTTTGCCCTCGTCGGGGAAGATCAGCGGGTTGTCGGTGGCCGAATTGGCCTCGATTTCCAGCACCCCTCGGGCATAGGCGATGGCGTCCCGCACGGCGCCGTGAACCTGGGGCGTGCAACGCAGGCTGTAGGCGTCCTGGACGTTTTCGCAGCCCCGGTGCGATTCCCTTAGGAGGCTGCCTTCCAGCAAGTTGCGCAGATTCGCCGCGCTGGCTCTCTGCCCGGGATGCGGACGCAGGTTTTGGATCAGGGGGTCAAAAGCACGGGGCGTACCTTTGAGGGCGTCGATGCTGGCGGCGGCGGCGATGTCGGCCGTTTTGCACAGCCGTTCGGCCTCCAACAGGCTGAGGATGCCGAGGGCGGCCATCACTTGGGTGCCGTTGTTCAGCGCCAGGCCTTCCTTGGCCTCGAGGGTCACCGGTTCGATCCCGGCTTTGCTCATCGCCTCCGCCCCGCTGCAGACTTTGCCTTCAAACTCTGCCTCGCCTTCGCCGATCAGTGGCAGAGCCAGATGCGACAGGGGGGAAAGGTCTCCGCTGGCGCCCACGGAACCGCGCATCGGGATCACGGGATGCACGCCCCGGTTGAGCATCGCCACCAGGGTCTGCAGGGTCTGGGGCCGAATCCCGGAATGTCCTTTGGCAAGGACGTTGATGCGCAGCAGCATGATCGCCCGGGTCTGTTCGATGGAGTAGGCCGGACCGATGCTGGTGGCATGGCTGCGGATCAGGTTGACCTGCAGTTCGGCGATGTTTTCGCGAGGGATGGTCACGGTGCTGAACTTGCCAAAGCCGGTGGTCAGGCCATAGACAATGTCTCCGCGTTCAATCACCTGGTCCACGTAGGCGCGGCATTTTTGCACTTTCTCCAGGCAGCTTTCGCTCAGCGAGACCGGGGTTAGCTGGCGGGCTATCTGTTCCACCTGCTCCAAAGTCAGGCTGTTTCCGTCGATCATTATGTTTTGCATCAATTCCTCTTCGAGCACCTTCATCCGGACCGAGTAAAACTTTACGGCGCGGAATCCAAGTGAGTTTGAAGCCAACTATTTGTCCTGAGCATTTTTGTCAAATGACTTGTCTGCCCCGGGCAGAATTTTCAATTGACAGGATATCCGCAGTTTGATATTCTTGTCTTGTGTAATAACAAGGTTATCTATAGACCACAGATCAAAGCCATAAGGATGTTATCATGAGATCACTGCTTGTGTTCATTTTTTACTTAGCCCTGCTCCAACCGCTCGCTGCGGGAAGCGATCAACCGCCTGAGATCGCCCGGCCCTCTACAGACGCGACGCTGTCGATTCGCTCCCTTGGCCTGGAAGTGGCTGGCAACGAACTCACCCTGTCCTGGCAACCGGTGATCGGCGCGGTTTCCTACACCGTCCACTCCTCACCCCTGCCGGTAGGGCCCTTCGAGCCAGACCTCACAGGCTCATATTCCGCCATGGCCTGGACCGCGCCGCTGGCCTCCGAACGGCGTTTTTACTACGTGACCTGGACCGATTCTTTCATTGCCGTCGCGGGCGGTACGTTTTTCAACGGAACCGGCGAAGTGACCCTGAGCCCTTTTCTGATCGATAAGTATGAGGTGACCCAGGGCTCCTACTTCGCCGTCATGGGCACAAATCCCTCCTATGGATTTGGGCTCAGCGACGACCGGCCGGTCTACAACGCCAGTTGGTTCAACGCCGTGGAGTACTGCAACCGGCTCAGTCTGCAAAATGGCCTGACGCCTTGCTACAGCTACTCCAGCTACGGCACCAACCCTTCGGACTGGCCGCCGGAGTGGGACGACAGTTGGAGCAGTCCGCCTTACAACAATCATCAGAACTTCGCCTGCGACTGGACCGCCAACGGCTACAGGCTGCCAACGGACATGGAATGGGAATTCGCCGCCCGGGGCGGAAACCTGTCCCTGGGTTACGCCTACAGCGGGAGCAACATCCTGAATGAGGTTGGCTGGTACAACGGAAACGCCAACTATCTGACGCATGTGGTGGGCACTAAAGCTCCCAACGAGCTTGGCTTGTATGATCTCAGCGGCAACGTGGGCGAATGGGCCTGGAACATCTGGAGCGAACTTCCCACAACGCCGCAGACCGATCCCCATGGTGGCACTACGGGCAATTACCGCACCTTTCGCAATGGTTACTTCAATTCGCCCGCAAGCAGTTGCACTGTCAGTTACCGCGCTTACAGCCGGGCGTCCAACATCAGTGCCGGCGCGGGCTTCCGCGTCTGCCGGCGAGCTCTCTGAAGCCTTTGCCACATAGGATCCCAGGCACTTGGCCCCTATCGCAGTCTCTCATGCCCTGGGTAGACTCGCCCAATACATCGCCAATAAAGTTGGGAATGTATATGGTGAGTAGGGCATAGGCGAAGGGTCTGGCAGGAAGGGCAAAATCCGCCTGCCAGCTGTAAAGTGACAACGAAATCTGCAAATTGTGCAGTGAAATCTGCAAATAGTCGCATCGTAGGACATCCTTACTCATCCTTTCCAAGACCCATTTAGGTAGTTTCTGACAGGATATCTGCAAATCAGATCACCGAAAATTGCAAATTGTGACACGATAAACACAAACGAATTTGATTAAATGAATCAACTAAACTTGGAGTCTTCGAAACTCTTCTTCTGCATAACCAGGATGTCAATCCTTCGCTAATCTCTGCCTCGGTAAAGCAATATCATTCACCAAAGTGGACTATATTCGGGATATTTACAAGAAAGAAGGTATCTGGTCCAAAGTAAAAGAGCAATTGACCGTTGAGGGCAAACTAAACATCAAGAAAAATCAATCTTGATCAAGATAATAACGAATTTGAACTGCAAGCTCAAGATTGGTTCATGGTAAACTTATTCGCGAACATCCTGTCCATTATGTAAGCTATTAAAATGATTACCGGAAGTGAGAGCGCCGTTCTTAAAAGAGTGAATTTGAGCCCCAGAAATCCAATTTCAAATGATAGCATGGGCAGTTTTAGAGTAGAAAACGCACCAAGGTAGATGAACACGTTGCGGACGCTGGTACCTTTTCTCCACAGCGCATAGGCCACAGGAAAAGCACCATACAGGGGACCCACCTGAAGCATCGCAAGCAGGATCAGCCAGAAGATGGACATAATTCCGGCCTTATCTCCTGTATGCTTGGTTACCAGTTCCCTCGGTACCCACACTTCAAACAATCCGATCAGGATGAACATCACGGGCAGCAAGCCGAGCATTTCGAGGGCCGAGTTACCCAAATTGTTCAGTGATACTATTCCTAAAGACCAGTCATTAGCATAAGATAGTGCCACAAAGATGGCAAATGTAAAGACTATCATAAAAGCGATTAAGTGTTTGCGAAAATACTGTGTCATATTAACCGGAGTTTCGCATATTTTCTGCTAAGTCATTGTAAAACAAGGAGAGTATT
>CAZOVZ010000015.1:0-48114 GCA_964583755.1 uncultured Candidatus Cloacimonadota bacterium
GCCTCTGAGTGTGTCATTCCAAGCGGCCGCCTGACCGGTGACCTTCACACTTATATTTGACCCGCGGCCGCTGTGGAATCCAGGCTTGTGGGGGTAATGCCCCTTGGATTGGTGCGTTGTTTTTCTATGAGTGATGGTTTTCTGCTATCGGGCTGAGACTTCCGTTACGCGAGGATGGATTTTGTTTTACGGCCTGGATTCCACGCCAGCCGCAGGTTACTGTAAGTGGGTAGGTTACCGGTCAGGCGGCTGGCTGGAATGACACGCTGAGGCTGGGTGGTGGGGGGCTGGGGGGGTTGTCGGTTTGGGGGTTTTCTGGGGTACGGGTTGGGGGCCGGAATGACAGGAACATGAAGGGATTCCGGGTCTACGCGCTTTAGTTTGCGGGCCTTTGAGTGTGTCATTCCAAGCGGCCGCCTGACCGGTGACCTTTGCACTTATAGTGACCCGCGGCCGCTGTGGAATCCAGGCTTGTGGGGGTAATGCCCGTTACAGGCTTCTGTCTGTTATGTCGTCCCGCTGGGACTCACAATGTGGTTTGGACAGGGTAGGTTCTATCTAAAATGTCGTCCCGCTGGGACTCAGAGGAGAATCCCGTAGGGATGGCATTTTAGATAGAACAGATGGCTGGATGATAGCCTTTGAATCCCGTAGGGATGGCATATCGGCAGGTTTGGCGTGCCTCTAGTGCAGCGCTCTATCTGCCGCCTTGAATGTCACGCAAAGGCTAGGTGGTGGTGGGCTGGGGTGGGGTTGCCGTCCTGGGTTTTTCTGGATTCCGGGTCGAAGCCCAAAATGACAGGCGCTTCCAACCCTTGTGGTGATTTCCCAATCCCGCCGTTTCCCTCTCTCTGCGGAGCATTAACCACTAACTCATTAACCATTAACCCTCCGTGGGATGCTGTCCTGGAAGAAGAGAAGAGAGAGTAAAGACCTATATCCTATTATATAATATTAAAATATATTACTATATAATATATGTATATATTTAAATAGATTAATTACAATAACTTACACCTTAACATACTCAAACCTGCATACTAACCCCAACCGGGGGGAGAGACCCCTTGCTTAGTTGCTTAGTGTTGGGTTAATGTGTTGTGCCACAATGGTTAATCACTAAGCAGGCCGTTGCTTAGCGTTGCTTAGCGATGCGTAGGTGAAAAGGTTTCTCTATTATGTTCGTCCGTAAAACATCTTCCCGATCTCGCTCAATCCCTCTCCAGCCCCCTTATTGCATCCCTCAAAGCCACTATAAATCCACCCGCAGAGTTCCCGTCCCACGCCCGCCAACTCTTCGGGTGGATTTCGGGAATCAGGTGCGAGGGCAATAAGAGGGGAGGGAGTTAATGGTTAATGAGTTAATGGTTAATGTTGCGCAGGGCTATGCTTGCGGGCATCCCCTCTGAAAAACGATGGTAAGCGTTGGGGCGGGCTTAGGCTCCCAATCCTTGCAAAATCTGTTCTCTGAGCTCCGCCGTGGCGTGTCTGGCGGCTCTGGCAAAATCCGTCGAACGGTCTTTGAAGATGATGCCCCGGGAGGAGTTGATCAGGATGTTGGGGCTGTCCGCGCTGTCCACGGCGTAGCGGAGCACGGAGGCGAGGTCGCCGCCCTGGGCGCCGATCCCCGGGATCAGGAAGAGCCTTCCCGGCAGCAGTTCGCGCATCCGCTTGAGGTCCGCGCTTTGGGTGGCTCCGACCACCGCGCCGAGCTGATCGGCGGGGAACTGGGTGATCCACTTGGCAACCTGTTCGTCCACGCCCCCGGCCAGGAAAAAGTCCTGGGCGCTGGGGTTGGAGGTCAGCGCCAGGGCAAAGGCGAAGGCGCCCTGCCGCGCGAGCACGGGCTTCAGGACATCCGCGCCCATCAGGGGGTTGAGGGTGATGGAGTCGGCTCCCAATTGGTCAAAAAAGGCGGCGCAATACTGCTCCATGGTGGAGCCGATGTCGCCGGATTTGCAATCCAGAATGGTGGGAATCTCCGCGGGGATGTATTGAAGCGTGCGCTGGAGGGCTTCCAGTCCGCGGGTGCCGTCGGCCAGGTAGAAGGCGAGGTTGGGTTTGTAGGCGCCCACGAGTTCCGCGGTGGCGTCGATGACGCGGCGGTTGAATTCCCAGATCGGGTTGTCGGCGGTTTTCAGGCAGTCCGGCAGCAGGGCAAGATCGGAATCCAAACCCAGGCAGACCAGGCTGCGCGCGCATTCCCAGCGTTCGTGGGATTTAAACCAGAACGATTTTGACGGAGTCTTCGCCATCGGTTTCCTCAAACTCGACCTTGATGATCTCCTCTTTGGAGGTGGGGACGTTTTTGCCCACGTAGTCCGCCTTGATGGGCAGTTCGCGGTGTCCGCGGTCGATCAGGACCGCCAGTTGGATCTGTTTGGGACGGCCAAAATCGAGCAGGGCGTCGATGGCGGCGCGCACGGTGCGTCCGGTGTAGAGGACGTCATCCACGAGCACGATGACGGCGTCTTCGATGTCGAAATTGAGCTCGGAGCCTTTGATCACGGGCTGGTGGGCGATGGTGGAGAGGTCGTCGCGGTAGAGGGTGATGTCCAAAATCCCCACGGGGATGTCCTGGCCTTCGATCAGGCGCAGATAGTCCGAAAGCCTCTGGGCGAGGGGGACGCCGCGGGAGCGGATGCCGACCAGGCGGATCTTCTCCAGGCCGCGGTTTTGCTCGATCAGTTCATGCGCCATGCGGTGGACGCTGCGCTCCATCTGGGCTTTGTCCATGATAATGCTTTTTGTCTGCATCGCTGTCTCCTAAAGGGATTGGGAGGCGCCCAGGCCGGGTAGGCCGGCCTGGGGGGCCAAACCTGTCACTCGGGTTTGATGACGATCAGGGTGTCGCCCTTGCCAACGCTGTCTCCGGCGTTGAAGGGAGTGGCGACCACGGTCCCCTGCACGGGGCTGGGAATGTTGTTGTACATCTTCATGGCTTCCAGGACCAGGACGGTCTCGCCGACCGCGACCTTGTCGCCGATCTTCTTTTCATACTTCACAAACATGCCGGGCATGGGCGACTGGACGGGTGTGCCATCGGCGGAAGCGGGGGCCGGAGCCGCCTTGGGCGCGGGCGCGGGGCTGCTGGCGACGGGGGTTGGGGCGACCGGTGCCGCGGGCGCGACGTTGCGGGGAGCCGGAGCGGCAGGCGCAGAACGGACCACGCGGGGCGGAGCGCCTTTTTCGGAGACTTCCACCAGGTAGTATTCGTCGTCCACAAAAACGTCGAACTGGCGCAGGCCTTCCGCCTTGGCGGGAGCTTCCTTGGCGGGTTTATCCACCAACAGGCCGGCTTTGGCCTTGCGGCAGAGTTCTTCCTGGCGTTTGACCTCTTCCAAAGTGACCGGTTTCATGTCCGCGGGCAGCGGTTCCTGGCCGTATTTGATCTTGAGGAATTTCTTGCCGGTGAGGTTGTAGAGGGCGACGATCAGGGCGTCATCCAAATCCTTCGCCAGGCCTGCGGTTTCCGCTTTGACCTGTTCCAGGGCGGGCTCGAGGACGTCGCCGGGGCGGACCGTGATCGGCTTTTCGCCGCGGGGATAACCCTTGAGCGCCTTTTTCTGGACCTCGGGGTCGATCGGCAGGGTGGTTTTGCCATAGAGGCCGTAGCAGAGGTCTTTCACCTGCTCCGTGATGCGGGCGTATTCGCCTTCCTTGGTGTCGAAGAGGGCGTTGTTCACCGCCTGGATGCCCACGATCTGACTGGTGGGGGTCACCAGCGGGATCTGGCCCAGTTCCTTGCGGACCTTGGGGATTTCGGCGAAAACGTCGTCGAGGCGGTGGAGGGAATCCATCTGGCGAAGCTGGTTGACCAGGTTGGAGAGCATGCCGCCGGGGGTTTGGTGGATGATGACGTCCGTGTCGATGATGGAAAACTTGGTGTTGTCCGCAAACTGGAGGTATTTGGGGATGTCTTTTTCCATTTCCTTGCCGATCTTGTTCAGCAGGCGGATGTCGAAGCCGGTGTCGCGGTTGGTGCCTTGCAGGGCTATCACAAAGGGTTCGACGGCGGGGTGGGAGGTGCGGTAGGCATAGGGGCCAGTGCAGGTGTCGATGATGTCCACGCCTGCCTCGATCGCCTTGAACAGGGCGAGATCGCCCATGCCGCTGGTGAAATGGGTGTGCAAATGGATGGGGACTTTGACGTTGGCTTTCAGCGCCCGGACCAGCTCATAGGCGTCGTAGGGGGCCACCAGGCCGGCCATGTCCTTGATGCAGACGGTGTCCGCGCCCATGTCCTGGAGCTGTTTGGCTTTGTCCACGTAATATTTGATGTTGTAGATGTCGCCGCCCATGCGCTGCTCTGTGAGGGAGTAGCAGATGGTGCCCTGGAAGTGTTTTTTGTTTTTCAGGATGATCTTGACGGCGGTCTGGAAATTGCGGAAATCGTTGAGGGCGTCGAAGACGCGGAAGATGTCGATCCCGTTGTCGCAGGCGCGCTGGACGAAGGCTTCGACCACGTCGTCGGCGTAGTTTTGGTAGCCGACCAGATTCTGGCCGCGGAGCAGCATCGAAAAGGGGGTCTTTTTGATGTGTTGCTTGAGGGCGCGGATGCGTTCCCAGGGGTCTTCGCCGAGGTAGCGGTGCATCGTGTCGAAGGTGGCTCCGCCCCAGACCTCCATGCTGTAAAAGCCCACCTGGTCCATCAGTTCGGCCACGTGAAGCAGGTCTTCGGTGCGGCCGCGGGTGGCGAAGAGCGACTGATGCCCGTCGCGGAAGGAAAGGTCCTGGATCTTGATCGGATTCGCGGCTTTGGGGCGATCCGGTTCATAGCGCATGGCGGTTTGTTCGAGGACTCCGTGTTTGTCCATGGTTGCTCCTGTTATCTATGTCTTTTTATTATTCTGCGTTGGGTGATGTCGCGGTAGAGCATTGTCTGCTGGCGGCCATAGGCCTGCCAGACGCTGGGCGCGTTTTCCAGCGGGCGGGGGGGATAGCTGTCCGGGGTGTCGGAGGCCAGCAGGGCCATGACCCCGGCGATGGCGGCGAGTTCTTTCTGTTTGGCGGTCATCGGCGGTCAGGCTCCTCAGGCGGGGATGTTGCCGTGTTTTTTGGGCGGCAGGCTTTCGCTTTTGCTGGAAAGGATTTCCAGGGCGTCGATGAGGCGGGCGCGGGTTTCCGAGGGGAGGATCACCGCGTCGATGTAGCCGCGGGAAGCCGCGACGTAGGGATTGTTGAATTCGTTTTCGTAGATCTGGATCATTTCGGCGCGCTTGGCGGCTTTGTCTTCGGCGGCGTCGATCTCCTTGCGGAAGATGATGTTGGCCGCGCCCTGGGCGCCCATCACGGCGATCTCCGCGCTGGGCCAGGCAAAGACCATGTCCGCGCCGAGATGCTTGCTGTTCATCGCGATGTAGCTGCCGCCGTAGTCCTTGCGGGTGACCACGGTCAGCTTGGGCACGGTGGCTTCGGAATAGCACCAGAGCAGCTTCGCGCCGTGGCGGATGATTCCGTTCCACTCCTGATGCGTGCCGGGCAGGTAGCCGGGGACGTCCACAAAGGTGAGCAGCGGGATGTTGAAGGCGTCGCAAAAGCGGATGAAGCGGGTGGCTTTGTCCGAGGCGTCGATGTCCAGGCAGCCGGCCAATACGGTGGGCTGGTTGGCGACTACGCCCACGACGCGTCCGTTTAGCCTGGCGAAGCCGACGATCATGTTTTGGGCGTAGTATTTGTGGGGTTCGAAAAAGATGCCGTCGTCCACCACGCTGTCGATCACGTCGCGCATTTCGTAGCTCTGCTTGGGGCTGTCCGGAATGATGGTGTCCAGCTCCGGGCATAGGCGGCGGGGGTCGTCCTGGCATTCGAGCCTGGGGGCGTCTTCCATGTTGTTGGCGGGCAGATAGCCCAGCAGGAGCTTGATCTGGTCGATCGCGTCGGCGTCGTTTTCACAGGCGAAGTGGGCGTTTCCGCTCTTGCTGTTGTGGGCCATGGCGCCGCCCAGCTCTTCCTGTGTGGTTTCCTCGCCGGTGACCGCGCGGATCACGTCCGGCCCGGTGATGAACATGAAACTGGTGTTTTTGACCATGAACACGAAATCCGTCATGGCGGGGGAATAGACCGCTCCGCCGGCGCAGGGGCCCATGATGGCGGTGAGCTGGGGGATCACGCCGCTGGCGCGGGAATTGCGAAAAAAGATGTCGCCGTAGCCTTTGAGGGCGTCGACGCCTTCCTGGATGCGGGCTCCGCCGCTGTCCTGGATGCCCACCAACGGAAGTCCGCTGCGCAGGGCCATGTCCATCACCTTGCAGATCTTGGCGGCGTGCATCTCGCCGAGGGAACCGCCCCGGGAGGTGAAATCCTGGGAAAAGGCGAAGACGGGGCGTCCGTCAACCAGGCCGTGGCCGGTGATCACGCCGTCCGACGGAATCTCGATCTTTTCCATGCCAAAGTTGTCGCAGCGGTGCTGCACAAACATGTCGAGCTCGCGGAACGTGCCGGGATCGAAGAGCAGGTCGAGGCGTTCGCGGGCGGTCAGTTTGCCGCCCTGCCTCTGTTTGTCCACGGCTTTGGCGCCGCCCATCTCTTTGGTTTTTTGCTCTTTGTCCAGCAAGCGCTGGATCGCGTCTTTGGTCGAAAGCATTATCCTATTCCCCTTTGCAGGTCGTTTTTCCGTGTTGTGGCTGATTTTGGGCATAAAAACACTTGACTCGCCACTTTTAACTGCCTTGGCTTTTCGTCAAGAAAAAGCAACGGATGCCGGGAGCACCAGCCAAAAACGGCTGTTTCTCCGCTGTTGCCTGCCGTGGGGTCCGGTTTTGCTTGACACATCCGGCCGGATGGCTTTACTGAGCTCATGATAACGGTAAACGCGCCTCTGGACCGGATAGCTGAACTGGCCGGGATTTCCATCGCTTTCGAAGTGAAGTCTGTAATGGATGTCCGCCCAGCGGGGGAGGGCCGCTTCCAACTGCTCGAGAGGGAACTTCCGACTCCCTGGACCAAGGATTATGACGCCATTGCCGGCAACCGGCCAGCCGACTGGCTGCGGGAGTTTGACACCCGGAACTGGGGGTTGATCCTGGCAGAGGCGGAATCCGCTGTCTGGGGGGCGGCGCTGCTGGCTTTTGACACCCCGGGAGTGGAGATGCTGGAAGGCAGGCGGGACCTGGCCGTGCTTTGGGATCTGCGGGTGAAACCGGACCGGCGGGGCAGAGGGGTCGGCGGCTCGCTGTTTCGGGCGGCGGAAGCCTGGGCCCGTTTCCGCGGAGCCTCAGAACTCAAGGTGGAAACGCAGGATATCAACGTTCCCGCCGTGAAGTTTTACCTGAAGCTGGGCTGCCAACTGCGCAGGGCCATCCCTGGAGCCTACGAAGGCTGTCCGGACGAGGTTAAACTGCTGTTTTACAAGGCCCTGGGCGCTTAATCCTGCAGGGAGTATTTGAAGCGGAAATCGGTGTCGAATCTGGCCGCCTCGAGGTTGAAATCCCTGGTGTAGCCGAGGCTGGCTTCGATGCCCAGGTAGTCCGTGATGCTCTTGTAAAAGCCCATGGCGAGCGTCAGCGCGTTGCTCTGATCCTTTTGCAGATAGGCGTACTGGCCGGTCAGCGAGACCTTGGCTTGGTTTCCGCCCCAGTTGAATTTGCCGGGCAGGTAAAAGTCGGTGTAGTAATCGCCTGCGTGGAAATGCCGGAGCGAGGGGCTGAGCACGAATTCTGCCTGTTGGAAGGGGTCAAAGGAAAAGACCAGCCAGGCTTGGGCGGAATCGAACTCCACGTCGCGCACCAGGGCGTTGGGGGAGTTTCCCACCACGGCTACGGCCAGTTGCAGCTTCATCCGGTTCCAGTTGCGGGCGCTGAACTGGCGTTTGCCGTCGCGCACCTGCAGGGCATACAACCGGTCGCATTCCTCCCGCAGCATCGCCTGCACCGCGGGATCCTCCAACTCTTCGAGCTCGTGTTCGGCCAAAAAGGCGTCTTCCAGGTCGCTGTAGATCACATCCCTGGTCCGCCCCGCTTCAAAAAGGGCTTCGATGCCCGGCACCCGGCTTCGGTCGATCAGGCAAAGGCGCAGGCCCAGCGAGGCTTTGGTGAGGCTGTCGGTGGTGGTTGACGCCAGCGAGATCCCGGAATCGTAGAGCCAGGCCGCCTTCAGATAGTCTTCCAGCAGGAAGCCAGGCTTGAACAGGATCATCGGCGCGATCTCCAGCGCCAGGGTGTTTGGGAAGGTGGAATCGCCGCCCTGGAAATTGTCCGCCAGAATCGTGGCCAGTTGTTGCGCGGAGGCGGGGGTCAGATCCGCCGAAGGGGTGATGTTCAGCGCCTTGAAGGCCGGAAACTCCGGCACCGCGTAGGGCAGGGTGATCAGCCCTTCGGTCTGGCCCCAGGCGCAGCCCACCGCCAGCGCTAAGATCAGCGGCAGGGCCAGACGCTTCATTCGCCCTCCAACTGAACCAGTTGATAGGACAACTGGCGCGGCGCGTCCGAAGGTTCGTAATCGCCTTCATACATCCTTTCAGTAAAGGAATCCGGCTGTCTGGGAAGCTTGGCGGGAAGCTCCGAAGAGTAGGTGAAGTCCTTGCTGACGCCGTCCTGGCTGAGGGTTAGCCTGACGGTGTACTTTTGCGGCTGGGCGAGGGGGTTGCTGGCTTCGGTGCGCAGCATCAGCCTGCGGCCGTTTTGCAGTTCCGCCCCGCCGTGGAGCTCATAAACGTCGTCCTGCGTGTTTTGATTGTCGCCGGGCTGCTGCCACACAACGTAGTTGCTGTCCCGGTTGTAGAGCTTGAAGCGGTAAACCGCGACCACGGCGCCCTGTGAAATACTGAAACCAACTCGAACCGGCCCGCCGCCGAGTTTGAACTTGTAACTGTCCATGCTCATCCTCCTGGAGGAGATTTCCTGTGTCGATAAAAACACACGTTACAGAAATGTCAACATATATTTTATGAAGCAGGCTCGCTATGGGCCAGGAAAAGGACTTGACATGCCCGCCGCCCTCTGCGCAATGCTAATTGTAGACATTTTGCGAAAAACAGAGGTGAGCGTGAAAACTTGGAAAACGGCAGTGATCGCGGCAGGGTTGGCCCTGCTATGGACAAGTTCATCGGCGAAACACTCGGATGCCTATCTATTGGGAAACTTCAGCTATCTGAGGGCGAACAGCGGCTTTCTGCCCCGGGTTGACTCCCTGGCCGCACGGATGAAGGAGGCTGGCTACAACGCCTCGGTTTGCGAGATCGTGCAGGGCTCGACTCCGGCACAAATTGGCAAACTGATCGGAACGTTCGACCGCTTTGGGATCGACGCCATCGTTACCGACAAAGTTTGGAGCGAAACCGGCATCAACCCCCAATTTGGCAGCGAAGCGCTGTCGCTGGGAAACTACTGGCGCTTTGAGGCGGAGTACGACTCCAGTTCCGCCCTCAACCAAAATTCCGACCGTTACTTTTACATGAACACCCAACGGGTGGGCGAGGCTGTGCCTAAGGCCCAGGCCTCAGGCGGTTGGGTCTGGCGGCTGAAGGACGGAAAATCCGGCTTTGCCTCTCGCCGGCTGCAGTTTCGCTGGCCGAATGTGGCGAAACCGCCGGTCCGTTACAACATCGGCCCTGAGTTCCGGTTTTTGCAGCGGGCCCTGGGCAGCGGCTCGCAGGGGGAATTTGCCCTCAATCCCAGCGCCAACGACACCCTCTACATCACTTTCGCCTTCCGCTGCGAAGACCTGCCGGAGAAACAGTCCACCCCGCTTTGCTCGCTGGCCTTCCAGGGCTATGCCACAGAAACCGAAAAACAGGTCCGGCGGGTGGCGCATTTCGATCCCCGGACCGGCAGGAGCCAACCGATCACGGTGCTGACCGTGAAAGACTATCTGGCCCTGCCGGAACTGACCAAAGACGGCGAGGGCAACCCCGTCTGGCCCCACCGGGAGCTGACTCTGGCGGTCCCCCTCAGCGAGCTGAACGCCGCCGGGCTGCTGGATCTGACCAAAGGCTGGCGCTTTCCGCTGCGCAATCTGAATCCGCGCCTCTACTGGCAGGGCTATGGCAGCCTGGAGCTGGACTATGTCGAGTTTGAAGACACCATGCACCGAGACCTGGCGGGCAACGCCTTCCTGCGCGACAGGGCAAGGCAGCGGGTGGCGGAACTGGCCTCGAATTACGACAATATCAGCCATTTTTTCCTGACCGACGAACCCACCGCGGGGCAGTTCGATTCCTTCCGGATCATCGAGCAGGACCTCTTCAAAGACCTCAAAACCCTGGCGCCAACAGTTTCCGGCTTGATGTCCTGCAGCTGGATCTACCGCAGCAACGTGCTCAAGGACGACGGCAACAACTACAATCTGGTGGCCCTGTTCGACGAGGTCGCCCAGCCGGAGATCCTGATGTTCGACATCTATCCCCTGTTCGGATCGATCCGCTGGAACCGCCCGGAGGTGACCCGCGGCCTGCAGAAAACGCTGGAAATGGACATGCTGAAGTATTACAAGCAGCTCAAACAGCTCTGCGTGAAACGGGGCGCGAAATTCATGCCGATCACCCAGAGTTACGGAGTCTGGGTCAGCGATCCGGGGCGCTGGGGCAATCTGAGGCCGCCGCGCCTGATGCAGAAATGCCTCCAGCTGTTGCCGCTCTGTTACGGGGCGGACGCGGTCATCAATTTCAAACTCTACGACGAGATCGATCCCGGGGGCAAAACCCCCGCCTATCAGCCCTATTCGCCGCTGAACCTGACCGATTCCAACGGCAAAATCGAGATTTCCGCCAATCCCAACTGGGAGACTTTGATCGAGGCCAACCGTAAGATCCTCGCCTATGCCGAACAGCTCAAAACCCTGCGCTGGCTGGACGCCGACGCGATCGGAACCTCCGGCTATCCGGGGCGGGACCAACTGGCCGCCGCCGGCCTGGCGAGCCTGAAGGTGTTGCCCCAAGAGCTCAGCGAAAACGGGATCGACCTCTATGACGGCTATGTGCAATGCGGATTGTTTGCCGATCCCGCCGGGCTGCCCCAACTGATGCTGGTAAACCGTCGCACGGAATACGTTCCGCCCCGGCCTGGCAGCAACAAGGACGACGCGGACGAGCTGCAGTTTGTGCCCAACCGCGAGCTGGACGCGGCCTGCCTGCCCGCCCCGCCTCAAAGCCTGAGGATGGCCGCGGCCGCGGAAACCCTGTCCAGGCTCGGCAGCTACGCTGGTTGGTGGGATAGCTACAGCGGCAAAGTCTACCCCTGCGGCGAGGGTGGCTGCGAGGTGGAGATCGGCCCCGGCGACGGGATGCTGCTGGCTTTGGTTGGCACCCTGCCCGCCCGGGTCGGTTCCGCCGCCATTCTCTCCGGAAAGGCCGTCGTTGCCGGTCCGACCGTTTTGGCAAGCGGGGCCCGGGTTAGCCAGGACGTAAAATCGACGCTGCTGGTCACCGGGGACATAACCGTCGAAAGCGGGGCGAGCCTGGTTCTGCGCGGCGAGGTGGAGGTTGCCGACGGCGTTCACATTTATGTGCGGCCCGGCGGGCTGGTGGATCTGAAGGATGCCCGATTGCGGTGGGGAAAAAAATCCGGCCTGGTCAAGCTTTGAGCTGGTCCAGGCCGGTATGAGGTCAGGCGCAGGGGCCGTTATTTCTTGATTTTACGGAGATCCAGAGGCCGGGCGATGTAGCTGGTGTGAAGCAGCTTGTGCGCCTTGGGTGAGTTGGGTTCGCCCAGGAACTCTTTGTACAACCTGGTGATCGAGGGGTTGTTGTGGGATTCGCGGCGCTCCATGCCTTCGTCCTCTTTGTAGAGGCCTTTGGCGCGCTGGAGGCGGATCCGGTTCGTGCTGCGGTAGGGTTGGCCCCCGCCGCCCACACAGCCGCCGGGGCAGGCCATCACTTCCACAAAATGGTAGGGCGGTTCCTGGCCTTTGGCTTTGGCGGCGCGGATCTCGTTCATCAGGGTGGAAACGTTGCCCAGTCCGGAAGCGACGCCGATGCGCACTTCCTGGCCCAGGATCTCCAGTTTGCCGCGTTTGATGCCCCTGGCTCCGCGCACGAAGTCAATCTTCGGGTCTGGCAGTTCCTTGCCGGTGGCCAGCTTGAACGCGGTGCGCAGGGCGGCTTCCATCACTCCGCCGGTGGCGCCGAAGATGGTGCCCGCGCCAGTATATTCGCCCAGCGGGCTGTCCGCGGCGCCTTCTTCCAGATGGGCCAGGTCGATGCCGCGGGTTTTCAGCATGCGCGCCAGCTCACGGGTCGTGATGGTGAGGTCCACGTCCTTTTCGCCGGAGGCATACATGTCTTCCATGCGCTCGATCTCGTACTTTTTGGCGGTGCAGGGCATCACGGAGACCAGAAAGATCTTTTTGGGATCGATCTTCATCTTTTCCGCCCAGTAGGTCTTGACCATCGTTCCCACCATCTGATGCGGAGATTTGGAAGTGGAAAACTGCGGGATCAGGTCGGCGTGGAATTTTTCCAAATAATCGACCCACGAAGGGCAGCAGGTGGTGATGAGCGGAAAGCGTTCCGGATGGTGGGTGAAGATCTCGACAAACTCGCTGGCCTCCTCCATGATGGTGAGGTCGGCCCCAAAGTTTGTATCAAACACGTATTGGAAGCCCATCTGCCGGAGCGCGGTGTACATTCTGCCGGCCACATTGGTGCCGGGTTTGAGGCCAAATTCTTCGCCCAGGGCCACTCTCACGGCCGGTGCTTCCTGCGCCACCAACACTTTGTCCGGATCGTCCAGGGCTTCCCAGAGCGCGTCGGAATCGTCGTTCTCATAGATCGCCGCCACGGGGCAGTGGGCCGAACATTGGCCGCATTTCACGCATTCGCTATCTTCCAGCGCGCGGTCGAAGGTCGGGCCCACAAAGGTGTTGAATCCGCGCTGGGAGTTTTGGAGGGCGTGAACGTCCTGGATCTCGTTGCAGACATAGGTGCAGCGTCCGCAATTGACGCAGTAGGACTGGTCCAGCGTGATGGAGGGCGAGGATTCGTCGCGCCCTTTGTAGCGGTGGCGGATCGGTTTCAGGTGCATGTGGCGCACTGCCAGTTCCTGCGAGAGGTCCTGCAGTTCGCAGCGGCCGTTTTTGATGCATTCGGGGCAGTTGTTGGGATGGTCCGAAAGGATCAGTTCCAGCGCGTTGCGGCGCAGGTCCAGCAGCTTTTTGCCGGTGGTCTTGATCTGCATCCCCTCTTCGCAGGGGGTGGAACAGGCCCGCAGGGGCTTGCCGTTGATCTCCACCATGCAGACGCCGCAGTTGCCAAAGGCCGGCAGGTCTTCGTGGTAGCAGAGGTGCGGCACCTTGAAGCCGGCTTTGGTGCAGGCGTGCAGGGCCTTGGTGTTTTTGGCCACCTGGGTGGCTTTGCCGTTTACATAGACAGTGATCATTTGGGTTCCTCAGTCTTGTTGTTTACTATCAATGGGTTTGGCCGGCAGCATGATCACGCTCAGCCTGTTTTTATCAAAGGTCAGATACCGCTTTGCGGCTTTTACGATCGACGCCTTGTCGATTTTGGCATAGTATTTTTCGTTGTCCAGAAATCCCGTCAGGGGCAGGCCGTTTTGGCTGTTTCTGGCGATCAGGTTGGCCCAGTAGCTGTTGTTGCGGATGTTTTCCTCGTAGGTCTTTTGCAGCGTGGTCGTGGTGGAGGTCAGATACTTTTCGCCAAACTGGCCGGCCTTGAGGCTGTCGATGGTGGCCAGGATCGCGAGGTTGAGTTCATCCACCCTGGCCGGCGAACAGGCCATATAAGTCTGGAGGGTGAAGTGGGGTTTGGCGTAACGGTTTGTTTCCGACCAGGCTTGCACAAAATACACTCCGCTGCGTTCTTCGCGAATGTTCTCGCGCAGTTTTTCATTCAGCACCATCAGCATGGCGGTCAGGTCGATCGCGTTTTGCTGGCTGAGTTCATAGGACCCGGAGGTCGCCAGCGAAGCGAAACAGCGGTCGCTTTCGCCTTTTTGGAAACGGATGTTTTTCAATCCTTCAAAGGGTCGGATGCCGGCGTCCCGCACCGAGTCCTTGCGGCGGGCCTGGGGCAGGTTGGCCAGATAGGTGCGGCAGTATTCGCGCAGGCTGGCTTCGTCGAAATTGCCCACGATCACAAAGCTGAAATCCGAAAAGTCGGCAAAGCGGTCGCGGAAAACGCGTTCCATCCGTTCCAGGGTGATACTGTTCAAATCGTCTTTGGTGACGGGCTGATGGTAGGGATTGCCATTGTATAGGCCGGAACTCAAGGAATCCATGAACGCGTTCTGCGGCTCGAGGTCGCGGTTTTCCAGCCCGGAGCGGGTGCGCTGGATGAACGAGTCAAAATCCTGTTGTTCGAAGCGGGGATTGGTGGCGTACTGATGGATCATCTGAAACATCGTTTCCATGTCCTTGGGCGAACAGGAGGCTTGCATCCCCTCGTTGTATTCGCCCAAAGTGAACGAAACCCTGGCCATCTTGCCGGCGGTGGCTTTGTCCAACGCCACAGAGTCGAACTTCCCAAAGCCGGAATCGCTGATGTAGCGGGGCAGATAGACTGCCGCGGGCATGATTTCCGGGGGATACTGGGTGTAGCCGCCCGGGCTGGTGGCTGTGATCAGCACTTCGTCGCTCTTGAAATCCGTCTTTTTCAGATAGACGGTGGCGCCATTGGCGAGTACCCAGGTGCGGACGCCGGATTTTTTGTCGTAAGACTCTTTCTTGATGGGTTTCGGCGCGGGAACCTGGGCCATCAGGGGCTCGTTGACGGTGGTGTCTTCATAGGGCGCTATCTCAAGCTGGTTGACGGTCTGGGCGATTTCCAGCAAGCGCTGTTCGCTGGGGTAGGCAAGCCCTTCTCTGGCCGGGGCGCCGATGCCGATGAACATGTTCTTTTCCGGCACCATCTGGGCCACCATGGCGTTCACCTCTTCCAGGCTGATCTGATCCACGAGTGCAGTCAGCAAAAAAGACTTCTGCTCCGGACCCAGGAAAACTCCGTCCGAACTGAGCACGCCAAACAGCTCCCAGGCGATGTTTTCGGATTCCTGGGTGTCCTTGCCGTCCAAAACCGTTTGGGCCTCGCGTTTAAGCTCGGTCTTGGCGCGGGCGAATTCGCTGGGCAGAAAGCCATATCGCTGCACCCGTTCCGCCTCGGTGAGGATGGTGGAAAGCGCGTCCTCGCTCCTTCCCGGGGTGAACATGGCAAACGCGGTCACTGCCGACATAGTCCGGGTCAGGTCGGTATCGAACACCGCGGCGAAGGAATAGGGCGGATTGGCAGTTCGACTGTGCTCATCCAGCCTGGTGTTCAGCATCTGGGTCAGCAGATTCAGCTTCAATCCCTCATAATAGGCTTCGACGGTCTTGATCGGATTGACGGCTTTTTTCCACATGACCTGCAACACGTTGCGGGGATACTCTTTGTCCGTGGCGACGATCACCTGCGGGCTGAGGTTTTCCGGAACGCTGAACACATCGCGGGGCCTGGGGTTGGCCACTGCCGGGATCGGGCCGAAGTACTCCCGCACCAGTTCCAGCATCGCCTGTGGCTCGAAATCGCCAACGATGATCACGCTCTGCAGGTCCGGGCGATACCAGTCTCTATAAAAGCGTTTGATCGTCTCCGGCTTGAAGGTGGACAGCACCTCGTAGGTGCCGATGGGTGAACGTTCCGCGTAGCGCGAGCCGCCCAGGGATACCGCGTTTTGGGCGTCCCTGACGCGGGTGCCGGCATCCTGGCCCATGCGCCATTCCTCGATGATCACGCCGCGTTCACGCTCGATCTCGGCTGCATCGAAACTCACCTGGCTGGACATGTCCGACAGGATCTGCATTCCCTTGCGAAGCTGGTCTTGTTTGTCAGTCGGGACTTTGAAGGTATAGACCGTGAAATCGTGGCTGGTCATGCCGTTGAGGCCATTCATGAAGCCCATTCCGATGGAGGAAAGATACTCCACCACCTCGGTCCTGCCAAAGTTTTTGGTGCCGTTGAAGGCCATGTGTTCAGTGAAGTGGGCCAATCCGCGCTGGTCCTCGTCTTCGTTCACGGATCCGGCGTCCACATACAGCCGCAATTCGGCGATGTTGGCGGGTTTGGCGTTGCGCATAATGTAATAGCTGAGGCCGTTTTCCAGCTTGCCGGAAAGCAAGGCGGGATCGGGCATCAGGGGGGTCTCGGCGTCCTGCGCGGCCAGGGCCAGGCCCAGGATCAGCGCGAAGATGGCCAGTATCAGCCTTTTGGACATGGTATCTCCTCCAGAAATGGTTATTCGGGGTCGGTCAAAGTGATCAGAAACTGCTGATCTTTTTCCAGGATGTTGGTCGCGCTGCCGTAGTGCACAAAGGTGCTGTCGCTTTCCATCTTAACCTGGGCGAGGTAGTAAAACGTATTGTTGTTCGTGGCGTAGTTCACGCAGGCGAATTTGCTCTCTCCGCTTGGGATCCAGCCCAGGTCGGTCACCAGCGTCGGAGCCACGAAGTTGTGGCTGTAGAGGATGGCTCTTTCGACGTTTCGGCTGCTGTTGTTCACCACCTTGAAACTGGCGCGGTTGGGGCTGATGTAGGCGGAAAGCGTCTTGCCGGCCTGGATGGTGACGCTGGTGGAATCCGTGTAGGCGATTCCAGTTTCCGTCTCGTAGGCGATCTGGTAGGTCTCGCCGATCATGCGCACCGGCACCTCTTTTTCCACGTCCGGATTGAAAAGACGTTGCTTGGCAGAGGAAAGATCGAACACCCTGGTTCCACCGGCCGCAATGGTGTCCTGGGGGCCGTCTGCCACATTCACGTAGAGCGGGAAGGAGGTGTTGTTGATCACGCGGAATTTGAATTCTCCGCCGGAATCGCAGGCCGCCAACAGCAGCAGTGCGGAGCCGAGCAATATTGCGAGAGTGAGTTTTGTCATGGGTTACCTCTTTGTTACAGCCAGCGTTTAAGCCCGGGTACAGCTGTCAAGTTTAATTTCCCGCGGGGAAATTCTGCCCGAGGCAGGGGTGGGAGCAAAGCCCCATGCTATGATATCCGTTGACTGGATTCCCGGCTTGGGCAAGGTTGCCACAAGCCCATCAAACAGGCCAAAACCAGATCGGCAAACAAAGAGGATGATGTGATGGAAAAGACAGAACTGAGCGTCTGCGGGGTCCACTGCCCCACGGATTGCCACGCCTATGGCGCGGAATGCGAGGGCTGCGTGGCCCTGGCGGGAAAAGTGGCCTGGGCGGAATTTCTGGGAGTGGAGCACTGCCCAATTTACAGTTGTGTGAGGGATAAAGGACTGGCCAGTTGCGGGGATTGCGGGCTGGCGCCCTGCCAGGTATGGCTGGACACAAAAAACCCCGCGGCGAGCCCCGAAGAGTTCGCCGCGGATATTGCCAGCCGTCTGAAGAATCTGCGCCGCGCCAGGCTTGGCTGACCGGCAGCGGAACTTCAGGGGCGGGATTTATTTTTTAACGGGTGGTTCGATCGCGATGTTGTAGTCGCCGACCTTGGTCCGGTCCTTGAGTTTGGCGGCGAAGCGTTGTGAGATCATCAGCCCGTCGTTTTCGGGATCCAGTTTCCGGTAGAGGTTCTTGGCGGATTCGATGATCTGGGGATCGAAGGAACCGGTACCCGGCGTAAACAGCACTTCCTGCCAGTTGCTGTTGTTCAAGGCCGTTCCGGTGGGTCTCTGGCCGGATTTCATCAGGGCCAGGGCGATCAGGGCTTCGATCTGTTCCTTGTTCAGGTTATAAGTGGTTTTGTCTTGCAACTGGCGATAGGCGAGGTAGACCGTGCCGCCGGGGACGATGTAGGCCACCTGGTTGTTTTGCGGCGGATCGAAGAATTTGAGCTTGGTGGCCTGGCCGGGGGTGATCCGGATGGCGTCGAACACTTTGCGGTAGGGATTGTCTGCCGCCACTTCCGTCGCGCCCAGTTTCTGGTCCATCGCCTGCTCGAGGGCTGCGACGTTCAGCTTGCCCTGGTCGGCTTCTTTGGCTGATTTCCTGGATTTTTTCTTCTTCTTCGGCTTCTCGGTCTTCTGCTTTTCCGACTTTTCAATACTCAGTTTGGGAAGGTTGAATCCGCCGTTTTCACGCAAAGACAGGGCGTACCAGCCGGCAGCGCCCAAAAAGGCGAGAATGGTGAGCACCGCGGCGATCGAGGGCCAAAGGCTGCGTTTGCGGGGGGCCTGCTTGCGGGGAACGCCGTTGGCGTTGACCATCGCCCCTTGCAGGGATTGGACCACCAAAAGGGTGATGTTCTCAGTTCCGCCGCGGTCCTTGGCGAGGTCGACCAGGTTCTGGCTGGAGATCTGGGGATCTTCGTCCAGTTGTTTGAGCAGGTCGGATTCCCGCACATGTTCCGTGAGGCCGTCGGTGCAGAGCATGAAAATGTCGTCCCGGTGCAGCAGATGGGGGCCGGAGATCACCGGACGGTAGTCTTTGAGGCCCAGCGCCCGGGTCAGAATGTTGCGCAGTGGGTGTTTGAAGGCTTGGGCGGGGTGAAGCTCGCCGCTGTCCAGCATCGCCTGCACCTCGGAATGGTCCTTGGTCAGTTGGTTGATCGAACCCTGGCGGGCCAGGTAGAGCCGGCTGTCGCCCACATTCGCGTGCCAAAAGTTGCTGCTGTTGATCAGCAGCAGCACGGCCGTCGTGCCCATTCCTTCCAGCTCGGGGCGTTCCTGCACTTCCTCCATCAGTTTCTGCTGCGCGTATTCGATGCTGCGTTCCAAATCCGCGGCTTCTTCGCCGGCGATGTAGTTGCTGGAAAAATAGCTGCCGATCGCTTCCACTGCCACGCGAGAGGCCACGTCGCCCCCGGGTTGGCCGCCGAGGCCGTCGCAGACTACAAACAGGGCGCCGAAATCGCCCTCAAAATGGCCGAGATAATCCTCGTTGATCGGGCGTACTTTGCCGGGGTCGGTGGCTTTTCCCACCCGTAACTGTACTTTATTGCTTTCCATAAATATCTCCCAAGGTCTCTGCTGGTTAGATTCTCTTAAAAAAACCACCAGCCCCGATCGCCCGGTTTATGTCAAGGTTTTTTGGTCCGGATCAGCCCCAACCTGCTTTCCGGCTGGAAGTTACGTTTGATGGATGACGGAGTGGAGGGCTCGCTTGACCCCTTGCGAAGCGGTGGCGCTGGCGCCTTTTTACCTGTCACCCTGTTTCACCGTAGTGCGGAGGCTGGATTTTTGTGAGGTTCTGCCAGTATCCGCGCCTGCGCTCAACTTGTCGGCCGGCGGTCTTCCTGCCCGGAGCTTCAACTTTTCTATTGCCATAAATTCACTCCTCCAAAATCTTGGCATTCTAAAACTGAACGAAAGGAGGTCGCCATGATCCAGTATTTCAAGATCGCCGAACAGCGCTTTACGCCAGCGCTTTCGCATGATGAGGCGTTTTGGATACACGTCGAGGATCCCAGCGAAGACGAGACCAAAGCCTTGATCGAACGCTACGATCTGGATGAAGATTTCATCACCGACCTCCAGGACGCGGACGAAAGCAGCCGCATGGAGTATGACGAAGGCACGGTGCTGACCATCCTGCGCGTGCCGATTTATTACAAACACCGCTCCGCCAGCCTGTCTTTCACAACGGCCCCGTTGGGCGCGATCGCCGTGGACGGCAAGCTGATCACGGTCAGCTTTTACGAAAACGAGATCCTGACCCAGTATTTGGATTGCAAACACCGCCCCTTCGAAATCACCCAACAGAGTTTTCTGCTCCAGATCGCTCTGCGGGCCGCCACCTACTACCTGAAATTCCTGAAAGAGATCAACCGCCGGGTGGGCCGGATCGAAAACGAACTCCACCAATCCATGCGCAACAAGGAACTGATCCAACTGCTGCTGATGGAAAAGAGCCTGGTCTATTTTTCCACCTCGCTGAAATCCAATGAGATCATTTTGGAGCGCATGCAGCGTTCGCGCTGGCTGCATCAGGATCCGGATGCAGACGACCTGGTCGAGGACGTGATCATCGAAAACAAGCAGGCGATCGAAATGACCAACATCCACACCAGCATCCTGAGCGGCACGATGGACACCTTCGCCTCCATGATCAACAACAACGTGAACATCCGGATGAAGTTTCTGACCTCGGTCACGATCGTGTTGATGCTGCCGACCCTGATCGCCAGCATCTATGGGATGAACGTGCCCCTGCCGCTGCAGCACAGCCGCTTTGCCTTCGCCATCCTGATGGGCATCTCGATCGTGGCGTCGATCCTGCTGGTGCTCTATTTCATCCGTAAAAAGCTGTTTTGAGGAGTGACAAACTTGTATAAACTAAGCGTAACCGAAAGTTTCAGCGCGGCCCATCGCCTTTGCGGCTATCAGGGCGCCTGCAGCAACCTGCACGGCCACAACTGGAAAGTGCGGGTGGGCCTGAGCGCCGACCGGCTCGACGAGATCGGCATGGCGGTGGATTTTGGCCGGATCAAGCAGATCCTCGGCCAGATCCTGGAAGGGCTGGATCACGCCTATCTGAACGAGCTGCCAGCCTTGGCGGGGATCAACCCCACCAGCGAAAACCTGGCCAGATTCATCTTTGAACGCATGTCGGAAGGCCTGGCCGGCTTGCCCGCCTCGGTCTGCGAGGTGGAAATCTGCGAAAGCGAACGCTCCAGCGTGGTATATAGCCATGCTTAGATTCGTCCAGTCCTTTTATGTGAAAAGCGCCGTCGAACCGGCGGATTACCCCGCCAGCGCCTATCCGGAATTTGCCTTCGCCGGCAGGAGCAACGTGGGAAAATCCACCCTGATCAACCTGCTGACCAATCAGCACGGCCTGGCCAAAACCAGCTCCACACCTGGTAAAACCCGGCTGCTAAACTTTTTTTTGGTCCGCTGGAAAGATGACGCGGCGGAGGCCGAAGGCCGGCTTCAACTCACCGACCTGCCCGGCTATGGCTTTGCGGAAGTGAGCCAGGCGGAGCAGGAAAAGTGGCGCAAGATGCTGGAAAAGTACTTCGAGCAGAGGGAACAGCTGAGCGGGATCATCGTGCTGGTGGACATCCGCCACCCCGCGGACCCCAAGGACATCCTGATGCTGGAATTGCTGCGCCTGCGCAAGACACCCCATTGCGTGGTAGCCACCAAGGCCGATAAACTGCCCAAGACCAAGATCGCCAAGACCCTGCAGCTGCTCGCCAAAGGCCTGGGCCTGGGCGATACGCCGATCTTCGCGGTCTCGGCGCTCAAAAACAGCGGCCTGGACCAAATCTACGGCTGGCTGGCGGAGCGTCTGAACCAGTAGCAGCGGCATGCGAAAGCAGTTTGACGTCATCGTCGTCGGCGGTGGCCACGCGGGCATCGAAGCGGCGCTGGCTGCGGCGCGGAGGGGAGCGAATACCGCCCTCTTCATCATCAAGATCGAATCCATCGGCCGCATGAGCTGCAATCCCTCCATCGGCGGACCCGCCAAGGGCCATCTGGCCAGGGAGATCGACGCCCTGGGCGGCGAGATCGGCTATGCCGCCGACCGCTCCGGCATCCATTTTCGCATGCTCAACCGCAAAAAAGGTCCGGCCGTCTGGGCGCCCCGCAGCCAAAACGACCGCCAGCTCTATTCCGACCTGATGCGCCAAAGCGTGGAGGAACAACCGAACTTGCACCTGCTGGAAAGCGAGGCCGCCGAACTGCTGGTCGCCAACGGCGCCGTGCAGGGCGTGCGCAGCGTGCTGGGGGAGGAATACTTCGCCCCCAGAGTGATCCTGGCGACGGGCACCTTCCTGCGCGGCATGATCCACGTGGGCAAGGTTTCGGTTCCCGGCGGACGCAGCGGCGAGCCCGCTTCGAAGAGCCTTTCCGCCAGCTTGCTGAGCCACGGATTTTTGTTGGACCGATTTAAAACCGGCACTCCGCCCCGGATCGACCTGCGCAGCCTGGATTACACCCAGTTGGAGGAGCAACCTGGCGATCCCGATCCCCAGGGATTTTCCTACTACCGCGATGTGACCCTGAGCAACCGGGTGAGCTGCTTTCTAACCCGCACCACGCCAGCCACGCATCAGATCATCCGCGACAACCTGCTACAATCCTCCCTCTACGGCGGCGTCATCCAGGGCATCGGACCCCGCTACTGCCCTTCGATAGAGGATAAGATCGTCAAGTTTCCCCAGCGCGACAGCCATCAGGTCTTCATCGAGCCGGAAGGCCTGCGCACCCACGAGGGCTATGTAAACGGGATCTCCACCAGCCTGCCCCCCGCGGTGCAGGACGCCATCGTGCGCAGCATCCCCGGCCTGGGAGAAGCCCGGATCATGCGTTACGCCTACGCGATCGAATATGACTATGTCTCACCCCAGGAACTCAGCCCCAGCCTGGAAACCAAACGGATCAAGGGGCTGTATCTGGCTGGCCAGATCAACGGCACCTCCGGCTACGAGGAGGCCGCCGCGCAAGGCATGATCTGCGGCATCAACGCCACCCTGGCTTTGGAAGGCAGGGAACCCCTGATCCTCAACCGCGCCCAGGCCTACATCGGCGTGTTGATCGACGATCTGGTGACCTGCGGGACCAACGAGCCCTACCGGATGTTCACTTCCCGCGCGGAATACCGCCTGCTGCTGCGCCAGGACAATTGCGACGAGCGCCTGATGCCCCTGGGCCATCAACTGGGCCTGGTTTCAGAAACTCGCTGGCAGCGCTTTCAGGCGATGCTGGCCATGAAGGAACGCGAACTGGAACGCCTGCGGACCGAA
The DNA here is from genome assembly GCA_964583755.1 of uncultured Candidatus Cloacimonadota bacterium. Lineage (GTDB taxonomy): Bacteria > Cloacimonadota > Cloacimonadia > Cloacimonadales > Cloacimonadaceae > Syntrophosphaera. The sequence goes on from CAZOVZ010000015.1 coordinate 22,579, forward strand.
AAATCCAGCCAGCATCCGGAACTGAAAGAACCCCAAAAATTTGCCCTGTTGCTCAAACGGCCGGACATCGATTTTGCCCGCCTGGCGGAATTTGGCTTCGCCCCCAGCCCAGGCCTGACCGCTGACGTGGCCAGGCGCTGCGAACTGGAACTGAAGTATGAGGGTTATCTGCAGCGCGCCCGCGAAGAGCTGGAACGCTTTCAGGGCTCCGAAGAAACCGCCCTGAGCGCGGATATCGACTACCACGCGATTGAAACCATCGCCTGGGAAGCGCGCGACAAGCTGAACCGGGTGAAGCCCCTCAGCATCGGCCAGGCCATGCGCGTTCCCGGCGTGAATTATACCGATACCGCCGCGCTGCTGATCTGGCTGCGCAAACACAAGGCGGCCAGGGAGGACCATTGAAAGTTGCGGCGATTATCCCCGCGCGCTATGCCAGCACCCGCTTTCCCGCCAAGCTGCTGGCCGATCTTGGCGGCAAACCCCTGCTCCAGTGGGTCTGGGAAGCCGTGTCCGGCACCGGCTTGTTTTCCGAAGTGCTGATCGCCACGGATTCGCCCCTGATCCTGGCAGCCGTGTCTGGCTTTGGCGGCAGGGCGGTGCTCACGGGTGAAGGCCATGCCAGCGGCACCGACCGCGTGGCGGAAGCCGCCGGCGCCCTGGATGCCGGCCTCATTATCAACGTTCAGGGCGACGAACCTCTGATCCGCCCGGATGCGCTGGCGTCACTTTTAGGGGCCTTTGTCGATCCCGCGGTGGAGATGGCCTCGCTGATGGCGCCACTCGCCGATCCGGAGCGGATCCGCGATCCCAACGCCGTCAAGGTGGTCACGGACAGCCGGAGCGACGCGCTCTATTTTTCCCGCTCCGCGATCCCCCATGACCGCGACGGAAGCGGCTACGATGGTTACCGGCTGCATGTCGGCGTCTACGCCTATCGCCGGGAAACCCTGCTGCGCTTTGTATCCCTGCCCCAGGGCAATCTGGAGCGGGTGGAAAAACTTGAACAACTCCGGGCCCTTGAGCACGGCATCCCGATCCGCATGGTGGAGACGGACTTTGCGGGCGTGGGAGTGGACACTCCGGCCGACCTGGAACGGGTCAAAGAAATCTTGAGGGAGAGACGATCATGAACCCAAGACACATTATCACGACAGCCCTGTTGCTGGCGCTGACGGCGTTGCAGGCGGTGCCGCTCACCATCCTCTACATCGGCGATACCCACGGCGTCTATAAACCGGAACAGATCATGGACGGCAACCACTGGCGCGGCGGCTACGCCATCCTGGAAGAACGGCTCTACCGGGAACGCGGGATGTCCAGAAGAAGCATCTACCTGGATAGCGGCGACCAACAGACCGGCACCTTTTTCAGCAGCCTGGTGGTGGATGGAGTCCACGGCGGCGCGGTGGTCGACGTGTTCAACCAATTGAAGCTGGACGCGGCCACCTTTGGCAACCACGAGTTCGATTTCAGCTACTCCAACACCCTGGACCTGGCGAGACGCGCCCAGTACCCCTTTGTGAGCACCAACCTGTTGGACAAATCCACCCGCCGCAGCATCAGTGGCAAGCCCTACGCGATCATCGAGCGGGACAGCCTGAAGATCGGCGTTTTGGGCGTCACTTTGGAATATCTGGGCGAGAAGGTCAAGGCCCAAAACGTGAGCAGCGTCCGCATCCTGCCTGCCGCGGACGCCATTTATCAATACCTGGACGAGCTGGACATCGCCACGGACCTGATCGTTGTGCTGTCCCATCAGGGCTACGTCGCGGATAGCCTGCTGGCGGAAAACCTGGACGACCGGGTGGACCTCATCATCGGCGGCCACGACCATATCACGGCGGAACAGCCCTACCTGGTGAACGGCATCTACCTGCTCTATGCGGGATCGCATCTGCAGTTTTTGGGCAAGGCGAAGGTCGAGGTTGAGGATGACCGGATCGTGTCCCTGAACAACCGTCTGGTGCCGCTGATCACCTCCACGCGGGAATTCCTGATGCCGGTGGCGAACTTTGTGAAAGCCAAAACCGCGGACATCGAGGCGGAAATGTCGCGCCTGATCGGGCAACTGAATGAAGAATGGATTCCGGACAAATACCAGTCCACTTCCGTTTCCCGCTGGGTGGCGAACTCGCTCGCGGCGGAATACTCCGCCCTCTATAACCCTGACTTTGCCATCATCAACAACGGCGGCATCCGCAAGGCCATTCCCGCCGGGCCGCTGACCCTGGGCGACATGTATGAGCTACTGCCTTTCAACAATACCGTCGTGACTTTTGACTGCACCGGCAAGGACCTGCTGGCCTATCAGCAACTGAACGCCCTCAACGCCGTCGACCGGCCCCACGACATCTGCGAAAGCACCATAGCGGACTTCGGCGCGCTGCAGCCGGACCGGGTCTACCGCGTCATATCGCACGATTACATCGCCGGGCAATGGGACAAATACCTGGGTTTCAAACCCGGCAATGTCTACGACACCGGCGAACTGATCCTGGACGCCATGATCCGCCAGGCGCAGTCGCAGTTCATGCCGCCGGAAGCGGACCGGGATTGATTTTCTAACCCAGAGGCAAAGAGAAACCAGAGCGGTTTCAGGCAGAACAAAGAATGGATCAGGGATGAACAGGATTCCAAGGATCACCAATCCGTGTAGGTCCGTTTGATCCGTGCAATCCGTGTGACTATTCAAAAGAATCAACCATAAAATAGGAAACCCGCCGATCCCGGCGGGTTTCTTCGTTATCTGCCAAAGTGGCGGGGTTTATTCCTGGCTGTCCATCCCAGCATCGGGATCGGGTTTGGAGGCCGCGTAGTCCACCAACTGCTGCCAGGCGGGGTCCTGAGTCATCGGATCGCCCTCAAGGGTGCGCAGGAAAGTGGAGCCGATGCTGCCTTTGTCCACCATCAGGCGCAGGGTCGCGATGGCCTTGGGGTAGTCGTTGTTCATGTAGTGGGCGTTGGTCAAAAAGAACTGGAAGTTTTTGCTATCCATCCAGTCCGGGTTTTTCTTCACTTCCTTCAGCATCAGTGCATACTTGCCGTTTTCCAGCAGGGCCTGGCAGTAATCCAAAACAGCCATTTCCGTGGGCGGGATGTCCGCGCTGAGATTTTGCCCGGATCCGGATTCTGCCACATAAGCCGTCGTTTTGCGCAGCAGGGCGAGGCGGTCGAAATCCGCCATGAACTTGTAAAAGAGGGGATAGATCTGTGGCGTGACGTTGAGCCCGAGCAGTTTTTTGAACTGGGCGTAGGCCGGAGCGTCCTTTTTGACCGCGATGTTGAACAGCAGCAAACCCGCAGCGGCGCTGATGCTTTCCGGAAATTCCTGCTGGTAGCGGGTGAGGTTTTTCTTTTCCTTTTTGAGGGCCGCGGTCATCTGTTTGCGGGTGGAATCGCTGAGCTGGTTGCTGCCAAAATAGTTCAGATAGGCGTCGGTGATCACGCGATAGCCAAACTCCTTGTCCGGAGCAGCTTTGATCAGCTTTCGGCCAGCAGCGACCTGGTCCGGTTTCCCGGTCTGGGTCCGCGCCAGCAGATACTCCGCCAGCAGGTCGCCCTGGGAGCCGGCCAGCGCCTGAGTGTAGATGTTGAAGCTTTCTTCCGGGTTGAAGGAGTTCCAGGAATCCTGCAAAGCCTCCGCCAACTGCGCGTTGCCGCCATAAAGCAGCAGGGATTTGACCGCCGCGAGGTTGCCCTGCCGGTGCTGGCTGAGGACCAGGCAGTAGATCACATACTGGTTTTGCCAGTAGAACGGGTCTTTGCCAAAGTAGTCGATCAGGGCGGAGTAATCCTGCGCGGTGGAAAAATAGTAATCCGCCAGGTCGCCGGCGCGTTCGGCGATCTCACCCGTGGCTTCCTCTTCGCCGCTTTCGGCCCTGAGCAGCTCAATGTGCCAGGCCAGCAGGGGATGAAACTTTTCCAGCGGCAACAGCCGGCGGAGGTCGTATTCCGGCATCCAGGAGGTGTAGGAGTCTTCAAATGCCCGCCGGTAGGGCTCTTTCGCCGCCTCGGCGGTGCCGGCCATCACCTTGGCCACCACGTCAGCCAGGGAAGCGTATTTGTCTTCGGGAAATTCTTCCGCGTAGGTTGCCAGCAGGGGGCTGTCCGCGGTCAGCAGCGCGTAGGCGGAATCAGACGCGGCGGAGTTTGACTCCAGGCCGTCCAGGTTTTCCAGATGGGCGATCAGTAAAACACGGTAGGAGCCGGGAAACTCTGGATAGTCGCGGACGAGGTCGCGGGAATTCTGGATCCTGGAAAGCGTATCCGTCTCGCGGGAAACCTGCAGATAGCGGTATTTGGGGTTGTTGGGCCGGGTTTTCAGCATTTGGCCCAGATAAGCGTGGTAGCCCAGGCTGTCAGTCACGGCCCACAGGTTGGCCGCTTCCAGGAGATCGTAGGGGTCCTGGCTGCCTTCTATGAAGCTTTGGGCCAGCGGGGCAAAATCGCCGCCGGTTCCTTTACCGTATATCTGTTCCCATTGCTCCTGCAATTCGTCCAGGGTCAGCGCGCCGGCGCAGAGCGCGGCCAGCAGCAGGAACAGGGTCAAAGCGTATCTGCGTAAGGTCATTGGTATCCTCTTTTGTTTCTTGGTTTCATTACCTGCGTTTTTTTGGCTATGTGATGTCAAGGGATTTCTTTGCCACGTAATGCCTTCCTGCGTTTGCAGGCCATGCCGCCCCGATCGCGGTGCAAACTGACAACGAAAACTGCAAATTGTGCAGCGAAAACTGCAAACTGTCGCATCGTAACTCATCCTTGCTCATCCTTACCAAGGCCTGTTTAGGTGGTTTTTGACAGGCTTTCTGCAATTAAGATCACCGAAAACTTCAAATTCTGACAGGGTTTCTGCAAATGAAAATGTCTAACCCCTGCATGAGATGATCATGTACAGTCTTGGTCGATAGATAAGCTTAATAGTCGGAAGATGTTGTAGGAAAAGCAGCTAGGTGTCTTGCTAAACAAATATGTGTCATGCCACAACAACCTTTCATCATGGTACTCAGGATTTGACTTCTCTTATGAAAGAAATCTGAAAAACCCGGCTTCGGAAAGTTATAATAAGAGGAAATATGATGGAGGTAGGTGTAATGAAAAGTATTTTGAGATATCTGGAGCAACTAAATTCCGAGACAGATCAGAGCGAGGTGGTTTCTTACATTCATGATCTTCTTGATGAGGATGAGCCTGGTGATGATACTTCTGAGCCCGAAAATGGGTGCGGATGGCAGGATAGAGACCGCAACAAGATGAAAGCTAACCTGAACAATGGCCCCGGTCATGAAGCCGTGATGGGCTCGTTGCAGTGCTCGATCTCCCAGTCTCCGCTGCTAGCCGCTTATCAATTGCAGCCCAACGAATTGATGCTGATCGCCAGGATCTGCCAAAAGACCAAGGCTAACTGCGAGCAGGATTTCAATGTAGCGGAGATCTGTGAGATGCTGCCGGGAATGGATGACAATCTGGATAGGCAGTATTCTGCGGTTGTTGATCTGATCGACAGGGAAATCCTCAGCACACCTCACCTAATGGGAGTGGATTACCATTATGACCTGCGGGCGCTGTATGGGACAGGCTTGAGGCTTAACGGTCTGCTTTGGAACCTGATCCTGGGCAAAGACCCCATCAAATCTGGGATCAGGGCTTTTGCTAAAGGCCTCGCCAAGCGTGACAGCGCGATAGATTCCGTCTTGAAAATGATTGGGGTGCTCTTTCTGCATTATCCGGAATTGAACGACGATTTCTCATCCAATAACGGAGCGTGTTTTGGCAGAAACATGAATCTAGCGCTTGATACTTTTTTGGACGCTTTGATCGTTGCAAAAGGTGCTTCCGGGTGGAAAGAACTCTGCAAGAAGCACAAACTCAACGCATTCTGGCAGAAATGCCTCTTGCTGATAGATTACTTCAACCGCGAGTCATCGACCCAGGTTTCGCCTGCCACCCTGGCGTCACTTCTGGCGAGGAACTCCAAAGAGCGTAAGAACTACATCGATTTGCTTACTAAGGATAATCTGCTCAGCCGAAAAGGTCTGATAGAACCCCAACATCCAATGTTCGCGGTCTATCTGATAGAACTGACCCCGACTGCTGTGACAGCCCTGCATGGGAGGGCAGAAACATCAATTGAAGTATCAGGCAAGGCGGATAGATCTCTGTCCCAATCCACTTATCTCACCCGCATCGATCCCACCCAGAAACTGGATCAGCTCATCCTGGATCAAGACACACGGAAATTGATCGTTACCATAGTGCGGAGGCTGCAAAATCCCCAGCGGGATGGATTTGCCGAGTGGGGACTGGTGGGTGCGTCCTTAACAGGTGACAAGAGCGTCCAGCAGGGCTGCAACATCCTGCTGCACGGAGTTCCCGGCACCGGCAAGACCTTCATTGCGGGCGTGATCGCCAATGAACTAAAGCGTCCTCTGATCCAGATCAATGCCAATGCCATCCGGGGTTCATTTTTCGGAGAGAGCGAAAAGCAGGCTCGGGAACTCTTTGGGGAGATGCGTGTGGCAGTAAAAAGCCTGTCTCCGGTCTTTTTGCTGAATGAGGGAGACCAGCTTATCCATCAGCGGATGAGCTCTCCGGATAGATCGGCAGACCACGCGGAGAATACTATCCAGAGCGTGTTTCTGGAGGAATTGGAGAGTTTTGCCGGAATCCTGATCATCACCACCAATCTGGCTGACAATCTTGATTTGGCGATGTCCCGTCGTCTGCATTACAAGCTGGAGATCAAGCCCCCTGATTATCAAGCCCGGTTGGCGCTGTGGAGAATGCATCTTCCCGATAGCATTCCAGGGGCTGCGGACATAGCTGTGGAAAGTCTGGCGAACGACTTCACCTTTACTGGTGGACAGATCAGACTGGTGGTGCAAAATGCCTGTCATGAAGCCTATCTGCGTGGTCATGAAGCCAAATTGACACTGGTTGATCTGCGCAGATATGCCATTCTTGAGAGTGGAACTAATTTCGAATCAGTAAAGCGAGCAGTAGGTTTTGCCCTTTGATCAGTGGTAAACACAAATGGAGGATCAATGAGATCGGATAAAAAAGGATACACGAATCTCCGCATCGAAGGAGAGCGGATAGAGATCATGGTTGAGGGCATTTATGTGACAGGCAGGGTGACCTTGCGTGACAGGAGGAACATTGGGGTTGAGATCATGTATCCCTACTGGGGTATCTCAGAGCAATCGGGCTGCATCCCCTTGCTGGGTTTACAGGTTCACAACTTCCTGGGCAAGGCCGGGGATGAAAGGGCCGCTGGCCTACTCTGCACGCTATATCGCTTCTGCAGCTATGTGGAGGAGCACAAGGACAGGCTGCTGGAGGCTTTGAATGACTACAGGTACAAGGTAGCCTACGTGAAGCACTTCAGCCCGGAAGCCAGGGAATTAGATCAGCGCAGAACCGCAGCACTGGAGGACCTGCAGGCTATCAGACAGGAACTGAAGGCAGGCACGATAGATAATATCGAGTACCAGCGCAGGATACGGACTTTGAGTAGAGCCATGAAGCAACTCGCTGAGGAAGTTGACATCGATCTGGATGCTATCTTCGATGTGTGCTTCCGCTACTTTCATGATCCGGTACTTTGGGAACTCAGCCGGGAAACAGTGATCGGTCATCTGGAGGGGATGAGGAAGGACAGTACTCCTGATATAGCAGAGTAACTGAAACCACATTTTTGGTAGGGCATTGGTTCAATAACCTTGACCAATACCCTCCCATTTAAGCTGGATCAACAGCTGAAGTGTATGTAATCTACACAGGTCCTGAGGCAGAATAAATCTTGTAACGGGAGATCAGATCCTCAAACAACTCCGGTTTCTTCAGCTGGGCTATCCACTCCGGAGGGATGGAATCTTCACCATAGAGCAGTGCTGCCAGGCCTCCGGTTATCGCTCCGGTGGTGTCAGTGTCATCGCCAAGGTTGACGGCTTTAAGAACAGCATCACGATAGCTTTCTGTATTCAGCAGGCACCAGATACTGGCTTCCAGGCTGGAAACCACATAACCGCCCGAATCGATCTCGTCTTCTTGCAGCTTGTCCAGATCTGCATGTAACAATCGGTGCAGGGCTTTGTATTCTGTATCAGCGCATTTCAGGTTATCCATGAGTTCCAGGGTATCCCGGCGCGCTTTTGGGAAGGAAGTGAATTTGTCTGTGGGGGCGATAATATGCTCTGCCATCCTCAGATAGAGAAAGCAGCACAGCGCTGACCTTATATGCGGATGGGTGAGAGCGCCGGCTTTCCTGACAAGCTCAAACTGATACATGGGATCAAAGCCCTTGATGAACATCAGCAGGGGCAGAATGCGCATCAAACTGCCGTTGCCGTTGCTCTGTTCATCAGCGTCACCGGCAAGATTGTCCAGTTCATCGTATCTGCCACTTTGCAGGATCGATCGTACCCTGGCAAGGCTTTCAGCGGTCTGCATTCCTACATCAAAGGCTCTATCCCGGGCAGAGAGATACCCATCGTCCAGCCAGGCGACGAACTTCTCCGCCTGGTCATTCAGATCGAAACCGTTCAGCAGGCTCTCCGCCAGGCATAAAGTCAGAGACGTATCATCCGACCACAAGCCGGTGAGTCCCTCTCCCCAGGATCGGATCTGCCCATATTCATCTCTGTATCTCCCCATATCCACCACGGGATGCTTTTTGCGCTCTGATCTGGGCTCAAACTGGGCGGGAAAGCCAAGGGCATCGCCAATGGCTATTCCCATAACGATGGCATTCAGTATCTTGCTCAATGTAGCTCAGAAGAGCGCAAGTGTAGCATTTCTTTCATGGTTTCAATTCATAATATCTAAAGATGTTTGCAGTTAAAGACGAACGTTATTTAAGTGCCACGTGTTTAGATATGTGTATCCTTTGTTATCAAGTAACTGAATTTCTCGAGTATGAGCTTCTTCCTCTCTTCAACAAAGCGGTCGTAATTATCCAATGTCCACAAGGCAGGATCTCTGGGTATTAAATGTAAATCGAGATAATCATTGCCTTTATCTCTAAACCATTGCTCTGGAGGGGTATCCCATTTTTCACTTGCACCGTTCTCTTTTCTGGTTAAAAGCATGCAGTTTGCCAATTGATTTCTTTGCGATTCCGTGTACTTCATCTTTTTTTTGTTTGTCTCAGGATTAAGTACTTTCACCTTTTCTAATATACTTCGTGGGAAAATGTGGTCTGTTTGTGGAACATTGTTGTGAAAGACAGGAGTATACTCGAATGATTCATACCAGAGATTGAAGAGTAAGTGGATGTTTTTTGAACCGTAACTGATTTGCATAAGTTTCTCTCCAGTAATCTCAAGCGGTCGTTGCTGTTGTCTGATAACTTCGTAAAGTTCCTCGACTACAATATCCTTCTTGTTCTGAATTGCCTTTACACTGGCGTCTATAAGCTGGTCTGGACGAGAGCCATAAGCACCGACCAGTGATACTCGGATTAAGTATTCGTTAAGTTTAGGAACCTTATTTACATCTACTTTATATTTGTACACTCCATAAATAATGGGGATCAATATCAAGTACGAAGGAAGAGCTTTATCAGTCCTGATAAATGTCCGGTTGCGGAGATAATCACATACTGCTTTGATCGAATTAGAAATTCTATCCCAGTTTTCTTCAATACCTTGCAGTACAGACTGGTCTCTAAACTTATCAACATCATATCGAGCATATTTATCAAGTAGGGTGAGACAAGTCTTTAAAACAAAATCTCTAGTAAAATCAAAGCCATTACGATTCAAATCGTCTAAGAGGTCTTCTATAGCAGTTATTGCTTTATCCCAATTGGCTGCCAATAGCGCAAAAAGCAAATCGGATTTACCCAGTAGAGTTCCTCCAGAGTTAGCTCGGATAAAAATCTCAACTATATCATTATCGGTATATAATCCATCGTTTTCGGTGCTGTCAATTTCCTGATATGAGATCCCCTCATCTGAGGTAAATATCTGGACAATTGAGGCAATGTTGTTTTTTATGATTTCCTCAAATGCTGGATTCCAGTCTTTTTTGAATCCCTCAACTACATTTTTGAATGCCAAGTTCCAGTTCTTCGGTCCATATACGATGTCCTTAACCTTAACCCAAGGGAATGTCACCTTCGATTGTTCTATAAAAGCAAAACTATATCTGATTTCTTCTTTGATATCATCGTGATTACTGGTTGTGTCGAAGTACAATTCTTTGCCTTCATATGACCCCATTAAACCTATAAAAAGGCTCTGTAGCCTCTGTTGCCCATCAAGAACCAAGTTTTTTTTCTTCTCGTTTGTCTGATTAATGAAATCACTTAGTTCATTTTCATATTTGATTTTATAGTTTTCAATGAACTTCCTTGTAGATATAGGTGATACCGTCTTCCATACTAGAAGAGAGCTAATTGGGTATTCACGCATTATTGAGTCGTAAAGCTTGCATATCTGTTCTTCTTTCCATACAAATGCTCTCTGGATATTGGGTAACCAGAACCCACCATCCTCATTCTTGTTGTTTAGATACTTTACGATGCTCTTAAGGGAAGTAGTTTTGTTTTTCATTTGTTCTCCTTCATGTCTTTCCTTAGTATGCAGCTAGGGATTGGAATCTCTTGTAATGGACGTGCATCAGATACATCATCCATTGGTTTATGTAATAACGCCTTGTCATTAGAGATAGTTTCAGGTGATCTTGATCTTATCATCCAGTTTTACCTCTTGTATCCCGCTTAGAAGATCTCTTTTAACACTCTCAGAGCGATTGGATTCCGTCTCTGCTTTGATATCTATCTTGATAACAAGACCATTACTGCTTGCGTTAAGCTTTGTGAGGACGGATCTGGAGAACTTGTTCCAAAGCTCATAAGGTAGTTCTCCGCTCAGTTTAATAGTTTCGATGCGTGGCAGCTCAGGCTGGGGATCTATTTGACCCTGACCAGATGTGAAACCCGTACCGGCGTTAATACCAGACCCTTGACCATCTCCCTCAGGTTCAGGAGGTGTCACTCCTCCACCAGTATCAGGTTGAGGACCATGCTCTTCTTTGGGTTTGTATAGATCGACCTTTTTCGCCATTACTAAGCTCACTTCTGATACAAACATGATCTCTGAAGGATCAAGGTTTTCTTTGAACCAGAGATGATAACCCGAGCCATCGGCATTGGAAGCCGATTTGAGACCCGCGTCACCTTTTTGCACAAAATCACAGATCTTGTTACGTAGCACCGTCTCTGGATCAGCCAGACGAGTGAGAGAGCCATCCAGGAAACTCTGTCTCAGGCTTGATAGTGGCCATGCACCCTTCTCCATGAATGCCTGTGGCCAATAACGCTCTAAATAGCTAATCCCTATCGAGTCGTTCAAAAGTGCCTGAGACTTAAGCGCAGTAAATATCCTATCACTCAACGAGACGCTGGCACTTGAATGCCCCTGGCCTAGGTCGATCACGTGAAGGTTGTGATTATCCTGGTTTTTGGTATATAGAGCTATAAATCGATATGAAGCCCATACTTCATCTTTGACCGCATTCTCCGAATCGACCAGTTTAGACCGCAGCTCCGCAATATCGCTGCTGCTCATTTCACTTCCAAGCAAGCCGTCCGCATATTCTTTGTTAACTTGTTTCCAGGCAAGCAGAACCTCAGCCTTATCCCTCAATTCGCGTCCTTGTTTTCTGAAACACCATATCATGGCTGCCGGGTACAACCTGGGAGAAGTTCCCCGGGTTTTTATCCATTGGGACACTTCAGATTTGAATGCATCGCTGTCCACCCAATCCATATCAGGATCAGCCACCACAATTGTCAGCTTTGTCGTATCCTGAATAGAGCTACTATCAATAGGAAAGAACGAAACAGGAAGGTGGCAGTTCTTTTTGAATTCAATCTGGACAGTTTCCTTGAGTAAAGGCTTTACCTGGCTTTCATAATCAATGGATGCCCTGCGGTCATTTACCACTTTTTTGAGAGTTGGCTGAAAGCCGATTTTATAGCCATCTGTGCCAACCCTGCGGATGAAATAGGCCTTATCTTCAAGTGCAAAGGCTGCATTATCAATTGTTGTGGTATCCAAGCCTGGACCGCCGAGGGCAAATCTCAGTTCCGGCAGATGTGCTGTTTTATCGCTTTGTCCACCCGAAGATTCAAAGAATATTGCTGTTCCAACCTTGCGATGGATATACTTTAGTTCATCTTTGGCATCAGCATCCAGAGCATTTGCGTGGGATTGCGTACCAGCTAGATCGGCATCGATAGCTGCTTGAAGACGCATTTCTCCCAATTGTCCCAGAACAACACCTCTGAACTCAGTAGCCTCCAGAGGTGCTGAGCCTAGAGTAATCAGAGTTTCCCTTCTTGCTTCCGTATAACCAGTTTTATAGGCATAAGAGATCCATTGGGCTAGCATTGCCAGGGTTCCACGGGTTTGTTGGAACTGAGTAAGCGCTTGCCACTTCTTTTGGAAGACCGACAGGGTGGCAGGGTGAAAGGGATAGCATTGTTCAAATTTCTTTTGCAGCATATCGATTGCAGAGGCTTCCGAAGTTGATCTATCAACTGCCATCCATTCCGGGGGAAGCTGAGCCCTGCGTTCGAACGCCCATTGGGCATATTCTTTACATATATTTTTAATCTTTCTGGTGTCGCCGATATCGTCAAAGAGGCGCTTACGAACTACTTCACTGATCTCAGATTCATCATTTGCGATCAAATCTTTGGCAACCCGTTTTACAACCTTGGTGATCTTATCCTGCCAGGCTATATCCCATTCCGTCATCTCCACCTGACTGCGTGGTAGGCTGATCATCACAGCGCAGTTCGAGGCACCGGTTGCTGCCACGGTAAGGTTTTGTATAAAAGCATGGAACTGGTCACACATGTCTCTATGGCGGTTCATGAAGTTCAGCACCTCATCAAAGAGTATTAAAACTGGGGCTTTGGCAGCAGCAAATACCCTATTCAAGGTCTGGGTTCCAGGTGGGACATTGATGGAATTCAAGCCCAGCTCTTTTACGCCTTCATGACCGGCAAGCTGAAAGGCTATATCGATCCAGGGTGTTTCACATCCGGGAGTAGGATCCCAAGCATTTCCTACAAATACTGCAACTTTGGCTTTAGGAATCCCGGACAAGCCAGTCCAGTTACAAAAATCCTGTACTCCAGCAAACGCTCTGGCCGCATCACCACTATTTGCCAGGTGATAGAGTGTAGCCAGAGTGTGCGTTTTACCTCCACCAAACTGAGTGATCAGGGTCATAACAGGTGCGGTATTCACAGTATCACCAGACAGCCTGCGCAGGGTCATGGCACAGTGCTCTTTTAAAGCACTTGTAAAGCAGGTGCGGGCAAAAAAGGGCTCGGGATTCTTATAGTCTTCAGGAGCAGTGCCGTTTACAATCTGCTCCAAATGAATGGCAAATTCATCCGGATTGAAAGATCTGCCTTCCCGGACTTCTTTTCGGGGTGTTACCAGTTTATGCCAGGGTTCCATTTAATAATCTCCAAAATATCTTCATTTGTGCGTCAGTCCATATATCTGCTCAAATTTTCGGACAATGTCCAGCAGACTCAACCGGCTGATCCCTAAGTCTCTCAAATTGATTGTTTTATCTTCTTGGATAGATCTCAAATACTCTCTAAGGTCATCTTGGATTGTTTTAGAAACACCTATCCGAATATCTGGTTCAAGCAGGGGAAACAATCTGATTACGTCATTCTTTTGTCTGTTTATCTTTCTTTGATCTACATGGTCTCCGTTAACGCTTCGCCTGGTCATATCCAACCATGCTTTGGCTTTTAGGAGAATAATGTACTCGACTTTGAGGCATGACAGCCCGTCAACATCAGTTCTTCCGTTTACAATCAACGGATAGTAGTTTTCATCAAGCAGGATAGCGGATAGTGATGATAGCTCATCATCAACGGGTATTGGTATAAATCGGCCCTGACCTTCAAACTGAATGTTATCAGGAATCCGTGAGAACAATTCAATACACTCTGGATAGATTTCATCCTCAGGGTTATCAAACCTATAGTACTTCCTCTCAGTTTGGCTTTGGAACTTGCCGCCATACTTGCCTTTCTCAATGAAATCCCAAAAAGCCCCCACGAATTCGGGTGTTAGAGCCTCAACAATCAGAACTATATCCAAGTCACGAGTTCCTCTGAAAGGAAGCCCGGACTGCTCCATCAGTTCTGCGCTGGCAGCTCCGCCAATCAGTACGTATTGATCAATGAATTCAGTAAAATGGTTCTTAAATGTTGACAGTCCTCTTACCATCTTATACCCGCCATCATCTCATCCAAAGATATCAGAATTCTTTCATCTTTGCTGTCCTTCATGCTCAGATATAACGATAATCGATCAACGTAGTCTTCGCTTGAGATTAGTTTAGGGTTGTATTTCCAAATCTGCATCTTAATAACCTTATCAGATGGTCGACTATCTTGACTTATCTCCACAATGTCCAAGTTGTTCTTTACGATACTACTAATAGTAGCGTAAGTAAGGAAATCATCTTCATTGATCATGCTATATCTGGAAAGAGCTGATATCCCTGCAACGCAGTAGGGTAATCGATCATTATGAATAATCCACATTGATCTACGCACAGGATTGATCAAGAATGGAAGGGCTTTGTCCCACAATTCTCTACCCTTGAAAAGCCACATAAAAGGCTTTTCCTTCCAATTCTCTTCCCTGGAAACTATCCCATACTCCTGTAACTCAGCAAATGCTCTTGATACGCTCATAACTGTGTATTTGAGCCTCTTTGCGTATTCTGAAGCTGTGACCATGTCATACTCATGATTTAGTATAGCTCGCAACAGAATCACTTGAGCAGCAGGGCTAAGGCTATCTTTGGCCTTGAATGTACTGCGGTAACGCTCATTGAACACAATCCCAAGTTTGGGGATGTAAATCTGATTTTTGGGGACAATGAACGACACCCTGTTCTCGACCAGTGAGCGTCGGAGATTAGCGTTTATCTCTGTACACAAGAAAATTGTCTGTCTTCCTGTCCGGCTTTCCAACTCAGTTAACTGAGTGCGCACCTGCTTTGCCACAAGGATATCCCTCCCTTCGCATAACAGGTAGCTTACCCCGTTCATATCAAGATCGTAGAACCGATAATACTCCGAGTAGAAGTAAGGTAGTTGTGCAGATAGATCAGTTGAGCGTATCTCCGCTCTCACATCCAGGTTATCTTCCAGATATCGTTTGGTCTTTTGGATCAAATCATCCATAGTATCCTCTCATTAACACGTTTTTGCATCACTAACATTATAAATGTTAATGAGCGAAAAGCAAGTTAGTGATTTGATTATCAGCATATTACTTGGTCACGCTCCTCACGCTCAAGAGCATCGCATCGACCAATCTCTTTTCATCGCAGCCTTTGGGGTAAAGGGCTGATAATGAGTTCGCCAGGCGCAGGAAATCCTGACCCCGCTCAATCTCACTTTTGATCAAAGCCCTGAGGGCATTGGTCTGCCCATTATCCTGCAAGAGCATGGCAGCATGTACCTTATCCAGAGTAGTGACCATTATCGGTTGAGTATCTTCAGTTCCGGATAACTTCACTTTTTTGCCCCTGATCTTGGGTGATGGCTTAGAAGCGTATTCCTCAAATATCTCCAGCTGTTCTTTTACATCAAACGAAGCATCGATGCGTGAAACCTTATCGCTCCCAAAAAGAATGTCTGCCCTTTCCCAAACTGGGATCAGGCGCACACTGCCTTTATCGATGTCAATGATCCGGTTATCCCATTTATTTAAGTCTATCCCCAGCGGTTGGGCAAAACGCCTGGCAACATCAAAGACCAGAGAAAATCCGGCTTTGGCTTTTGCCTTCTTGGGAGTGTCCTCATCATCTTCTGATTCGTCATCCATCTCTTCGTTTGAGGAAGTAGACGTGGTATCAGTGGATTGTAGGGTCCAGAGGAAAAGGGCCGTTAGCCTGGCATCCTCTTCCAAAGCTCCGGTGGCGCCATTTCTTGCCATCGATTCTGCGGATCCCAGCACTTGCTCAAGAGCTATCCTGCCAACTACTTCCCATACCTTCTCGAGATAGGTTCCTATGCTTATCTCTTGTCCTTCTGCAGTCTCTACCTTGCGGTAACGGCTGAAAATCTCCAGGGCTGGCCCTATGCAGGAAAACACCAGATCGGCTCCGCGTACTCCCTCTGCTTCTAATCGGTCGATCCATTTGCCTACCTTTTTGGGCAGCTCATGCAAAACATTAGACCAATCTCCGATACCAGCATTTTCCGGGCGAGGACGGCAAACAAGGTGGATGCTGGTGGCTAGGGCAGCTGATTCACGCGCTCTTAGCCTAGTGCCCATTTCTGTTGCAATTGGCCACGAAGAAGTGATGCTCCACCCCCCAGTAATAATGCCGTTTAGTAAGGCTTCCCATCCCTCTGTTGTTTTGTGGGCAAATACAACAGAAGCTATTCCATCGTTTCGAGTAACACGGAACCCTTCTCGAAACACATCCCCCATGCTACCTTCGAAGAATTGCTTATCTTTCCTTTGATTCTTATACATGCGTGTATCGTCTTGTACAATCTCATTTGCTTTCGGCGACAGGTCGCCATTGCCATATAAATCTTTATCTTTCCAACTTCCGGCTCTTTTCAACCACACATAAAAAAAATCAGATAGATCTGAATATGGTATCGCATCGTAATAAGGAGGGTCGGTAAACCAGACATCACACACTTCGCTTGATAAAGGGGAAACCCGTGCATCTGATTCTACAACGGTACCATATTTAGTGATTGCTGATAATGATGATAACCCCAACAAACTTCGTGTTGATATGCTCTTCCATGATGCAGAAGCATCTGAAATTGATACTGCCTCTGCAAAGTCCCAAACCATAGATATTGCTTGGCGAGAAAACAGATGGTCTATGCTTTGAGAACTCGCTCTCCAAGTACATAAAGCATTTTCCAGATCGGTCAGCTTACTAAGGGCCAATGATAAAAGAACTGAATCTTGCGACTCTTCCTTTATTAAATTCACAATTTTAAGAAGCCCAAGAATCTGTCTTTTACTGAATAAATCAAGAAATTTAAGCATGCCATAATTCTGAATTGAGAACGCCCTTCCAGCTCCTGAGCCTCCACCAGCGGGAGTTGGTTCATCGGGAAATGGGCACCGGCCTTGTTTCCCACTTGAATCCCATTCTATCAGGATTCTTTTAAATTCTTGAGTCGCACGTAATATTGGAAAATAGTCTTTATCGTTTGCGAGACGGTAGACTCGCCCTTGGGTATCTTCCCTTGTGAGCACCACAGCAAGCATTCTTGCCCCACCGATTCTGTTACCATCATGATCAAAGATTACATCGGCACCACCATTTTGACTAGCTAACTGGCAGCGTACCCGATTTGGAGGAAGAACGGACCCACAACAAAGGCAGGTGGCTTTGGCTCTGGTCACTGTAGGACCATGGACTTCGTTTTCTTTAATTGGCTCAAAGATATCTAACTTGATAAACGGTGCGCCACTGGCGTTTTGGTTGATGACAGGCTTCAAGGCTATATTCTGCCCTGCTTTTTTTCGTAGCCAAAAGCTGCGCATCAGCGGGATTTCTGCTCCGCAATCAGGAGATTCGCAACGAACTGTTCTTGCCCAAGTATAGGCAATAGGCTTTAACTCATCTGGATCATCGGGATAGTACTCTTTAAGCTCTTCTTTAGCCTTGCTTAGGATTCTATTTCCCGCTTTGTTAAGTTCTTCTATAAGGGCTGAACCGTTTCTAGGCATGTCCTCAAGCATAACTTTGAGGATAAGGCAGGCAACCGGATTCAGATCACTGGCAAAGGCATCGCAGCCTATTCGGAGCGCTTCCAAAGGGATGCTGCCGCCTCCAGCAAAGGGATCAACCACCAACGGTGTTTCTTCCGGATGGGCAGATCTGATCAAAGCCCTGCCCAGTTCCAGGTACTCCTTTCTATTAGCATTATCCCAACTGGCAAAATCAGCAATGAAATGCAGCAATTTACGTTGCAGGTCATAATCAGTGGCGCCTATGCTTCCGCACAAATAAGGAAGTAATTCTCTGGCTTTTTCTTTGAAATCTCCAGGGCAGTAGGGATCACATGGATCTGGAAGTAGAAGAGCCATCAGCATCGCTCGACTGGAAGCTAAGGGTCGGCGAGCCCACCACATGTGAATGTTGCTTGGATGCCCTTGCCGAATTGATTTTTCTCTTATAGCATGTTTGGACACTTCCGCAATCGGAAAATCTACTTCTGCGAGACGTTTACATTCTTTGGGAATCATACTAATTTGGCAAACTCCGTGTGAATTGGGTACCATCAGTAGGTGAGACAGGAGCATCTACAAGAAACCGTGATAACGTTCGTTGAGCCCGACCTGAATTACTACCGGTGTGACATTGATTGTCAGTTCTCCTGTTACAATAGGTCAAATACAAATAGTGCTTTGCGCGAGTCAACGATACGTACAACAAGCGCATTTCCTCCTTTTGCGATTCTACATCATTATTCCTTCCAGGTATATACTCGTCTTCGCATGCTGGTATTATAACTGCTTCAGCAGTTAACCCCTTTGCCTTATGCATTGACATAATGTGAACCTTACCTTCTTCAAAGACGACTTCAGCGTTCTCGAGGGAGGTGTCTTTCTCCCTTAAGATAGTGTCTAGCTTCATTAATTCATCATCCGAAGCGTCCATATAGTTTTGAAGCCAACTCAAGATTTGAACTTCCTTTGTTACCGGTAGTGCAAGATCAGTACACATGATTGAAATCAGTCCTTGAAGTTCGTCAGTGGTCATTCCTGAAGGATTATACAGCTGATTATAGCGTACTAGACAGTCACAAATCTCATCATAAGCGAGTTTGACTTCACCTCCACCCCTCGGTAGGATTGAAGCTTCTTGTGTAATCTGCTCCAAGAACTGGCTAAATCCTATGCTTCTATCCTGGCATAGCCGATAGATGGAATCAAGTGCACATGGGCCTATGCCGTGAGTTGTTTGTATCAGAGTCCTCAAAGAAAGCTCATCAGTTGGGTTAATGATAAGCCTTAAGAAAGATAAAAGTCTTCGTCCCCCAATATCATCAAAGACGCTTGATTCCGCTTCCTGGGTTTTTACGATTATGCCATTATCATGAAGGCTATTAGCTATGATATTTGAAAAACAACTGTTCTTATTGGATCTTAGCAGAATGAGTATCTCTTGCGGTTGTATACCTTGGCTGTTAATTAAGTATCTACATAATTGTGAAATACCCTCAGCTTCAGTGGCTTGATTGTCAAATCGCAACACACGGATGTCTGCAGTTTGATCACTATCAGATCTAATTTCTTTGTCAATTCTTAAGGGGTCTTGCCTCGCAACAAACAAGCTGAAGTCTAAGATGTTCTGATCGCATCGCTTGCATGTGTTCAGATTCTTTGATTCTGATTGCTGGTAATCTACTGTAAACCTTCTGATCCCAATTGGATGAGCTTTCCGAAACCCATATATACTTTGGTCGTCGTCTCCAGATACAAATAGGCTAATGCCTGCATCTGAGAGGAATTTGACCACAGCAAGGTCACACCTGTTGAGATCTTGATACTCGTCGACGAGGAGATGGCTGAATCCGAGATTGTCTATTATTTGTGGATTCTGTTGGATTGTGTGTTTTAACTGATACACTAACTCTGATCTTAGGGTATATGCGTAGACTTGCCGATGCTCTCGCCATGCTCCAATAAATCGAGGGTTTGGGAAACGACTTTCCCATTCTTGCTCATCTGCGGTAAGACTTTGCCAATCGGAGGACATTTGGGTCAGTAGATCTTTCACGTCAGAAATCGATCGGATATTCAAAAGTCTTTTCAAGTCTTCAAGAATAATGTATCTCTCTTCCCAACCATCAGCTATCCTGATAGGCATAGGCAGGCAATTGTTGTACCTACAAAACATAAGCAATTGTCTTAAAGCAAATGAATGGAGAGTTGATATCTGTGGTATGGATGTTTCTCCAAGCTCATCAGTTATTCTTGTTCTGAGTTCAGCTGCTGCGGCTCTCGAAAACGTTATTACACAAACATCTATGGGATTTACGTTCTGTATTTCAAGTAGGTAACATACTCTCCTTGTCAGTGTGAGAGTTTTACCCGTTCCAGGACCAGCAAGGAGAACAACCTTTTCGCAAGCGCAACTAGCGGCATCCCTTTGATTATCTAACAACCGATCATACCATGGCATAGCTACTCCAAAATCTCTTCATTTACAAGCGAGCCCATGTATCCGATATTGAAAACCTTACACTTACAGCACCTTCTTCAGCAAGTTTTCCGATTTTATGCTTAAGTAATTCTCCTAATGAGCACTTCTCTTCTAGTACCATAGTCAGGTCATAGCCATCAAGCAAAAAGAAGTTTGGTTGTTTCCCCGTTGTAATTGCTTTTATAGCCTCTTCGGTAAAACCGTTAATCGACAAAAACATCCCCCGTGTAAAACTGCTCTTACCCTCTACCTTACCTCTGAAAACCAGTAGGTCACTTTCGTTTATGGGCTTCTTTGTCCACTTAACCTCAATTAGGTATGTGTTATTATCTATCTCGACAGATCCATCTATCTGCTCACCACAAACCTTAAAGGGAGAGCGTGAATTTAGCGCTGAAATTTCGAACAATCTGCTCAATAATTTTTCTAATCTATATCCTGCTTCCTGCCGATTGTCAAGCTTAGAAAGATCATAAAATTCTGTCTTAAGTTCATACAATTGTTGGCGGTATCTTGCCTCAACTGATCCTTCTACTGGAGTTTTAATGATTGTGGATACAGTATTTTCAAGAGAATCCAGAAACTTTGGATCATGTAGACCGGGAAACTTAAACTCCAGTTCAAGCAGACAGTTATTGAGTTCGTCAACCTCATTCCTTGATAAGGGATTACCCTTATTGTTTCTATAAGTTTTCCCCTCTAAAACAATTGTTTCGATCAAATTCTGAAAGACATTAGCTTTTTTTTCGTATGTATTCTCAAGCAGATTGATTATAGCGGGAAGCTTACTCCCACCGAGCCAGTATCCTGACAATCCAAGTTTAGCTGCTACCGAACCAAAATTGACATGTCCTTTCCACATTGAATTACCAGAAGCTGGCAAGAAATTGGAGAGTATCTCCGCAAGCTTCCTTATTGCATTTCTCTGATTAAACCCTAGCACCATTCCTTTTATCCTCTATTAGTTGCGTGATGTTAATCGTGTAATGCTGCACCTTCTTCACTTCATTCCACTGATATTGAGCCGGGTTGAGTATTGGAGATTGAAGTTGAGGTGCAACATTGCAGTTTGTTACCACATAGAGCCAGAAGCAGTCCGGCCTGTCTTCTGCAACTCTTCTTTCATTAGGAGTAAGGATTATGGTACCGGAATCAGCCCCAATTCCTTTGACTTCGATTAACCGCAGCTCACCAGAATTCACATCGAGGCTCGTGATATCGTAGCCAAGGTTCTTTTCGTGCACGTCAAAAACCTTTCTGCCGCTTGTTTCCTCATATTCCATCACCACTTTCATGGCGATCGCCTCGGTTTCGAAATTGGGCTTTAGGTTTTTCATAGTATCGGACTGTGCTTCAGGGTGAGGGAGCACAATAATGCTGGTAATACGCTCTACGCCTTGAAGCGTAAGTGACTTCTGCTGTTGTAGCTCTTTTCTACGTTTTTCTCGGCGGGCGATCATATTGGCCTGATGGTTTTCAGCTATGGCCAGGCGACCTTCCGCACCGGCAACGCCTAGCTTTACTTCATCTTCCAGCTTGCCGATCTCTTGATCTGCCTTGCCAATGATCTCCGTGAGGGAAAGTTCCACATGCTTTTCCACCCGCTTGATCTCGCCATCCCGTTCTGCCTTGATTTCCTTCAGGAAGGGCATAAAAGCATTGTCATTGAGCCAATTGAGTGCTTCCTCTGAATATGCCACTGCTGGCAGTTCCATCTCTTGCTCTGCAGGCATAAAATCTCCGATAATAGTGGGTTCTCTCAAGACCGGCTCTTGATACTCGGTTACTTCCACCACAAAAAGTCTCTCGTGAATTACGGTGGCCAGGCCATCCACCACTCTGGCTCGGTAGAAATCCAATCTTACAGGCTCTGAGTGTTGCAGGGAATAGTAAGCAGCTCCATAACCAAGCTCTTTTCTTGCTTTGCCCTCTGTATAGCGCCTGAGAGCTTCAAACAACGGATGTCCGGGAGTAACCCACTCCAGATTGTGCTGATCTGAGGTAGTTCTGTCAGTTGTGCAACGGGGATACTGATTTGCCAGAGCGGGTAGTTTCCAATCCGGCTCCGATTCGCATGATCTAAGATGAACCGGTGTTTTTGCAAGGTCAAAGCTGTGCGCCAGGCTGGGGTGGTCTTTGATTGTGAAGTTGGCTACTTTGGCTGCTTCATTGATGAATCTGTGGATAGTCTCAGGCACAACACGTCTTTCCTGGGCAAGGGCTCGTCTTTCGATAAGCATGCTTAGATTCAGCTTCTTGGAAGCAAGTCCTTCCAAAGCATTCTGGCAGATTGCCCGGAATCGGTCTTCATCTACGTTTTGCAGTATCCTGAGTTCCAAGTCAGCATCACCCAGCTTACCCGCGTAATAGTCTCTTAAAATGCGTTCTATCTGATCCGAGGGCATAACCTCACCCACTACATTGAATACGGCATCATCATCCAATGCATCACGGATGTTTTGCAGTTTCTCCAGGAGTTTCTTCAGGACCATACCCTCAATGGTATTTTCAGCCACGAAGTTGAAGATCAGACAGTCCTTTTTTTGGCCATAACGATGGATACGTCCCATCCTCTGTTCCAGGCGGTTAGGGTTCCAGGGGATATCGTAATTGAACATGATGTTACAGACTTGGAGATTGATACCTTCACCTGCTGCTTCTGTGGCTAGCAGGACCTGTATTTGCCCTTCTCTAAACATCTGCTCGGAGTGAAGCCTTGTTCCGGGCTCATTACGGGAACCTGGTTTCATGCTGCCATGAATACACCCAACCGCAAAGCCCCAGGATTTAAGCTTTTCCTCCAAGTAGTAGAGGGTATCCTTAAACTCAGTGAAGATCAAGAGGCGTCGGTCTTTATGCTCAAAGAAACCTTCTTGTTGAAGCAGAAACCTCAGCTTTGCCAGTTTTGCTTCTTGGTTGGCTTGTTCCACGGCTTCAGCTTCTATGGCAAAAGCACGCAAATCGGCGATCTCTGCCTTCACCAGTTCTTTGTTCTGAACCAGGGACATCGCTTCCAGGATTTGCTCCAGCTTCTCTCTTTCATAATCTTCCATCTCTTCCCATTCTTCTTTATCCGGAATTGATGGAGGTGCTTGATCAGCCAGTTTATAGGCATTCTTTAGGGCATCTTCCAGGCGATTTGCCCTGTTGATCAGGCTCTTGCGCATGGCATAGGTGCTGGAAGCCAATCTCCTTTGATACATGGACATCAGGAAGCCAATGGCTTTTGCTCTTGGGTTACTACCATCTGCGGCAGCCAAAGCGCTTTGTCGTTTTACGTAGTTGGTGATATTTCTGTAGAGCTCGAATTCTGCTCCGTCTATCTGAAAGGCTATGGTTTGGGTTATTCTCTTGGTGAAAATCTTGGCTTGCAGCCATTTGCCGGTGCTGTCTCTCTCTGGAAAGTAGACCATTGCTTCCTTGGTTCTTCTCAAGTAGAAAGGTGCTCGTTGGTTTTCCATGGCGTGACGGATAGACTTCACATCTGCAAATACGTCCTTATCCAGAAGTTGCAGAAAGTAAGTGAAGTTCTCAGGATCTCCCTTGTGAGGAGTAGCTGTTAACAGCACAAAGTGGTCGGTAATGTCTCTTAAGTACTCTCCGAGCTGATATCTGGCTGTTTTACCACCAGTGGAGCAAGACATCCTGTGTGCTTCGTCTACTATAACCAGATCCCAATGAGATTGTTTCAAACCGGGTAGTATGTCTTCCCGCTTTGCCAAATCCAACGAAGTAATGATCCGATTGTGCTCAAGCCACTGGTTCGAGCCGAATTGGTTGCGGATAATAGAGCCCTTTAGTACTGTGAATTTCTCGTCGAATTTCTCCAATAGTTCGCGTTGCCACTGGAAGGATAGGTTAGATGGGCATACTATCAGGATTCTATCAGCTAAACCGCGAAGTTTAAGCTCTTTGATCAATAACCCAGCCATAATAGTCTTTCCGGCTCCTGCATCATCAGCTAATAGAAACCTGATCCTGGCAAGTTTGAGAAAGTAATCGTATACTGCTTCAAGTTGATGGGGAAGGGGGTCAACCCTGGATATCGATAGTCCAAAATAGGGATCGAACTCATAGGCGATCCCAAGCATATAGGCTTGCAAGCCGAGTCTGAGGAGATTGGCATTCCCTGTGTACGTATATGCGCTATCAATGATCTCAAGTTCTTCTATCTGTGAGATGGTTAGATTAACCTGTCTAAAAGTTTGGCTTTTTGTCCCTACCAAGCCTAAGACGTAAACTTCGTTGCCCCCAGGAGTGATGGTTAGAACCTTCATGGGTTCGTTGAAGAGGGGGCTGGAAACTATTTGATTTGGTTGTATTCTCAATTTGCCTCTTTAATTCTCCTACGAACTATCAGTGAGACTCGCTCATTGTTAGTATAAAGCCCCAAGAAGTCTGTAACAACTCCAGGTTCCCTGCCCTGAATCAAGGCTTCTGCCATAACGTATTCTAATATAATCATACTTATACACCCAAAGAACTCCATGATCCGGCTCACACTCCCAAGGTCTGATCAGTTGCCTTTTCCAAGCGTTCAGTCGCATCATTAATTTCGGCCATTCCACGCCAAAAGTCAAACAATCACACCAGCTTCTTCTGTCAATGAGAAACTGACTAAAAGCATTTATGGGCATGAGCAAGAGACACCGACATTATGTCAATGCGAGGCCTGAGTTCACCTCCTTGCGCTCCATCTAATGGTAACCATCCTTCGTAACTGATATGTGATTAGGTTTTTATACTATTCCCGAACTTCAAAAACTCCTAATAGTTCTGATCCCCTATTGGTATCATATATGATTAATCAACAGGTTCAACATGCATCTGAGAGTTGTGAACTCCCCCGGTTACAAATCTTTATCTTGCTTCCGAAGCTTTTCCTGCTCACGTTCCAGTAGCTTGGCTCTAAGATCATCATCAGCATGGTTGCTGGTGGCTGATTGCTGTGCCTGTCTGCTTTCGAAAGCTGCTTTTCTTTCGTCGGCAATTCTTCTTTTGCTCTCTATCTTCTTGACTTTAGCAGCCCAAGCAAAGGGTTCGTTTAATTTTTTTTGCCAAAGTAGAGCAGTACTGCGCCTATTGGTGTGAAAATTGCGACATATAGCCAGCCCTTCATCATTATCCAGCCTACGCCAGAAACGATAAACAACCACCCCAGGAATATCAGTATAAACGCTGCTACTTGTTTGAATTTGCTCATTGTGATTTATCTCCTTTGGTTTACTAAATGTTAGTTTTTGAGCTCTCAAGGTACTTACAAACATCCTGAATAGTCTCAGGTAG
>CAZOVZ010000016.1:0-46179 GCA_964583755.1 uncultured Candidatus Cloacimonadota bacterium
GCATCCTAACGCGAAATATAGCTCGCTTGCTGGTTGAAGTCCAAATCCCCAAATGGGGTGGGGGAAGGAGGGAAGCTGGGGGAGGGGATTTGAACTCCAACGGGGGGGGGGCTTGGACTTCATGGGGAGGGAGCTGGGGCATCCTAACGCGAAATATAGCTCGCTTGCTGGTTGAAGTCCAAATCCCCAAATGAGATGGGGGAAGGAGGGAAGTTTGCTAAGGGGATTTGAACTCCAACGGGGGGAGGGGATGGGTTAATGGGTTAATGGGTTAATGGGTTAATGGTTAATGCCGATTCCCATAGCCAAGGGTGGGTAAGGAACTTCTTTTGGGATTCTTATCTTTGCAAGCTATCTTGTCTTTGAAGGGAACAATACTGGCTGGGGTAAAACTTCTGCCAGACAAGGCCAAAAGCCAGCCCAAATGATCCAAGTAACCCTGGGAGGTTAAGATGAACAAACAAACCTTGCTAAAGGCGCTGCTGGTCGTGGCGGCGTTTTTCCTGTTGCGTCAATTTTCCGACAGCAATTTCCTGCCGTTTCTCGCTCCTGTTTTGTTGGGGCATTGCGACACGCTCAAGGGCCCTGTGGTGCAGGCAGCGATAAGAGCCCTGGACACCGGGAACGTAGATCTGGTGCTGGTTTGGGTCCAGCCTCAGGATGAAGCCGCCATCCGGGAGGCTTTCAAGAAAACCCTCGCGGTGAGGAAACTGGATCCCCAGGCCAAAGACCTGGCCGACATGTACTTTTTTGAGACCCTGGTCCGGATCCACCGGGCCGGGGAAGGCGCGCCCTATGAGGGGCTCAAGGCTGAGGACGCCGGGGTCGAACCCGGCATCGAAGCGGCCGACGAAGCGGTCCATACCGGCGAAATAGACGAACTCGCCAAGGAGTTTTCCAACCATGTGGAACAGGGGATCCGGGAGAAATTTGCCGAGGTCAGGTCCACCCAAAACTATGCCCCGCAGGACATCGCGGCAGGACGCAAACACATTGGGGCCTATGTGACTTTCATCCACTATGTCGAGGCGATCCACAAAGCCTTGCTGGGCGGAGGCACAGAACACGGACACTGACCCTGCCCTGACCAGTTGAATTGGTTTTCGTCCAGAAATCCGACCACCCGGCCGGCCGGTCAGAAATGGGGGAAGCGGATCTCCGGGTCGTTTAGCCAGGGGGGGAGTTCGGAGTAAAAGTCGTCGAAGTGGCCGATGAGGTGGGAGTCGCTGCCGAGGGAGAAGAGATTGCCGCCGAGGGAACGGTAGAGGTCGATCTGCCAGGGTTCGGGCAGGAGGCGGCGGTAGGGCTTGCGAAAGGCGGAGTAGTTGATCTCGAGGGCGATGCCGCGCTGGATCAGGGTTTGAAAGAGGTCGCGGAGGATGTCCCGGCAGTGGGTTTCAGACGGTTCCTGGGTGTAATAACGCTTGTAGACCCCGAGGTGGGCGAGCGCGTGAATGTCGCAATCGCTGACCAGGGCGAGGTTTTCGCGGTAGTAGGAGGAGATTTCGGCGGGGGAGAGGGGACGGGCCATGGGCACCGCGACGTTGTTGTGGTCGCCGATGAAATGGACCGCTCCCAGGATGAGTTCGAAATCGAGCTGGGCCAGCAGTTCGTCCGCGAAGGGGCGCACCCGCTGAAAATCTCCGACCTCGATGCCGCAGACCAATCGCAGGGGAGCGGAGGCAAATTGCTCGCGGTAGGAGGCCACCTGTTTCACATAGCGGGCGAAGGCGGGGAGTCCGAACCGGCTGAGTTCCCAGGGCAGGAGGTCCAGGTGTTCTGTGATGGCAATAGTGTCGTATTTCAAGGCAATGGCTTTATCGATCAAATCCACTGCTTTCATTTGGCTATCGTAACTATATTCGGTATGAAGATGATAGTCTATTTTCAACATTGGTTCAAAACCTAAAGCGATGCTTTAACTGTATTGGCATAACTGATTGTCTGGCAGTAAATCATATAGATGCCAAAATGGCAGCTCCCAAGGCGCCTGTGATCTCGGGGTCGGGGGGGATGCTGAGGGTGGTTTCCAGGCGTTGGCCGAGGCAATCCGCGAGGTCGGAACTGAGGGCGACGCCCCCGGTGAAAGTGACGGGCGGAGACCAATCGAGCGAGCCGATCTGGGCCAGAATCCGTTCGCTGATGGAGGCGTGGACAGCCCGGGCGATGTCACCCGGGGAGGCTGCTTGGGCGATCAGGCCGATGATCTCGGATTCCGCGAAGACCACACAGGTGGAGGAGAGGCGCAGTTTCCGGGTGGATTGTTCGGCCAGGCGGGAAAGCTGGTCCAGGGGGCAGGCGAGGCGGATGGCGGTGAGTTCCAAAAACCTGCCGGTTCCGGCGGCGCATTTGTCGTTCATCACAAAATCCAGGACCTTGCCGGCGGCATCCAGGGTGAAGATCTTGGAGTCCTGCCCGCCGATGTCGATCACGGTGCGGGCGTGGGGATGGAAGTGGCGGACCCCGGCGGCGTGACAGGAGATTTCCGACAGCACTTTGTGGGGATCGGGCCAGAGCTTGCGTCCGTAGCCGGTGGCGGCGACGCGTTCCGGTCTGGCGTGGGTGGCGGCCAGGGCATCAGACAGCAGGGCGTGGGCGGTGTCCAGGGGTGAAACGTCGGTTCCGCGCCAGGCGGAATGGAGGATTTGGCCGGTAGCGGAGTCGTAAATGGCCACTTTGGTGTTGCGGGAGCCGAGGTCGATTCCGAGGGTGATCATGTGAGCACAAAGGTGTAGATGTTGCTGGAGCAGAGCCACTCGCGGGCGATTTCCGCCACGGTTTCCAGGGTCACGGCGCGGATGCGGCGTTCGCGGCTGAGCAGATAGTCCGGTTCGTAGCCGAGGCAGTCCAGATTGGCGATCAGGGCGGCTTGGGTGGAGACCTTTTCCAGTTCGAAGCGGTTCATGCCGCAGAGGTAGTTTTGGGCGGACTCGAGTTCGGCGGGGGAGACACCGCCATCCGCGACTGCGGCGATGATGTCAAGCATCAGGCTCAGGCAGGCTTTGCGGTCGGCGGGATCGCTGTAGGCATAGGCGTTCCAATAGCTCACGCCGGGCAGGGAAGTGAAGTCCAGGCCGGTCTGATAGGCGTAGCCATGGCGTTCGCGGAGGATGTTGAACAGGCGACTGTCCATGTCCCCGCCAACGATCTGGGCGAGGAGGTGGAAGGCGGTGGAACGGACCCGGTCTTCGGCGGGAACGGCAAATCCGCCGAGGTTGACGATGGCCTGGCCGGAGCCGTTGCGGTGGGATTTGGTCCTGATGGAGGCCGGTGACGGGGCGGGCAGGGGGGAAAGGGATCCGCTGCGTCCGGAACGGAGGGGGCTGAACAGCCGGGACGCGAGGCGGGCAAACTCTTCGGGGGCATGGGGTCCGACGATGGCGAGGCTGAAGTTTCCCGCCAGATAATGCTCGGAATGCCAGTCCAGCACGGCTTTGCGGCTGAGGCGGCGGAGGTCCGAGATCTCGCCGGAACAGCGGTCGTAGGGGCTGGAGGGTCCAAACAGCAGGCGGAACCAGCGTTGGTAGGCGTAGCTGGCGGGGTTTTGGGCGTCGCGGCGAAGGCTGTCGATGGTGGCGGATTTGAGCAGGTTGAGGTGTCCGGGCTCGAAGGCGGGCACGGCGACGATCTCGGCCAGGACCGACAGCGCGGCTTCGAGGTCTGAATAGAAACACTTCCCGCGGATAATCGTGCTGTCCGTATGCTGTTCCAGGCGGAGGTTGAAGCCCCGGGCGCGGGACCAGGCCATCAATTGGGCGTCGCTGTGCCAGCGGGTGCTGTGGAGCATCGCGGCGGAGCAGATGTAGTTGACCCCCCGGCGGCGGCGGGGTTCGGAGAGTTGGGAAACGTTGGCGGAGAGGGCAAAACCGCAGACCGGTTGATCCGGCAACTGGCGGTAGAGGAGGCGGAGTCCGTTGGGCAGGCTTCCTTCCCAATAGCCGGCGGCATAGGGCTGAAGCCCGGCAGAGACGGCAGTTTCTGAACAGAGGGGAAACTCGGTGAGTGCGGGCGTGGGGGGATGGGAGAGGAGCGTGGGGCGGGGGGCGTCCGCAAAAGCGTGGGGGCGGGGTCCCTGGTGGTAGAGGGCGAGTTGGGCGGGCTGCCAGTATTTGCGGACGGCGCGGATGACGTCCGCCGGGGTGATGGCCTCCACCCTTTGGTCGTAGTCGTAGAGGCGTTCGAAGCCATCGATGAACTCCTCGGCGCCGATCATGTTGGCCAGATTTTCCACGCCCTGAAAGCCGTAACGCCAGTTCGCGACGATGTCCTTTTTAACCAGTTCCGTTTCAGCGGGGTCGAGATCGCCGGCCAGCAGGGCCTGGTATTCCTCCCAGAAAACGGCATGGACGCGGCTGAGCTTCCTGCCGCTGGTGGGGGCCAGCACGATGGGGGAGACCCCGGAAAAACAGCCGGTGCAGGAATCCGCCTTGACGTAGGAGCAAAGCTGTTCGCCCTCGACCAGGCGCTGGTGGAGGCGGGAGGGCTTGCCGCCGGCCAGGTAGCGCAGGGCGATCTGGAGGGCGTCGCTGTCCGGATGCGCTTCGCAAAGCTCCGGCAGCACATAGGCGAGGTAGATCTGATCCCGCTTGCGGAAAAAGAAGTTGGCCGCGGGCGGTTCCGGTTCGCGCCAGAGGCTGTAATTCAGCTGGGGAAGCGGGGCGGTGGAGCGCCAGGGGCCAAACTGGGCCTCGATTCCGGCGGCCAGACGGGCGGGGTCGAAATCCCCGGTGGCGACCAGGAAGGCGTTTTGGGGCTGGTAGTAGCTGTTTTGGAAGGCAATGAGGTCCGCCAGCTTTGCCTTGCGGAGCGAGGTCCGATCTCCCAAAACCGGCTTGCGGAGAGGGTTCCGGCTGAAACAGGTGGTCTGGATGTATTCAAAAAAGTCCAGTTCCGGCTCGTTTTCATACTGCCGGATCTCTTCCAGGATGATGTCCTTTTCCAGGCGGACGTCGCGGGTTCCGAAAGTGGTCTGCCAGGCAAGCTGGGCCAACACCCGCAGGCCTGCATCCAGAAACTCGGCGGGCAGCAGCAGGTAGTAGCAGGTGCAGTCGAAATCCGTGTAGGCGTTGACGGAACCGCCCAGGGAGGCCACCAGCGCGGTGATCTCGTTGTTTGGCCAGGCGCGGGTGGATTTGAAGGTCAGATGCTCGATGAAGTGGCTGTAGCCGGCCTCGGCGTCGGTTTCCCAGGCGCTGCCGGCGCGGACGTAGAGCTGGAGGCAGAGGATGGGATTGGCGGGGTCGGAATGGAAAATGTATTTCAGGCCGTTGGGGAGGCGACTCGCGCTGGCGGGACGGACCAATCCGGAAAGCGGCATGGAGGGCGGCGGATCAGCGCCGGGGGCGGCGCCAGACCATCGCGTAGGCGTTGTGGTTGTGGATGGATTCAAAGTTTTCGGATTCCACATAGAATTCCCGGACGCGGGGATCGGCCTCCAGTTTTTGGGTGACCTCGCGCACGATATCCTCCACGAATTTGGGGTTGGAGTAGGCCCGCTCGGTCACGAACTTTTCGTCGCGCCGCTTCAGCAGGGGATAGACGGGGCAACTGGCGGCGGCTTCGGCGACCTCGATCAGCTCTTCCAGCCAGATGAATTCCGAATAGCGGACCTTGAGCGAGATCAGGGAACGCTGGTTGTGGGCGCCGCCTTCGGAGATTTCCCGCGAGCAGGGGCAGAGGGTGGTCACGGGGACCACGGCGCCGATCCAGAGCTCAAAATCGTCCTTGTAGCTGGCCTCGAAAAAGCACCGGTAATCCATCAGTGAGGCGCTTTTGGAGACGGGGGCGAGCTTTTTGAGGAAATAGGGGAAGGCGATCTCGATATAGGCCGCGTCGGCTTTCAGAACGGATTTGAGCTCCAACAACAGGCTGTCCAGTTGGGCGATGATGCTTTCCTGGTGGTAGCGGTTGAGGACTTCCAAAAAGCGGGACATGTGGGTGCCGCGCTTGCGGTGGTCCAGCTCCACGGAGAGGCTGAGCTCGGCGATGGTGTTTTGGACGCCATTGGCGCGGTCTTCGACCACGATCGGATAGCGGAGGTCCTTGACGCCGACCTTGTCGATGCAGATCCTGCGTTCGTCCGGCTGGGACTGGAGGTCCGGAATCGGGCTCATTCTTCGTTCCAATCCAGCTCTTTGATGCCCTCGGTCTTGAGGGAAACGGTCTCGCCGCCGGACTGGTAGTAGATCACGGCGTTGGTGTCCGGAAGCTGGCGCAGCTTTTGGATCGCCAGGTCCGGAGGCATCAGGAACACGGCGGTGGAAAGGCCGTCAGCCCAGGCGGGGTCGGGCGTGATGACGGTCACGGAATAGACGTCCGGAACGGGGTAGCCGGTGTGGGGATCGATGATGTGGTGATAGCGGATCCCACCGGACTCGAAAAACTGCTGGTAGTCCCCGGAGGTGCTGAGCGAACCGTTTTTCAGCTTGAAATTGCCGATCGTGTTTTGGGTTTGCGGCCGGGGATGCTGGATGTGAACCACCTGGGCGATCTTCTGGCCAAAAAAGACCATGCTGCTGGTGCAATCGATCTGACCCTGCCGGAAACCGTGGTCCTGCATGTATTCCACCGCCTTTTTGAGGACGTAGCCCTTGGCGATGGCGCCGAAGGAGATCTGGGTCCCCCGGGGCAGGCGGATGCTGTCGCGGTCCCAGCGGACACGGTCGAATCCCACGGTTTTGAGGGTTTCTTTGATCACCAGGGAGTCCGGCGGCAGGCGCAGGCTGTCGTTCAAGACGGAGGTGCTGTCCGAAAAGCCCCAGAGGTCATAGAGCGGCTTGATCGTGATGTCGAAAGCCCCGCCGGTCATGCGATAGAGGCTGTCCGCGAGGGTCAGCACCGCGAAGGCGTCCGGGTCCATGGGCATCGACATCCCGCCGGCGGCGTTCACCCGGCTGATCCAGGAATTGGGGTCGTAGTCGTTGAATTTGCGTTCCAGGGTCTTCATGTAGGCAAAGACGGAATCGATCTGGGCGCGGACGTTTTTGCTCTTGGAACTGGCCTGGATCGTGACGGCGGTGTCCAGCAGGTTCTGGTCCGTGCGGGTGTCCCAATAGGAACGGGTGAAATATTTGTAGGCCCCGAAACTGATCACCAGCACGAGAATGAGCAGCGATACTATCTCTTTTTTGGTCATCGCCGCCTCAGACCTGGTCGCGGATGATCTCGTGCCGCAGCAGCAGGTCGGTGTAATCCCGGATCGCGTACCAGGACAGCGGCAGGGTCACCACCAGCGGCAAAATCAGCAGCAGGAAGCCAGCCAGATTGAGGATCAGCAATGCCAGCACCAGCAGGTAGATGTTCCAGCGGACCACGTGAAAATGCTTGTAGGAGGTCCAAAACGCCTTCCAGAAGTTCATTTTCAGGCGTTCCATCAGCACCGGAACGGGCAGCGCCACGGCGATGAAGTAGTTCACCAATACGACCCAGACCAGGCGCAGGATGGGGTCGCTGCCAAAATTGGGAAAACCGAAGCAGATCAGGAAGATGATCACGAAATACAGCGCGGAGAACAGGCTGAACAGCAGATAGCGGGGATAGGACTTGAGCGCGGCCAGGTAGTCCCGGTAGCCGAGGGCGTAACCCTCAAACTCGCAGACTGGCTTGAACGCGATCAAGACAAAGGGAACAAAGATACTTAGGCTTACCGATAGGATAGCCAGGTTTAACAATAGTGTCCCAACGTTCTTTACCGTATCCAGATACAGCATGTTAAAATTGTGGAAGATCGCCACCAGCGCCGCGACCGGGATGATGCCCAGGATGATCGCCAGGGCTGCCGCGGGGATGTTTCCGCCCTTGAAGGGGCTGTATTTGGCCCAGGTCCGTTTGAGGCTGGGAATGGCGGCGAGTTCGGTCTTGACCAGGGGGGTTTGCCGGCCGCAGCTGGCGCACCAGAGGTCGTGGGCGGCGAGGCGTGAATTGCAGTGAGAGCAACGCATCAGGGCTCCTTTAGCGAAAGATTGTTTAGCATTTGGACCAACCGCAGGAAGGGCATTTGAGGCAGCCTTCGACATGCTCGATGGAGCTGCCGCAATCCGGACAGAGGGCGATGCTGACCGTTCCCGAGGGGGTGGTTTCGAAGGGTTCGCCGGGCTCGAAGCTGATCGAACGGATTCCGCCGCCGTCGTGGAGCGCCAGAAAGGCTTCCAAAGCCTGGCCGACGGCGTCGCCGCAGGAGGTGATCATCTTGCCTTTGTGCCACATCGGCGACTGGCAGCGGATGCCTTTGAGCTGGCGGATGATGGATTGCAGCTTGACGTCCGAACGCAGCGCCAGGGAGGATAGCCGGGCGATGGATTCGAGCTGGGCCGAAGCGCAGCCGCCGACCTTGCCCATCTGGACAAAGATTTCGCAGGCGCCGCGTTCGTCCGAATTGATCGTGACGTACATGTGGCCGCAGCCGGTTTCCAGGCGCTGGGTGATGCCGTGGGTGACCTCCGGCCGGTCGCGGGGGGCTACTTTGCGTTCGGAGGAGGCGGGCTGTCCGGCGGATCCGGTGCTCAGCACCTGATGTTCGCGGCTGCCGTCGCGGTAGACCGTCACGCCCTTGCAGCCGAGCTGGTGGGAGAGTTCGTAGGCGATGCGGATGTCTTCCACCGTCGCCGAATGGGGAAAGTTGATGGTTTTGGACACAGCGTTGTCCGTGTATTTCTGGAAGGCCGCCTGCATCCGGATGTGCCACTCCGGGCTGATGTCGTGGGCGGTCTGGAAGATGGCTTTGAGGCGGGCGGGGATTTCTGGCAGGGTGGCAATCGATCCGCTTTGGGAGACCTTGGCCAGCAGTTCCGGGCTGAGCAGCCCTTCCTTTTCCAGCGCGGCTTCGAACCATTTGTTCACATACAAAAGCTGTTCGCCGTCCAGCACGTTTTTCACGAAGACGAGCGAGAACTGGGGTTCGATCCCGCTGGAAGTGTCCAGGATCATGCTGATCGTTCCGGTCGGGGCGATGGTGGTCACGGTGGCGTTGCGGATGCCGTCCTTGCGAATGGCTTTGAGCAGTTTGGACCAGTTTTGGCGACGGGCTTCCCGCTGCACTTTGCCCTGCTCGTAGACGCTGCCGCGGAAGTTCGGAAAGCTGCCTTTTTCCAGCGCCAGCTCGCGGGAGCGCTGCTTGGCTTCAAAATCGATGAATTCCATCACCTCTTCCGCCAGGTTCACCGCCTCGTCGCTGGCGTAGGGCAGTTCCAACTGGTAGAGCAGGTCCGCCCAGCCCATCACGCCCAGGCCGATCTTGCGGTTGGCCTTGACCATCGCGTCGATCTGGGGCAGGGGAAATTTGGAGCGGTCGATGACGTCGTCCAAAAAGTCCACGCTCTGGCGGGTGACCTCGCGCAGCTTGTCCCAGTCTACCTGGCCGGCTTTGACCAGGGGCGAAAGGTTGACGGAGCCGAGGTTGCAGGCTTCGTTGGGCAGCAAGGGCTGTTCGCCGCAGGGATTGGTGGATTCGATCCGGCCGATCTGGGGGGTGGGATTGGCGGCGTTGATGCGGTCCAGAAACACGATGCCGGGTTCGCCGTTTTTGTGGGCCATTTCCACGATCAGGCTAAAGACGTCACGGGCGCGGAGGCGTTCCTTTGCTTCGCCGGTCTTGGGCGAGATGAGGTCGTATTCCGCGTCCTGGTTGACGGCGTTCATGAATTCCTCGGTGATGCCCACGCTGAGGTTGAAATTGGTCAGTTCGCTGGTGTCTTCCTTGCAGGTGATGAATTCCAGGATCTGGGGATGGTCCACGCTGAGGATCGCCATGTTGGCGCCGCGCCTGGTCCCGCCTTGCTTGACGGCGTCCGTGGCGGCGTTGAAGACCTTCAGGAAAGACAGCGGTCCGCTGGAGACGCCGTTGGTGGAACGCACCCTGGCGTTGGCCTCGCGCAGCCGGCTGAAGGAAAACCCGGTACCACCACCGCTTTTGTGGATCAGCGCGGCGTTTTTGACGGTCTCGAAGATGCTGTCCATGCTGTCCTCGAGGGGCAGCACAAAGCAGGCGGAAAGCTGTTGCAGGTCGTTTCCGGCGTTCATCAGGGTGGGGGAGTTTGGCAAAAAGCAGCCGCCGTCCAGCAGCTTCAGATACCGCTTTTCCTTGGCCTTGTCGCCTCCGGCGATGTCTTTGGCGACCCGCTTGATCAGGCCTTTCCAGTCTTCAACGGTCTTGCCGGAGTCGTCTTTGCGAAAATATCTCTTTTCCAATACGGTCAGGGCGTTGTCGCTCAGCTTCATTGCGGCGCCTTCAGACCCAGGATTGACCGCGCCTGGGCGGGAGTTGCCAGCGGCCTGTCGATCTCGGCGGCGATGCGGGCCATGCGGGCCACCAACTGGGCGTTGGAATCCGCCACCACGCCTTTGTGATAGAAAATGTTGTCTTCAAAACCGACCCGGATGTGGCCTCCGGCGGCCATGGCGGTCAAAGAGGCGGGGATGTGGAACCTGCCGATGCCGGCCACGGCCCAGGTCGCGCCGGGAATTTCCCCCGCCAGGTGGTCCCTCATGTAGAGCACGTTTTTCGGGGTGCCGCTCATCCCGCCGGGTACGCCCAGCACAAACTGGACGTGCAGCGGGGTGTGGGTGATGATCCCCTTTTTGACCAGTTTGCCGATGTAGTCGACCATGCCGGATTCGTAGACCTCGACCTCCGGCACCACGCCGTATTCCTTGAAGGCTTCGGCCAGGCGGACGATGTCTCGCGGGTGGTTGATGAAAATGTCGTCGCCGAAGTTCAGCGTGCCAGCGTTGAGCGTGCCCATGTCCGGCTTCAGGCTCAGCGGAGCGAGGCGTTTTTCGAAGGCTTCGCCCACGGCGCCGCCGGTGCTGATCTGGATAATCACCTCGGGAGCAGCAGCCTTAATCGCCTGTATCGTAGCTTCAAAGCGCTCCAGGCTCTGGGTGGGATTGCCGGCGTCGTCGCGCACATGCAGGTGGATCACCCTGGCGCCCGCTTCAAAGCAGGCTTTGGCGTCGGCGGCCTGTTCGGCGGGGGTGATGGGCAGGTTGGGTTGGTCCTTGCGGCTTGTTTCCGCTCCGGTGATGGCGGCGGTCAGGATCAGGGGGTCCATGGTTACCTCTTATAATTTATTTTTATTGTTTAAACTTCAAACCAGCTTTCAAACAGGCGCACCCGGCGCAACTGCGAAAGTTCGCTGCCCAGGATGCGGTGGGCGATCTGGGCGAATTTGTCTTCGTTGTCGCTCACGTAAAACCTGTCTGTGCCGGGCTTGCCGTCATAATCTTCGGGCAGCAGCGGCTTCAGATACTGGGTGATGGCCACGGCGCTGTCCACCAGCGTCACCCGGGGGCCGACCACATCCTGGATGATTTCGCTCAAAAGGGGATAATGGGTGCAGCCCAAGACCAGGGTGTCGATCCCGGCGTCTTTCAACCCGGCCAGATAGTCTTCCACGATCAGCCGCGTGCTGGGATGCGCCAGCCAGCCTTCCTCCACCAGCGGAACGAAGAGCGGACAGGCCTGGCTGATCACCTCGGCGTCCGGTAAAATCTGGCGGATCGCCCGGCTGTAGGCGCCGGAACGCACCGTGCCTTCCGTGCCGATCACGCCGACGCGCTTGCTGATGGTGTTTTGGGCGGCCTGTTCGGCGCCGGGGGTGATCACCCCGATGATCGGGATGTCGGTCAGCTTTTGCAGCTCCGGCAAAGCCACTGCTGCCGAGGTGTTGCAGGCCACGATCAGGATTTTGATGCCTTGAAGCAATAGAAACCGGGAATTCTGGATGGAATAGTCGATGATCGTGTTGGGCGATTTCGGGCCGTAGGGAACCCTCGCCGTGTCGCCAAAATAGACCAGATCCTCTTCCGGGAACGCGGCCCGGATGGCCTTGTAGACTGTGAGTCCGCCAACGCCGGAGTCGAAGATGCCGATCGGCTTTTTCATCTATTTCCTCTTGTTTTTTGATCTGCCTGAGTTGCCACTTTTTTTGCCTCCCCGCTTATCGTCAACCGCCATTTTCGGCTGTTCCCGCCGGGAAGCGCGCAAACCCCTATCCCGCTCAGAATTGTCAATTTTACCACCCAGGTCGAAAACATGCCGGTGATTATCGGGTACGGACTGAAGTTCAAGATAGATATCGTCGCTAACCTCTATGATCTGAACCATCACTTTATCAAGTAGCTGGTAATAGTCACTGCTCTTTGCGTTTACAAATCTCATCTCGCGGTCGCGATAGTTCCAGCCCCTGCCCGGCAATTGGTCGGCGCGCAGCATCGCGTTCACCGGAATCTCGTTCAGGCGCACGATCAGGCCGCCGCCCTTGGCGGAAATCACCATGCCGCTGAACTTTTCGCCCACGTGGGTCTTCATGTAGGCCATGCTGTAG
This sequence comes from uncultured Candidatus Cloacimonadota bacterium, assembly GCA_964583755.1. GTDB lineage: Bacteria > Cloacimonadota > Cloacimonadia > Cloacimonadales > Cloacimonadaceae > Syntrophosphaera. Next base: position 12,324 of record CAZOVZ010000016.1, read on the forward strand.
GTCAGTTCGATGTCCCGTTCCGCCTGGTCGGCCTGCAGTTCCTGCTCCGAAGCGATGTTTGCCCAGCGTTTGACCTGGGCGGGGGAGATCTTTTCCCGGCTGCTGTGGAGCAGATAAATCTTGCAGAGGTGGTGGATCACGAGGTCGCAGAGGCGGCGGATGGGGCTGGTGAAATGGGTGTAGGTCTCCATGCCGAGGCCGAAATGGCGCTCGTGTTTGGTGGTGTAGATGGCCTTTTTGAGGCTGCGGAGCACGATGCGGTCAAACACCTTGTGGTAATCCGGATTCGGCAGCGAGCGCAGCAGATACTGCACCGAGGCGTTCAGCGTCTCGCGCTGGTAGTAGCTGATCCCGTAATGCGACATCAGGTCGATCACCTTGTCCAGCTTGGCGTAGTCCGGATCTTCGTGGATTCGGTACATGGTGGTGGGGGAGAGCACGGAAAGTTTTTTCGCGATGTATTCGTTGGCCACCAGCATGAAGTTTTCGATCAGTTTGTGAGATTCCGTCTCGTCCGCCAGGGTGAGGCGGTTGACCAGGCCTTCGTCGTCGTATTCATACTCCAGTTCGGGCAGATCAAAGAAGATGTAACCCGCCTCCAGGCGTTTCTGGGAAAGCAGGGCGGAAAGCTCGCGGGAGTGGTTGAGGGCGGTGGTCAGTTCCTCCGGCAGGCTGGTCGCTTGACCTTCAAAGAGGGCGTCCACCTGCTCGTAGCTGAGGCGGAAATCGCTGCGGATCACGCTCTCCGCCAGCTTTTGCTGCAGGACCTTGCCCTTGGCGTCAAATTCCGTGATCACCGTCATGGTCAGCTTGTCCTCGTCCGGACGCAGGCTGCAGATCCGGTTGGAAAGGCGTTCCGGCAGCATCGGGATCACCTTTTTGGGAAAGTAAAAGCTGTTGCCGCGCTTGCTGGCTTCCAGGAAAATCTGGGTGGAGAGCTTCACATAGTGGGCCACGTCGGCGATGTGGACATAGAGCCGCCAGCCCTTGGGGATCTTTTCCAGGGAGATCGCGTCGTCAAAATCCTTGGCGGAGGCTGGGTCGATGGTGAAGGTGAAGATCTCCCGCAGGTCTGTCCGCCTCACCAGTTCGGCGGGTTCGATCACTTCCGGCAGGCGGTTGGCCTCCTCCAGCACCTCGTCTTCAAACTCCAGCGGAAGCTGATACTGGCGGATCACGGCCATCAGTTCCACTTCCGGATCGCCGGATAGGCCGAGCACCTCGGTGATGTCGCCCACCGGCAGCTTGCCCTGCAGCGGGCTGCCCCAGTTGGATACGTGCAGGATCACTTTCTCGCCTTCTTTGGCGGCGCCCGCGGAGTTTACCTCAAACCAGTTGTGGATCTTGCGGTTGCTGCTCACAAAGTAGCTGCGCCCGTTGTTTTGATGGATCTCTCCGGCCAGGCTGGCATTGGCCCGGCGGATGACCCGGCGGACCTGGGCGCGGTCGGATTTTCCCCTGCGGAAATGCGGTTCGATCGCCACGACGTCGTTGTGATATGCGTTCAGGGTGTCTTCCGCCCCCACAAAGAAATCGCCCTGTTCCGTGCGGACAAAGGCGTAGGACTGGTTTTTCGCCAACGGCGTGGCGTCGAAGATCCCTTCGATCAGGCGGGAACTGGTTTGGGGGGGTTGCTGCTCCTGTGCTTTAGCTTCCGGCTGTCGCGGGCTTTTCTTGCGCTCTTGGGGCTCACTGGCCTGAGGTGGGGAAGGGGTCAGCCGGTATTTCCGGCTCTGCTTGCTCAGTTTTCCCGCTTCCGCCAGCTCCTGCAGGGATTCAGAAAGCTGGGATTTCTCTTTCTTCACCAACCGCAGTTGGTAGACCAGTTCGTTGTAGGTCAGAGGGGTGTTTCCGTTTTCTTTAAACAGTGCGAGCACGCGCTCGACGACGCTTTGATGTTTCAACTATACCTCAATATTGTTTGCCGACCTTGCGTTTCAGCAGTTCGATCAGCTCTGGCTTTTCGGCCTGGTCTCTGGAAAAGCGCAGGGATTGCCCCCGAAACCGGTCCAGCCACCGAGGCAGTTTAAAGGTGCTGAGCATGATGCCCCGCTTGTCCGCGTAAAAACAGCCGAAATCGGGGTATTTACGGGTGATCTTGACCAGGGAATAATGTACCACGATCTCGTATTCAAACAGCTCATAAGTGGTCGGAATGAAGTAGGGGAGAAGGTTTCCCAGTATCAGCAGCATCCCCAGGAAATAAAAATAGGGCATCTGCCATTGCACCACCGCCACCTTCCACAGGAAAGCGGCCAGGAAGATCAGAAACAGCGACAGCAGCAGCGAAGCCCAGGGACGCTCGCCGAAAGGCCAGCTGCGCCAGGTCAAAAGCGGCTCAGGCGACATTTTGTACGATCTCCCGGCACTTTTCCACCTCTTCCTTCAGGGTCAGGATGTGCGGGAAAGTCGCCGCGGTCGAGAACTTGGACCCCAGGGTGTTGGCTTCCCGCTGCATCTCCTGCAGGATGAAGTTCAGGCTCTTGCCGTTGTCTTCCGCCTTGTCCAAACAGCTCAGCAGGGTCTTGATGTGGCTGCGCAGGCGGGTGATCTCTTCGTGGATGTCATATTTGTCGATGTAGATTGCCAGCTCCTGAAACAACCGCTGCTCCAGGTTGTCCGTGTTGAACGACTGCAGCAGTTCGGCGGTGCGGGACTTCATGTTTTGGAACAGTTCTTCCTTATATGGAGCTATTTCGGCCTCGATGCAGACCAGCTTTTCCAGCATCCTGCCGCAGGAATCGGAAATCGTGGCCCGGATGTCCGCCGCTTCGGCCACCAAAGACTTTTCCAACTCCGCCACCGTACGCTCCAACACGCTTTTGAACATGGCGTTCAGGACATCGTCCTCATCCAGGCCGCTCACGCTTTCCACGATCCCCGGCTCGTCGAGCAGAAACTCCAGGCTCACGCCTTCGTCCAATCCCACGATTTCCGCCGCTTTCTTGGCCAGTTGATGATACACGGCCAGCTTGGACTCGTTGAGTTGGATGCGGGGGGGACGGTGGTCGGTAAAATTCACCCTGGCCTCCATCGTTCCGCGGCCGATGAGGGAGGAGATGCGCTTGCGGATGTGGTGCTCAAAAAAACTGATCTCCCGGGGCAGGAAGATGCGCAGGTCAAGGTAACGTCCGTTGATGGATTTGATTTCCATCTCCAGATCGATGTCGTTTTCGTGCAGTTTTGCTTTGCCGTAACCGGTCATGCTTTTCATAATCTGTCCTTTTCAATTGTCGCCGGGGCAGGGGAGTAGGAGTTTGCCCGCCAAAGAGTTGACTTGAATATATGCAAGTTTACATAACATGTCTTATCCAGATATTTAACCGCCGGACTGTCACTCACAGATCAGGGTCCCCGGAGTCGACTTCAGCACCTTCGCCGTCTTCAGCGTGCCAATGTCCTCAGCCGTTCCGCTCAGCACCGCGATCTTGAAATCCCGGGTCTTGCCGGAAACCTGGGCGCTGGATTTTCTGCTGATGTCTTCCACGTAGACTTCCACGGTCCTGCCGACCTGGGCCTGGAACTTTTCCGCGGTGATCGCCTTCTGGGCGTCGATCAGTTGCTGCAGCCTCGCCAGGCGCACCGCTTCCGGTACGCTGCCGGCCAGGCTGGTTGCCGCCGTGCCTTCCCGTTCGCTGTATTTAAAGCAGAACGCGTAGTCGAACCGGATCGTCTTCAAGGCCGCCAGGGTGTTGGCAAACATGGCCTCTGTCTCGCCGGGGAAACCGGCTATGACGTCGGTTGTTAAGCCTATGTCCGGCATTGCCTTGCGTAGCTTTTCTGTCAGGGCAAGGTAGTGTTCGAAGCTGTATTTGCGGTTCATCGCGTTCAGGATGTGGCTGTCGCCGCTCTGCATGGGCAGGTGGATTTGCTCGCAAACTTTGTCGCATTCCGCCATGGCGGCGATCAGTCCATCGGAAAGGTCCTTGGGATGCGATGTGATGAACCTGATGCGGTGCAGGGAATCGATTTTGTTTAGTTCCCGCAGCAGTTCCTGCAACCCGCGGTCGTCATAGTTATAGGAATTCACGTTTTGCCCCAGCAGCGTGATCTCTTTCTGGCCCCGTTCGCCACAGAGCCTGGCTTCGGCGATGATCTCGTCAAAGGGCACGCTGCGTTCACGGCCCCGCACATGGGGCACTATGCAGTACGAGCAAAAGTTGTCGCAGCCCCGCATGATGGTGATGAAGGCGCAGGTCCTGCTCTGATGCAGGGGTTGGCAGCCGGGATAGACCTGTTCGAAATCAAACTCCGTATTGATGCCCCCGCTGCCGGCCAGGATCTCCGGCAGGTCCGAATACTGGTCCACGCCGATGATGTAGTCGATCCCCGGCTCGGTTTCCAGCATGCTCTTCCCCATTCTCTGGGCCATGCAGCCGAGCACGGCGATCTTCAGCTCCGGATTGGCTTTCTTGCGGTGCTTTTCGTTGGAGATGCGCCCCAACACCCGCTGCTCCGCGTGTTGCCGCACCGAGCAGGTGTTGAACAGCAGCAATTGCGCGTCATCGATGCTCGCTGTTTCCTGCCAGCCGGCGCCATTTAGGATCGAGCGCACCAATTCGCTGTCCGAGACATTCATCTGGCAGCCGTAGGTTTCCAAATAGTAGGTTCTGGTTGTATCTGTCACTTATCCTTTTGCTTTCCTTTTACTTTTCCGCCACTGGCCGTATCCGGCCGATATTCCCAGCGGGCAGACAACGATTTCCGCGCAGCCGAATTTGTCCATTAAAAGTAGATGGCAGTCCAGATTGAGGCGGATGATGTCCTCCCTGCCCGGTTCCATCATGAATTCCGCCAGCTCTTCCCCACCTCCGCCGGCCAGTTCGCTTCGCAGCCTCTCCAATCCGGAACGGGGCAGCTTTTTGCCGTGAAGCTGGCCAGGGTCATACATTTTCTGTTTATACAGCAATCTGGCCAGGAACAGCGGCGCCAGCCCGATGCTGATCAAAGTGTCGCATACACCCAGGCTCACTCCCTCCAGTTCACGCCGGATCAGTTCCCGGGGGTCCTGCCCCTCCCCCACTGCCTGTTTCAGGCACAGCAGACCGATCGGCAGGCTGGTCGCCAAAGCAGGTTTGCCCGGTTGGCGCAAAGTCAGTTCAGTGCTGAATCCGCCGATATCCGCGATCAGCGCCGTCTGTCCCGGAGGGATCAGCGTTCCGGCGGCCAGCCCGGCCAGTTCAGCTTCTTCCTTTTCCGTCAGTATCCTATAGTTCAGGCCCCAACGCTCCGAAAACCAGGCTGCCAGCTGCTCGGGCGCGTCGCTGTGGCGATGGATGCCGGTCGCCAGCACCGCCTTTTGGGAATCTATCTGTCGATCAAACTTGATCAGTTGTGCTACGGATCGCTTAAAAGCGTTTATCCTGCCCGCTGCCAGCCTGACTTTGCCGTTCTTGTCTGCCTTGAATCCCAGTCCCAGGCCGGTTGATATCTGCGCCGTATGCAGCGGAATCGGATCCGCCCTGTCGCAGAGGGCGTAGTTGAGGTTGTTGGAGCCGGCGTCGAACACGGAAACCAGGTCCGCCTTGGGCTGCCTCAACTGCAAATAGCGCTGGACCATCCTTGCGGCGATGGCGGCATTGGCGTTGCGGGTCTTTTTGATGCCCTGCCGCTCCGGCAAGCCTGCCAGAACCTCTTTCCAGCCCTTCACCGAATTGGGAATGCGTTCGAGGCGGCGTTGCCCGGCGTATTTGGCGATTCCTCCGATCAACACTTCTTCTTCGGGATAATTCCGCCGGGGATGGTAGATGATCGGCTTGCCAAATTGCGTCGCCTCCGCGAAGATCCCGTAGCCCGGCTTGGTGAAGATAACCTCGCAGCCGTGGATCAGGTCCAGATAGTCCGCGTCGGGGCTGACCGTCACGTGGTTTTCCGCCACGCTCTCGTCTCCGCCGGTCACAACGTAGCCTGGGTAGGCCCTGCAGAGTTTGGCCAGGTCAAAATCCATCGTTCCGGCGCCGCCGAAGGTGCAGGCCAGGATCGGCCTCTGGGGGTCGAGCCCCAGCCATGCGTGCGGATCGCGGTAGCTGTCTTTTGCCGCGGCCAGCAACCCAGTCTTTTGGCAGTGGAGGAACGCCCCCATGCTCTGGGCGGAACTGAACGGCAGCCGAAAAGCGTGATCTGCCCTCTGATACAGCCCGAAGATGGTGTTCAGCAGCGGACGGATCTCCCGGTCGCCCCCAAACAGCCCATCATAGATGTAAAGCCACTCAAAGTTGCTCACGGCGAAGACCGGAACCCCGGCGTAGGCACCCGCTTCGACCACCAGCCAGGGCACGTCGGAAACGATCAGGTCGATGTTGTTTTCCCGTAAAAATTCTATCTCCGCGCCCACGATGTCCAGCCGCCGGCTCATCAGGCCGATCACCGCCGCCTTGGTCTGCTCCAGGTCAGCCACCAGGTTCGCCCCGTGCCTCGCCCCCACGTCGCAGGCCACGGAATCCTTGCGGCAATACCGCCCGTCCAGCCTCGAAAAGATGAAATCCGGCCTGGCGCTGCGGATATGGACCGCGATCCCGAAGCGGATGAATTCCTCCGCCAGCGCGGCCATCCGGGTCGCGTGGCCAAAACCGTGGTCGGATACATAGATGGCAAACTTCAGCATTCCCAAAACCTCTTCAGCGCACTATGTGCACGCGCTCCCGCTCGTTTTTCTTGATCTCCACCACCACCTTGTTTGGCAGGCAGATGATCGGCAGCATGTCGCTGGCGCCCTGTCTGACGCAGCGTTTGTCCGGACAGTCGGCCTCCAGCATGCTCACTTTCCCGTCCTGGATGCGGACCGTGTTGTGCGCGTCCACCCTGATGGTCCGGTCCTCCGTCAGCGGATAATCCCCGATCAGCAGGTTGCCCTGATACACAAAGACCCGTCTTTGGGATTGCTGTTTCCAGGCCTGAGCGCCGCTCAGCACGGCCAGCAGGAGCAGCGCCGCGATCAGCAGCAAGTCGGCCAGGCTCAGATTTTCCTTGATCAACCTGAACATCAAAATACCCCGTAGATCCGGTGGCCGCAACTGCCGCAACTGCCCGCCTGGCTTAGCCCGGTCCTGCTCCGTTCGGCGTCAATGACCTCCCTGCCGCATTGGGGGCAGTAGGTGGCCTGCCATTCCCGGTTCCGGATGTTGCCCGCGTAGACGTAACAGAGGCTCTCGGCGGCAAATTCTGCCGCCTGGATGACCCGCTCCGCCGGCGTGGCCGGGATCTGGGATTTGAAGGCCGGATGGTAGGCGGAGATGTGCAACGGGATGTTTTCGCTCACGGAGGCGATGAACTCCGCCAGGCCGCGGACCTGCCGCTCGGAGTCGTTCAGCCCCGGGATCAGCAGGTTGGTCACCTCAAGGTGCTTGCCCGCCGCGTGGCAGGCTCTGATGCTGGCCTGCACCGGCGGCAGTGCCGCGCCGCAATGCTGTTTATAGAATCCCGGTTCAATCCCCTTGAGGTCGACGTTCAGGGCTTTCACCGCCGGCAACAGCTGTTCGAGCGGCTTGGGGTTGATGAATCCGTTGGTTACCAGCACGATGTCGATATCACCGGCCAGTTGGCTGAAATCGTGGATGAATTCAAACCAGGTCAGCGGTTCGGTATAGGTAAACGCGACCTGTTTCGGCCCCTTGGGAGTCAGCCTCCGGACCGTTTCCGCCAGTTCCTGGGGTGTCAACTCTTCCGTCGCGCAGTCCATCTGGCTACTGCTGAAATTCTGACAGTAAAAACAGGCGAGATTGCAGGAGTTCGGTCCCAGGGAAACTATCCTCGAGCCCGGCCGGAAGTGGTACAGCGGCTTCTTCTCGATCGGATCGCTGCCGATTCCGATGCTGCGGCCATAGTTCGTGGCGATCATCGTTCCGCCCTGGTTGCCCCGTCCGCGGCATTTTCCCGTCTCGCCGTCCTTGAGCGTGCAGTAATGCGGGCACAGCAGGCAGCGCACCGCCCCGTCTTCCATCTTCTTGTAGTGCATCGCTTCGCGCGGTTTCAATCCAGCCATTGTTTCAACCCCTCCAGATGCTGGTCCAAAGAGTTACCCATGCTTTTGAGGGTTTCCGCCGCCCGCTGTCCCATCCTGGCTCGGCGGGCCGGATCCCGGTAGAGGCTGATCAGATCCTTGCTCAGCAGGTCCGGATACGAGATCAGGATCGCCTCGTTGCGAGCCAGCCTGGTCACCGATTCCTCGCAGGATTTATGATGCTCGCCCATGACTGTCGGCTTGCCGTAAAACGCCGGTTCCAGCGGATTATGCCCGCCGAAATCGTAAAATGACCCGCCCACGATCGCCAGGTCGCAGATGGCATAACACTCGTTCAGATGCCCGATCTCGTCCACCAGCAGGATTTCCTTTGCCGGTCCCGGCTTGCTTTTCAGTTCGGACCACAGCCGTTCGCCCTGGAACAGCTTTTGCACTTCCGCCCTGCGTTTGGGATGCCGCGGCGCGATGATCAGTTTCAGCCCGGGGATCTTCTCTTTCAAGCCCGGCAAAGCCGCCTGCAGCATGGCTTCCTCCCCGGGCCGGCTGCTGCCCATGCAGACGATGAAATCGTCCTCGGAATAGCCCCATTCCCGCCTCAAAGCCGCGGCGTCGTATTGTGGCAGCAGCACCGCGTACTTCAGGTTTCCGGCGTATCGGACCGGCACATCAAACAACCGGCGAAACTGCCCCGCGTCCTGTTCCGACTGGGTGAAAACACCCACCACCGGCCGCTCCAGATAGCGGATCAGCCCTCTGGCCTTGCGGTAGCGGCGTAGTGATTTTTCGCTGATGCGGGCGTTCACGAAGGCCACGGCGATCTTTTGCCGCCTGGCCTGGTCCAGCAGGTTTGGCCAGATCTCGGTTTCCACGATCAGGATCAGCCGGGGCCGCGTTTGCTTGAGTTGCCGCCGCCGCAGATGCGCCACGTCCAGCGCGGCGAGGCGGGCCGGAAATCCCAGGTTGCGGGCGGTTTTAAGCCCCGTGACCGTGGTTGTTGTGATCACCAGTTTGGTGTTTGGATACCGTTCTTTCAGCGCCAGGATCAGGGGTTTCACCGCGTTCACTTCGCCCACCGAGGCCGCGTGGACCATCACCCCGCCATCGCTGTCCGGCCACCGTCCAGCCAGGGCGGAAAGGTAGTTTTTGTACCATAAAACCGGCAACAGCAGGGGCAGGGAGAGAAAGTAGACGATCTCCAGAAGCAGATTGTAGAGAAACAATATCAAAGCTGTCATCATTTTTGGGTGGTTAAAAGAAAAAGGACGCCTGATGCGGCGTCCGATAAATGGCGGGAGCGACGAGACTCGAACTCGCGGCCTTCTGCGTGACAGGCAGACGTTCTAACCAAACTGAACTACGCCCCCGGCGCTGTTCATTGTCCAATGGGTTTCTACACACTTTTTCAGGCCCTTTTTCTGTCAATGAAAATTTTGCCGGTTTCCGCAAGATCTCTGTTCTGGACTGCCGGGGTGGCTCTCATCATTCCGCGTCGATGTCCACCAGATGGTACCCGGTGCTTCCCATTCCCAGCTCCGCGGCGTAGCTGATCTGGCGTTTTCCGGAAACCGATACTTCCTTCAGGAAGGTGTCATCGCAGTTGTGGGCCTGGTCGACCAGGTCGTGGCTGGCCTTTTCCAGCGCCACGATGTCGTTCGAGGCCAGGATGCCGATATCCGCCAAAAACGGTTTCGGTGCCCGGGAAAAGCAGTCGCAGGCGGAACTGATGTTGGCCAATACGTTGATGTAGGCCATCGGTTTCTTTTCCGTGAGGACCTTGCTGTATTCCACCAACCGTTCCATGAAGGCGTCGCGTCCCTCCGGCGGTGAGGAAAACACACCTTGGGGACAGACCGAAATGCACTTTCCGCAGGCGGTGCAGTCCAGATGGTTGATGTTGACCGGCTGGATGGTGATCGCGCCGGTCGGGCAGCTGGTCACGCAGAGGTTGCATTCGATGCACTTGCTTTCGTCGTAGACCGGGTAGTTGCCCCGGTGCAGAAAGCGTTTGCCCTGCTTGCTGGCCATGCCCATGGAGATGTTTTTGATCGCTCCGCCAAAGCCCGACTGGCCGTGGCCCTTGAAATGCGAAAAGATCAGATAGCCGTCGTAATCCGCGAAATGGCTGCCCGTATAGACCTTGCTGAAATGCTCCAGATCGCAATCGTAGGCCAGGTTTCCCTCCGCGTCCAGGATGTCGATCGGCGCGTAATCAAAGCCGTGCCGTTTGGCCAACGCGATGTGGGATTCCGTGCTGCCCCGCTGTCCGCCGTAGAGGACGTTCGTCTCGACCAGGCTCGCGTTCAGTTGCAGGCAGAGGTCTTTGATCAGCGTGGCCGGCAGGAAGTTTCGGTTTCCCTCTTCGCCGAAATGCACCTTGATCCCGATCTTGCCCTGCGGTTTGTTTTCCAGCCTGGCATAGATCCGTTGCACCGCTTCCGGCGTTATCTGTTTGGTGAAATAGACCACGCTTCCCCCTTTACCCTCTTCTTTGACTATTTCTTTAACCTCTGCGCGGCAAGAGCTTAGGAAAAGCGGAAACACTACCGACAAGATCAGCATAAGTCGCATATGATACTCCTTGATTCCAAAACCTTTGATCGCAGCCAGCCCTGCCTGTCAAGCCCTACTTTGCCCCATCGCCGGATGCCGATGTTTTCGCCGGCCAGGCTACCTGCAGAGCAACAACCGTTTTCGGCTGCTGATCCCTGCCTGCTCTGCCTTGCGGGCGGAACCAGGAAAGCAGGGATGTCCGTCAGGCGGCGAGGCGTTTGGCCTGCTGCAGCGTGCCCAGTTTCAGGCCCATCGCCTGGATCTGCGCGATGAACTTTTGCAGCCCTTCCAGCTTGCTGCGGTTGTGGCAGTGGGTGATCACGATGATCGGCTCCACCCGCCCCTTGTATTTGCCCAAAGAGGAAATCTTGGCGGCCAGGGTGGCGTCGGTCAGGTCCGGAACGTCCAAAAAGATGTCCCGCTTCAGGGCCGGATAGCCCTTTGAGCGCGCCAAAGCCGGCACCACGCTCACCCCCGTGGTGGCGCTGTCCACAAAAAACAGCCCCAGGGAGTGCAGATGGTCCAGCACGGCGGTCATGGCGTCGCGGTCCGCGGTGACGGAACTGCCGGTGTGGTTGTTGGCGCCGGTCGCCATCGGTATCTGGCGGTGGAAGGCGTCCAGGGTGGCAACGATCTCTTCGGCCGTCTGGCTGGCGGAGATGTATTTCTTGCCGGTCGCGGCGGTTTTGGTGACCGCTTGCATGGGCGTGTGGATCAGCACCTCATGGCCGTGGCTGGCGGCGATCTCCCCCGCTTTTGCCGTATAGGGAAGGTCCGGCAATACGGCGAAGACAACTTCGGAAGGCAGGTCCGCAAAGTCTTGCAGCAGTTGGCCGCCGTCGTTGCCAAAGTCGTCGATGATGATCACGATCGGGGGAATGTCCTCGGAATCGCTCCAACTGTATTTGAACTTGGCCAAAGCGCCCCTGGCAGCGGTTTTACCCCCGGACTTGCCGGCCTGGAGGCTATCCGGCGCGGAGGTTTCTGTCGTATCGGCGGCAGCGTCCTGGCGTTCATCCTGGGTTTCGGCCTGTTCGCGGGAAGCATCGCCTCCGCAGGCAGCGGCCAGCAAAGCCAGCGTCAGCAGCAATAGGGATAAGTATCTTGTCATTTTATTCGTTTCCAGTCTATTTTGTCGCCGGCCGCGAGCTTCAATCTCTGGCTGGTTCCGGCGTTGAGTTCCAATGTATAGGTGTTCACCTGCGTGGATTCGATCAGCTCTTCGCTGAAGGGAACCGTGTTTTCCGCGATTTGAAAGACCTTTCCGTCGGCGTCGATGAACAGTATGTCCAGGGGCAGGTAGGTGTCTTTCATCCAAAAGCCCTGGGGGGTGCCGTCGCTCATGATGAACAGCATGCCCTGGTCCGGCGCCATCGTTTCGCGGTACATCAGGCCCTGGCGCAAAGCGTCGGGAGTATCGGCGATCTCGATGTCAAAGCTGGCTTTGCTCTGGCCGTCGGGACCGCTGATGGTCAGTTCCCCGTCCTTGCGGAAGGTGGTTCCGGCAATCTGGTCGGAAGTCTCCGCCGGCTTTTTGCAGGCGCTGGTTGCCAGCAGCGGGATCAAGGCCAGGCAGGCCACACAGGCGCTGAAAGCTTTCATCACTTGATCATCACCATCCGGCGGGTTTCGCTCCGGGCGCCGCTCTTCAAACGGTAGAAATAGATACCGCTGCCCAATGGTGAGCCATTTTCGTCCCGCCCGTCCCAGACCGCGCTGTGTGGACCGGCGGCGAGTTCGGCATCGACCAGCGTCTTCACCAGTTGGCCTTTGGTGTTGAATATCCGCAGCGTCGTCCGTTCCGCCCAGTCCAGCGAAAACCTGATCGCGGTGGAGGGATTGAAGGGATTGGGATGGTTTTGCCTCAGGCCGAAAACCGGAACCGGAATGGCGGGGTCCTCGTTTCCGACTACGGTGGGGTGCAGGGGCAGATAGCCCTCGAAGCCGTTCACGGAGTACATCAGGTCCACCGTGTCCAGGGCGGTGAGCAGGCTGAGGGTCAGCGAGTTGAGCGAGGCTTCGGAGCGGATCCAGGCCAGTTTGTTCTGGTCGGGATTGATGGAGCAGAAAGGTTCTCCGCCCACCGCGAACCATTCGTTTACGAGCATTTCCACCCCGTTGATCGGGTGAAATTCAAAGCTCAGGCTCTGTAGCGCCGTGCTGGGATCAAAAGCAAAGGTGTAGGTCTGCTGGTTGTGGGTGGAAATCATGTCCACAGCGTCGAAAACGGCCTCTTCCCCGCTCTGGGCCTCAAAGCGGAAGCCCGGTTCCAATAGATAGCGCATCGCCAGGCGGGCGTCCAAGGCGGTCAGGTTCAGGTCCTCATCCACATCGCAGGCGGCGATCCTGGCCGCGTCCCAGGGGCTGGGATCGGTTTCCGGCAAGGGATCCAGCCCGATGGAGTAATCCAGAATGGCCTGGATGTCGCTGCGGTTCACCCTGCGGTTGCCGTCGGCGTCTGCGTGGATCACGGTCGCGGCGTCGATCCCGCTGATCGTGATGTCGTCGAGGTAGATTCCGTCGTCGGTAGAGCTCCAGTCTGAAACCAGGCGGAAACGCACCTGCACGTTCGGCCCCATCCCCGCGGGCAGGGGCAGGGTCAGCCTTGCCCAATCCGGATGCGAACCGGTCAGGGCGGCCAGAGTGGTCCAGTCGCTGCCGTTGGCGGAAGCCTGGACGTTCACAAAATCATAGCCGCTTTCCAAAGAGTAGCGGGTTTTGAAGCTCAGGGCGGGTTCGCTCAGGTTCGCCACCGCTACCGGCGTGGTCTGTTTCAGGGTCCGGCTGGAGTTGTTGTTGTAGTTTCCGGCGGGGGAATCGGTGATCACGTTGTTGCCCCCGCTTTCCACCACTCCCCAGGGCCCGGTGACGGTCCAGTTGGCCAGGTTGTCGCAGGGATCGCTGAAAACATCCAGCGTTTCGAGCAGGATAAACACCTGCCGGGGCTCGTCCGCGGTCAGCAAAAACCGCGTGCTGTAGGGTTCAAACAGGGCGGAATTGAAAGTGATGTCATAGAGCCCTTCCAAAATCCCCGGAAAGCTGAAGCAGCCAAAGACGTCGGCAACTGTGGATAGAGGTGGATCCGTGTGGATGGTCACCGGGCAGCTGGGAATCGGAACTCCATCCACGTGCCTGATCTGGCCGTTGAAATCCACCGCCTGCGCCTGGGTCAGCGCGAAGTTGTGCGTCGCCGCGCCTGTGGCGGGAACAGTGATCTGCGCCGTCTGGGGCAGATAGCCCGGCGCCATTGCCGTCAGGGTGTGGGTGCCGGGCAACAGCAGGCGGTGATAGTCCCCCAGGCTGGGATCGGTGTTCACCGTCTTGGCGTTGCCTTCCACTATGATGGATGCCGCCAGGGGAGCCCCGCCTTCCGTCGTCACATAGCCTTGCGCGCCCCGCTGGGCAAACTCCATGTAGGCCAGCAGCGATTCCTGGTTTTGCGCCCAATAGGTGGGCAGCGTCGAGGCTTGGGGCCATTTGGTGTTTCCCAGTTCGATCGTGCTCTCGATGCAATCCGTGAAGCCGTAACACCAGTCCTGCATCGAGCCGGTGATGATATACCAGGCGGCGCCGTTGGTGATGCCCTGGGGAAACTCTGTGCTGTTGTACATCGGCAGGTTGGTGGTGGTGTAGGCCAGGGCGGATTGGATCAGCAGGTCGTTGTCCGGCGCCAGGCTGAGAGTGTAGTCCCAGGGGTAGTTGAACACCAGCGCTCCGCCGTGGAAGTTGGCGGAAAGGTTGAAGCTGTGCGCGTTGCTGAAGTCCATCACAGCCAGGTTTTCCGGCGCGGTGGCGTTGCCATCCGGATGCTGCTCGCCCGTGGGCATCGGGAAATTGCGGTTGAGGTCCACTCCCGCGGCGTTGTAACGCTGGCCCAGCACATATCCGTCCGGATTCATCATCGGGCAGATCCAGATCTCGGTGTTGTCCACCAGGTTGGTGATCCGGGGGTTGGTCCCGTATTCGGAGGTCAGTTGCTGGATCAGCTTGATGCAGAGATAATAGCCCACCACCTCGTCGCCGTGGATGGAGGAGATGTATTTGAATTCCGGCTCCGCCTCTTCGAGGGCGGGATTGTCCGTAATTTTCAAAAAGTATATCGGCCGGCCTTGAATCGACGTTCCGGCCTGCACCAGGCTGCAGATGGCGGGAAACTGGGCGGCGGTGTCCACCATGAACTGGTTGTACTGGTCGTTGGTGAAATACTCGTCCCGGGGCGGGTCCGAAGCCTTGATCCGGCTCAGTTTTTGGGCGTAGTCCCTGGCTTCGTCCGGCAGCTTTACCGCCGGGAAACCTTGATCCAGCAGGCTTTGAAACTCCTGCTCATCATGCACATAGGCGATGATGGCGCCGCTGGAGGGGTTCACGTAATCCACGCTGACCTTTAGTTGGTTCAGGCGTTTGACATCCGCGCCAGGTTGCCAGCTTTGGATGCGGACTGGAAAGGCCAGAACGGCGGTAACCAGGCTGGCGGCCGCCAAGGCCAAAATGGTGCGTTTCATCGATCTGTCCTTGTTGGAAATTGCTGATACCTGCGTGTCGGGGGCAGGATTTCGTCCTGATCTGAAAAAGCCAGGCTGACAACGACACACGGTTGACATTGCTTAATGCTGCTTCATTCCTGATCTGACATGGTTCACAAGCAACCGTTGCGCTGCGCCTGGCATTGCCACCAAAAATGCGGGGGCAATTTTGTCAACACCTTTCAGCTTTTTCGCTTGTCAAAATAACGCTTTCCAAAAGTTAGTCCTGTCTATAGCGATATTTGACTTCATTAAGGTAACCTCAATGCGATATAGACAGCTTTCCGGATCATATACAGACAGCCAGTCCCCGGCCACCAGCGGGAACTGCCGCGCCCTGGCCCGGCGACTCCCTTGGGGAGGGCGGCCTCGCCGCAGGCACGCATGAACAGCAGTTTTTGGCGTCCCGTGCTAATCTTCGCCCTGGCGGTGGTGCTGATCGGCGTTTTCACCCAATACATCCCCGCCCTTGACAACAAAATCCTGCCTCTGAAAAAGTTTGACCTGCTGGCAGACCTCAAAGCGGCCCTGCTGCCCACTCCGGACAGCCTCAAAGCCGCCGCCGGAGAGCTCAAGGTCGCCAGCGCCACCGCGCCCCTGGAGGTCTTTCTCCAGGGCCTGAACGAACTGCAAAAGACCAAAACCGGCAATCTCCGCATCGCCTACTATGGCGATTCCATCATCGAAGGCGACCTCGTTTCCGGCACTCTGCGCGACAGGCTGCAGGAAACCTACGGCGGCAGCGGCGTCGGCCTGGTGCCGATCACCTCCGTGGTCAACGAATTTCGCCGCACCATCAGCCACCACTTTTCCAAAAACTGGGAGACCCGTTCCTTCATGAACGGAGCCGGCAAAGGCCAGTTGGGCGTGATCGGCTACACCTTCATCCCCCAGGGCCACTATTATACTGAAACGACCGTGCGCAGCACCGTATCCAGCGGATCGGACAGCCTCGCGGCAGCGCCCAAGGTGACCTCGCGTCAGGTCAAAAACCGCCAATCCGCGGGCGCGATCGCCTGGGTCGAATATGCCGGAGTGGATTACCCCGGCGGATCGACCGACTTCCGCCGCATCCGCCTGTTCTACAGCAAGGCCTCCCCCACTTCCTACGTGGACGTTTCCCACGACGGCGGCGCCAAACGCCGCTTTCCCCTCAGCGCCGCCGATGGCATCAACGTGCTGGATGTCAGCCCCGCCGCCCCCATCCGCAAGGTCCGCCTGGAGTTCAACTCCAATGACCCCATCAATGTCCACGGAGTTTCCTTCGACGACATCAACGGCGTCTATGTGGACAACTTTTCCGTGCGCGGCTATTCCGGCCTCAATTTCGACCGGATTCCCGCCACCACCCTCTCGGCTATCCAGTTTGCCCTCAATTATGACCTCGTGATCATGCAATACGGGGAAAACGTGTCCAGCCCCGATCGCACCGAATACACCAAATACAAGGAGGGCATGATCAAGGCGGTGCGCCATATCCAATACGCCTTGCCGGGCGTGCCGATCCTGATCCTCAGCGCCCACGACCGCAGCATCCGCAAAAACGGAACGATGGTCACCTCGCCGGACATCCCGATTTTGGTGAACACGCAGGCGGAACTGGCTAGCGAAACCGGTTGCGCCTTCTGGAACGTGTTTGAGGCCATGGGCGGCCTTGGCTCCATGCCAGGCTGGGTGAGCGCCAGCCCCAAGCTCGCCCGCAGCGATTACACCCACTTCACCCGCGCCGGAGCCAGCAAGATCGCCAATCTGCTCTACGACGTCATCACCACTGGGAAGCTCGATTAGGATGCTGCGCAAGCTGGTCACCTGCCTGGTCTGCGCAGCGGTCTGCCAGTTGCCCGCCACGGGCTCGCTGCCGATCGACTATCGCAACGAGATCGAGCAGGTGGATGAGTTTCCCATCGCAATGGACTCCCTGGAAGAGTTCATCCAAAGCTATTACACTCTGCTGGACAGCGACGAATACCTCAGTGATTTCTCCTTCATCAAGCAAAACAAAAACACCATCCACAACTCCGACCCCCATCTGGCGGACTTTCTGCGCAAGCTGATGGAGCTGCGCAGCGGACTGCGCGACCGGATCACCGTCTACCAGTTCGGCGATTCCCACATCAAACCGGGCTTTCTTTCCACCACCGCTCGCAGTTCCCTCAAAAAGTACTTTGAAGCCTCGGAGACCGGTTCCTTTCCCCGGTTCGATTACCAGTTTTCCGGCGTGATCGGCGCTTCCTTCCTCAATCAAGTGGGAAATTCCCGGATCTTCGACCGCTGCCGCGAACTCAAGCCAGACCTCATCATCATCTCCCTGGGCACCAACGACGCCCAGGGCAGCTATGTCGCCGACCGTTTCCGCAGGGAGCTGCGAGATTTCATGGCCAAACTGGAGCCCTGCCGCGGCGAGACTCCCATCCTCTTCACCCTGCCGCCAGATTCCCATAAACGGGGCAAGCACAACGCCGATCTGGACAAAGTCCGCGCCGAGATCGTCGACTTTGCCAAAGCCGGCGGCCACGCCTGGTGGAACCTCGGCGAGGTGATGGGCGGCAAAGGCTCCGTGGTCAAGTGGCGCAGCCGGGATTTCGCCTCCCAAGACCTCATCCACTTCAGCCCCAAAGGCTACATGCTGCAGGGCCAATTGCTCTACCACGCCATCATGAAAGCCTACCTCAGCTACGCGGGTACCGATAAATGATCTGGGATAAACTGCTTCAGATCCTTGCCTACGACCCGAAGAACCCGCTGATCTTCAACAGCGGTTTTTTCCTCTTCTTCTTCATCCTGGTGATGCTGTTCTATCCCCTGGTGGTGAAAAAGATCCGCGTGCGCACCTGGTACCTGATGCTGTTTTCACTCTATTTCTACTACAAGACCAGCGGCCAGTTCCTGTTGTTGCTGCTGATCACCGCCAACATCAACTTCGTGCTGGGCGGCCTGATCCACGACCTCCGGCCCCGCTGGGCGAAAAACTCGCTGATGTGGCTGAGCGTGCTGTGGAATTTGGGGTCTCTCGGCTATTTCAAATACGCCAATTTCATCATCGAGACCATCAACCAGGTCAGCGGCGGCAGCTTGCCCGCCCTGGACATCATCCTCCCCGTCGGCATCTCCTTTTTCACGTTCCAGACCATGAGCTACACCATGGACATCTACTTCGGCAAGCTGAAGCCGATCCGCAACTTCGCGGATTTCGCCTTCTTCGTGGCCTTTTTCCCCCAGCTCGTGGCAGGGCCGATCGTCCGCGCCACCTGGTTTATCCCCCAGATCAACAAAAAGCTCTCGCTCTCCAAAGAACAGATCGCGGCCTCGCTGGTGCTGATTTTCGGAGGCCTGATCAAGAAAGGCGTGATCGCGGATTACATCAGCCTGAACTTTGTGGACCGCGTCTTCGACAATCCCGCCCTCTTTTCCGGGGTGGAAAACCTGATCGCAGTCTATGGCTACGGATTGCAGATCTACTGCGACTTCAGCGGCTATTCGGACATCGCCATCGGCCTGGCCACCCTGATGGGATTCAACCTGCCCATCAACTTCAACACGCCCTACCGCGCCTCGACCATCACGGAATTCTGGCACCGCTGGCACATCTCACTCAGCACCTGGCTGCGCGATTACCTCTACATCCCCCTCGGAGGCAACCGCAAAGGCAAGGTCCGCACCTACATCAACCTCTTGCTCACCATGGTCCTGGGCGGCCTCTGGCACGGAGCGTCCTGGAATTTCGTCTTTTGGGGCGGACTCCACGGCGTCGCCCTGGCGTTCGACAAACTCCGCCTGGCGCTGCTGCGCCGCTGGCGCCCAGAGGATCCCGGCCAGCCCCGCCGGCAAAACTTCCTGCTCCGCCTGCTGGGCGTGATCTTCACCTTCCACTTCGTCTCTTTTGCCTGGATCTTTTTCCGCAACCGCACCTTCGAAAACTCCTGGATGATGCTCAACCGCATCTTCCACACCTTCAACGCGCCAATCTTCTGGCAGTGGATCTCCAAATACCAGGTCGTGGCAGGCTTGATCGCCTTCGGATTCCTGATCCACTGGCTGCCGGACGGCTTTGAACGGACCTTCGAACGCGGCCTCCGCAAAGCCCCGCTGCCCCTGCAGGCGCTGGTGCTGGCGGTGGTCATCTGGATCCTCTTCCAGGCGCGGGCGGCGGACCTCCAGCCCTTCATCTATTTCCAGTTCTAAACCCCTTCCGAAAAGCTTTTTCCACACAATAAACTTGACAGCTATCGCCGCGTCGCCGAACGTGGCAAGCGAAGCTCAATATCCAACCAAGGAGCCCCAAGTCATGAAAAAGTTCATATTGCTCGCCGTTCTTGTCCTTTGCCTGCTGCCGGCCTTTGCCGCCGACGGCGCCTCGTATCTGAAAACCTACCGGCCGCTCGATCCCTCCGGCCAGCCCCGCGATCCCAGCCTCGTTCCCCTGCCCGTGAACGAGGACTTCACCGATCCCATCCCCAACTTCTGGACCATCGGTTCCATCAATTGGGGCCTCAATTCCAGCCTGGGCAATCCCGGCACCGCCGTCGCCTTCAACCCCTTGCCCCTGGCTTACAACTACTCCGTGCCCCTGACTTCCGCTCCGATCGACGTCACCGGCGCTGTGGGGGTCCGCTTCAGCTACGATCTGTGCCTTCTCAACGCCGATCCCGCCACCGTCGAAGGCCTCAGCGTGCAGGTGCTGTCCGGCTCGGCCTGGCAGGAGATCGAAAACGTCACCAACCAGACCTATTTGGGCGAAGACATTCCCTGGAGCACCAAAACCTGGAACATCTCCAGCCTGATCTCCGGAGGCCAGTTTCAGATCCGCTTTGTGGCCTACGGAGCCGATTCCGCCGGCATCGTAGCCTGGCTGATCGACAA
This sequence comes from uncultured Candidatus Cloacimonadota bacterium, assembly GCA_964583755.1. Classification (GTDB taxonomy): domain Bacteria; phylum Cloacimonadota; class Cloacimonadia; order Cloacimonadales; family Cloacimonadaceae; genus Syntrophosphaera. The sequence continues at coordinate 32,217 of CAZOVZ010000016.1, forward strand.
CGTCCGACTGGAAGCCACCCCGCAACTGGACCCGCCCCCAAACATCCACTCCGAGCTCGGCATTTATCACCTCGACGGCCAGATCCATCCCTTCATCTATTGGGACGTCCTGCCTCCCAACCCGGCGGGTGTGATCTACTACGTGCCCTACCATGCCGCCAATCCGGAAGCCGAGGAATGGGAATACTGCGGCTGTGCCTTCCCCGCTCCGCCGGCCATGGACATGTTTTATCCGGAAGTCTTCAAACGTTTCTACATCGTCCTTTCCGTGATGGATTGGGACGCCGGGCTGGAGCCCGTCCCGGTGCCCGTCCCCGCCGCAATGACGGACAATCCTCTGCCCGCGCTTCCGTTGGTCTCCGAAAGGGCCGGATCGTAATGCTGATCCCCGTTTTCAGCGGCTGATACCAATAGCTAAACAGAGTTACATTTCACAGCCCGGATTCGTTCCGGGCTTTCTTTTGCCGCCAGGATAGCGGGTGGAGCCTGCCAGACGATCATTTTGCTTGACAGTATTTATTGAATTTGCTAATATGACGTTGCGCATCCGCGTGCACGAGGAGGTAAGATGAAACAGATCAGTTACTTCGTCCTTGGCCTGCTGATCATGGGCGCTGCCACGCGCCTTCCGGGCCAGACGCCATCCTGGCTTTGGGCCAACACTGCCGGCGGAGAGGGTTGGGACATGGCCAATGCCATCGCGGCAGATTCCCAGGGAAACCTATACATCACCGGGATCTTTGAAGACGAAGCCCAGTTCGGTTCTGCCACGCTCACCAGCTACGGCGCCAGGGACATTTTCATCGCCAAACTGGACCCCGCCGGCAACTGGATCTGGCAAGTCCCTGCCGGAGGCAGCGGTTATGACAGGGGCACGGCGATAGCGACGGGGGACATTTGGCTCTACGCGGCGGGTGAGTTTTACGGATCATCAACTTTCGGCTCCGTGAACTACACCAGCGAAGGCACCTCCGACCTCTTTGTGGCGATCCTGGATTTTGACGGCAACTGGGCCGCGGTGGACCGCACCACCGGCAGCGGTGATCCTCTCTGTTCCAGCCTGGCCTTGGATGCCGCTGAAAACATGTACCTGACCGGTGAATTCATGGGAGAGGTGACTTTTGGCCAGACAACCCTGCTCAGCAGCGGCTATGGCAACCGCGACATCTTCATTGCCAAGCTGAACCGGATCGGTACCTGGGATTGGGCCGCGCAAGCCGGGGCGCCTGGCAATTCGCCCGACGGAGCCGCCGAAGTGGTTCTGGACGCTGCCGGAAACATCTATCTGACGGGGCATTTCTTTGAAACGGCGCAGTTTGGCAGCACCTCCCTCACCTCCGCCGGCGGCGCGGACATCTTCCTGGCCAAGCTCGATCCCCAGGGCAACTGGCTCTGGGCTGTCCAGGCCGGCGGCACGGACAACGACTTCTGCGAAACCCTGACCCTGGACGCCCTCGGAAACCTGGTCATCTCCGGCCGGTTTCGCGGCACTGCCTCTTTTGGCGATCACTCCCTGGTTTGCGTGGGTCAGGAAAACTACTTTGTGGCCAAAGCCGGCCCCGGCGGCGATTGGGCCTGGGCGGAAGCCATGAACGGAGCCCTCTGTTCCAGCCTGGCAGCCGACTCCGAAGGCAATGTCTACGGCTCCGGATCGATCTGGTTGCCCAACGCCCTCGGCTTTTACGTGCAAACCCACGGCGGCACCGATCTCTTCGCCGGCAAGCTTGACCCCGCCGGAAACTGGATCTGGGCCCAAGCGGCGGGTTCTTATGGAGCGAACTCCTCCTGCCGGGGATTGGACATCCTACTGGGCGGCTCCGGCAATGCCTGCATCGCCGGTGTTTCCGAGGGAAACGCCTATTTCAACTCTCTTGACGGCGAACCGTTTGAGCTCAGTTTCGGCGACAAAGACGTGGTGGTGGCAAAATTGGGCGAATTCACCCCCGCGGCGGACGATCTGGCCCAAGGACCGGAACACGTTTCCGCTCTGCGGGGACTTTTCCCCAACCCAGCCCGGGGCGGGGTAACTGCGACGGTTTCGGTCTGCCTGAAAGCGGGCGACAACGGAGTCTTGACCCTCTACAACAGCCGCGGCCAGTCCATCCGCGACTGGCGGCTTGACCCCGGGGATTACCAACTTGGCCTGGATTGCGGTCCCTTGCCCGCCGGAATCTACTTTTGCCGGCTGCAAACGCCGTCCGGGTCTGCGATCCGCAGATTCGCGGTGATCAAGTAGTCCCAGCTCAAACAGCGCCGGCGAAACGACCCGCGCTGAAGCGTTGGGTGAGTTCAGGACTGAAATTATCCTTGACCGCAAAACTCCGTTCTGATAATAGGGTAAAAACGTATTCAAAGGAGTATCGATGAATAAAAAAGTGCTCTTTAGCCTGATCGGGGCTGTGATCCTGGCGATCGGCGCCTTTCTGGGGATCAACAACACCGGGAACGTTACCGCGCCCAACGGACAGCAACTGATCACCTCCGAAAACCTGGTCAGCAATATGATGACCCAGTTTGACGACGCCAACAACTACACGGTCTACGTGACCAAATCCGGCAAGAAATACCACAAAAGCAATTGCCGCTACGTATTGGGCAAGAAAGTCTCCATCATCAAACAGGATGCCATCAACCAGGGCTACACCGCCTGCAAACACTGCAAACCGGACGCCGGCTACGCCCCCACCGCGCCCCAACCCACGCTACCCAAACCCGCCCCCGGCGAGACCAAAAAACAGCCGACCGACAACGGGGATGACATCATCCTGGAATAGCCTGAAGCGTTGTTTCTTAACTAGCCCGGGATTCTACCCGGGCTTTTTTGTTAGCGGGTTAACAAGTTAATGAGTTAATGCTCCGCTGGAGGGAGCGGCAGACGTCCCCGTCTGCCTTTTGGGATGACGCGCCTGCTGGCATGTATCCTTCCTGGCGGCCATGTTCCGCTTCCCCCGGAAAACCATTCCTATCTACCAGTCGCCAAACCAGCGACATACTCGCCCAATACACTCCCAATAATGTTGGGGCTGTCTTGGGCGAATCCAGCGTGGGCAAACGGTCTGGCAATGGGTTTGGGGATGCGACCGACAGCGTCAGAAGGGCATTCATCATAAGGTGGAATGACAGGCTGAGGCTGGATGGTGATTTACGGAGCGGCAGACGTCCCCGTCTGCCAACGGCCCGGAGGGGCGTTTAAACTGCTGTCCGGGGTGAGATCAAGCCCTGAGGGGCTTTGTTAGACGAGGACGTCTAACACTCCGGTACTCACTGAGGCTGGGTTGGCTGCTCGAAGGTCTTCCGGATTCCGTATCAAAGCCCGGAAAGACAAACTGCCGCATATCCGCGAGATCCCCCTTTTCATCCGCGTGATCCGCGGGAAACAAAACCCTCTCCCCGCAAGGGATTTTAGAGATTGACCTCCACCCAGACGCCGAGGCGGAAGACGCGCAAGCCGGTATCCCGCTTTTTGTCCGCGGTGTTTTCCCAGGAACCGGTGAGGCCGCCGCGGATGTTTTCGTTGAACTGATAGGTGGCGCCGGGCGTGATGGAGAGGCGGACGCCGTCGCGGTCCACCTGCGAGGTTTCGCGGCCGAAGGTCTCGTCGAAATTGCGTTCGTAGGCAAATGAGAGGCTGGAAGTAAGCTCGTTTTTGATATGGATGCTCTTTTTAGTGAAGGGGACCTTGAAGCCCCGGCCGCTGCGGAAGGAATAGGACAGGTTGCCGTTGAGGGTCTGCGAGCTGGTCTCCTTCACGATGTCGTAGCTGTCCATGTCCGTAGTGCTGGTGCCGTTGGTGATCGTGTAGCTGAGGTTGGTGCTCAAGTTTTTGAACAGGGTGCCTGTGAAGCCGATGAGGGGGTTGAGCCCGACGGTGACGGTTTCCTGTTTGGGGCGGTCCCAATCCACGTCGCCGGTGGAGCGGACGGTGTATTGGAAGCCAGTATTGATGCGGGTTCCGGAGATGTATTTGCCCAGACCCACGAGGTCTTCAAAATCCATGAAACTGACGGTCACATCCGGGAAAGTGATCGCTTTGGACTGGTTGGAAGCGCTGGCGTAGCGTCGGTTCAGGGCATAGGAATAGTTGACCGTGCTGTCCAGGCGGCGGGAAAAGCCCAGGCCAGAGGAGAGGGTGATGGTGTTGTCGTCCGTGGTGGAATCCAGATACTCGCCGTCCACCGAGTGCGGCAGGCCAAGCTGGAAGAGGAAGGGCGGCCGGTCGTCCTTTTGGTTGTAGGACATCACATAGCCGTTTTGGTAGGAGACGGCGATGTTTTTGAACTTGGAAAGGAAGTTGAGCACCGTACCCGGCAGAAAGATGTCCCGCTTGGGTTTGGGCTCGGGCTTGTCTTCCGGCTTGTCTTCAGGTTTCTCTTCCGGTTTGTCTTCCGCCTGGGTGGAATCCGCTGCGGCGGGTTCGTCGCCAAACTCCGGCATCCCGCCCTCGGTGTCCGCCTTGAAATCGCCTTCCGGTTTGGGTTCTTCCGGTTTCGGTTCATCCTTGGGTTCTTCCCCGCTTTCCAGCTTGCGGAGGCGTTCCTCTTCTTCCTTTTTTCGTTGCTGGTCCTGGATCTCTCGGTTTTTCTTGTCCAGAAACTCCTGGCGCAGCTTGTCTTCCTCGGCACGTTTGCGGTCGTCCTCGCTCATGCCGCTATCCTTGTCCTCCTGCTTGGGCTTGGGTTCGCCGGCGGAGGCCTGGCCGCTGCGGGCGCGATGGGCGGAGATCAGCCGTTCGGCCAGAGAGGAAAGCAGGGTGGAATTCATCAGGGTCAGGTTGGAGCGGAAGCTGCGGTTGGAACTGCCGTCGCTCTGATACATTTCCACGGCGCCGGCGTCGGTGTTTTGGTAATATTTGCGTTGGGCTTCGGAAAAGCGGGTGCCGCCGCTGACGGTGAGGTTGATCAGGTTGCGCAGGTAGTTCGGGCTGTAGTTTATCCCCAAATCCTGGACGTATTCGGTGAGCTTGCCCACGTTGAACGACTTGAAATAGCGCTTCTGGATCAGGTCCCGCTTGCTGTTCAGGCGCAGGGTCAGCGCCACGTCCGAGGTCAGCGCCCAACTGATGTTGTTGTCGCTGGTAAACAGCTTGGTGTCCACGGTCTGGGATCTGGGCCACCAGCCGTAGGCGCCCTCTCGCTTTTCCCAGTTCCAGCTTTGGGGCTCGGTGTTGTTCAGGGTGAAGCTGTTGTTCCAGGTGGTGGGGAAAAAGCCCAGGCGGTAGTTGCGGAAGAGCGGGAAGCTGACGGCGTCGCTGGGGAAGCCGAGGTTGTAGTTGTAGGTCCCGCGCCAGGTGAGGGTGGTATCCACGGCTGTGGGCGTGTGGCGATAAGAGTGTTCGACCCTGCCGCTGAGGGAACTGCGGTAGATGGTATACTGGAGGATCTTGCTGCGGGGCGCGGTGCGCTGGCTGAAGCCGAAATCCGCCGAATAGAGGAGGGATTCGTTGCGTTCCCGGTTCTTTTCCTCGGGATCGGTGATGTTGTCGCGCAGGAGGTCGCTGTTGGCGCGGAAACGGGGGATGCCGTAGGAGTAGTTGCGGGTGAGGCTGAGCGGCAGATCCAGGTTCCAACTGGAAGGCAGCAGTTTGTGGAGGAAATACTTGTTGTTCATGTTCAGCGAGCGGGAACTGGTGAAGGTGTTGGCCCTGCCCCGCTGGACGGTGGTGTTGAAGTTTTCGCTCTTGTCCTCAAAATCGATGTCCAGAGTGCTGAAATCGGCGAAACTGGAATTCAGGGAGACGCGCCGCGCCTGGCCGACGTCCTCGTAGGGATCGGTGACCATCAGATCGTTGTAATAGATCGTCCCGTTGAAGGGCGTGCCGCCCGGGGGCGAATAGTTGTAGACGCCGAAAAAGATGTCGCGGACGTTGGTGAGGGTCGGATTTCCCTTGAATCCGTAGGTGCGGCTGCCCACGACCACCTCGCCGGAAGTGGCGTCCGGGCTGGTCTGTTTCATCGAGGTCATGTCTTGCAGGTCGATCGTGAAGACCTGCCAGCGGGTTTTGTCCATCTTTTGCTGATAGGGCACCACCGCCACGCGCTCGCGCACCTGATAGTAGTTCAGGCTGTCCGCGCCGACCCGGAAGACGACCTCCACGGAGTCCGGATGGAAGGGGTTGGCGTCGCTGGCTTCCGGATAGACATAGTATTTCGCGTTGGAATAGGAAAGCAGGCTGTAGGGGTCGAAGAGCCGCTGGCGGAGGAGTATCTGGTGGCCCGGCTGGAGGTTTTGGACCCCGAGGGAGAGGGCGGATTCGCTGGATTCCTTTTTGTTTTCGATGTAGAACGTGCCTTCCGGGGAGGTGTAGTGGGAGCTGTTTTTCTGGTTGTTGACGATCCCGGAGAGGTAGGTGGTGTTGTAGGAATTGACCTGGGCGTCCGGCAGGATGGTGTCGTTGAGGTAGCGCACATAAAAATCCTGCCATTTGTTGCCGACCACGGAGATGTCGGAGATCAGCACCCTGGCGGTCGCATTGGTCTCCAACACAATGCGGCCGTAGGAGATCTTTTTGAGGGTGGGCCCGCCGCCGGTGGCGGAGTTGTTCACCGCTTCATAGGCGCTGGGATCGGTCAGCGGAATGCGGTAGATGCGCCAGCCGGCGTGGTTGACGCTTTCCAGGTAGAGGGAATCCGACAGCGAAAAGGAGTAGCTGAAATAGCGGTCCAGGGAGTTCAGGACGCCGTTGCCGTTGAGGTCTTCGGTATCCAGGACGCGGTTGGCCTCGGTGCCGTTGATGCGGGGGTAATCCCCGTTTTGGTCGATGTCGTTGGAGGCGACGTCGTTGGGGTCGGCGCCCGGTTGCCCGGCAAAGATGCCGTCCAGGCCGGTGTCTTCGTCCAGGGTGAGGACGCCGTCGGAATTGACGTCTTCGTTGTTGAGGTAGTTGAGGCCGCCAAATTCGGTATAAAAATCTTCATTGACGTCGCCCAGGTCGATCCGCATCACCGGATTCGGCGTGGGCTGGCCTTCCTCGGCGGTCACTTTCACCTGGATCTCCAGGTACTTTTTCTGGGAAAAATCGATCTGGTTGCCCAGATACTTCATCACGCCGCCCCAACTCCAGACGTTGCCGCCCTCCATGCCCAGGCCGGAGGGAAACACCTTGAGGGCCAAGACGGTTACGCTCTCGGTCTTTTCGCGCTCGGTGAGGGTGGCGGGGTCTTCCAGCTGGTCGCGGTGGATGTTTTTGGGATTGTACCAGATCGTCCGGCCCTTGGCGAGGGAACTGGTGTAGGGCTTGCTGGCCAGCGACCAGGAGCCGATAGTGACGCCCATCGGATAGGAATCCACGATCGATTCCATGTCGTCGATGTAGGCTTCCTTCTTTTTGCCGCGGGGATCGCCGTAAACGTTGGGGATCGTGTAGGCCATTTCGGCGGAAAGCGTGAAGCGGGATTCCGCGCTGGTCTTGAGCAGGGGCAGGGCATCCAGCCAGCGGGTGATGAAGTTTGGCTTGAAGGTGAGGCTACCGTCCACGTTGGCCATGACCATCTGGATGTTTTCGTTGCCGATGCGGGGACGGCGGTCGGAGACGTTTTCGGAGCGGTAGATCAGCGTCCCGCCCAGCTTGGCGTTGTCTGTGATGTTATAATCCGCCCGGATTCCCGCCAGGGTCTTGCTGGCGATGCTGAAGGTGCTGCGGTATTCATAGTCGATCTCGATCTTGGCGTCAGGATCCTTGCCAGCGGAGGTGAGGAAGGTGATCCGCCCAAAATCGTAATCCACCAGGTAATCCACGTTCTCGCGCTGCTCCACGCCGTTGACCTTGACCACCACGCTGCCCTTGAGGATTCCGCCCTGCGAGAGGTCCACCCCCTCCCGGCCGACCTTGCCTTTCACGGAGAGGAAGAAACTGATGTCCAGATAGCTGATGCTTTCGTTTTCATCCGTGTAGATCACGCCGTCGCCGAGGTCCCGGAAGGGCTCGATGAAGGGCACCGTCACCAGGCCGGTGGTGAGGTTCACCGTGTTGTCGTCGCCGTTGATCAGGCCGTCGCCGGTGCTGTCCATGCGCAGGTAATCGTTGTAGGACACTATCCCCGCGGCGGAGAGGGAATCCGGCACCAGGTAGTTTCTGGTCAGGTCCACGTTCACCGTGTAGATGTCCAGGGTGAACCCTTCGCTCTTGATGTTGGTCTTGTTCATGTTGTAAACGTTGCGCATCTGGTAATGCCAGACGTTGTTGGGATCGTTGGGGTCGTATTCCTGGTTGCGGCGGCGGATCACCCTGGCGTGTAGGATGCCGTCCTCGGCGTCGGAGTTGGCGGGCACAGGGATGCCGTCTTTGCGGACGTATTTCACGGCGATCGTGGTCCGCCGGTCCAGGGTGCGGTTGACCCTCACGATCCCGGCGCTGTAGTCCGTCACGAAGTCCGTGCCCTCGATCAATTCCTCGTAATAGGGCACGTAGAAATCCGAGGGGCTGTAAAAGATGGTGTCGCCCGGGGCGAGAAACTGGTCGCCGACCGCGTTGCCGTCGTCCAAAAACAGCCTCACGGAGCCGTTTTCCGGGAGCAGGGCGGGGGTTTTGATCATCCAGGCTCCGCGGGAATCGGTCTTGATCGCGTTGTTGATCCAGCCGGCGGGGATGGTGGGCGAGGCGTCCGCTTCGGAATACAGGTCATAGAGGTCATAGGGGTCGGCGATGTAATACATCGTGCGGGGGGCGTAGTCTCGGCTGCGGAAGACGGTGGAATCCGCCTGGCTGGTGCCGGTGTAGCTCTGTTTGTTCTTTTCGCCCTCTTCCTGGCTGGCGATCAGGGTCAGGTTCAGGTCTCCGTATTTCAGCTTCGAGGTCACGCCAAAGAGGCCCTTGGAGGCGGTGCTATAGCTGATGTAGCGCGAGCCGGAAAGCGCCAGGGTGATGTTTCCCGCCTCGATCGAACTGATCACCTCGTCCTCGTCGCCGGTGTATTTGAGGCTCACGTTGTTGGGGTCGAACAGCTGCTCGTCCTGCTTGCTGTTGTATTTCAGGTTCACGGCGATCTTGTCACCGATCGTTCCGGCCAGGCGCAGGTTGGTCTCCTGCTCCATCTTGATGTCGAAGCGACTGGAGTTGTCCGCCTCGTAGATCGCCACGTTTTTGCGCTTGGTGCTGCCGGCTTCGATGGTCACCTTCTGGGTTCCGTCCAGGCTCAGTTTGGGAGAACCGCCGCCCAACACCTTGCGCATTGCTTTGGGCACGGCGATGGCGGGGATGTCGATCACAAATTCCTTGATCAGGCCGGTGGTGGTCACGCTGGCCTGAGTGCTGGCGGTCTTGCGCTGTTCGTTCAGGCGTCCGCGGAAGGTGCGGGCCTGCAGGTTGGCAAAATAGCGGTCGAAGCTCAGGCTGCGGTCCGGCACCAGCTTGAAGTCGTCGATCTGGGTGCTGATGATCACCCGCTGGGCCTCAAAATCCACCTCTTCCACCGTGTCCACGCCAAACTCGCGGATCAGGTAGGGCTGGCTCTTCATCACGGCCAGGCCTTTGTTGAGTTTATAGACGTCCTGCTGGTTGTAGATCAGGGGCGTATAGCCCGGCAGATAGAGCCGGGGATAAAAATCGTAGGCCCCCAGCGACGTCAGCAGGGAGATCAGCAAACCCAGCAGGATCCGGCGTTTGAGCATTCTATAGGTCGGCGAGGCGACGGTAGGCCAGCTGCAGGCCGTCCAAAGTCAGGGTCTTGTCCAAAACGTCCGCGGAGGGGATCAGTGGCTTCACCAGTTCGGCTACGCCGCCGGTGAGGATGGTCTGGATCCCTTTGCGGTTGGGGTATTGGCGCTTGATCTCTTGCACGTAGTTTTCCAGCATGAAGGCGTGGCCCTGGACTATGCCGGAAAGCAAGGCGTCTACGGTGTTTGTGCCCAGCAGGCCGGAAGGCTGCACCAGTTCGATCTGGGAGAGCAAAGCTGCTTTTTCAAACAGATGGTCGGCGCTGGTCTTCAGCCCCGGCGCGATGGCGGTGCCCTCAAACCTGCCCGTGGCGGTCACAAACTGGACCTTCGTGGCGGTGCCCAGATCCAGGATGATGCAGTCGCTTTGGTATTTTTGCCAGGCTCCGTAGGCGTTCATCACCAGGTCCGCTCCGATGAAGGAGGGGTCCTTCACCCGGAAACTGAGCCCCAGATCGCTGCGGGCGCCTATCTCCAGCACCTGCGCGGAAGTGTATTTCGCGAAGAGATGCTGCCAGATGCGCGTCAGCTCCGGAACCACGCTGGCCAAGGCCACCCGCCTGATCTGGCTGGGGGGAAGCTCGGTCAAAAGCGAGTTCAACAGGCTGTAATACTCGTCCGCGGTGCGTTTACGCGAGCTGAAAAACCTGGCGAACCAGATCAGTTTGCCCTGCCGGTAGATCCCGCAAGTGACGTTGGTATTGCCGATGTCGACGGCCAGTATCGCTTCTTCGGTCTTAGTTTGATGCATGCAAGCTACTCAGAGTCATTATTTGGAAAGATAAAAATCATAGCCTGGTTAGCGAATGTGCTACGTTAAGCGCGGGGCGGATTGTGTCAACAAATTTCCCTCGCCGCGGGGGATCAGCCAAATCCCAGCTCTCGCAGGGCGGTCGCCTTTTTCCGCCAGTTGGGGTTGATCTTGACCCAAAGATGCAGCAACACCGGCATTCCCAGCCAGGCGCCCAGTTGCCGTTCCGCGTATTCCCGGATCCGGCGCAGGTTCTCCCCGTTTTTGCCGATCAGGATCGGTTTCTGGCTCTGTTTTTCCAGCCAGATCACCGCGTCGATCACCACCCTCTCCCCCTCCTCCGTATAGCGTTCCACCAGCACGGCCGAGGCGTAGGGAATCTCCTGCTTGAACAGCGAAAAGATGCCCTCGCGGATCGTCTCCTGCGCGAAAAACCGCATCGGCAGGTCCGAAAGCTGGTCTTCGTCGTAATAGGGCTCGTGATAGGGGATGAAGCCTCGGATGGATTCCAGCAGTTCCGGCACGCCTTCCCCGGTTTGGGCGCTGATAAACAGCGCGGCGCCGACCGATTCAGGCAGCTTTGCCAGATACTGTTCCCGGTCCAGGTCCGGACGCCGGTCGATCTTGTTAAACCCCGCGAGCTGCGGGGTTTTCAGGTATTTCAGATGCCCCAACACCTCGGTGTCGTAGTCCGTGGGAAAATCCGTGACGTCGGCGAGGAAGATCACCAGGTCAACGTCCTTGAACGCGTCCGCCCAGATGTTTTGCATCCGCTGTTGCATCTCGTAGCGCGGTTTCAGATAGCCGGGGGTGTCGATGAACACGATCTGGCAATCCGCCTGGTTGAGGATGCCTTTGATCGCGTAGCGCGTGGTCTGGGGCTTGGGCGAGGTGATGGAAAGCTTTTCGCCCAAAATCCGGTTCATCAGGGTGGATTTGCCGGTGTTGGGCTTGCCGATGATGGCGGCGAATCCGCTTCGGAAGCTCGCGTCTGCCATGTTAAAAAGCTGCCCCTGCCAGAGCGGTAGGGGCAGCCGTCAGATCTTGTTTACAGTTCGTCAAAGACGCTTTTGATGATGCCGACGCATTCGTGCAGCTGTTCTTCCGTGATGACCAGCGGAGGTGCCAGGCGGATGATGTGGCGGTGGGTGGGTTTGCAGAGGATGCCCCGCTCTTTCAGCTTCAGGCAGACGTCCCAGGCCTCGTAGTTGTCCTTGGGTTCGACCACGATCGCGTTCAGCAGGCCCCTGCCGCGCACCAGCTTGAGCATCGGATGGTCGATCGCCCGCAGTTCGGCGCGGAAGATCTCGCCCAGGCGGTAGGCGCGCTCGGCCAGCTGTTCCTCTTTCACCACTTCCAGGGCCGCTTTGGCGACCGCGCAAGCCAGCGGAAATCCGCCGAAGGTGGAGCCGTGCTGACCGGGTTTGATGGTGAGCATGATCTCTTTGTCTGCCAACACCGCGCTAACGGGCAACACGCCGCCGGAGAGGGCTTTGCCCAGGATCAGTACGTCCGGGCGGACGTTTTCGTAATCGCAGGCCAGCAGCTTGCCGGTGCGGGCGATGCCGGACTGGATCTCGTCGGCGATGAAGAGCACGTTGTGCTGTTTGCAGAGGTCAAAGCAGGCTTTCAGATAGCCCTCGTCGGGAACGAACACGCCCGCTTCACCCTGGATGGGTTCCACGATGAAGGCGGCCACGTTTTTGCCGTGCTGTTCCAGATACTCCTTCAGCGCGGCGGGGTCGTTGTAGGCGACCTTGGCGATTCCGGGGGCGAAGGGTCCGAATCCTTCATAGCAGTCCGGATCCGTGGAAGCGGAGACGATGGCGATGGTCCGGCCGTGGAAGTTGTTGTGGGCAAACACGATGACCGCGCTGTCCTTTTCCACTCCCTTTACCTGGTAGGCCCATTTGCGGGCTAGCTTCATCGCCGTCTCGACGCCCTCGGCGCCGGAGTTCATCGGTAGGACCATGTCGTAGCCGAAAAACTCGGTGATGTACTTTTCGTATTCGCCCAGCTTGTTGTTGTAAAAAGCGCGCGAGGTGAGGGTGAGTTCTTTGGCCTGCTCGATCAGGGCGTTGACGATCTTAGGGTGGCAATGACCCTGGTTCACCGCGGAATAGGCGGAAAGAAAGTCGTAATATCTGTTTCCTTCAGGATCCCACAGGAAGACGCCTTCGCCTTTCGCGAGCACCACCGGCAGCGGGTGGTAGTTGTGGGCGCCGTACTTTTCTTCAATTTCGATCGCCTGGCTGGAACTGACGGTTCCGTATTTGAGATTCTCGGGCATGATTTTCCTCCATTCGGATGTATCTTTTGATGCCTCAAGCCAAAATCAGCAGGGCACTTTTGTGTCAAGGACGAAATTTTTCCGCACCCAACCTCAGCTTGTCATTTCGGGCCTGGACCCGGAATCCAGAAAACCAGTATCGACACCCAACCCAATCACCCCGCCACCCTCTGATCCTTCGCCCAGGCCTTCTAACTCTGCGACTCCTACCTCCAAAACACCCTCCCTCTCCCCTAACTGCTAAATGAACAGGATAAACTGGCGGGGGAACGGCTTCCAGGGGAGGGCGAAACACTCCGACCAGATGAATATGTGTCACATGAAGAAGCGGGAGTTTCTGAGCAACATTGAAACGCTGATAGAACGCGAGGCCATCACGGTTGAAACCTACACGAACTACCGCAATAGCGGGAAGCTCTACGTGTTGACCCGGATTTGATGAAATCCTGGGAGGATTGAGTGATGATCACTCGGGAGCGAAGTCCACCAATGCGTTGTTGACAAATCCGCCGTTGTCAAATCAAGATTAGTTCTCTTAGCTTTAAGCAGCATTAAGCAGAGGGTTGCTTAACGCTAAAGGCTTTATTTGCAGTACTTTAACCTTAGCTTTAAGCAGATTTCGGCTCTCTGGTGAGACCGGCGGATATGAGATGTTGTATAAAGAAGGTTAAAAGCATATAGTCAAGTATATAAGAGTATAGATACTATATATTATATAATAATTTTATATTTTATTATCATATACTAGTTATCCACTCTTACCTCCTCCCGGGACTCCTCCACCCCCCAATCCCGGGGATGGCACTATACCCACATTTTTGCTTAAACCTAAGCCTAACTCATTGATTATTAAGGTTCCTAGCATTAAGCAACCCCCTGCTTAACGCTGCTTAATGCTGCTTAATGCTAAAAACCCCAGATAACCCGTAACCCACTATTTTAGATAGCTTTACGTCATTTTCCCCAGGGGCACCCACGCTTGTCATTCCGCCCCTCGACCCGGAATCCAGATAACCCCGAAACGACAACCCAACCCAGCCCACCCCCACCCAGCCTCAGCGTGTCATTCCAGCCAGCCGCCTGACCGGTAACCTACCCACTTACAGTAACCTGCGGCTGGCGTGGAATCCAGGCCGTAAAACAAAATCCATCCTCGCGTAACGGAAGTCTCAGCCCGATAGCAGAAAACCATCACTCATAGAAAAACAACGCACCAATCCAAGGGGCATTACCCCCACAAGCCTGGATTCCACAGCGGCCGCGGATCACTA
>CAZOVZ010000017.1:0-43208 GCA_964583755.1 uncultured Candidatus Cloacimonadota bacterium
CATTGAGGAGTGAAATAAGGAACAACACCCTCTATATATAGTGGGTTACGGATAATTCTTTGGGTTAACTGGTTAATGGGTTAACGGGTTAATGGGGGAGAATGGATCAGGGATGAAGAGGCTGTCCACGAATTGCACGAATTACGCGAATTGGAGGGGTTAATGATGGTTAGTGATACGCAATTGCGCTTTAGTTCGTGGGCCTCGGAGTGTGTCATTCCAGGCGGCTGGCTGGATTGACGCGCTGGGGCTGGGTGGTGGGTTGTGGGGCCTTGATCAGGTTGCCAGACGCTCAACTCTTCGCAAGTCTAAGCAAGTCTAAGCACGGGGTTTGCGAAGACTTGAGTGACTGTGGGACAATAAGTTAACCTCAAGTCTAAGCAAAAATCGGCAGTGCTCGGCCATCGAGGCAAGGGATGCTCTCTTCCTGCGGGAGGGAGAGAAAGGATAAGATATATAGTATAAAAATATATTAATATCATATAAATATATATTATATCTATATATTATTAATAGACTTACGTCATTTACACAGCATCTCTACTATCCTATCTGTCCAGATGGCACAGGGACCCATAAATCTGCGAAGACTTGGGGCTATCTCCTTGTGGCACAAGGAGACAAGTCTAAGCAAACCCCTTGCTTAGACTTGCTTAGACTTGCGAAGACTTGAGCTTATAAACGGCAGTGGGTTAGCAAGTCAGTTATCCAGCATACGCTTCCCAGGGGGTGCAGTAACTGCCGTGGTGGGCTTCTGATCCTTAGCGCAGCCATTTATTCACTCCAGGAATCCATGAGTTCTTTAGAGAGGACGTACATTTTCCCTGTGTGCTGATATTGGGTGTAGGCTTCAACCGTGATAGCCTCGCGTTCTATCAGCGTATCGATGTTGCTCAGAAATTCCCGCTTCTTCATGTGACACATATTCATCAGGTCGGAATGTTTCGCCCTCCCCTGGAAGTTATTCACCAGCAGGGAGATGATCTTCCGTTCCCCCGCCAGTTTATCCTGTTCATCGAGCAGTTCGAGGAGGGGGAGGGTGTTTTGGAGGTAGAAGTCGCAGAGGTAGAAGGCCTGGGCGGCGGTTTCCTGGCTGACGGGGGGGTCGCGGAGGAATTCCTGAGTGCGGCGGTTTTTGATGGCGGGTCGGAGCCCGGAATGACAAGGGATGGTCCACGAATTGCACGAATTACGCGAATTGTTTTGAGAAGTGGTGAAGTGATGGGGTGGTGGGGTGGTGAAGTGGTGGGGTGGTGAAGTGATGGGGTGGTGAAGTGGTGGGGTGGTGGGGTGGGGAGTGGGGGATTGGGGGGGGATCAGACGCGGAAGGCTTCGCTGGAGGCGATCAAATCCCTGATCTCGGCTGTGCTGGCGGCGTGGTTGATGGCCTGGCGCAATTCGCCTCCGCCGACCAGGCCCTTGCTGTAAAAAGTGAGCTGGGAGCGGAGTTCCTTGACCACGACGCGTTCCGGTTTGAATTTGAGGGCGAGGTCGATGTGGAGCTTGAGGGTTTCCAGCAGGCGGGCGCGGGAAACCGGCTGGTAGTCGCCCGTGGCGAGCAGCTGGTGGATCTGTTCAAATATCCAGGGTTTGCCCAGGGCGCCGCGGCCGATCATGACGCTGTCGCAGCCGGTGGCGGCGAGCATCTTGTGGGCCGCTTCGGGGGAATTGACGTCGCCGTTGCCGATCAGGGGGATGGAGATCGCCTCTTTCAGGCGGGCGATGTGGTCCCAATTTGCGGAGCCGGAAAACATCTGGCTCTGGGCGCGGGCGTGGAGGCAGAGAAAATCCGCCCCGGCGTCCTGCAGCAAAAGGCCAAACTCCCGATGGTTGAGCTGGTCCAGGCTCCAACCGCTGCGAAACTTGACGCCCAGGGGCAACGCGCCGGCCAGAGCGGCTTTGACCTCGCGGACGATTTCGGCAGCGAGGTCCGGAGTGGTCATCAGGGCCGAACCAGCCCCGCGGCGGACCACTTTCCTGACCGGGCAGCCCATGTTTAGATCGATGAAATCCGGCTTGAAGGGCAGGCAGGCGGCGGCAGCGGCGGCCATCACTCGCGGGTCGGAGCCAAACAACTGCACCCCGTAGGGACGCTCGCTTTCCTCAAACCAGACCAGTTGCACCGTGCGTTTGGCGTCGCGCACCAGTCCGTCCGCGCTCACCATTTCGCTGACCAGGACATCCGCGCCGTGGGCTTTGCAGAGCTGGCGGAAGGCGCGGTCCGTGTAGCCGGCCAGAGGCGCCAGCCACAATTTCCTGTCGGTGAGGTATTTTACCCAATCAGCTTGAAGCATTGGTTCAAATGTGTAAAGCCAAGCAGTTGATGGTCAATGATTAGCGAGGCATTCAAATCTTTTCGAACAGCATGAAGTTGGGCTCGAAACCCTGGCGGCGCTGGTCCGTCTCATACCAGGTGACGACATGGTCGTCGAGGCTGGGGTGTTTTTGGATGGGATCGTCGTGCAGCGAGATGAAATAGGGGTTTTTGACAAACTCTTCGGCGATCCAGTTGGCGTATTCCGCGTGATCGGTGGAGACGTGGACCTGGGCGCCGGGAACGAGGATCGCGGCCAGGGCGTCCAAAAACGCCTGTTGAATGAGGCGGCGCTTGTGGTGGCGTTTTTTGGGCCAGGGATCCGGATGCTGGATGAAGGCTCCCCGCACGGATTCCGGGGGGATTAAACCGGTGATTTTGGCATCGACCAGCAGGCGGATCAGGCGGACGTTTGGATGCCTGGCGGGATCGAGCTTTTTGAGGATGTTGCGGACGCGTTTCTCCGCGGCTTCAAAGCCCAGAAAATTCCAGTCCGGATGCAGCAGCGAGTATTGGGAGATAAATTCCCCCTTGCCGCAACCGATCTCGATGTAGAGCGGATTGGCGTTGCCGAAAGCGGCGCTGGTGAGGGGAGCGGCGCCGTCCGGTTCGATCAGAAAGAAATCCCGGTCAGTCAGCATTGTGGCTGGCGCCATCCTCCGTATCAATGGCTCCGCCGGAGGCGGGCCTGCCCCTGCCGATCATCAGGTCGGCGATCACGAGGCCAAAAAAGACAAAGACGAACAACACCAGCGAATTGACCAGGGCCTGGGTCCATTCCGCAGCGGGGAATGCCTGGCCAAAGATCAGAAAGACAGAGCGGTAATAGAGGGTCAAAATTCCCGCTCCCACCACGGAGCAGAGCGGCATCCGGAAGCGCAGGAGGGCGGGATGGAAAAACAGGTGGCGGACCACAAGGTGCACCAATGCCGCCAACGCCAGCGAAACCAGGTAGAGGAGCAGAAAGTCGGCGCTAAATTTCCGGACAGCCCAAAGAGAAAGGGCCAGCGGCAACAGCAGCACCGCGAGCCAGACCAGCCGGCTGCGCAGATAGTGGCCCAAAAAGGCGGCAAGGCCCGCCAGCAGGGCGATGTAGATCAATAGCTCCCTGAAGCCCAGGGTGCGCTCGGCGGGGTCCGCGGCGGGGCTTTCCGCCAGCTCCACCTGGTAGGCCAAAAGCGAGTCCAGGGCGGAGGAGGGGGTGCTGGCGACCTCGGGCTGAGCGGGAGGTTCCAAGCTGTCCCACAGCAGGTAGCCCGCGAAAGCCAACAGCAGCGGCAACAGCAGCGCGAACAGCAGCGGGGGTCTGAAAGGGGGGTGTGGCATGCGTTCATTCCCGGATATTTTTATTGACGTTAAAACGTGAATCCATTTTATGGCAAGACGATTGGGTGTCAATGATAAAAGTGAAACCGGCCGGCCCCGGTCGCCAGGGATTAATCTTTCAGATGGAGTAAATATGCTGAGCATAGCGCGCGGCTTGCGGAAAAAGCTGGCCCGGACCAGGAGCGGCTTTTTGGGCAAGATCGCGGAAGCGATCAAGCTACGCGGCAAGGTCGACGACGAATTGATGGAGCAGATCGAAGAGATCCTGCTCAAATGCGACACCGGGGTCGAGATGACGGAAGTGATCATGGACCGCCTGAAAGAGCGGGTGCGGATCGACCGCATTGATGACGTCGGAGAGGTCCAAACGGCCTTGCAAGAGATCATGCAGGACATCCTGCGCAGCGATTACGACGAGAGCGTGAGCATCTACGACGAGATCGACAACAAGCCCTACGTGATCGTCTTTGTGGGCGTCAACGGAGTGGGCAAGACCACCAGCATCGGCAAGATCGCCAAACGCCTGACCCGGGCGGGGGAATCCGTGATGATCATCGCGGGGGACACCTTCAGGGCGGCGGCGATCGAACAACTGGCGATCTGGGCGGAACGGGCCGGGGCGGAGATGGTCAAATCCCAACAGGACGCCGATCCCGCGGCAGTGATCTATGACGGCATCGCCGCCGCGATTTCCCGGCACCACGACGTGGTGCTGATCGACACCGCCGGGCGGCAGCAAAACCGGGAGAGCCTGATGAAGGAACTGAGCAAGATCGACCGCACGATCAAAAAGCTGCTCCCCGAAGCGCCCCACCAGGTCTTGCTGGTGCTGGATTCCACCACCGGGCAAAACGCGATCTCGCAGGCCTTGGGATTTGACAAGGCGATCGCCCTCACCGGCCTGATCCTGAGCAAATACGACGGCACCTCCAAGGGCGGGATCATCTTCAACCTCAAGCACAACCTGCAGTTGCCGGTGCGGATGATCGGCGTGGGGGAGGGGATCGACGACCTGGAAGACTTTAAAATCAACGAATTCATCGACGCGTTTTTTGACTCAAACGAAACCGAAGAAAACACAGAGGAGTAAAGAAATGAAACAATCAGCCCTGAAATTCCTGAATCCCATCCTGTTGGTCCTGTTTCTGGGGGTCGTGATCGGCCTGGCCGGCTACAAGATCACCGAAGGCGGCACCTGGGCAAGCCTGCACCAATACGCCGGCATCCTGTTCGCTATCGTCGGGATCCTGCATCTGGCCTACAACTGGGGCTGGGTCCGGGCCAATTTTCTGAAAAAGAAAAAAGCCGTGGCTCCGAGCCATAAAACCGGCAAGCAACAAGGCAAAAAACACCATAAGTAATGCCGGTTCTGGATAGATCCGAGGCCGGGCAGTTTCGGTCCCGCCTCGGGGAGATCCTCGCCGGCACGGCTGACCCCAAGACCAAGCTGCTCCTGCTGCGGCAGCTGATGGAGGGGGTCTACCGCAAGCTGAGCGAGGACAGCAACTCCAGCTTCAACGGGCTGTTTGCCCGGATGCAATACGCCCACGCGAGGTTGGCGGTTCCGGCCGATCTGGTCACCCAAGCCAACCAACTGCGCCTTTTGGGCAATAAAGCGGCGCATGAGCGGGATTTTCTGCCGGAGGCCGCGTCTCTGGCTTCCGGGGTTTTGGCGCTCCACAAACTGCTGCTGTGGCTGAATCCGGACTGCGCGGACCCGGCGGCGGAAGAATATCTGAAAGCGCAAAACGCCCAGCCCTTTCCCGCCATCCGGGCTGCCGGCAGACAGAGTTTCAACTGCGTGGTGCAAGCCTGGAAACCCATCCGGAACGGCGAGGCGGTCACCGGCATCGAGATTCTGGCCGCCAACGAAGAGGGGTTCGATTGCCAGATCTACCTGAACGACCTGGAGGACAGGGGCAAACGCTGGAGTGTGCTGAACAAAGCCCTCTGGCAGCATTGCACCCTCAACTGCCTGAATTTGAGCGCGGTGACGGGCAAGGAACTCAGCTTCCAAAGCGCTCCGACGACCTTCATCGTGCTGGAGCCGGACTTTCTGGTCGACGCCACCGCGGTCGCGGATTGTTTTGAACCCAAGGGCTGCCATCCGGAAAACTTCATTTTGGACAAACTGATCAGCGACAGCGCCAACGAGAAAATGACCAAGGGCAACCTGGTGAACGGCATCCTGGACGAACTGATCAGCAGCCCGGACACGGATTACACGGCCCTCTTCCGGCGCTGCATGGCCAAAGCGCCGATCCCGCTGGTCTCGCTGGGCAAGAAAGCCGCAAACAACATCTACGCCAGCATCCGGGACGACCATCTGCCGCAACTGGCGGACTATGTGAAAAAGGTCAAACAGGACGACATCCAGCTGGAACCGAGCTTCATCAGCCCCGAATACGGCCTGCAGGGGCGGGTGGACATCTTGCGCCTGGCCGACGGCGTGCCCTACATCGATGAACTGAAAAGCGGCAGCGCGAGCCGGGACATCGTCTGGATCAACAATCAGATGCAGGTCGTGGCCTACAACATGATCATCCGCAGCTGTTTTGACAAAGCCTCCCGGGGCACCAGCAGCATATTTTACAGCGCATCCAAGGAAAACCCCCTCCGCCATGTGACCAACACCACGGCGTTGGAACAGGACCTGCTGATGGGCCGCAACCGCCTGGTGGGCCTGATGCATGGCCTGGCCGAGGATCCGAGGGTGTTTTTCGACTGGCTGCTGAACACGCCGGCGCCCGACCAGGCTCCGTTTCGCCAGACCAGCCGCCAGGGCATCGTCGCCACCCTCAGATCGCTGGAGGATTATGAATACGAGTGGTTTTTGGAACAACTGCGCCTGCTGGTGCGGGAAGTCTGGTTTGCCAAGACCGGCGGGCTGAGCAGTGAAGGCATCTACGGCCACAACGCCCTCTGGCGCCAAAGCCCCGCCGCCAAAACCGAGCGCTATCGCCTGCTGAGTTCGCTGCGGGTGGAGAGCGTGGAGTTCAACCTGATCCGCCTGACCCTGCCTGGGCAAGCGCCGGTCACGGACTTTCGCGCCGGCGACTGGGTGGTGCTCTATCGCCAAAACAAAGCCGTGGCGGACCAGCAGATCCTGCGGGGCAAGATCATCCTGCTAAACGAGGGCGCGATTGAGGTCCGCATCAGCGGCGGCTTGCGCCAGGACCTCGAACTGATGCGCAGTTCCGCCTGGGAGCTGGAACACGACGAGCAGGAAGGCTCGCTCTACCAGCCGCTGGGCTCGCTGTTCAGCTTTTTGGAATCCGAACCCTCCCAACGCAGGCTGCTGCTGGGGTTGGACCGTCCCCGGACGGAGCCGTTGGAACCGGACAGCGGGGACTATCTGGACGGCATCGTCGCCCGGGTCAGCGCTTCAAAGCAATACCACATCGTGCAGGGTCCTCCGGGCACGGGCAAGACCTCGGGCCTGCTCACCGCCTACGTCGAACGCCTTTTCACCCAAACGGACAAGACCGTTTTGATCTTGAGTTTCACCAACCGCGCCGTGGACGAGATCTGCCTCTGCCTGCGCCGCCGGGGGATACCGTTCATCCGCAGCGGATCCTCCGACGAGATAGACCGGGAGAGGCTGGACAGCCGGATCGAAGGCAAAAAGTTTGACGAGATCGACTCCATCCTGCGGGCCAACCGGATCTGGGTCGCCACGGTTTCCAGCAGTTCGCGCTGGCTCCAGGACCTCAGCAAGATCATCCACATCGACGAGCTGATAGTGGACGAAGCCTCGCAGATAGTGGAAAACAGCATCCTCGGCAGCATCGCCAGGATCGGCAAGACGGTGTTGATCGGAGACCAGAACCAACTGCCGCCGATCACCTCCCAGACGGGCCAGGGCTTCAATTTCCAGCATCCCAAACTGGCCGGCAGCTGCTACGGCGGCTACAACCAATCCCTGATGGAGCGGCTGTTCCGGGTCTGCGCCGCCCAGGGCTGGACCGATTCCATCACCATGCTCAACCGGCATTACCGCATGCACGAAAGCATCGCCGGGCTGATCCAGCACTACTATTCCGAGGCCCTGCTGGCGGGCCTGCCCGCGCAGAAAGCGGCTCTGCCGGAATCCGCGCATCCCCTGGCCAGCGGACGCGTCTTCTGGATCGAATGCCCGCCGTCCAAGCATCACTTTTACGATCCCCTCCAGGTCCGCTGCGTGCTGGAAATCCTGAGGCAATTGGAATCTGCCGGGGTGATCGGCGATTACGCCAAAGACGTCGGCATCGTGGCCCCCTTCCGGGCGATGATCCACGCCCTGCTGCAGGAACTGGGCCCCGAACAGAAAAAGATGACCATCGACACGGTGGAACGCTTTCAGGGCTCCGAACGCCGCAACATCATCGTGACCTTGCCCCTGCACAGCGTCGGCGCCCTGCGCAACGTGGAAGCGCTATCCGGTGACGGCAGGGTGGACCGCAAGCTGAACGTGGCCCTCAGCCGCGCCCAGGACCGCGTCATCGTGATCGGCAACCGCGAGCTCTGCCTTCATTCGCCCCATTACGCCTTTTTGATGGACAGAATCCGCGCCGCGGGAAATGTGATCCCGCATGAACGACTGATTTCAAACCAAGGAGAATAAAATGGCCCAACAACCGCAACAACCCCAGCAACTCAACATCAAGATCGACGAGAAGGTCGGCGAGGGCACCTACGCCAATTTCTTTGTGATCACAAACTCCCCCTCGGAATTCATCATCGATTTTGGCCGCGTGTTGCCGGGCATTCCGGACGCCCGCATCTACACCAGGGTGGTCAGCACGCCCCAGCACGCCAAGCAGTTTTTGCAATTGCTGCAAAAGAACATCGATACTTTTGAAAGCCAATACGGAGAGATCAAGGTCCAGGGCATGCCGGAAAACAAGCCTGTGGGCTTCAAACCGGAAAAGTAGCGCCACTTTTGCCAGACCAGCGGCTGGCCGGATCGCGAGAACCGGCGGGCCGCTTTGATTTTTGCCGGCAGAGCGGGGCGAATCCCTGCCGTGATCCGATCCGCCTGACGTGTAGCCTTGCGCCGGCATAAATCACTTGACGTATAGGCGGCCGTCAATTTTATGGCTAAAATACCTTCGAAATAGTGTAAAATATTCCAATATTGGAGCATAAGGAAGATGAAAAAATACTCTTGGCTAAGACCTGTATCCATTCTGATATTCGTATTGGGTACGCTGATATTCCTGTCTCCTTTGTTCATTCCAAAGAGCATGACCAGCTGGCCGATCAAGAAAAAGCTGAACCTGGGGCTCGACCTCCGGGGCGGCCTTCAGATCCTCTTGGGTGTTGACACAAAGGGCCTTTCCGCCGCGGAAATTCCAGACGCGGTGGACAGCAACATCGAAATCATCCGCAACCGTATCGACCAGTTTGGCGTGGCCGAACCTTCAATCCAAAAGATCGGCGAGTCCGGCATCCTGGTCCAATTACCTGGCGCCAAGGACCGCGCGAGCGCAGAAGACCTGGTCAAGCGCACCGCGCTGCTCAATTTTAAACTGGTGGCGGACCGCCAGGAAGCAGAATCCGTGATCACCCAGATCGACGACACCATCAAAGCCAACCAGGCCGCGTTTCCGGTCTTGGTCGAACTGGACCGCCAGGAAGCCGCCGAGCTGAAGAAACGCGGGATCGAAAGCGATTCCCTGGACACCGGCGCCGGCATCTTCAAACGCCTGTTGATCGCCGCAGAGAACAATTTCACCGTCAGCGAAGCCGACGTGGCCGTGGTGCAGAAGCTGTTCGCGGACACCCTGTTCGCCTCGATCGTCCCCAAGGGCTACGAACTCGTGTTTGGCAGCGCCGAGAAGGGCGAGGAACAGACCTCTCCGATCCGCTCCCTGTATGTGCTGAAATCCGCCGTGCAGGTTTCCGGCGCGGACCTGACCGGAGCCAAGATGATGATCGGCTCCTCCAGCGATCCCAACCCCGCGACCGCGAACAAACCCTATATTTCCCTGGAATTCAACCGCACCGGCGCCCGCCTCTTTGAACGCGTCACCGGCGACAACATCAACAAACAGCTCGCCATCGTGGTGGACAACCAGGTCTATTCCGCCCCGAACATCCAGGACCGGATTCCGGACGGCAAAGCCATCATCAGCGGCGTCTTCAGCCGCGAGGAAGCCCGTTCCCTGGCCATTTTGCTGGATAACAAGAGCCTCAAAGCCCCGCTGGTGGTCGAATCCACCAACGAGGTGGGAGCCAGCCTGGGCGCCGACAGCATCAAAAGCGGCCTGATGGCAGGCCTGATCGGCCTTCTGATCGTGATAATCATCATGGCCATCTACTACAAGCTTTCCGGGTTGATCGCCGACTTTGTGTTGCTCTTCAACGTCGGTTTCATCCTGGCAGCGATGACCCTCTTTGGCGGAACCCTGACCCTGCCTGGCATTGCCGGTATCATACTCACGATAGGCATGTCTTTGGATTCCAACGTTCTGATCTTTGAACGGATCAGGGAGGAACTCGACGCCGGCAAGACCCCGCGCACAGCGGTTGCCGCCGGTTTTGACCGCGCCTCGGTGACCATTTGGGACTCCCAACTCACCACGCTGATCGCCGCCTTCGTGCTCTACCAGTTTGGAACAGGTCCTGTTCGGGGATTCGCGATTACCTTGACCATCGGCATCATCGGCTCCATTTTCTGTGCCATTGTCTTCGACCGCTGGATCATGGAAAAAACGATGCTCTCAGGCAATAAACAGACCATCAGCGTATAAGGAGCGAATGATGAGAATATTACGTAACACGAACGTCCCCTTCGTTAAAATCCGCTACTGGGTGTACGCCATTTCGGTCTTGCTGTTGCTCGTCTCGATCGTTGCCTTGATCGTCAATGGCCTCAATTGGAGCATCGATTTCACCGGGGGCGTGGCCGCCTCCCTCAACCTCAATCCCGTAGACAGCAAGGTTCAACAGATTCAGATAGACGAACTGCGCAACGTCATCACCGCCGCCGGGTTCAAAGATGCCGAGATTCAACACATTGGCCAGGCCAGCGCCGGCGTGTTTCAGGTCAAAATGCAAAGCACCAAAAACCTGGAGCAGACAAAGCGCGATCTGCTGACCGTCATTGCGGAAAAGCTGCCCCAGTATGTCGCGGGAAAAGACATGCAAAATGAAGTCGTCCTGGAGATCAACACCGTCGGAGCCAAGGCAGGCTCTGAAATGCGCACCAATGCCATCATCGCCGTTTTGATCTCGCTCGTGCTGATGATTATCTACATCTGGGTCCGGTTCGAATTCACCTTTGGCTTGATGGCTATCGTGGCCCTGTTCGCGGACGTTTTGCTGCTGCTGGGAGTGTTCGCCATCACCGGTAAGGAAATAACGATGACGATCATCGCGGCGTTCCTGACCATCGTCGGTTATGCGATCAACGATACGATCGTGGTGTTTGACCGCATCCGCGAGGATCTGAAAAAGTATCGCAAAGACCCCATCCCGGAAGTATTCAATCGCGCGATCAACACAACTCTGAGCAGAACGGTCATCACCGGCGGAACGACCCTGTTGACGACCCTGTCGCTGTATCTGTTTGGTGGCGCCGTTTTGCACGATTTTGCCCTGACGATTATCCTGGGCATCCTATTCGGCACCCTGGGCTCGATCTTTGTGGCAAGCAACCTGGTCCTCGATACCTACAAAGTCACCCACCAGGAAAAGCAATCCATCCAGCACCTCACCAAAAAGAGATAACCCCCCAACATAATCATTGCGCCAGAAGCCATCCAAACCCGGATGGCTTCTTGCTTTAGTAGCGCGAATCCACCCCCAACGCCGGGTTCGTTCTTTTTCCCAATCCCTGCGCCGGGGGTGGGCTGGCCTTGGACATTCCGTAGTTTATTGGGGATGTATTGGGCGAGTCCACCCAGGGCAAACGGGTCCGCGGTAAGGGCAGTCCGGAAGCTTTTCCGGCCTGGGGAGGGAGGATCCGCCGGCAGCAGGTGGATGACCGGCAAGGGCTTTTCCCCGGCCGCTGTTGGGGAGGTCGCAAACCTTGGCGTGACGCAGGTTTCCGCCAAAGCCGGGAGTGGTTTTCGGAGTTGCCGCCGGGCTGGAACTGAGCGTGAAAAGCGGAGTCGCTGCCTGCTTGGGCAAAGATTTGCATTGACATCAATCCCGACGCGTACAGAATGGACTAAACCGAGCGATTAGGTGCGTAATCATGCCAAATAAAATATTAACTACTCTGATCCTTGCCGCCGCGATCGTCAGCCTGGGCGGCGATGAGCTGAACGACAAGCTCAAACAGCTGGAAAAGCTGAAAAAAGACCTCGAGAAGACCGAACAGAAGATCGAGCAGACCGAGAAAAAGAAGACCCAAAACCAGACCAAGATCCAGAGCGCCCAAACCACCAAAACCAAGACCAGCACAGAGCTGAAAAAGAGCCAGGCGGAAGAAAAAATGAAGCGCGACGTCCTGAACGTCGTCACCAGCGAACTGCGCAGCGTGGAGCAGCAGATCGCCGACCTCAACAAACAGCAGAACGCGCAGATCATCTACCTGATGAAGGCGGACAACGCCCGCAGCTACAACAAGGTGAACACCCCAGGGCAGTATTATGTGGCCAAAATGTCCACCCAGACCCGCGAAAAGCTGAACAATCTGGGCGTGGTGCAGAGCGGCCTGACCATCGAACGCCGGCTGAAATCCAACGAGCACAGCAAGGTGCTGAAAGACGTGCAAACCAAATCCAGCACCATCCAAAAGCTGGACCGCGACGTCCGCAACCTGGAAGGCGAAAACAAGAAACTGACCAAGGAACAGCAAAAGCTGCAGGACCAGGTGGCCAAACTGCGCAACGACGCCGCGCAGCTGGAAAGCCTGATCGCCAGCCTGACTTCCCGCTCCGAGGGCGAAGAACCGGCTTCCTACAAGTTCAGCGCGCGCACCATCGCCTGGCCCCTGCGGGGCAAGATCATCCGCGGATACGGCCAGGAAACCCGCTCCTACGGCACTTCCGTGGTCAACAACGGGATCGACATCGCCGCCGCGGAATGGACCAACGTGGTGGCCGCGGACAACGGCGAGGTGGTGTTTTCCGGCAGCTACGGCGGCCAGGGCAAGCTGATCATCATCGACCACAAAAACGGTTTTTTCACAGTCTATGCCTACAACAACGAACTGAAGGTGAGCAAGGGCGCCACGGTCAAAAAAGGGCAGGTGATCGCGAAATCCGGCATGACCGGCTCCGCGAGCCAGCCCAGCCTGCATTTTGAGGTCCGCAAGGACGGCAAGGCGGTGAATCCGCTCAGCTATCTCGAATAACCAACTCCCGGGAGGTAACATGATTTTGCTCCAGGACCCGCCGGTCCGCAAACTGGAACGGCTGGGACGCAAAGAAGATTTCATCAACAAGACCATTTTGCACTACACCGGGGGCATGTTTGGCATCGGCTGCCGGCTGTCCTCGCTGGAAGCGATCGACCGCATTTTGAAGCTGAAACAGCGGACCGACCGCGAGGGATTGATCATCCTGGTGCCCCACATCGATTGGTTCACGGACAAAAACATCTACATCCCGGACCGCCTGCATCCCTTGCTGGATCAGTATTGGCCGGGGAATCTGACCGCCGTGTTCAACTGCGATCAGCCGGAGTACGAGCACGTGTCCGTAAACGGAAAAGTGGCCTTCCGGGTGCCCAACGACGAGCTGCTGCGCTATTTCATCGAACTTTTGGACGAGCCGATGATCAGCACCAGCGTCAACCTCACCAGCCTGCCGCCGGTCTCAAATTTTGACCATCTGACGGGCATCTACGCCTCCTGGTTCGACTACGGGATCGTCCCCTCGGCCAGGGTGTTCAACCGCGACGTCCAACCCTCCACCATCGTGGAATACGTGCACAGCTACGAAAGCCACAACCAGAGCGGATTTGACGAGCTGCGCTGCCTGCGGGAGGGGTCCATCCCCTTTTACGAGGTCAAAAAGTCCTTCGAACTGCCCACCATCATGTTTGTCTGCACCGCCAACATCTGCCGCAGCCCGATGGCGGACAAGCTGTTCAACCACTACGCGGTCGCCGAAAAGCTGCGCTTCGCGGGGGACAGTTGCGGCCTGCTGCCCGGCGGGCACCAGATCTCCGCCGGATCGTTGCAGATCCTGCTGGAACAGGGCATCCTGGAAGCGCGGGACCACATCTCCAAACAGGTGACCCCGGAGATGGTCAACGGCAGCCGGTTGGTGCTGACCATGGAGGAAAAACAGCGGGATTTCCTGCGCAAAAACCAGCCCGAAGCGGCGAAAAAGATCATGACCCTCAACGAAGCCGTGGGCGACCCCGGCGACATCGCCGACCCCTACGGCTCCGACATCGACAACTACCGCAAGACCTTCGAGGCGATCAACGGCCGGATTTTGCGCCTGATCGCCCTGCTGAAGAACAACGAGATCAAATTTAACCAATGAGGACCCATGCAGCCAGAACCGCCCCTCACGCCTGAACTGATCGCCGAACACGGCATCTCGCCCGAAGAATTTGACTACATTCTGAAAATCCTCGGACGCCCGCCGACCTATGTCGAACTGGGCATCTTCAGCGTGATGTGGAGCGAACACGCCAGCTACAAAAACTCGATCCGCCTGATCAAGACCCTGCCCCGCGACGGCGAGGCCATGCTGGCCAAAGCCGGGGACGAAAACGCCGGCGTGGTGGATATCGGCGACGGCCTGGCGATCTGTTTCAAGATCGAAAGCCACAACCATCCCTCCGCCCTGGAGCCCTACCACGGCGCGGCCACCGGCGTGGGCGGCATCCTGCGCGACATCTTCACCATGGGCGCCAGGCCGATAGCGGCCCTGAACTCGCTCCGCTTCGGCGATCCAAGCAACCCCCAGGTGCGGCATCTGATGCGCGAAGTGGTGCATGGGATCGCGGACTACGGCAATTGCTTCGGCGTGCCGACGGTGGGCGGGGAAGTCTTTTTCGACGCGACCTACGAGGGCAATCCGCTGGTCAACGCGATGGCGGTCGGCATCCTCAAGCACGGCCAGATCGCCAAATCCGCCGCCCAGGGCGTGGGCAACCTCGTGGTCTATGTGGGCGCTAAGACAGGCCGGGACGGCATCCACGGCGCCACCTTCGCCTCGGTGGATCTGACCGAGGAATCCGCCCAGATGCGCACAGCGGTGCAGGTCGGCGACCCCTTTTACGAAAAACTTTTGCTGGAAGCCACGCTGGAAGTCATCCACGCGGGCCTGGTGGTCGGCATCCAGGACATGGGCGCCGCCGGGCTCACCTGCTCCAGCTCCGAAATGGCGGGCAAAGGCGGGGTCGGGATCGAACTGGACATCGAGCAGGTTCCGCGCCGGGAATCCGGCATCACGCCTTACGAAGTGATGCTTTCGGAATCCCAGGAACGCATGCTGCTGATCGTGGAACCGGGCAATTTTGACGCCATCCAGCAGGTCTTTCACAAGTGGGACCTGGACGCCGCCGTGATCGGCCGGGTGACCGCGGACAAGCTCTTGCGCGTGAGGCAGGACGGCGAGGTGCTGGCGGAAATACCCGCCGAAACCCTGATCCTGGGAGGCAGCGCGCCAGTCTACACGCGCGAGACGAAAGTGCCGGATTACGTTGCCACAGCCCACGCTTTCGACCCGGATTCCCTGCCGGAGCCGGAAGATTACCCCGCGGTGCTGAAAAAGCTGCTCTCCGAGCCCAACATCGCCTCCAAACGCGCCATCTTTTGCCAATATGACCACATGGTGCAGATCAAGACCATGGTCGAACCCGGCAGCGACGCCGCCGTGATCGGCATCAAAGGCTCGGATAAGGCGATCGCCCTGGCCACGGACTGCAACGCGCGCCACTGCTATCTGGACCCCTACGAAGGCGCGCTGGGCGCGGTGGCCGAAGCCGCCCGCAACGTCGCCTGCAGCGGGGCCAAGCCGGTCGCGATCACCAATTGCCTGAACTTTGGCAATCCCTACAATCCCGAGGTCTATTGGGCCTTTTCGGAAGCCGTGCGCGGCATCGGCGACGCCTGCCGGGCCCTGGGCACGCCGGTGACCGGAGGCAACGTTTCATTTTACAACCAAAGCCCCGCCGGCGCCATCTGGCCCACCCCCGTGATCGGGATGCTGGGCGTGTTGGAAGACCGGCGCCAGGCCCTCAGCCAGCATTTCAAGCGGGAGGGCGACCTGATCGCCGTGCTGGGCGGGCATTGCGGCGAGATCGGCGGTTCGCAGTATCTGCAGACCCAATTTGGCCTCGTGGCTGGCAAACCGCCGCGGGTGGACCTGGAGCGGGAAAAGGCGTTGCTGGGCCTGATCCTGTCACTGAACCGCGGAGGCCTGGTCAGTTCCGCCCACGACGTCTCCGAAGGCGGCCTGCTGGTGGCGTTGGCGGAGGGTTGCTTCGCGCCGCAACGGACCTTTGGCGCGCTGGTCAGTTTTGAACTGAAGCACCGCGCCGACCGCGAATACTTTGGCGAAGCCGCCGGGCGCATCGTGATCAGCTTTCCGCCGGAAAACCTGGCTGGGATCGAAAAGCTGGCCGCGGCGGCGGAGATAGACTTTTTGCTGCTGGGACGGGTCGATGCCGGCCAGTTCAGCGTAAACAACCACCCCGTCCTGCCCGCGGCGGAGTTACGCCAGCTCTACGAGCGGGGTTTAAACCTACATTAAGGAGAAGGAGATGAAGATGAATTTCCTGTTTGGTCCGGCCTTCTGGGGCATTCTGATCGTGCTGTTCGGGCTATCGTTGATCTTGAAAGAGATGGGGTTGAACTTTCCCCTGGTCAAGGTCTTTATCGCCATCATCATCATATTGTTCGGCATCCGCCTGCTGGTGGGAGGTTCCTGCAGCATCCGGACCACCAATTCGCGGTCCTCGTCGGTCTACCACACCGGCAGTTCGGAATACACGGTCGTGTTTTCGTCTCAAACCCTGGACCTGACGGGCGTAGACCCAAATTCCAAGCCGCTTGAGGTCAGCGCCGTTTTCGGTTCCGGACTGGTGCTGTTGCCCGACGACATCAATTTCGAGATCGAATCCACCGCTGTTTTCGGCGGCGTGGACATTCCCCGCAAGCCGGACAGCGCGGCCGCCAATCCCAAGGGGACCGTGCGGATCGAAGCCACAGCCGTGTTCGGCAAGCTCGATTTTGTCTACAAACCCCATACCCGCTCAAGATCGGCCGCTTATGCCGATTCGACCTTTACGGACCAGGGAGCGCAGTCCGATTAGCCGGCTTTCCCTCGCGGCGATCTGGACGTTCCTGCTGCTGACCGGTTTCCAGTCCCTTTGGGGCGGGGGTTTGGGCTATGCCCTGAGCGGGGGAGGGGCGCGCGGCTACGCGCATGTCGGCATCCTCAAAGTGCTGGAGGAAAACGGGGTTTACCCCCGCTACATCACCGGGACCAGCGTCGGCGCCGTGATCGGTGGCCTCTACGGGCTCGGATACTCCGCCGTGGAGATCGAGCGGCTGCTGCTGGATATGGACGTCCCCGCGCTGCTGAACGACGGATTCACCCGCAAAGACCTCTACATCGGCCAGAAACGCTGGGCGCCCTATGGCAACCTGGTGTTGGAACTGGACGACAACTGGACCCCCCGCCTGCCGTCCGGCATCTATGCCGGCAACCCTCTCAACCTGCATTTCGCCAGGATGTTCCTGGGCGCGGGGGATGTGTCCGACTTCGCCACCCTGCCAGTTTCCTTTGCCTGCGTTGCCACCGACCTCGTCACCGGCGAACCGGTCGTCTTTCGCGAAGGGTCGCTGATGCAGGCGGTGCGGGCCTCGATTTCCGTGCCCAGCGTGGTTGAACCTTTGGATTTTGGCGGCCGCAGCTACATCGACGGAGGCGTCTCGCAAAACCTGCCGGTGGACCTCACGCGCGAGCTCGGCGCGGACACCGTGATCGGCTTCAAGGTCAACAGCGCCCTGCGTCCCAAGTCCGGCCTGGTGGACCTGGTGGACGTGATCGACCAGACCATCAACATCGGCATCATCCGCAACCTGAACGCCAATCTGGAGGATTGCGACCTGTTGCTGGAACCGGAGCTGGCGGACTACTCTTCCGCCCAGTTTGACGACGTGGCCGCCATCATCGCCGCCGGCGAGGCCTACGCGTGGGCGCATCTGGACCGCATCCTCGCCTTTCGGGATTCCCTGCTCGCCCAGGGTTTTGAGTTCACTCCGCCCAGCCGCGCGCCGCAGCCCCAAAACTATTATCTGACCAACATCCAGAGCCACGGCAACGTCCACATCAGCGGCGTCAAGATCCGCGAATACCTGGGCCTGGAAACCAACCGCCGCTATACCCCGCAGGAGATTTTCGCCGCCTGCGAAGCCGCCTGGAATTCCCAGTCCTTCCATGTGTTTTACCCTGTTTTGAAGCCGGTTCCCGGCGGACACGAATTGCACCTCTACGTGCAGGAACGCAAGCGCGGAAACCTGAGCCTGAACGCCACCTATACCACCGAGGAAGAGCTGAACGTGGGGCTGGTCCTGGCTTTGAACAACATGGCGCTGAAAAACTCCCGCTTCCAGGCCGCCTTCACCCTGGGCGGCAGGACCGAACTCAGCTTTGACTACGTGAAGAATTTCGGCGAGCTGTGGGGCTCCTATTTCCGCCTCTTTCCCTATCTGAGCGAGTATCGCCTCTATCTTTACGACGCCGATGGCTACAAAACCTCCAGCGTGCGCTCCCTGGAATACGGCATCACGCCGGGTGTGGGGGTCTTTGCCAAAAACATCGCCATCGCCGAGGCCTTCCTCTATTCCTACCGCACCAGGCTCTACCGCGACGTTTCGGCCACCGCCCCGATCGATTCCCTCTATCTGATCTCCGGTTTCGGCGTGAAGGGCTACCACGAAAGCCTGGACGATTTCAGCTTTCCCCGCTCCGGCGCGAGGGTCTTCGCCAAGCTCAACGTCGCCCCCTGGGAATCCCTCAGCGACCGCATCTACAGCCGTTTCGCGGGAAATCTGGACCTCTATGCCAGGCTGGCTGGTTTCGCCTCGCTGCGCCTCGGTTTGAACGGCGGCAGCTATTTCGGCTACGAGTCGGAAAACGTTGCCGACCCCTTCTACTTCGGCGGCGCCAACGGCTACCGGGGCTACCAGCGCTATGCCAAAAGCGC
Organism: uncultured Candidatus Cloacimonadota bacterium; assembly: GCA_964583755.1. Lineage (GTDB taxonomy): Bacteria > Cloacimonadota > Cloacimonadia > Cloacimonadales > Cloacimonadaceae > Syntrophosphaera. The sequence continues at coordinate 18,749 of CAZOVZ010000017.1, forward strand.
GCCCCGCTATGGCTATGGCACCCTGGGGACGGTCCTCAGCCTCCGCCCAAACGTCTTTTTCGAGGCCGGGATCCAGGGCCTGACGATCGGGCAAGACGAATACCTGGACAACCTCGAAAACGTGGAATGGAGCCTCTACGCGGAGCTCGGCATCCGCACCCCGGTGGCCCCCATCCGCTTCACCGCGGCCGTGCGGGAAAGCAGCCACGCCAATTTTTACCTCAATCTGGGCTTCGACCACGACATCTTCTGGTTTTCGAGGAAATAGGGCTCCAAAAATCTCCGCCTGGATGGCTGCGCCGGGGTGCGTGGCTTCCTAATATCAATGATCCCGTGACTTCTGGCCTTTGACGCCCTGTCTGCCGCTCCGGCGCTGAGGCCAAGGGAATCGGAATCAACAGCGGGACGCAGGGATTGGGAAGACAATTTCATTAATTCCATTAATTCACTAATTCCCCGGCTCTACACCCCCCGGTGGGGGGAGAATCTAAAACTGGACAGATAGTCTATCTATCTATATGATATATATGTATTTATATATAATATATACTATATTAGTAGGTATTAGTATTTAGGTAGTCTATATGCTTGTCTGGTATGCTGATAGATGCTGTTGTTGTCCGTTGGGGTCAACTTCGGCTCTTCCGGGGTGTAGAGCCGGGGAATTAGTGAATTAATGGAATTAATGAATTTGACCTCCCGTTAATCGTGTCTATCTCCCAGTTTGGAGTTCAAATCCCCTAAGCCTGCTTCGCTCCTTCCCCAATCTAATTTGGGGATTTGGACTTCAAACAGCACGCAAGCTATGTTTCGCGTTAGGTGCCCAAGCTCAACGCACACCGGCAGACGGGGACGTCTGCCACTCCATCAAGCCCTCCCAGGTTGGAGTTCAAATCCCCTCCCCCAGCTTCACTCCTTCCCCCATCTCATTTGGGGATTTGGACTTCAACCAGCACGCGAGCAAAAGTTTCGCGTTAGGATGACCAAGCTCGTCTGCATGAAGTCCAAGCGCCCCCAGGTCTACTCCAAAGCCAGGGCCCGCTTCGGGCGCTTGAACTCCATGCTCAGCCCCCACCGGCAGACGGGGACGTCTGCCACTCCACGCCATCCCAGGTTGGAGTTCAAATCCCCTAAGCCTGCTTCGCTCCTTCCCCAATCTAATTTGGGGATTTGGACTTCAAACAGCACGCAAGCTATGTTTCGCGTTAGGTGCCCAAGCTCAACGCACACCGGCAGACGGGGACGTCTGCCACTCCACGCCCTCCCAGGTTGGACTTCAACCAGCACGCGAGCTATGTTTCGCGTTAGGATGACTATGCTCAACGCACACCGGCAGACGGGGACGTCTGCCACTCCACGCCCTCCCAGGTTGGACTTCAACCAGCACGCGAGCTATGTTTCGCGTTAGGATGACTATGCTCAACGCACATCTGCAGACGGGGACGTCTGCCACTCCACGCCCTCCCAGGTTGGACTTCAAACAGCACGCGAGCTATGTTTCGCGTTAGGATGACCAAGCTCTGTCTGCATGAAGTCCAAGCGCCCCCAGGTCTACTCCAAAGCCGGGGCTCGCTTCGGGCGCTTGAACTCCATGCTTAGCGGCCGACTGGCAAATTCAAGAGAAACACACGAACGGCCGCACCACTCCGGCCCGGACGCGGGTGTGGGGGTTGAGATAGCAGAAGGAGCGGCGGGCAAAGGCTTCGGCCAGCGCGGAGGGCAGCGGGTCGGAGCCGAATCCGCCCAGAACCAGGATGGTAAAGGGCAGGCTTTCGTTGCCGGTGTTGATCACGCCCGGTTCGAAGCCGAGGAATTCCACCAGATCGCGTTCCCGCAGGCTGTAACAGATCACGCCGCGGACTTTCTCGCGGGCGAGGTCCTTGAGGTCGGCTGCGCCGGGCGCGAACCCCAGGCAGACGATGGCGTCCGCCAGGCCGGAGGAGGTCAAGCCGTCGCTGGAACTGAGCAGGCGGAAGCTTCCGTGGCATTCGCGGCCAAAGGCGACGCGGCCTTCACAGCGGGCTCCGGCATAACCGATCTCCACGCCTTTGGCAGGCTCGGCAGCGGTCACCTGGCCCCTCACGTGGGCCGCAAACTCCATTGGTTTGTTCAAATAGGCGATGGTCAAAATCCCTTTGTCTTCGTCGATCTCGGTGACAGTGCCGCTGACAGGGGCTTTAACAAAGGCCGTGGCCATGCCCTCGCCGGTGCGCTCAACGCGGCTGCCCAGGGGTTGGCGCTCGTAGACGAAATCCCCCCGCTGGACCTTCAGATACCGTTTGGCGCGCTTGGCTGGCAGCATCAGGGCCGCGGCGTAATCCACCCGCGTGGGTTTGCTGGAATAGTTTTGGATCTCGGACAGCAGCAGGATTCCGGTGTGAGTATCGATGTATTCGACCTTGCCGCGGACCGGCGAAACCAGCTTGCGGGCGTGTTTCTGGTAATGGGGCAGGTCAAAATTGTCCGGCAGTTGGGCGAACACCTGGTCAAAATCCACGCTGTCTCCCATTTTCACTTTGAGGGAAGCGGAGATCAGCTCCTCGGTCAGGTCCTGAAAGTTGCGAAATCCGTCGACCACATAGAGCCGGGGCGGATTGTAGCGGTTGACGGCCACGACATCGTCCGGCTGCACCTTGTCACCAGGACTGAAATTGACATCGCCGGAGTAAGGCAGTTCCACCCGGCGGATCCAGTTTCCGTTGTTGAGTTGCGGGATGGCCAGAGCTTCGGGCGGGTCGATCCGCGGTTCGCCATCGGAGGGATAGGGGCGCAGGGCTTGTTCGGCCAAAACGCGTCCGTTGGCGGCGTCCCCACGGGTGTCGATGATCACCGGCAGCGCGGTGGAAACGGTCCTGGCCTCCTTTTTCCCCTCTAGCCAGGCTTTGCCCTGGGGATGGCAGGTGAGGGTCTTTTCTCCCGCCGGGAGCAGGATGAACTGGTCGGGCATGACCTCGATGACGCTGTTGCCGCGGGTGTCCAAGACATCGATCCGGAGCACAGGCCTGGCGTGGTTGGCGGGGAAAGTGGGGGCGATGTGGAGGGCCAGCTTTTCCACGCAGTCGCGGGCGAACAGCTTTTCCGCGGTGCTTGGTTCAGCGGTGCTTAAGACCCCCAGGTGGGGCGAGATGAAATGGCGGTCGATCCAGATTTCCGTGACTCCCAGGGGACGGAAGGCGTCGATCATCACCAGCAGGCTCTGGGCTGGATTTTGGGCGTGGGCGAAGATTCCGCCGGCGCCGATCAGGATATCGATGTCGCTCTGGCTAAAGCGCAGGCGGTCTTCCTCGCGCTGATACTCGAAAATCTGTTCATATTTGTCGAGGTCGCCCTGTTTAAGTTTGTCCAGATAGCCGATCTTGAGCCCGTTGTAATGCATCTGGCGATGCTGCTCCAAAGCGAGGGAGAGGGCTTCGCGGGCGAGGGCGTGCTCCAGGCGGAACTGCGCTTCGGTGCTGGGATTGGCGGTGGGGTAGAGGCATTTGTTGGCCAGGTAGTCGCGCAGGTCGGTTTCCGGAAAATCCTTGCCCAGCCAGCGGGTCAGGTTGTCCAGGCCGCATTCCTTGAACACGTTGAGGGCGCTGTAGCTCATGCCCAGATTGGCGCTCACGGTGCGCTGATGATGGCCTTCGAGGTAGGAAAACACATCCGTGGTGGCGCCGCCGATATCAAAGGCGAAAATGTTGCGTTTTTCTTGCCCGGAAGCGATGTCCAGGGCCCTCTGCACGGCTGCCGGAGTGGGCAATATCTCCGCCGCGACCAGGGGTTTGACGCCGGCATAGCCGGGCGCTTGCTCCATCACGTTTTCCATGAACAGCTTCTGGATCATGTCCTGGGTGGGTTTCAGGTTTTCCGCCTCCAGGCTGGGGCGCAGATTGGGCAAAATGTGGAGGTCGAAGGCCTCGGATATCAGTTTTTGGATGATCGGGGCGGCATCGCGGTTGCCGGCGTAGATGGCGGGAATCTTGGCCTGGGAGGCGAATTTGGGGGCGGGATCGGCGATGCGGACGATCTCCGCCATCCTCAAAACCCCGGAAACAGCCCCTCCGTCCGTGCCGCCACAGAGCAGGATCATGTCCGGATGCAGGTTGCGCATGGCCAGCATCTGCTCCATCGCCTGGCGTTTGTCGTCGATGGCGAAGGTGTCCAGGATCACGCCGCCGGCCCCGTAGGCGGAACGCTTGCCGCTGCTGGCGGAATCGAACATCGTGAGGCCGATCACCAGTATTTGCAATCCGCCACCGGCGCTGCTGGTGCTGAAATAGCTGACGTTTTCCCCGAAGGCGAGGTTGGCTTCGCCTGCTTCCGGCAGCAGTAGCTGGAGGCCGCTCTGCTTTTCCAGTTGGGCGATTGAGCGGCGGATGCCGTGGCGGACGTCGTTGACCGGAGCTTCGACGGTGGTGGGGGAGTGGGCGATGTCCACCAGCGTGGGCAGGCCGACGCGGTTGTCGATCAGCAATGCTTTGGTGGTGGTGCTGCCGATGTCCGTGATCACGATGAAGTCTTTGGCAGGGTGCATGTAGCGCTCCTCTTGGCCTGAGCCACCTGAATTTGCCGACTCCTACACAGACGCGGCAAAGCTGTCAAGCAGAATCGCCGGAGTAGATTGGGCTTGACAGGATGCTTGTCCGTATCAGCTTGCGAACATCAAACATGGAGTTGGAAAAGTGATGGCCCTGCCTGGTTCAGAATACGGGTTTGAAACGAATAAGTGGGCGTTGATACGCTGGCAAACAACGGTATCGGGGGCAAACTCTGCCGCCGGGAACGCGTTCTGCCCGAAAGGGACGCGGATTTGACCCCGGCGATCGCAGCCCAGCCCAAGCAACGGAAGGTATCCATGCGCAACGTGAAATTCGTGATCGGGCTGATCGTGCTGACCTTTATGTTCTGCTCCTGGCTTTGCGGCAAGCAGGGCAAGGCGCTGAGTGGAAAAGTGATCAGCGTCCACGACGGCGATACGATCACAATTCTCAGTGGCACGACCAAGTATAAAATCAGGCTGTTTGGGGTCGACTGCCCCGAACTGGGCCAGCCCTTTGGGCAAAACGCCCGCCAATTTACCGCCGGCCTGGTTTTCGGCAAGACGGTGAAAGTCTTTTACTCCAGCAAAGACCGCTATAGGCGCTATCTGGGAACGGTGCACCTGCCCAACGGCAAGATTCTCAACCGCGAACTGGTGGCCAACGGGATGGCCTGGCACTACGCCCAATACAGCGACGATCCCATCACGATCGGCCTGCAAGTGAAGGCCAAGGCAAAGAAACTGGGCCTCTGGCGCGATTCCAACGCCATCGCTCCCTGGCAGTGGCGGCAGGCGGAGCGGGAATAAAACACTTGACGAAATCCGGCTTCGCCATAAAGATAAACGTTTAAGCCGCTTTCCAAAGCGAAAACGCAAGTTACTGATATTTATAAAGATATACAAGGAGAACCAACCATGGCCAAGCTACCCGGCTTTCTGGATGCCGATCTGCACCGCAAGGTGGTGCTGGTCCGCATGGACCACAATGTGGTCAAAAACGGCAAGATCAAAGACCCCATGCGCATCGACGGCACCATCCCGACCCTGCTTCACATCTACAAAAAAGGCGGACTGCCGATCCTGATGACCCACGTAGGCCGCCCCTTCGACAAAAAGACCGGCGCCATCACGATTTCGGAAGGCGAATCGGTGCAACCGGTGGTGGATTACCTGCAGGAAAAACTGCAGCTGAGGGGGATCGTTCCCGCCTGTGGCGCTGCCGGAACCGAGGGGATCACGGACCTCACGCCGATCGGCGAGGCTGTCGCGGCGCTGAAAGCGGGCCAGGCCGACTTTGTGTATCTGCCCAACACCCGTTGGTTCAAGGGCGAGGAAGCCAAGGACGAGGCTGCGGACGAGCTGGCCAAAGGCCTGGGTGGATTCGCGGATGTTTATGTCAACGACGCTTTCGGCTCCTGGCAGGCCCACGCCTCCACGTTCAACATCACCCGGTTTTTGCCTTCCTATGCCGGATTGCTGATGCAAAAAGAGATCGCCAACCTGCAAAAGGTGTTCGAACCGGAGCGTCCGCTGCTGTCCATCGTGGCCGGTTCGAAGTTCGACACCAAGATCGGCCCGCTGTCCTCCCTCATCAAGATCAGCGACCGCCTGCTGCTGGGCGGAGTGCTGTACAACGCTTATCTGGCGGTCAAGTACCAGATTTCCATCAAGGGCGTGGGGCCGGACGACCTCACCCTGGCAGCCCAGTTTATCCAGGATGCCGGGCAATATCTGGACCGGATCGTCGAACTGCCCTTCATCATAGAATCCGACAGCTTTGAAAACAACGAAAGCTGGCGGGTGCGCAAGGTGGCGGAACTCAAGCCCGGCACGGAGCTCAACTATGTGCTGGACGTGGCGCCGGAATCCTTTGCGGACGAGGCTGTGAAGGCAGCCTTCGCAGGTGCGAAAACGGTGTTCGTCAACGCTGTGATGGGCTACACCGCCCTCTACACCGAAGGCACCAAGGCGATGTATTCGCTGATCGACGCCTCTTCCGCGCAGCGCAAGCTGTTCGGCGGCGGCGACACCATCCAGGACTTCCGTGACCTGCTGCCCGGCATCTTTGCCAAGGCGGCCAACGATCCCAGCTACTATTTCTTCACCGGCGGCGGCGCCATCCTGGACGCCATCGTGGCCGGTTCGCCCTATGGCATGAAACCCGTCCAGGCATTGCTGGAACAGCAAAAATAGGCAGGAGGGGAAAGTGGAAAAAGACCTGAACCTGTTTAACGAATTTCCGCCTCCGACGCTGGAGGAATGGAAGAAAACGGTCGAGGACAGCCTCAAAGGCGCCGATTTTGACCGGACGATGTTTATCAAAACCTACGAGGGCATCACCCTGAAACCGATCTATACCAGGGCCGATACGGAAAAACTGCCCTTTACGGACAACCAGCCCGGCAGTGCGCCCTACCTGCGGGGAAACGATCCCCAACGCCGTCTGGCCGAGGGCTGGCTGATCGCGCAAAACCACGCCGGTTCGGACCTCAAAGCCCTCAACGAACAGCTTCTGGCGGAATTGAGCAGCGGACTGACGGCGGTGAACCTGCGTCTGAAACACGATGACGACCTCTCCGGCGTGGAGATCAGGACCGTCGGCGACCTCCAAACCCTGTTCGCCGGGATCGACCTGATCGCCGCTCCGCCCTTTCTGCAATTGGATATGGGAGACAGCCACCTTCTGCCGCTGCTGGAAGAGTATCTGGCCAGCCGGGGGATCGACCTGAAGGCTCTCAAGGCCGGCATCGGCTTCGACCCGACCTCGGAATTCGCCCGCAAAGGCTATCTGAGCCAGCCGCTGGACGAACTTTGGCAGCAGATGGCCAAAAACGTGGCCTGGGCAGTGGAAAAGGCCCCGGGCGTGCGCTGCCTGTCCATCGACGGCAGCGTCTATGAGGCCGCCGGCGCTTCATCCGTACAGGAGTTGGGCTTCGTGCTGTCCACCGCCATCGGTTACATCCAGGGCCTGCAGATGAGCGGATTTTCGATCGACCAGATCGCGCCGCTGTTTCAGGTGAAACTGACCCTGGGCTCCAATTTCTTCCTGGAGATCGCCAAGCTGCGAGCCTTCCGCCTGCTGTGGGCGGAGATGGCCAAATCCTTTGGCGGCAATGAACTTTCGCAACAGATCTGGATTCACGGCCAGACCGCCAGCTTCAACAAAGCCACTGCGGACATCTATGTGAACCTGCTGCGCGCGGCCACGGAAGGCTTCGCGGGGGTGATCGGGGGGGTGGACAGCCTGGAGATCGGCAGTTTCGACGCCATTGGCGGCGAATCCGGCGAGTTTTCCGCCCACCTGGCCCGCAACCAGCAGATAATCCTCAAAGAGGAAGCGCATTTCGGCAAAGTGATCGACCCCGCCGGCGGCTGCTACTACATCGAAAGCCTCACCCAGGAATTGGCCGACGCCGCCTGGAAGCTGATGCAGGAGCTGGAAGCCAACCGGGGCATGGTGAAATCCCTGCGCGAGGGCAAGATCCACGAGTTGATTACTCCGGTCGCCAAAGCCCGGATCGATGCCGCGAACAAGCGCCGCGACGTCTATGTGGGCGTCAACATGTATGCCAATCCGCAGGAAACCGTGCCCGCTCCGGCCGCGATCACAACCCTGGCAGACCCCGTCAAAGCCGTGGAACTGGAGGCCGGTCCCCTGCCCAGGCTGCGTGCCGTGCAGGACATCGAAGCCCTGCGCCGCAGGATCGCCGCGGCTCCCAAGCCGCCTCAGGTTTACCTTTTGAATATGGGCACTGTGGCCGACTACAAAGCCCGTGCCGATTTCGCCGCCGGATTCTTCCAGGTGGGTGGGTTCGAAGTGGTCTCACCGGCCGGTTTCGCCAGCGTGGATGACGCTGTGGCCGCCGCCCGGGCTTCGCAAGCCAGCGCTTTTTGCGTCTGTTCCACGGACGATCAATACCTCCAGCTGGTGCCGGAGATTTGCGCCGCTCTGCCCGGCAGGGTGTTGATCCTGGCCGGTTACCCCAAAGACATGGTGGAAACCTACGCAGGCCAGGGGATCAAGCTCTTCATCCACATCAAAGCGGACGCGGTCAGCGCCTTGAGCCAGCTTGCCGACCTGACGGAGGTGGGAAAATGAACCCCGATTTCACCAAAATAACCCCTGAATTCAAGGCTTCCGCCAGCCCGGCGAAGCTTTCCCAACCTGCTTGGAAGACCAACGAACAGATCGACGTCAAACCGCTCTACACCAAGGACGACCTCGCCGGCCTGAAGCATCTGGACTACCTTTCCGGCCTGCCGCCTTTCCTGCGCGGACCCTATCCTTCCATGTACATCCAGCGGCCCTGGACGATCCGTCAATACGCGGGTTTTTCCACCGCCGAGGAAAGCAACGCCTTCTACCGCCGCAACCTCGCCATGGGCCAGAAAGGCCTTTCCATCGCCTTTGACCTGGCCACCCACCGGGGCTATGATTCCGACCATCCCCGCGTCATCGGCGATGTCGGCAAAGCGGGCGTGGCGGTGGACAGCATTCTGGACATGAAGATCCTCTTCGACCGCATCCCGCTGGACCAGATGAGCGTTTCGATGACCATGAACGGCGCCGTGATCCCCATCATGGCTTTTTACATCGTGGCCGCCGAAGAGCAAGGGGTGAAGCCGGAACTGCTGAACGGCACCATCCAGAACGACATCCTGAAAGAATACATGGTGCGCAACACCTACATCTATCCCCCGGAAGCCTCCATGCGCATCATCGCGGACATTTTCCGCTATACCTCGCAAAAGATGCCGAAATTCAACAGCATCAGCATCTCCGGCTATCACATGCACGAAGCCGGTGCCACCGCGGACCTGGAGATGGCCTACACCCTGGCCGACGGCTGGGAGTATGTGCGCACCGCGATCGAAGCCGGCATCGATATCGACTTGATCGCCCCGCGGCTGTCCTTTTTCTGGGCGGAAGGGCTGAACTACTTCATGGAAGTGGCCAAACTCCGCGCCGCCAGAGTGCTTTGGGCTAAAATCATCAACACCTTCCACCCCAAAAACCCCAAGAGCCTGGCCTTGCGCACCCACTCCCAAACCTCCGGCTGGAGCCTCACGGAGCAGGATCCCTTCAACAACGTCACCCGCACCTGCATCGAAGCATTGGCCGCGACCATGGGCCACACGCAGTCGCTGCACACCAATTCCCTGGACGAAGCCATAGCCCTGCCCACGGATTTCAGCGCCCGCATCGCCCGCAACACCCAGCTCTATCTGCAGCATGAAACCTATGTGACCAAGGTGATCGACCCCTGGGCTGGTTCCTACTATCTGGAATCCCTCACGGACGCCCTGATGAACAAAGCCTGGGACCACATCGCCGAGGTCGAAAAGCTCGGCGGCATGGCCAAGGCGATCGAGACCGGCCTGCCCAAGATGCGCATCGAGGAAGCCGCCGCCCGCCGCCAGGCTCACATCGATTCCGGAGAAGACACCATCGTCGGCGTCAACAAATACCGCCTGGCCAAGGAAGCCCCGATGGAGTTTCTGGAGGTGGACAACACCGCAGTCCGCGAATCCCAGTTGGCCCGCCTGGCCAAACTGCGCGCGGAACGCGATGGCGCCAGGGTCGAGGCCTGTTTGGCCGCGCTCACCAATGCAGCCGAAACCAGGACCGGCAACCTGCTCGAGCTGGCCATCGACGCCGCCAGGGCCAGAGCGTCTTTGGGCGAAATCTCCGACGCCCTGGAAAAGGTCTTCGGACGCCACCAGGCGACGGTCAAACTGATCAGCAACGTTTACAGCAGCGAGTACGCCAAGATGGATGAAATCGAAAAAGTAAGGGCTCTCACGGATAAATTTGCCGATGCCGAAGGCCGTCGTCCCCGCATCCTGATCGCCAAGATGGGCCAGGACGGACACGACCGCGGCGCGAAAGTCGTCGCCACAGCCTACGCGGACATGGGCTTCGACGTGGACATGGGCCCGCTGTTCCAAACCCCGGAAGAGACTGCCCGCCAGGCGGTCGAAAACGACGTCCACATCATCGGCATGAGTTCCCTCGCCGCCGGGCACAAGACGCTGCTTCCCCAGTTGGTGGAAGAGCTGAAAACACTCGGCCGGCCGGACATCATGATCGTGGTTGGCGGCGTCATTCCCCAGCAGGACTACGATTTCCTGCTCACCCACGGCGCCGCGGCGATCTTCGGCCCCGGCTCCAAGCTGCCCGAAGCCGCCACTTTGATGATGGAGAAACTGCTCCAGGTTTGAGATGACGAAAGACCGCAAGCCTGAATGGGCGCCGGACGGCGCCGGCAAGGAATTTGCCACCCGCGTGAAGGAAGCTGCCGAAAGCTCGCTGAAGTTTTCGGATATTCCCTCCGTTGGACCGCGGCCGGAGCTGTCTGTCGACGCACTGGTGGATGGCATCCGCGCCGGCAACCGCACCGTTCTGGCCAAAGCGATCACCCTCATAGAAAGTAACTCGCCCAAACATTTCGCTGCCGGACAGGAGCTGATCCGCAGGCTCCTGCCCGGTACTTCGGAATCCATCCGCGTCGGCGTCACCGGCGTTCCCGGAGCCGGCAAAAGCACCTTCATCGAAAGTTTCGGCCTCTGGTTGCTGGAGCGCGGACGCCGGGTGGCGGTGTTGGCGGTGGACCCCAGCAGCAGCCTTTCCAAAGGCAGCATCCTGGGCGACAAAACCCGGATGGAAGAGCTTTCCCGCCATCCCCACAGCTTCATCCGCCCTTCCCCCAGCAGCGGCGCTTTGGGCGGAGTGGCCCGCAAAACCCGGGAAACCATCCTCATCTGCGAAGCCGCGGGATTCGACACCATCCTCATCGAGACCGTGGGCGTCGGGCAGTCCGAAGTCACCGTCCGTTCGATGGTGGATTTCTTCCTGCTGATGCAGATCGCGGGGGCGGGTGACGAACTTCAGGGCATCAAAAAGGGGATCATGGAACTCGCGGACCTCGTGGTGGTCAACAAAGCCGATGGCGACAACGTCCAACCGGCTGAACTGGCCTGCCGGGAGCTGAACAACGCGCTCCACTATCTGCGTCCCGCGACCAAGGGCTGGAACACCAAGGCGCTCACCTGCTCGGCTGTCCAAAAGACCGGCCTGAAAGAGATCTGGGGCGCCATCGAGAGGTTTGTGGAGCAAGGCCAATCCACCGGGGTTTTTGAGGAGCGGCGCCAGGCTCAGGTCACTCAGTGGTTTGAGACCCTGCTCACCGAGGCGGTGCTGAACCGTTTCTATTCAGATCCGCGCACCCGGGAAGCCCTTCCCGGGATCAGGCAACAGGTGGAAAACGGCATCCTGCCGGTGGTGCTGGCGGTCAAAAAGCTGCTCGAAAACGACTTCAGCTAAGGCTGGACCAACACGTCCCCATATCCGTAGTACCCGTCCGAAAACCAGCAGTAGACCCTGTACAAGCCCGGCTCCAACTCGCTGGTGTTGTAGGTGATCATGTTCACGCCCTCCGGGACGCGGAGTTGCTTGCGCACCTTGAACTGCCGGTCAAACAGCAGCACCGTGGCCGTTTGGCCGTCCCGGACTTCGATGCGGAGGTTCAATCCGGATTCCTTGCTGCAGGGATTGGGATAGGGGTAGGCCAGGCTGTTCGCCGCGATCGGCTTGGGTTTGGTCTCCGGGATCGTCGCCGCCACCGGTCCGAAGAACTGGCTGCCCAGGTAATCGACCGCTTTCAGCCAGTAGTAATATGTCTTTCCCGCCACCACTTCGGTGTCGGTGTGGTAATAGGTCTGGTCCGTGCGGGTATTGGCGGCGGTCACCGTCGGCGCGATCTGGAAGGCGGTGGCAACGTCGTTGGTCTCGCTGCGGTAGAGGCCGTATTCCAGCATGAAATACTCCAGCTTGATCTCCCAGGTCAGCCAGACGTAGTTTGCCATCACGTCCGCCGTGAACCGCCGCAGCTCCACCATCACGGAGTCCTGTTCGATGCCGATGAAGACGATCCTTTTATCTTCAGAATTGTCCCGGACGCTTTCGGAGGCGGGGATCCAGTCCGTATAGCCTTCGAGCGTCACAGAGTAGGTTCCGGGCAGGAAATCCGCCCCGGTAAACTCCCAGGGCGTGGTGTGTCCGGTGAAATTGCCGTCACGCGCGATCAGGGCGTTGAGCTCGGCGTCGGTATAGATGTCGGCGGCTTCGAGTCTCAGCGTCTTTGGACCGGTGGCCTGGTTTCTACCGGCTTTGCCTGCGGGCGGCTTGATCGCTTTGGCTGCCAGGCTTTCCAGTTTCTGGACCCTGATCCCGGTGGAATCGTAGTAGCTCACCGACCAATCGTTTTCGTTGTCCAAATCTTCCTGCGTCAGGGTATCGGCCAGGCTGCCCCATTCGTCCGTGGCGACATGGCCTTCAAAGCGTCCGGCGTAGATGGGAAACTCGTATTCGGGCGCTTGTATCCAGTCGGCCGAAACAGCCGCGGATTTACCGGCAAACTGCAGCCTGTGGCAGCCGCCGAGCAGGGCCAACCCCAGGATCGCGAGGAAAAACAAGGCTTTATTCATCAAGATATTCCAATTTTCATAGTGTGTCCGCCAAAGCCGGTTTCTGTCAAGCGAATTCTGGCAGGGTTCGCCGCCCGCGGCCGTTTCTGGCTTCGACGGAGCCCGGAAAGTTCCTCTTCCTGCTTTTCACCGGAAACTTACAAGAGTGTTTTGAAACAGCGTCAGACAGTTCAGTTTAGTCAGACCCATGTTCCCTCGCAGCTGAGCCGGAGTAACAGCCTAAAACGGCTGGTGATGGTCAGGCCTGGAAAGCGTTCCGGGTCTGCCGGATCGCTTCGAACAGCACTATGGCCACGGAATTGGCGAGGTTAAATGAGCGGATCAGCGGATGCATGGGGATGGTGATGTTTTGCTGGGGATGCAGATCCAGCAAGGTCTGGGGCAGGCCGCTGGATTCCGGGCCGAAGACAAAGGCGTCGCCGGGCCTGTATTCGACGTCCAGATAGCTGCGTTCCGCCTTGGTGGTGCAGAAAAAGGTGCGTTCCGGATTGAACTCTTGCGCCGCCAAGTCCCAACTTTTGTGGGTGCACAGATCGCGGTGCTGCCAGTAATCCAGGCCCGCCCGCTTCACAGCTTTGTCCGTGAGCAGGAAGCGGCAGGGCAAGACGAGGTGCAGCCGCGACCCGGTGCCAACGCAGAGCCGGCCGATGTTTCCGGTATTGGCGGGGATTTCTGGCTCGTAGAGGACGATGTTGAAGCCGGAGGGGGCCAGCGGCAGCATGATCAGAAAGCTGGACGGTAGGTGATCAGTTCGCTCCAGCGTTTCAGCCAGCGGCCCAGGTTTTCGCGGGCCTGCTCAGGTTTGATCCGCTGATTTTGAGTATAGAGGTTGCGCGGGATGGAGCTGAAGCCCAGCGGCAGCGGAGTGCGCCCGTTGGCAGGCATCAGGCCGAGCTTATAGATCACCTGTTTTTGGGCTTCTTCGTCCAGCAGGAAATTCACCAATCGCTCCGCCGCGGCGCGGTTGGGAGCGTCCTGGCAGATGGCGGCGAATTCCACGTATTGGAAACTGCCTTCCTGGGGATTGACAAAGCCGTACTGGGTTCCGGTCTGGTAGATCTCGTCCATCCAGGCCGGTAGTGAATGGTAGCCGATCAGCAGGGCGCATTCGCCGGAACGGAGGGCTTCCACGGCCGCCTCTTCCGAAGGGTAGGCCTTGCGGATGTTTTTGCGCAGGCTGGACCACATCTGGTCGAAGCCGTTGTCGCCAAACATCGCCACGGACCACAGCAGCGCGCCCCTGCCGAGGCCGCTGGTGGCTGGATCGCAGACTCCGATCTGGGTGTAAAAGCGGGAATCCTGCAATTCGCCAAAGGATTGCGGCGGAGCCGGTACCGCCTGTTTGTTGTAGACAAAGGCCAGGTCTCCGTAACCGTAGGGCACCAGGCCGGATTCCCGGTCGTGGTGGATTTCGTAGCTGATGCTGCTCCATTTGAAGCTTTTGGGCGGGGTGAACAGGTTGCGCAGGGTGTCGGAAAGCTCGAAGGCGTTGTCCAGACCCAAGGCGAGATCGACCTTTCCGCGGTACTCATCGGAATTCAGGGCTTGGGCCAGGCTGTTGACATCCGGGAAAAGGTGCAGGCTGAGGTCGGTGCGGGAGCGGCGGGCAAACTCCTTCAGGACCACGGTTTCGAAGCCGGAACTGCGGATCCGGTCCAGGGCGAAGATCCTCAGTTTGCCAGTGCTGGCCTGGCTTTTGGGGGCAGCCTTGGCTTTCTCTTTGGGGCCGCAGGAAGACAGGGCAAATTGGGCTGCCAGGCATAGGGCCAGGGCGGCGATCAGGATTGTGAAGCGGTTGCTTTTCATCATGTTCGGATTAAAACAGGATCCAGGCGACAAAGAAGTCCATCACCAGGATCAACACAGCGCTGTAGACCACTGTGAGGGTGGTGCTGGTGCCCACGCCCTCGGCCCCGCCGGTGGTCCGGTTGCCGAAAAAGCAGCTCAGGGAGGTGATCACAAACCCAAACACGATGGATTTGATGATGCCGCTGAGCAGGTCGTTGGTTTCAAAGTAACTGCGCATGTTGTTGAAGAACGTGTAGTAATGGATGCCATAGCGCAGCCAGGAGAAATACCAGGCGCAGATGATGCCAATCAGGTCGGCAAACACCGTCAGGATGGGAAAGGCGATCAGGCCGGCGATAATGCGCGGCAGATAGAGGAAATCCTCCGGCGCGATGTTCATGCTCCGCAGGGCGTCCAATTGCTCGCTGACCTTCATTGAGCCGATCTCCGCGGCGATCGCGGCCCCCACCTTGCCGGTCATCACCAGCGCCGTGAGCACCGGCGCCAGTTCGATCATGGTGGATTTGCCGATCAACACGCTCAGCAGGTCGATCGGGATGTAGCCCTTGGATTGGTAGACCGCCTGCAAAGCGGTGACCAGGCCGGTGAAGGCGGCGGTCAGCGTGATCAGAAAGATCGAGTCGTAACCGATCCGTTTGAGCTGGATGGTCAGTTCCTGCCTGCGTTTAACCAGCCTGGGCAGATAACGGAAGACTTTGCCGATAAACAGCGTGTATTCGCCGATGCCGGCCAGGAAATCAAAGCTCATGCGTGGTGTCGGTGGGGCGGAAGAGGGTGAATTCCTTCACAAAACCGAGCAAGGCGGTACCCGTGGGTCCGTGGCGGTTTTTGCCGACAATGATCTCGGCGACTCCGGGGCTGTCCGATTTTTCGTGGTAATACTCTTCGTCGCGATAGATGAAGATCACCAGGTCGGCGTCCTGCTCGATGGCCCCGGATTCTCGCAGGTCCGAAAGCCGGGGACGCTTGTCCTCGCGGGTTTCCAGCAGGCGGTTGAGCTGGGACAGCGCGATCACGGGGATGCTCATGTCCTTGGCCAAAATCTTCAGCGCGCGGGAAATCTCCGCGATCTCCTGCTGGCGGTTGTCCTTTTCGCGGGCCAGGGTCATCAGTTGCAGATAGTCGATGATCACCAGGTCCAGTCCGCCCAGTTCGGCTGCCAGGCGCCTCACCTTGGCGCGGATTTCCAGGGGTGAGTTGGTGCCGGATTCGTCGATGTAGATCTGCTTGGTGGAAAACACGTCCGAGGCCTGCATGATGCGGATCAGCTTCTCTTCGTTCATGCCAAAGCCTTTCAGCATGCTGTCCGAACTCACTTCCGCGGCGCTGCTGAACATGCGCATCACCACTTCCTCGGCCGCCATTTCCATCGTAAAGATGCCCACTTTCTTGCCCAGATCGACCGCCGCGTGGGTGGCCATGTTGAGCGCCAAAGCGGTCTTGCCCATTCCGGGACGGGCGGCGATGATGATGAACTGGCCGGGGCGGAAACCGCTGGTGATCCTGTCCAGGTCGCTGAATCCGCTGGAGACGCCGACCACCGGGATCTTGGTGGAAAAGATGGTGTCGATCTTGCCGTAGGTTTCCTTGCTGAGCTGGTCGATCTTCACAAAGCCGGGCCGCTTCTGCAATTCCGCCAGGGAAAAGATCGCCTGTTCCGCCTCGTCCAGGATGGTGTTCACCGGTTTCGGCGAGCTGTAGCAGGATTCTATGATGCCGTTGCAAGACAGGATCAGGTGGCGCAACAGGGCTTTGTCGATCACCAGTTTCAGGTGGTATTCAAAGTTGGCGGCGGAGACCACAAAGGAAGAAACTTCGTTGATGTAGGGGATCCCGCCGGCCTTTTCCAGCGTGTCGTTGCGCTGCATGCGGCTGACCAGGGTGAGGGCGTCGATCTCCACTCCTTCGTCAAACAGCTCGCAGATGGTGCGGAAGATCAGTTTGTTCGCGGTGCGGGAGAGATATTCCTCCTGGATCATCTCGATTCCCTTGCTCACCACGGTAGAATCGATGATCATGGCGCAGAGGATGGCGGCTTCGGCGTTGAGGTCGGTCGGCAGGCTGCGTTCCGAAACCTTGGTGACCTCTTTGGGCGGCGTCTCTTTTTTGGGCATGCTCAGCTCTTCATTTTGGTGGTCAGGGCTTTGCTCACGCAGGGCGGCACAAAGTCTTCGAGGGGGGAGCCCAGCTCCGCCAACTGGCGGATCATCGAGGAGGAGAGATACATGTAGCGCAGGCTGGGGATCATGAAGAGGGTCTCGATCGTGTTGTTCAGCTTGGTGTTGGTCAGCGCCAGGGCCAGCTCGTATTCAAAGTCCGAGACCGCCCGCAAACCGCGGATCATGATGCCGCAATCCTGCTGGCGCGCGAAATCCACCACCAGCCCGTGAAAGGTTTCCACGCTCACGTTGGGGATGTGGCGGATCGATTCGATGCAGAGGTCACGCCGCTCTTCCAGGCTGAAAACGTTCTGTTTGGCGGTGTAGTCCGCCACGGCGAGGATCACGTGGTCAAACAGCCGGGCCGCCTTTTCCACGATGTTGACATGCCCCAGCGTGATCGGATCGAAGGTGCCGGGATAGATCGCCTTGCTCATTGTTGCTGGGCTGCTTTGCGGATCTCCTCGATTTCGGAGATCTCCTTGGGGATGTTTTGGCTCAAAACGCAGTAGCCGGATTCGGTGACCAGCACGTCGTCTTCGATGCGGACGCCCAGTTTTTCCTCCGGGATGTAAATGCCGGGTTCGACGGTGATCACGTTGCCGGGAATCAGCTCCGCTTCGCGGCCGCCGAGGTCGTGGGTATCCATGCCCAAAAAGTGGCTGACGCTATGCATGTAGTATTTGCCGACTTGGGAGGGGTCGCCGATCAGGCCGATTTCGACCATGCCTGCGGCCAGGCCGTCCCTGGCGGATTGGTTCAGCTCAGACATCCTGACGCCCGGTTTGATCATCTCTATCACGCGTTTCTGCACGTCCAGGACTATGCTGTAGATCTGCTTCTGGCGTTCGCTGAAGGTCGCCCCGGCGGGGAAACAGCGGGTCACGTCCGCGCTATAGTTGTTGTAGGCTGCGCCCACGTCCATCAGGACCAGGTCGCCGGCTCCCACGCGGCATTCGTTCTTTTTATAATGCAGGGTCGCGGCGTTCACACCTGCGGCCACGATCGGGGCGAAGCCCCAGTTTTTGACCCCGCTGCGCTGCATGCGGTAAAAGAGGATGGCTTCCAGTTCAAATTCCATCATCGAGCTCTGCGCCGTTTCCATCACGTCCATCAAGCCTTTGCCGGTGATGTCGATGGCTTTTTGCAGTTGTTGGACTTCCCACTCGTCCTTGACCTTGCGCAGGGGGGCGACGAGGTCGTTGAGTTGCTTGACGGCGATCTGCGGATGCCGGTTGCGCAAGGGTTCCAGCCGGAACATCGGGTAGGTCATCGGCTTGTCCAGCGGAGCGAAACCGAGGTTGGCATAGACCGTTTTCATCATCGGCGCCATGGCGGAGAGGGTGCCATAAAACTCGTCCAGATACTTCACACGCTGGATGCCGCTGATCTGGGCGGCTTCCTCGGCGTTGAGCTTGGCGCCTTCCCAGACCACCCTTTCGGGGTCGCTGCGTTCGATGAACAGCATGTCGTTGAATTTGCCCGCGAACTTGCCCGCCACATAAATCAGTTCCGGGTGGTTGAGTCCGGTGAAGTAGAGAAAATTGTTGTCCTGGGTAAACTTTTCCAGGTTGCGGCTTTGATTGGCGAAAATGATGACGTTCTCGCCGTCGGCAAGCAACTCAGCGAGCTTGTCCCGCCTGGGTTTGGTGATGTCCTGGTTCATGTAGGCTCCTCGAAATCAGTTACGAAAGAAATGCCGGACTCTGCCGGCAGTTTATGTCAATAATGCTCTTGGGTTGAGGGATCCGGCACTTCTGCCCGGAGAAACTGTTTGGGCTTGCTTTCGGTCCGGGTGAAAACCCCGGTTTCCAGCAGCAGAGTACGGTTCAGGGTCACGCTTTGGTCGTAGATGAAGTGCGAGGCCATCGCGGAGTCGATGTAGCGTATGTCCCAGTTGCCGGGACGCACCGTCCAGAGCGCGTCGCCGCCGGGTTCGACGGTTCCGCCGAGGTCATTGACACCCCAGTTGGGATTTCCGGCTTCGGAGAGATAGACCTCGGAGATCGCCAGCCCGGAATTGTTTAACAGCTTGATGGCGCCGCCGTCCGCCACGATGTCCAGCGTCGTGACCTGCGTCGGTTTCACCATCTGGCTGATGCTGTTGGGAAAGACGAGGTTGCCGCGGAAGGCGATGTCCACTTCGCTGATTTGGGTGAAATACCTCGACCAGTAGGAAAGCGAGTCCAACTGTTTGGCTTCGGAGCCGTCGATGCTGATCCAGATGTCGGACCCGCTGCGGTTGCGGATGCGCAGTTCGCCTTCCCGGGGCGGATTCCAGGCGGAACAGCCGGCCAGGGCTATCGCTGCCAAGATGATCAATCCGAATTGCAGGGATCTCATTTTAGGAACTGCTGGACGCCTTTTTGCGCGTGCTCACGGGCTCGATCAGACCGTAGGCGGGCTCGGCGAGGTTGTTGACCACCTCTTCCGTGATCACGCAGGATTTGACCTTTTCCAGGTCCGGTATGCTGTACATGATCTTCAGCATGAATTTCTCCATGATCGAGCGCAAGCCCCTGGCGCCGGCCTGCTGCTTGATCGCGATGGACGCGATGGCGCGCAGGGCTTCGTCCTCAAAGCTCAGCTCCACGCCGTCCATCTCGAAGTACTTTTTATACTGGCTGCAGATGGCGTTTTTGGGCTTAACCAGGATGTCGATCAGGGCTTCCTCGCTGAGTTCGTGCAGCGTGCAAAGCACCGGCATGCGGCCGATCAGTTCGGGGATCAAGCCGTATTTCAGCAGGTCGTGGGGAAGCGTCTGCTCGAAGATGTTGCGTTCGTCGGTCTTCTTGCCCAGTTTGACGTCGAAGCCGATCGCCTTTTTATCCATCCGTTCTTGGATGATCTTTTCCAGGCCGAAAAAGGCTCCACCGGCGATGAACAGGATGTTGCGGGTGTCCATCTCGATGAAATCCTGCTGGGGATGCTTGCGTCCGCCTTTGGGCGGCACGTTGACCTTGGTCCCTTCCAAAATCTTCAGCAAAGCCTGCTGCACGCCTTCGCCGCTCACGTCGCGGGTGATCGAGGGGGTTTCGGATTTGCGGCTGATCTTGTCGATTTCATCGATGTAGACGATCCCGCGCTCCGCCTTGGCAACGTCATAATCCGCCGCTTGCAGCAACCGCACCAGGATGTTTTCCACGTCTTCGCCAACGTAGCCGGCTTCGGTCAGCGTCGTGGCGTCGGAAATGGCGAACGGCACCTTCAGGAAGCTGGCCAGGGTCTGGGCGATCAAAGTCTTGCCGCAGCCGGTGGGGCCGATCATCAGGATGTTGCTCTTTTCCAGCGTGATACTGTCGTCTTTCTGCTGGCGGAAGATCCGCTTGTAATGGTTGTAGACGGCGACCGAGATCACCATTTTGGCCTGTTCCTGGCCGATCACGTACTGATCGAGGTAGGACTTGATCAGGCTGGGTTTGGGCAGTTCCAGCAGCTCCTCTTTATCGGCCGGCGCGCTGGACTCGATGATGTTGTGGCACATCGAGATGCACTCGTCGCAGATGTTGCCCGCGATGCCCCGGATCAGGGTCTTTACCTCTATCTCATTCCTTCCGCAGAAAGAACAGCTCAGGTTCTTAAATTTTTCCAAGAAATCCTCCCCTGGATGGCTTCTTTTCTTTCATTCACCAAATGACGGCGCTCATTTCCCGTCAAGCTATTTCCGATGCACCAGCACTTCGTCGATGATGCCGTAGTTTTTGGCTTCCGTGGCATCCATGAAGTAGTTGCGGTCGGTGTCTTCCACCAGTTTTTTCAGGTCCTGGCCGGTATGTTTGTGCAGGATATCGTTCATCCGTTCGCGCAGATAGAGGATTTCCCTGGCCTGGATTTCGATGTCGCTGGCCTGGCCTTGCGCGCCGCCGAGGGGTTGATGGATCATGATCCTGCTGTTGGGCAGGGCGGTGCGTTTGCCGGCGTGTCCGGCTGCCAGGAGCAGCGCGGCCATGCTGCTGGCCTGTCCGATGCAGATCGTGCTCACGTTGGGCTTGATGTACTGCATCGTGTCGTAGATCGCCAGGCCGGAAGAGATCACTCCGCCGGGGCTGTTGATGTACATGAAGATGTCGCGTTCCTGGTCCTCGCCTTCCAGGTGCAGGAGCTGCGCCACGATGGAATTGGCGAGGTTGTCTTCGATCACGCCGCTCACAAAGACGATCCTGTCTTTCAGCAGGCGGGAATAGATGTCGTAGGCCCGTTCTGTGCGCCCTACCTGTTCGATGACCATGGGGATGTAGTTCATGCTTTCTCCTCCTCGGGTTCTGTCTCTGGTTCCGCCGGCGTTTCCGGGGGCTCGACGAACGTGCTGCTGGCCGCCAGCTTGCGCATGATGTGATGCGTCATCGCGCTTTCCTTGAAATCTTCGCTGTCGATCTCCGCTTTCCTGTCTTCTTTCCAGGCGGCGGGGTTCTTTTGGTCCAGGATGGCCCGGTGCTCGATGTAAGCTTCGGTCAGTTCGTCCGTCAGTTCGATCGGATGCTGCTGTTTCAGCGCTTTGCTGATGTACAGGGTCACCATGTCCTGCAAGGTGTGGTCAAAGTAATACTGCCCCAGGATTTCGCGGTACTTGGGGTCCATCTGTTCCAGTTGCTGCTCGACAATGTAGCGCAGGGTCTTGGATGGCGGCGGAAAGGGGTTGTCTGTATACAGCTTGGCAAAGAGCGCGTTGTGCTGGCCTTCGATGTTGCGATGTTCGTTGCGGAGCCGCAGGTCATCGGCCACCTTGGAGCGCATTTCAGCCAGGTTTTCGTGGTCCATGTCCTTGGCAAATTCATCGTCCAGCGCGGGTTCTACCAACCTCAGGATCGAATTCACCAGCAGTTTGCAGGGATACAGGCTTTCGTGGTCCAGCTTCAACTCACTGTCCATGGTCAACAGCCTGATCATCGCGCCGGTCAGTTCCTTTTCGATCACGTCGCCGGTTTTGGCGTTGATGAATTCGGGCAGCGACCTCATCGGATAGGCATCTCCGGCATACATGGTCACGGTTTTTGTATAGGGCTGGCCACTGTTGTCAAAGCTCAGCTCAACGCTCAATTGGTCGTTGTCTTCGGCTGTTTCCATGTCCTGGGCGGTCATGTGTTCCTTGGCCAGGTTTTGCAGAAAATCCGTCACTTCTTCGTCGAGGCTCAGCTCTTTGAAGGGAACTTCCAAGCCTTCTGTCTGCTTGAATTCCACCGCCGGCTCATGTTCGATCTCCAGCGTGATGGCCATTTCCTGGCCACGTTCCCACTTGACTTCCTTCACTTCCGGAAACAGCAGGAAGTGGATCTCGTGTTCGCTGGCGGCTTCGTCGAAAACTTCGTCGATGAAGTCTTTTTCAAAATAGTCCTTGATCTTGTCGCCGTGCAGCCGTTCCATCAGGCTCACGGGCGCTTTGCCCTTGCGGAATCCGGGCACTTCTATGTCTTTGGCGGCTTTGGTCAGGTACTTTTGATACGCCTTTTCCACCCGTTCCGGTTCCACCGTAATGGCGATCTCTCTGGTCGTCGCGTTGATGTCTTTGAATTCGACTTGCAAGTTTGTTCTCCTTCTGTTGATGGTGCGAAAGAGGGGACTCGAACCCCTACAGGATGAACCTACTGGATCCTAAGTCCAGCGCGTCTGCCAATTCCGCCACTTTCGCTTCTTGTATCACACTCGTTGTTTTCAATATCAAAATGTTATCCGAGGGCGCCGGCATCCTCAAACGCTCAGCGCGTCGTTGTCGATCAGGCGCGTCTTACCGACGAATACGGCCAAAATCAGCCTTGTGTTTTCGTCCACCTCGCTCACCTCGGCGAGTGTAGATCCGTCCACAAGCTTGATGTAGTCTGGCTTTCCGCCCGCGTTCAAGATGGTCTCTTCCGCGGCGCGGATAATCTCGGTGGCATCCTTTTGGCCTCTGGCGACCAGCTTTTTGGCTGTCTTGATGGCCTGGCTGAGGCATAGCGCGCTGATCCGCTCCGCCCGGTCCAGATAGATGTTGCGTGAGCTCAGCGCCAGGCCGTCCTGTTCCCGCACTATCGGGCAGCGGACGATCCGAGTGTCCGAATTCAGGTCTCTCAACATCGTTTCCAGCACCACGATCTGCTGGTAATCTTTCAGGCCCATGAACATTTTATCCGGTTTCACGATCTGGGCCAGCTTCATCACGACCGTCGCGACGCCCCGGAAATGGCCCGGACGGCTCGCTCCGCATAGGATATCGGATATTTCCGAGACCTCGATCCAGGTGCGGTAACCGGCGGGATACATCTCCTCGCTGGTGGGAAAAAAAACATAGTCAACCTGGTGCCGGGACAGCGAATCGAGGTCCTTGTCCAGGTCCCGGGGATATTTGCTCAAATCCTCTTTGGGGCCGAACTGGGCTGGATTCACAAAGATCGAAACCACCGTCCGGTCGCAGCTTTGGGTGGATTGCTCCACCAGCGACAGATGGCCGGCGTGCAGAGCGCCCATGGTGGGCACGAAACCCACGCTCAGCTTGGGATCCAGCTCTCGCAATACCTGCTTCATTTGGAGGGTGGAATCTATCAGTTCCATCGTTATCTCAGACCGGTTTGTTGTCGTCGTTCAACAGGATTATTTTGGGCTGGTGGTATTCGATCTCGGCCTCATCAACCAGGCCCCAGCACATTATGATCACCTTGTCGCCGGGCTCGACTAGGCGCGCCGCGGCGCCGTTGACGCCGATCACGCCGCTGCCGCGTTCGCCTTTGATGATATAGGTATGAAAACGCGCCCCGCAATTGATGTCAAAGATGTCCACGCGTTCAAACTCGCGCATGCCGGAAATCTCCAGCAACTCTTCATCGATCTTGATGCTGCCGTTGTAGTTGAGGTCGCACTCGGTGATCGTCCCGCAGTGTAACTTCGATAAAAGTATATATCTTAGCATGATTGCTCCATATTCTCGCACATTTAATCCAAAAACTTTCAGGGCGGGTTCGTGTCAATGATTTTCGCTTCCAACCCCGTTCACAACAGGCTGGTAGCCGACGGTCAGCCCTTGCGTCCCGGATGTCTTTCGGTTTGGAGGCGTCCGCGGTGGAAAATTCCTCCCCAGCCCCCCCCCTCGCTCCTATGACCATTACGCTACCATTGCGGGACCAATACGGATGAAGCCCGTAATGGTCCCGTAATGGTAGCGTAATGGTCATCAGAAAGAACCATTTTGCCATCACGGAAGGTAACTGTTGACCGCGGTGGTGCTGTTCACCAACCCCGGCAATGTCAGTTCAGATTCACTACCCACGAAAAATATTCGATCTTCTAAGCCCATGATAGACAGGTTGATGTCTCCTGCCGCTGTCCGCCCCGCCAGGAAATATTCAAGATTTGTATTGACATTAAAACCGGGGAAATTTTTATGGCGCAACCTGCTCAGCACACGCTGACAGTTTCAGAGATCTTTACAAGTTTATAGAGTGCTATAGAGATTTGTGCGAGCCAATATAAGTCAATACAATCATTATTATAATGATGGAGAGTTTGATCCTGG
>CAZOVZ010000018.1:0-41856 GCA_964583755.1 uncultured Candidatus Cloacimonadota bacterium
CAAAAGATCCCAAAAATCCTGATCATCCTGTTCATCCCTAATCTATTAAATCTGTGAAATCTGTGCCATCTGTGTGAGGCGATAAAAGATAGTCACACGGATTGGACGGATTCGACGGATTTACACGGATCAAAAGATCCCAAAAATCCTGATCATCCTGTTCATCCCTAATCTATTAAATCTGTTAAATCTGTGTCATCTGTGTGAGGCGTTTTTAATCTGCGTGATCCCCCCTTTCATCCGCGCAATCTGCGGGAACTATCTTTTATCCTGTTATCAGAGTTCTATTCTCTGCCCCTCCGTCCCTCCGTTTTAAGAAAAAAACTCTTTCCTCTCTGTTTAAACAGAAAACGCCCGGAGAGCTATCCCCGGGCGCGCCGGAAAGCCAGGTGGCTTACATCTCGACCAGTTGGGCCTGGACGTATTCGATGGCGTTGAGTTCCTTCACGATCTTGTTCAGGGTCACTTTCTTGTCATCGACTTCGAGGACGATCAGGCCGTCGTTGGCGCACATCTCCTTGGAGACTTCGTGCAGCCCCAGGCGAACCTTGATGCTGCAGCCGTATTTGGTGAGGATGGATTGCACCTTCCCCGCCTCGGTGCTGCGATGATCGATCTTTACCAGTATCACTTTGTAGGTCATGGATACCTCCCGGTGGAACTATTTCGCGGGCTGGGAACTTGTCCACCCTTTTTTTCGGGGAGCCGCGCCGGCCCAAAAAAAAGATTGACACATAACCGCGGGAAAGCCAGACTGGACGGATTTCAACCAAAAGGAGTCAAGCCATGAAGACAGCAGGCAGCATCATCGCCCTGATCGGCGGCGTACTGATCATTTTCGCTTTACTGGGATCGCAGTTCATCGGAGGGATGAAGGATGTCATGACACTGGAATACGTCACTTCCGCGGGGTGGCTGAGCCCGGGATCGATCATCGCGGTGATCGTGATACTTTTGGCGTTCATCTCTTTCACTTTCCAACCCAAGGTCTTGGGCGGGATCATCCTGCTCTTGGCCTTCGCGGGGATCATCTTTGGCGGAACCTTTGTGGACATCTGCATGATCCTGGTCTCCCTGGGCGGATTCATGCTGGTTTCCGGCTACGGCAAAGAGGGCGAGGCGGGCGCGCAAGCCTCCACCTTCCAGCAAAAATGGTGGTTTTGGCTGCTGATCGGGATCATCTGCCTGGCCATCCTCTACGGGCTGTTTGCCCTGCTGAACAAGCGGGTGGCGCCTCTGGGAGCGGACAGCCTGGCAGTGGCGGCAAATACCCCCCTCGCGCCTACGCCCGAACGCTTCATCGGCCAGGAAATCCTCTCCGTGACCCCGGAACAGATTCTGCGGGATTACGACGAAAACGGCTACACCGCGGATTCCAAATACCGCGGCAACCCCGTGCGGGTCACCGGCAAGATCTACGACATCAAATCCACCGCGGACGGAGGCAGCAGCATGCTCTTCCGCTCCTACGACAAATACAACGAGGAATACAGCAAAGGCGCGGTGATCTGCAATTTCACCAGCGCGGAAACGGCTGCCCAAACGGTGCGCTACAAGGTCGGCGACACGGTCGCGATCGTGGGAACGGTGCACGGCCTGGCCGGCAAGCTGGACGACGTCATCTTCGAAAACTGCTCCTTCGACATGCCCTGAACCGTTTTAACGCCATCAAACAAACGCGCCGCTGTTGCCAACGGCGCGCTTTTTTGCTCTATGTAAACCCGGTTCTCCGACGGCGGGAGGTTGGTGTGCCGTCTGAGCGCGCGGGCGGGGAAAAGCGTCAGTCCTGTTTGGGGCCTTTTGGGGTCAGGCCAAAACTCTGGCGGATGGCGTCAAACACCGGGGAACCTGCGGCGGTCTCCGCGGAGCTGATGAAGCTGAGGAACACGGTGTTGCCGAGGTGGTCCATCACGATGTTTTCCATGCGGAAGGCCAGCAGGCCCAGCAGGTCCAGATTGAGGTCCAGTCCATAGGCGCGCTGGCCCTTGAACTCGATCGGACCTTCTTTGGTGACCTCGATGGAACCCAGGCCCAACAAGGGGGATTGGTCTTTGAGCAGGTCCAGATAACTGGAAAACGTGGAGTCCGGATTGGCGGTGAGGTCGGGAGTTCCGGCCTGGACGATGATGGAAACCAGGTCGGCAAAGGGCAGTCCGCCCGTCTGGGGAGCGGAGATCAGATGGATGCCTTCGCCCATGTCTTCGGCGGTCCAATCGGCCGGATGGCTGATCGTGTAGCCGTATTCAGCGTCGTTGTGGGTCTGCCAGCCGGCGGGGACCACTGCGGCTCCGATCGCGGCCAGGGCAAGCAAGGCGAGGGTCAGCAAGCATTTTCTCACGGTGAACTCCTGATGGGTTTTATACTCTATACAAAGCTGGAGTTTTTCCCTGCACGTTATTTGCAAAGACTCGGAAAACATCGGGCGGACAGGGCCGGGAGGAGAGGAGCAGAGAGGCTTGCGGGCAGATGTAGTTCCGCCCCGCCGGAATGATCTTCGCGGCAGGGCGGCAATGGTTTGACGGATAGAGGCTTACTTGTTTTGCTGCTTGGACCAGCTGTCCTTGAGGGTGACCACGCGGTTGAAGACCGGCAGGCCGGGACGGGAATCCGGATCGGCGCAGAAATAGCCCTGGCGCATGAACTGATAGCGGTCGCCGGGCCTGGCAGAGGCCAAAGACGGCTCCAGCAGGGCGTTCCGGTTTACCACGCAGGATTTGGGATTGAGGTAATCCTTGTAATCCTTGCCTTCCTCGACGTCGTTGATGTCCGCGAGCGTGAAAAGCTGGTCGTAGACGCGCAGTTCGGCGGGGATGGCGTCGGCCGCGTTGACCCAGTGGATGGTGCCCTTGACCCTGCGTCCGTCGGGGGTTCCGCCGCCGCGGGACTGGGGATCGTAGGTGCAGATCAGTTCCGTGACCTTGCCGGAGGCGTCTTTGATGGCCCTTTGGCAGGTGACGTAGTAGGCGTGCTTGAGGCGGACCTCGGCGCCGGGAGCGAGGCGGAACCAGCCTTTGGGAGGTTCCTCCAGAAAGTCTTCGCGTTCGATGTAAAGCTCGCGGGAAAACGGCAGCAGGCGGGTGCCGGCGTTGGGGTCTTCCGGATTGTTGTCCGCCGTGAGCTCTTCCCGCTGGCCTTCGGGATAGTTTTCGATAGTCAGTTTGATGGGATCGAGCACCGCCATCACGCGGTTGGCGGTCTTGTTCAGGTCCTCGCGCACGCAGAACTGCAGCAGCTCAAAATCCACGATGGAATTGGCTTTGGCGACTCCGATCCGGTCCGCGAAATCGCGGATGGCGGCGGGCGAGAAACCCCGGCGGCGCATTCCGGCCAGGGTGGGCATGCGGGGATCGTCCCAACCGCCCACGACGCCGGTCTGGACAAGTTCCAGCAGGCGGCGCTTGCTCATCACGGTGTAGGTGAGGTTGAGGCGGGCAAACTCGATCTGTTGCGGGTGGCAGGGGACCGGAAGCTGATCCAGAAACCAGTCGTAGAGAGGGCGGTGGTCTTCAAACTCCAGGGTGCAGATGGAGTGGGTGATGCCTTCGAGGGCGTCGGAAACGCAGTGGGTGTAGTCGTACATGGGATAGATCACCCAGGTCGCGCCGGTGCGGTGGTGTTCCGCCTTTTTGATGCGGTAGATGACGGGGTCGCGCATATTGATGTTGGGCGAGGCCATGTCGATCTTGGCGCGCAGGGCTTTGCTGCCTTCGGCAAACTCGCCGGCGCGCATGCGGCGAAAGAGATCCAGGTTTTCCTCCGGCGAACGGCCGCGATAGGGGCTGTCCTGGCCAGGCACGGTGAGGGTTCCGCGGGTGGCGCGGACCTCATCCGGCGTCAGGTCGCAGACATAGGCCTTGCCGTCGGTGATCAGCAGTTCGGCGTATTCGTAGAGCCGGTCAAAGTAATCCGAGGCGTAGAACAGCTTGTCCTGCCAGTCAAAACCCAGCCAGCGCACGTCTTCCATGATGGAATCCACGTATTCGACGTCTTCCTTGATGGGGTTGGTGTCGTCGAAGCGCAGATGGCAAATCCCTTTGTAATCGCGGGCGAGGCCGAAATTCAGGCAGATGGATTTCGCGTGGCCGATGTGCAGATAGCCGTTCGGCTCCGGCGGAAAGCGGGTCTTCACGCTGCTGTGTTTGCCGGACTCCAGGTCACGGTCGATGATGTTGCGGATAAAGTTTGAGACAGCCGGTTTTTCGTTGATCTCGTTTGGCATGTTCGTCACCTCAAAATATGGGATATCAGACCAATTTCCCCAGAGCGTTCAGCAGTCAAGGGATTTGAGCGGACGGGTTCCCCAAGGCCAAAAAAACCCCGGACGCGTGGCCCGGGGCGATATGTCCAACTGTCGCTAAGGACGGTTATTTCATCAGGATGATCTTGCCCTGGCGGCTGAACTTGGCGCTGTTCATGCGGTAGTAATAGATGCCGCTCTGGGCCTGGCTGCCGTTGGCAAGGGTGCCGTCCCAGGTCGCGCTGGCGTTGCCGCTGGCGTCGGAACGCAGGTCGAAGCTCTGCACCAACTGGCCTTTGAGGTTGTAGACGGAGACGTTGACCGGCTCGCCGGCTTTGGTCCGCACATCGAAGCGGGTGCTGGCCTTGAAGGGGTTGGGATAGACCTGCAGGGAGTTTTGCGGCTCCACGATCTGATCGTCGTTGGCGGTTTGTCCGACCACCACCGTGACGGTGTTGGACGGCCCGGAAAGCTCCATCGGATTGTTGAAGAGGGAGCAGACGTAGTATTCGTGAGTGCCGTTCTGCACATAGGTGTCCGTGAAGGTCAGCGTGGCGGGGTTGGTGATGGTGGAGATGTTCAGACCGTTGCGGAACAGGCGGTAACCCACGAAGCCGCGGCCGTCGAAGTATTGCGGGCGTTCCCAGGTCAGCACCACGGTATCCGGGGGCTGGAGGGTGGCGGCGAAGTTTTGCGGCGCGGGCAGGGGGATGATCACGGGGGTGGGCGTGCTCATCACGGGGGTGCCGGCGAAGCCGTGTTCGTCCACCGGCGTGACCTGGAAGGCCAGGGCGCAATCGATGTCCGCGGTTTCCGGCAGATAGGTGGTCTGGTTGGCGCCGGCGATCTCGGTCGGAACGCTGTTAACCACGCGGAACCACTTGTAGATGGAGGTTCCTTCGGTGTCGGAGTCCGCGTCCACAAAGTTGTAAGTGCCCGTCTGAAGCTGATGCAGCACGGGAATTCCGCCGACCGTGACGGCTGTGGCCGTGGGGGCCACATTGGTGAAACCGGTTCCGGATAGCGGGATGTTGATGTTGGGATGGTTGTAGAGGTTGCTGGTGATGTTCATGATGCCGTTGTAGGTCTGCGCCGCGGTGGGATGGAAGGTCACGTTGGCCGTGATCTGCTGGGTGGCGGGGATGGTGAAGGTGGAGACGTCGCAGGTGAAGGCGGGGTTGTTGATGGTGATGGTGCCGGTCGCGGCCGTGGCGGTGAAATTGGCGATCGTGATGGGGATCACGTGGGTGCCGTTGACCGAGACATCCGGGAAACTGATCGTCTCATGGGAGACGGGATAGGCGCCGACCAGCGAGGCGAGGTCATACTTCACGGCCTGCAGGATCTCTTTGGAGGTCATGTTTTGGAGGAAGAAGACCATTTCGCAATTGGCTATCTGCCAGGCGGAGTTGACGGTGAAATCCAGGTTGACCGTGGTCTGGCCGCCGGTGGCGAGGTCGATGGCGGTGCCGTTTTGGTTGGGGATCATCAGGCGGGTGACGTTTTCCACGGTGGTCTGGTTGAACCACACCTGCGGGATGCCGGATTCCGTGAGCACCGCATGCAGCTTCACGTTGGTGTTGGTGTCGGCTTCCGGTTTGGCGACCGTCACGATGGCGGTGTAGTTGGCGCCGTTGGCGGCCCCGATGGCGCTGAGGGTGTAATGCGCGGGCACGGCCAGGCGGGCGTTGACCTTGGGCAGGTAGCTGGAATACATGGAAGCCGTGCTGCTGCCGCCCACCGACGGGTTCAATCCGTCAAAAAAGGCGGTCGGGTAGCCGGTGATGGCGTAAAATGTGTTGCGGGCGTTGGAATAGGTGTTGGCATAGCTGTCGCCGTTGTGGTTTTTAATCACCGCAACAGCGTGGCCATTGTTGAGCAGGTCGTGGCAGCCCATGGCGGCTCCGGGGCAATACTGACACCAGGTGCCGGTGCCGACCTCGACCACCACGTAGTTGCGGGGAACGGCGCTCAGGGCGGCCAGCAGTCCCAGCAGGGCGAGGAAGATCAAAAGTGACTTTTTCATGATATCTCCTGTCGTTGTGTGTTTAGGTTTATGTCTGTTTAACAAGCAATTTGCATGCCATTGAAAGCTTAGTATTCCGGCAATGCCAAAAACTGTCAAGCACTTTTATCGCCCCTGAGCTGGAGGGCGATCTGGAGTATCTCGCCGGGCTCGCGCACAAGGTAGTCCGGCTTCAGCGAGAGCAGATGTTCCGGGGTGTGAAAACCCCAGCCGACGCTGATCACGCGCACTCCGCTGCGGCGGGCGGCCCGGATGTCGCGGGCTTCATCGCCCACATAGACCACGTTTTGGCGGTCCAGCCGGTGCTTCTTGATCTGCCGCTTGATCTTGCCATGCTTCTGGAGGATGCCGCCGGTGCCTTCCACCCAGTCGAAACAAGTGATGCCGTGATTGTCCAGAAAAGCCTGCACGTGAACCGTATGGTTGGAACTGAGCAGGGCCAGGGAAAAGCCGCGCTCCTTCAGTTCGTTGAGCATGGCCACCACGCCCGCGCAGGGTTCCAGGTCCGGTATGATGTGGCGATATTCGTGCAACACGACGGGGATGGCCTGGCCCAGCTTGTAGAGCGGCAGTTTGAGCAGTTTCAAGGCGCTCCGCAGGGGCAGGTTGCGGATCTGTTCAAACTGCCCGGCGCTGATGGTTGGATAGCCGTATTGGGGCAGCAGGCCATTGATCAGTTCGTAAAGTTTGTCCACGGAGTTGGCGACGGTCCCGTCGAAATCGAACAGCAGGTTGGGCTTCATTTATCGGTCCGGCGGGCCAGGACGCGCCCGTAGGCGTCGTTGCGGTTGAGGCCAAAGCGGAGGGCCAGTTCCGCGGCGACGGTCCTGGGGCTCTTGCCCCCGGCCAGGGCGGCATCGATATAGGCGTCGATCTCTTCCTCCGGGACAGCCCGCGCCTCGGTTCCGGGTCCGATGACCGCCACGAATTCGCCTTTTTCCTTGATCTGATAATCCGCCAGCAGCTCCGATAGCTCGCCCCGGATGAATTCCTCATGGAGTTTGGTCAATTCCCGTCCCAGGCAGATGGAGCGCGTTCCGCAGGCCGCGAGGATGTCTTCCAAAGTCTTGCGGATTCTGTGGGGGGCTTCGTAGATCACGCTGGGGCCGGGGTAATCCCGGATCTGGCAAAGCGCCGATGAGCGGTCCTTGCCTTTGAGCGGCAGGAAGCCCAGAAACTGAAAGCGGTTGGGGTCGATCCCGGAAGCCGTCAGCGCCGGGATCAGCGCCGTCGCCCCGGGGAGGGGGACCACAGTGAGGCCGGAATCGATCGCTTCGCGGACAAAAACAAAGGCGGGATCGGAGATTCCCGGGCTGCCGGCATCGGTCACGACGGCGATGTCGTGGCCTTCACGCAGCAGTTCGAGCAGTTCCGAACTCCGCCTTTTTTCGTTATATTTGTGCAGGCTGAGCAGCCGCGGCGCCGGTATCTCGTAGCGCGAGAGCAGAAACCGCGTCTGGCGGGTGTCTTCGCAGGCGATCACGGCCACTTTTTTCAAAGTCTCCAGGGCCCGCAAAGTGATGTCTCCCAGGTTCCCGATCGGAACGGGGACCAGGTAGACGCTTCCCGCCGCCATGCCTGCCTCTTAGATCAGTTGCAGCTCTTTGCCGACTTTCTTGAACGCCGCGATGGCTTTGTCCAGGTCTTCCCTGGTGTGGGCGGCGGAAAGCTGGACGCGGATGCGGGCTTTGCCTTTGCCCACCACGGGATAGACGAAACCGATCACGTAGATGCCTTCTTTGAGCAGCATGTCCGCCATCTTCATGGCCAGAGGCTCGTCAAACAGCATCACCGGCACGATGGCGGTGTTGCCTTCCACGATCTTGAAGCCGGCGGCGATCATTTCCTGACGGAAATAGGCGGCGTTTTCCCAGACTTTGTCGCGGTAACTGTTGGAGCCGGACAGCATGTCGATGACCTTGATGCTAGCGCCCACCACGGCCGGAGCCACGGTGTTGGAAAAGAGGTAGGGGCGGCTGCGCTGGCGCAGCAGCTCGATGATCTCTTTGCGGCCTGAGGTGAAACCGCCGTTGGCGCCGCCCATGGCTTTGCCGAGGGTGCTGGTGATGATGTCCACGCGGCTCTGCACGCCAAATTGCTCCGGGGTGCCGCGACCGTTGGGGCCGATGTAGCCGGTGGCGTGGGAATCGTCCACCATCACGAGGGCGTCATATTTGTCCGCCAGGTCGCAGATCTGGGGCAGTTTGGCCATGTCGCCGTCCATGGAGAACACGCCGTCGGTGCAGATCAGGCGGTACTTCAGGCCCTGTGTTTCTTTCAGCATGTTTTCCAGTTCTTCCATGTTGGAGTGTTTGTAACGGAAGCGCTGAGCCTTGCAGAGGCGCACGCCGTCGATGATGGAGGCATGGTTGAGTTCGTCGGAAATGATGGCGGATTCGTCGTCCAGCAGGGGCTCAAAGACACCGCCGTTGGCGTCGAAGCAGGCCGCGTAGAGGATCGTATCCTCGGTGCCCAGGTATTCGGAGATCTTGCGTTCCAGTTCCTTGTGGATGGCCTGGGTGCCGCAGATGAACCGTACTGAGGAAAGTCCGTAGCCCCAGTCCGTCATGATGTCCTGGGCGGCTTTCACGACCTCGGGGTTGTTTGCCAGGCCGAGATAGTTGTTCGCGCAAAAGTTTAGCACGGATTCCCCGGTGCTGACGCCGATGCGCCCGCCCTGGGGGGTGGTGATGATGCGTTCTTTCTTGTAGAGGCCCTGGGTCTTCAGTTCCTCAAACAAGTTTTGCAGGTTGGTTTTCATTTTGCCGTACATGGCAAACCTCCACTCATTAGTGTATATTTTCCGGCACACTTTTAGGAAAGCCCGATTCAGTCAATCAAAACTTTCGCCTGCGGGAGGGGGAATCAGGACTTTTTGACACCGGCCTCCGCGGGATTCTGAAACCCGGGCCGCGTTTACTACCGGACGCGGGCGCAAAAAAAAGCTCCCCGGAGGGAGCTTAACTGGTGCAGAAGGCGGGACTCGAACCCGCACACCCGTTACAGGCACAAGATCCTTAGTCTTGCGTGTCTGCCAAATTCCACCACTTCTGCATGGGAAAAAAGTCTTAGTTGCCGGGAGCCGGGGCAGGGGCCGGAGCGGGAGCCGCGGGAGCGCCCGGAGTGCCGGACTGGGCGGGCTGGGGAGCCTGGGTGTCCACGAATTTTTCGTCCAGGACCTTGGCTTTCTTGGCGCCGGTGCTGCCTACCTGCTTGACCTGAAAGGCCAGAAACACGCAGGAGATCACAAAGATCACGCCCAAAATCTGGGTCCACTGCTTCAAAAACTTGGAGGCGCCGCTGCCGCCGAATACGTTCATGGCCGCTCCGCCGAGGTTGGCGTCCAACCCGCCTTTGGAGCTTTGGGCCAGGATCACCAGCACCAGGGCGATGCAGATGATCACATGGATTATCAGTGCTATAGTGTATAAAACCATTGTCTCTATCCCTAAAATCAGTAATTAATCTACGTTTAGTTACTAAGTTTTGGAGCTCCCTTTTTTGTCAATCAGAAAATCTTGCCGGTACGCTCCGAACACGCTGACCAACATCGCCCCAAACAGCAGGAAAGCCCCGCCGAAGGATGTCGCGGTCACTTTTTCGGATAGCAGCAGCCAGCCTCCCAACAGCGCGAAAACTCCTTCCAGGCAGAGGACCACGCTGGCAGTCTGGGGCGGAACCCGCTTCTGAGCGTCCAGCTGCAGGGTGAAGGCGACCCCCACCGACATCACGCCCGTGTAGAGCAGCGGGATCCCAGCCCTCGCGACCTCCGGCCAGAAACTCTGCCAGGCGGCCCCGGATGCGATCCGCCAGATCAAGCCGGCGATCGCGCTCAGAGCCGCGCAAACGGCGTATTGGGCCACGGCCAGGTCCAGGCTGGACCGGTGCTTGGAGAGGATGTCGATATAGTGGATGTGAAAGGCCCAAAACACAGCCCCAGCCAATACCAAGCCGTTGCCCAGGGACGCGTTGAGGCTGGCCCCGCTGTTCAGCAGCCACAACCCCAGCACGGCCAAAGCCACGGCGACGGCGGTACTGCCGCTGAGCCTGGTGCCCCGGCTGATGCCGATCCAGGGCACGAACACCACATAGAGGCCGGTGATGAAGCCAGCGCTGCCCGCCCCGGTCCACAGCATGCCAGTCTGTTGCAGGCTGGAAGCGGCAAAGAGCAGGACCCCCAACACCACCGGTTCCCGCCGGGTTCCTACGGTCGGCGTTGCCCGCTGCTCCTTACCCGCCAGCACAGCCCGGAGTAGCGCCACGCAGAGCGCGCCCAAACCAAAGCGCAGGGCGTTGAAGGTAAAGGGATCCAGGCTTTCCAGCCCCATCCGCTGGGCCACGAAAGCAAAGCCCCAGATGGCGGCGGCGAGGATCAGCGCGCTGAGGGATAGCATCTGTCGAAGCGGCCCTTGCTGTCTAATCCTTGCAATGGCGGCTGACGGCGACGCTGCCGAATCCGGAGATCACCGCGATGTAAAAACCCAGATCGTAAAACCAGCCTGTGTTGTTGAACTCATAAATGCGGACCTGGGGATCGAACAAACGCCAGATCAGGGCGATCGGCGCGATCCAGCCATGCCAGATCCCGGTAAAGAATCCCGCTTTCTGTTCGGCCGTGAATCTTCCGGTGCCGGCCATGCAGGCGCTGAGGATCAACATCGTCACCACCAGCCCCGCCACGATGAGCATCCTTTTGTT
This sequence comes from uncultured Candidatus Cloacimonadota bacterium, assembly GCA_964583755.1. Taxonomy (GTDB): domain Bacteria; phylum Cloacimonadota; class Cloacimonadia; order Cloacimonadales; family Cloacimonadaceae; genus Syntrophosphaera. The sequence goes on from CAZOVZ010000018.1 coordinate 10,962, forward strand.
CATGAGTGACTCCTTTCGGTTTTCTGTGCTTGTCGGAGAAAGCCGCGTTTCGGTCAATGAAAATCTGCCCCCCGATCCCGGGAAGGGAAACTGCCCCGGGCAGAAAATATTCAGGCTTGCCAGCGGCGGAGCTGATTCTCCCAAAGCCTCAACTGGCCTGGCCTTTGCGGTCAGGGCTACCCGGCGGCGCTGTCTGCCAAAGGCGCCGGTCCGCCCCGAAAGGAAAATTTTCCTTGCCATAAATCCGGTGATGTACAATATGTGCACCGCGGATACCGAGTGAGGTTTAAATGAAATATACTCTGCCAGACGGGAGGGCCGTCCAGCTTGAGAAGATCGCAAGGATCTCTCAGGTCAGGGATATGGGCGAAGACAGCTCGACCATCGGTTCGAGCAAACTGGCATTTTACATCCACATCAGCGGCCAGACCACGCTGGAAGTATCGGAATACTACCACTATTCAGACTGGGTCGGCGCGAAGTTCAAACTCCGTCAGGTGCGTGAGGATCTTTTCACCCACTGGAAAACAGCCGGTTACGCCGGCACGGATTAAACGCCCAACTTACTTTCGATCTTCCCTCATGTCCTGGCTTTGCGAGGACCTTTTCTTTTTGTTACACAGAGTCACGCAGGGTTATGGCTTGTGGGTTTTCTGGAAGAATGGGCTGAAGGTAAGTTGTATCCGCCTAAGGAGAGCGTGGTCTATCCAGTTTTGATCCTTCCCCTGCGTTGCCAACCAGAATTGGCAGCTATTGCCAAAAAATGATCTCCTTGCCTCTGTGTCTCTGTGTTAAAAGCCCTTCACCCCCGCAGACCGAGCTCCACGATCCTGGCGACCAGGTCCTCAAAGCTCATCCCGACGCACTTGGCGGCCATCGGGGTCAGGGACAGCGAGGTCATCCCCGGCAGAGTGTTCACTTCCAGAAAATAGGGGGTCTCGCCGTCGTAGCGGAAGTCGATCCGGGCATAGCCGCTCAGGCCGAAAACCTGCCAGAGCCGCTCCGCGTAGAGTTGCACGAGTTGCGAAACGGAGTCCTCGACCGGCGCCGGGGCCAGATACTCACTCTTGCCGGCCTTGTATTTGTTTTGGTAATCATACCAGCCGGATAGCGGCCTGATCTCCACCAGCGGCAGGGCTTTACCGTCCAGGACCGTGACCGTCAGTTCGCTTCCGGGGATGAATTTCTCCAACAGCGCGCTGCTGGAATACTGCAACGCCAGCTTCACCGCGGCTTTGAGTCCCGCCACGCTTTCCACCTTGCTGATCCCGACCGAGGAACCGGCGTCGTTGGGTTTCACGATCAGCGGCAGGCCCAGCTTTTGGGTGATGCCCTCATAATCCCGGGGGTCGTTGTAATCCTCCAGCAGGTCGCCGCGCATGATGATGTAATCCGGGACGGGGACCCCTTCCTCTTGCGCTATCAGTTTGGAGACATACTTGTCCATAGTGATGGCGCAGGCCTTGAACCCGGAGCCGGTATGGCGAAAGCCCAATTGCGCCAGGGCGGCCTGGATCTCGCCGTCCTCCCCCGCTCCGCCGTGCAGGCCGATAAAGACCAGTTCCGCGCCAAAATCCGCCAGTGCCTTGCCCAGGGCGGCAAAGCCGGGATAGTCCGCCGGATCCAGCTCCAGCACTTCACAACCGTTGTTCGCCAGCCCTTTGGCGATGGCGGCTCCGCTTTTCAAGGATATTTCCCGTTCGGGCGAGTTGCCACCCCTGAGGACGGCGATTCTATGCTTGGTCACTTGCTTCAATTCCTTATTCGAAAAAACAGCGCCAGCCGGAAGCCCATCGCCGCCTTGAAGCGGGCGACCTCGGGGTTGTTCGCCCCGCAAAAGTCCAGCTGGTCAAATTCTCCTCCGGCGGCCAGTTTCTCCACCAGCAGCTTGCTGTGCAGGGTGCTGGCCCCGGTCTTCAGATCGTCCGCCCGGGTACCGCGCATGATCGTGTAGGCCGTGCGGTCGGAGGCGTCTTTCAACACTATGTTTGAACTTACGGTCTCTTGCTTGTGGGTCAGGTTGAACTGGGTCAGCAGGCCTTTGCCGTTCAGTTCCTCCAGCCAGCCGCGCAGGGCGGGATACGATACTCCGAAGCGGTGTTGCTTGCGCTCGTACATGCCTTTGAGGAGGCCGATGAAGCTGTCGGGATCAAACCGCTCGGAAAACCCGTAGTTTTGCCCTTCCGCCAGGCGCAGCTTCTTGCGTTCGTCTTTCAGCAGGCAGAACGGCTCGCTGAGCCGGTGGATAAAGGTATAGAGCGGCTCGGCCTTCAGCCCCGCCCAGGTGAAACCGCGCACGTCCGGATTTCGCGGCGTCAGGTTGAAACTCACCCGCTTATAGCGTCCGCGCAGAAACTTCGCCACTTCGGCGGAAACGTGCAGTTCGTCCAGCAGGTTGCGGTTGGGATCGCGCCCGCCTTCCCAATTGAACCACAGCCCCTGATAGTAGGCGCTCACGGGCGACACCGCCCGGCGCAGGCCAAAGCTGGTTTTTTCAAACAGGGGCAGCAACCCGGTCAGTTGGTCGCCCTTGTGGCACAGCAGATGCCAGGCTTCCACGCCGTGCAAGCGGGCCACGGCCGCCATGAAAGCGGGATCCGCCCAGAGCGGCAGCGGCCAGCCCAAATCTTCGCGGGATGGCTCTCTGAGGCTCAGTTCAAACATATTTCTGGACAAGGTTCAATAGTTCGGGGAGGCGAAATGGTTTGATGATGAAGTCCGAGATCCCCTCCCGCATCGATTTCTTCACCGAATCGAGGTTTTTGTGGCCGGTCATGATCATGCAGAGCGCGTGTTTGTCCCGCGCGTGGATCAGCCGCATCAGCTCCAGGCCGGTCATCCTCTGCATCAGCCCGTCAATCAGGATAAGGTTGTAAGGTTGTTTGCAAAACATCGTCAAAGCTTCGTATCCTTCTTCTGCGAGGTCGACCTCATAACCGCGGGAGATCAGGTATTCTCCGATCACTTCCCGGATCAGCCTGTCGTCATCGACCAATAGGATACGCGCACTCATCTCATCACACCTCAAAGATACAAAGCTCTGCTTGGGCCACGCGGCGCCGGTCGTAATTGTAAAAATCCCGGCCGCCCTGAAACACAATCTTGAGAAAGCTGGCTTTTCAGTCAATAAAAATTATTGCCTCCCCGGCTGAAATCCCTCCCACGCAGGAGATTAAATTTTGTGTTGACCGATTTGCGCTTATAATATTATGGGACCGACTCTAATTTACGAGGTACACAATGAAAGGAAAAGTCAAATGGTTTAACAAGAATAAAGGTTACGGCTTTATTATCACTGATGACAACAAAGAATATTTCGTGCACTGGAAATCGATCGTAACGAATTCCCCGCGCGAGCTCAAAGTGCTGGAACAGGACGAGATCGTCTCGTTTGACCTGATGGAGACGGACAAAGGCGTCCAGGCCATCAACATCATCCGGGTCAATCCCTAAGCCAGGCGCTTGATCTGTTCAGGGATGGAGGCCACGCGCTTCCATCCCTCTTTTGTATCGCCAATGCCCTTTCTGCCCGCCACCCTCGCCGAAGCCAAAGCCCGCGGTTGGGACGAGCTGGACATCATCCTGATCTCCGGCGACGCCTACGTGGACCACCCCAGCTTCGGCAGCGCCGTGATCGGCAGGTTTTTGGAGGCCGCCGGCTACCGCGTGGGGATCATCGCCCAGCCTGATACCGGCTCCGCCGCAGCCTTCCAGGCCCTCGGCACGCCCTGCCTCTTTTTCGGCGTCAGCGCCGGCAACATGGATTCCCTGGTCTGCAACTACACCGCCCAACGCAAACGCCGCAACGACGACGCCTACAGCCCGGATGGCCAGGCCGGACTGAGGCCGGACCGGGCGACCATCATCTATTCCAACCTCCTCAAACGCCTGTTCAAAAACACCCCGATCATCCTCGGCGGCATCGAGGCCTCCCTGCGCCGCATCGCCCACTACGACTACTGGCAGGACAAGGTCCGGGCCTCCGTGCTTAGCGATTGCAAGGCGGATTTCCTGGTCTACGGCATGGGCGAAAAGGCCGTTTTGGAGATAGCCGCCGGTCTGGCAGAGGGCAAACCCCCATCAGAGCTGAAGGACATCCCCGGCACCGTGGTCTTCAGCGCCGCGCCGCCCAACCCTGATGACACAGTTTTGCCGGATAACCTCGCCTGCGCGGACAAACCCACGTTTCGGAACATGACCCGCCAATTCGTGGAAAATTTCCAGCAGCGCGTGCTCTATCAGATGAACGGCAACCGCTGGCTGAAACACAATCCCCCCGCCCCGCCGCTTTCAGAAGCCGAACTGGATTCCGTCTACGGCCTGCCCTTCGAATACGCCCCGCACCCCCAATACGACGGGAAAACTATCCCCGCCTTCGAACAGATCAGGAATTCTCTCACCTCCCACCGCGGCTGCTATGGCGGCTGCAACTTTTGCGCCATCTACTTTCACCAGGGCCGCCGGCTGCAATCGCGCTCCGCGGAGTCTATCCTCGCCGAGGCGACCAGGCTGGCCAGCCTCAAAAAGAAAACCTTCACCATCACCGACATCGGCGGACCCACCGCCAACATGTACGCCTCCGCCTGCAGCCAGGGCTTTCCGGATAGTTGCAAGCGCCGCAGTTGCCTCTTCCCCGCCATCTGCCCCAACCTGAAGCCAGACCATCAGGCCCAGCTCGACCTCCTGGCCAAAGTGGAACAGATCCCCGAAGTCGGCCACGTCTTCATCGCCTCCGGCATCCGCCACGACCTCGCCCTGCGCAGCCCCCGCTTCATCGCCGCCCTGGCGGAAAAGTACGCCGGCGGGCGCCTCAAACTGGCGCCGGAACACAGCGTCGCGGCCGTCCTCCGTCACATGGGCAAGCCGGACATCGCCCCCTACGAGGATTTTTCCCGCCAGTTCTTCGCCACCTGCCGCAAAGCCGGCCTTCAGCGCCAGATCATCCCCTATCTCATCATCGGCCACCCCGGCACCACCATCCAAGACGCCCTCGACCTCCGCAAATGGCTGGTCGCCAACCGCATCCGGGTCGAACAAGTGCAGGAATTCACCCCCACCCCGATGACCCTCAGCACCTGCATGTACTACACCGGCCTGGATTTCGACACCGGCAAGCCCATCCACGTACCCAAACCCGGCGAGGTCCGCCGCCAGAAAGAACTGGCGCTCTGGCATCTTCACTGAAGCTTCCCACCGCAGCTACCTATCCTAAATCAAGAGACTGCACTTTCATCCGGTCTGGCTTTACTTTCCAGTTCTCTCCGCCCCTATTTCACGGTTTTAGACTCCGGCAAGGCTCGCCCAAGACATCCCGAACCAGCTTGGGGATGTCTATGGCCAGACCATGACCGGCGTTTGAACCTGGGAAAAGGGGTTTTCGGATGTGGAAAACGCATAAAACAGAAGCGGCTCCACCGCATGGCGGAGCCGCTTTCTTTAAAATACTGGTCGGGATGACAGGATTTGAACCTGCGACCACCTGAACCCCATTCAGGTACGCTAGCCGGACTGCGCTACATCCCGGACCTTGGAACCTAAAAAAAGCAGGGGCTGTTTTTGACAAGCAAAATTTGTATTTGACAGCCCCGCCGCGTCGCAAAGGATGGCGATGCAAAGCTTAAAAAGAAATCCAACAAGGGAGCCCGAGCCAACCTACACGATGAAAGAGAGCGACGCGTGAGCCTGATCCGCACCCAAAACCTGGGGATGGAATTTGGCGGCAACTACATCCTGAAAGACATCGGCTGCAGCCTGGAACGCAACAGCCGGGTGGGCCTGATCGGGATGAACGGTTGCGGCAAATCCACCCTGATCAAACTGCTGTTGGGTTATCTTCAGCCCTCAGAGGGCGAGGTTTTGCGTGCCCGCAGCTGCCGGGTCGCCTATCTGCCGCAGGATTTCAAGCTGGAACCGGACACCGTGATGCTTGACTATGTAAAGGCTTCCCGCCCTGATTTGACAGCCCTGGCAAGCGAGATCGACCTGCTTTCCGCCCACCACTCCCCGGATACCGAAACCCGGCTCAATGCCGCGATCGAACGCTACACCGCCCTCGGCGGCTACGAATTTGACAATGAACTCAAGTATGTGCTCACCTCGCTGGATTTTCCGGAAAGCGAGTGGCAGAAACGCTGCGGGGATTTCAGCGGCGGCGAGCAGACCAGGATCTGTCTGGCCGCCATCCTGCTGATGGAACACGACCTGTTGGTGTTGGACGAACCCACCAACCATCTGGACCTGCGGATGATCGACTGGCTGGAAAAGTACCTGCTCAAGCAGGGCCGGCCGTTTCTGGCGGTGTCCCACGACCGCCGCTTTCTGGACAACACGGTTTCCAGCATCTGGTGCCTGCGCGAGGGCAGCCTCAGCGTGACCAAAGGCAACTACTCGTCGTTCAAAGAGGCGGATGAGATCGCCCGGCTGAGCCAGCTGAGGCAGTTTGAACGCCAGCAAAAATTCATCGCCGAAACCCAGGCCTACATCCAGAAATTCATCGCCGGCACGCGCACCAGTTCCGCCAAGAGCCGCCTCAAGATGCTGGGCAGGCTGGACATCGTGAAAAAGCCCTCCGCCCAAAAAGCGGTAAAGCTCAGCGTGTCCGCCTCCAAACGCAGCGGCAACGACATCTATACATTGAAGGACCTCAGCTTTGGAGTCGGCGCCAACCGCGAACTGGCGCGGGAGGTCGACCTGCGGGCCCACTACCGGGACCGCATCTGCATCCTGGGGCCCAACGGCTGCGGAAAAACCACGCTGCTGAGGGTGCTTTTGGGCGAGCACGAGATCACTGAAGGCAGCCTGAAAACCGGCGCCAGCCTGGACATCGGTTACTTTGACCAGCATCAGAACTGCCTGGATGAGGAACTCAGCGTGATGGACACCATCTGGCAGCTGGTCCCCCAGGCCCCGCAGGGCTATGTGCTCAGTTGGCTGGCGCGCTTCGGATTCCGCGGCGACGACGTGGAAAAGACCGTCCGCGTGCTCAGCGGCGGCGAAAAATCCCGCCTCTACCTCTGTCAGCTGATCCACGAAAACCCCAACCTGCTGATCATGGACGAGCCCACCAACCACCTCGACATCGACATGGCGGACGCCCTGCTGCAGGCCCTGAAAGAGTATCAGGGCACGGTGATCTTCGTTTCCCACGACCGCTATTTTCTGGCCGAACTGGCCACCAAGTTTTGGGTGTTCCGGCGCGTGGCCGAAGGCAAAGATGTTTTCACCACCATCGTGGAGCCGGATCGCGACGCCCAGGCAGCGATCGAACTCAGCTTTCAGGAACCCGAGGTCGCCAAGGCCCCTCCCCCGCCGCGCGAAAAGAAACGCAAGCTGAATCCCTGGTATCTGGAACAAATCCACAACCGGATAGAAGATGAAAACGCTCGCCTGGAGCGGCTTAAAGCCGATCTGGACCAGGTCCACGCCCGGCTCTCGCTGTCGGAAACCTACGCGGACCAAAGCCTGGTGCAGAAGCTCCAAGATGAAATGGCAAAGCTGGAAAGCCTGATCCAGTCAACAGAAGCGAACATCGCCGACCTCGAAGACCAGTATCTGAGCCAGAGTTATGAGTAACCAGCAAAAGCGCATCGGCTTCACCACCTCCTTCCCCGTGGAGGTCGTCTATGCCGCGGGGCACATCCCCCTGGACCTGAATAACGCGTTTGTGGGCGGGGATTCCGCCGGGCATGTCCGCAAAGCCGAGTTGAAGGGCTTTCCCCGCACCATCTGCGCCTGGATCAAGGGCAACTACGACGCCGCGCTGAATTCCCACCTGGACGAAGTCCTCGGCGTGGGCCAGGGCGATTGTTCCAATGGCAATTCGCTCCTGGACATGCTTGCCGCCGCGGGCCTGCCGGTCTGGCGCTTTTCTTTCCCGCAGGAACGCGCTTACGCCGCGCTCGACGAGCAGATCCGCAGGCTGGAAGAGCGCTATGAGGTGACCCGGGATCAGACGCTGAAGGTGAAACGGCGCCTGGACCAGATCCGCTCCAAACTGCTTACACTGGATGAATGGACTTGGAAGCAACGCCTCGTGAGCGGCCGGGAAAACCATATCTGGCTGGTGAATTCCTCCGATTTCGGGGGCGATCCGGATCGTTTTGAAGCCGATCTGGATGCCTTCATGCGAGAGGCCGCCGGGCGCGACCCCCTCCCCGCCGGCCTGCGCACCGCCTATCTGGGCGTGCCGCCGATCTACACCAACGTCTACGACTCCATCCGTGCCCTGGGTTCGGACGTGGTCTTCAACGAGGTGCAGCGCCAGTTTTCGATGCCCCAGATGAAAGAAGACATAGTGGAACAATATCTGGCTTACACCTATCCCTACAGCGTTTTCGACCGATTGGAGGACATCCTGCCGGAGCTCGAACGGCGGAAAGTGGAGGTGGTGATCAGCTACACGCAGTCCTTTTGCCACCTCCAGATCGACAACCTCCTGCTCAAACAGCATATTCGCCTGCCTTTCCTGACCCTGGAAGGCGACCGGCCGGAAGAGCTGGACAGCCGGGCTTTGCTGCGCCTGGAAAGCTTTTACGAGGTGCACTCCTGAAACGGGTCGTATTGGGTCTCAGCGGAGGGGTCGACTCCGCCGTGAGCGCCATTCTGCTCCAGCGTCAGGGCTACGAAGTGATAGGAGCCACGATGTCCATCTGGGACGGGCGGGTTCTCAACCCGGAATCCACGCGCGGAGGCTGTTTCGGCCCCGGGGAAGAGGATTCCCTGGCCTCCGCCCGCGCCACCTGCGCCAGCCTGGGGATCAGGCATGTGGTGGTGAAGCTGCAGGAAGAGTTCGCGCGCGAAGTCCTGGACTACTTTTGCTCCACCTATCTGGCCGGCAGGACCCCAAACCCCTGCGTGGCCTGCAATGCCCGCCTGAAATTTGGCTATCTGCCCCAACGCGTCAGGGAACAGGGGATCGAATTTGACAACTTCGCCACCGGCCACTATGTCCGTGCCAGGTATTCCGACAGCTCGGGACGCTGGCAATTGCTGACCGGCAGGGACGCCGCCAAGGATCAATCCTACTTTCTCTGCTTTCTGGACCAAGCGCAACTGGCCACCTCGCTCTTTCCCCTGGGAGGCTTGACCAAGGCGGAAGTCCGCGCCCTGGCGACGGCGGAGGGGTTGACCGACCTGACCGCCAGGCGGGAAAGCCAGGATTTCATGTCCATGGACGATGCCTCCGCGCTGTTTACAGAGGGATCTTACGAGCCGGGCGAGATGACCGATCCCGGGGGCAGAGTGCTGGGAAAACACCGCGGCCTGGTCCACTACACCGTGGGCCAGCGCAAAAACCTGGGCCTGAGCGGAATGCCGGAGCCCTGGTATGTGATCCGCCTCGAGACTGAAAACAAACGGATCGTGGTGGGTCCAAAAAAACTTCTTTACAGTAGTAGACTCACTGCCACGGGCATCAATTGGGTTTCGGTGGCCCATCTTACGGAAGAAACCAAGGCCACCGCCAAGCTGCGCCTGGGCCATCAGGCCGCGCCCTGCCGGATCATGCCTGTGGACGATACTACCGCGGAAGTCGTTTTTGATCAACCCCAGCTTTCGATCACGCCTGGGCAGGCGGTGGTGTTCTATGACGGGGAGATCCTGTTGGGAGGAGGAATAATCAACTGATGTATTACGTTCTGAAAGTAGCCATATCCGCGATCCTGATCGTCCTGATCAGCGAAATCTCCAAGCGCAGCACGTTCCTGGGCTCTGTCCTGGCCTCGTTTCCGCTGGTGTCCTTCCTCGCCATCCTCTGGCTCTACCGCGAAACCAGGGACACAGCCAGGATCGCGTCCCTTTCGCTGGACATCTTTTGGCTGGTGCTGCCCTCCCTGCTGTTCTTCGTGATCTTTCCGTTGCTGTTGAGGCGACAGGTCAATTTCTACCTTGCTTTCGCGCTCTCCGCGGCGGTGATGGTGGGCGGCTACTTTCTGATGAGCTGGCTGCTGAAACTGAGATGAAGCCTTTCCGCGTCCGGGAGTTTCTTGCCCTGCGGCCGGGGATCGTGGCCTCGCTGGCGATGGCCGTGCTGGTCGGCATGGGCGAACGCATGGCGGAACGCTTTCTGCCGATCTACATCATCGCCCTGGGCGGAACACCCCTCATCATCGGCCTGCTCAACGGCCTGGACAACCTGCTCAGCGCGCTCTACAGCTTTCCCGGCGGCTATCTTTCGGATAAACTCGGTTACAAACGGGCCCTGCTCTTTTTCAATCTGCTGGCGGTGTTTGGCTACACGCTGGTGATCCTGATCCAATCCAGTTGGGCGGTGATCCTCGGCTCCGTGTTTTTCCTATCCTGGACCGCGATCTCCCTGCCGGCGACGATGAGCCTGGTCTCCGAGGTTCTGCCCAAAAACAAGCATGGGATGGGCGTGACCATGCATTCGCTGGTGCGCCGGATCCCCATGGCCCTTGGTCCGCTGATCGGCGGGGCGTTCATCACTGCTTTCGGAACTGTGAGGGGCATCCGTTACGCGTTTTTGGCCGCCATCGGCTTCGCCCTCGTGGCCCTAGTCGTGCAGCAACTCTACATCGCCGAACCGCCGAAGCGGGATCACGGAACCCGCCGCGTCCGCCTGCAAATCCCTCCCCAGCTGCGGCATCTGCTGGTGTCCGACATCCTCGTCCGCTTTTGCGAGCAGATACCCTACGCCTTCGTGGTGGTCTGGGTGACCCAAAACAACGGGCTCAGCGCCGCCAAATTTGGCGTCCTGACCGCCATCGAAATGGTGACCGCGATGCTGATCTACATCCCCGTCGCCTGGCTGGCCGACCGCGGTTCCCGCAAGCCCTACATCGCCATCACCTTCGCCAATTTCACCCTCTTTCCCCTGGCGCTGTCTTTCAGCCATGGCTACGGCGCCTTCGTGGCGGCCTTCATCCTGCGCGGGCTCAAGGAATTCGGCGAACCCACCCGCAAGGCGCTGATCCTCGACCTCGCCCCTCTGGGCGCCAAGGCCTCCACCTTCGGCACCTACTATTTGATCCGCGACGTGATCGTTTCCCTCGCGGCCTTTGGCGGCGCTTTCCTGTGGATGCGCAGTCCGCATATGAACTTTTACGTGGCCACCGCCTTCGGGCTGCTCGGAACCCTCTACTTCATCCTCAAAGTCAAGCCGGAAGCCCAGGCCGCTCCTGCCCTTTGACGCATTACAGCCCTCCTGAAACCTGGCCTTCCATCCAAACCGTCCAGACCTGGAGCATCAGCCATAAGCGCGAGGTGCTCCGGAGCCGGCCACTACTACTTGCACCACAACACCGCGGCGGGAGGGAAAATGTCCCGCGGCGCCCAACATTCTGATTGACACAAAGCACCAAGGCAAAACAATGGCCAACATGAAAAGTATCGTTTGGGATAAACATAAATTCAAGGAACTGATCGAGCCAGTTCAGGGCTGGGCCTCTTACGTCTTTTTTAAAGACAAAGAGCCGCTTTGGAGCGGGTTCACGCCCAATCTTCCGACCCGTTTGAACCACGTCGTGCTCAAGGCGGAAGACAGCTCCATTCATGCCCAATTGATCGACGAAGCTGATTCGCTTCATTACCAGTGCCATGCCCAGGCCATCGATGCCCTGATCCGCCACAAGATTTACCTCCACAAACACAACCCCCAATACCAGCAACTGCTGCATACGTGGTCCGATTACGCCTATCTGGCGGTGGACCCCCTGCGCTTTCCCTTTGTTAGCGTCAAGTCCTTTACCGATGAGGACTGGATCTACCTGGGGCCCTGGCGCAGCCGCTTCTTTTTGGCAGATGTGATGGATTGCCTCTCGCGCATCCTCCGCCTCCCCTTTTGCGAGACCGGCACCTTCCCCTGCGACAAGCTGGAAAGCGAGATCTGCAACGGCTACTGCCAGGCGCTGGACGAAACCCTGCCCAAAGAGGAAAGGCCGGACCTGGACAAGCTGGACGCTTTGCTGCGCCAGGCCTACTTGCATCCCAACAACGGCATCCTGGAGATGGTGACCCAGGAACGCGACAAGTATTTCGACAACCTCGAATTCATCAAAGCAGACCTCCTCAACGATGAGGTGGAAAACCTGAAAAAGTACCGCGACTGGCTGAACTTCCTCTACGCCAGCAAGTCCCTGGCCTTCGATACCGAGACCCTCAAGGTGGAAAATGGCCTGATCCGTAGCTGCCTCTACGACGGCAAGACCTACAAGTTTCCCGCCGCGACCACCGAGTACCGGGAAAACGAACGGCTGGCGCTGAATTTGCAGGATGTGGACGAAGCCAGGGTCGTTTATGAATATCATCTGAAACTTCAGCAAGGATAGTCGATGCATACAGAAATCAGTAAGTTGGCAATTGTAAAAAGCAGCAGCCAGGGCAAGGTGAGAGACAATTATGACCTCGGCGACACCCTGCTGATCGTGACCACGGACCGGATCTCCGCCTTCGACGTGGTGTTTCCGGATCCCATTCCCGGCAAGGGAAAGATCCTGAACAAGATCGCCGTGCATGTCTTCAAAACCACCGCGGACCTGGTGCCCAACCATTTCATCACGGACAAAGTGGAAGACTATCCCTCCGAGTTTGCCCCCTTCCGCGAATATCTGGACGGCCGCAGCATGCTGGTCAAAAAGGCGCGGGTGATCCCCTTCGAATGCATCGTGCGAGGCTACATCAGCGGCTCCGCCTGGGCTGAATACCGCAAGACCGGCACCGCCGGGGGGATGATGATCTCCGAAGAGTTGCAGGAAAGCCAGAAATTCGCGCTGCCGCTGTTCACTCCCTCCACCAAAGCGACTGCCGGACACGATGAAAACATCAGCTACCGCGACATGCTGAACTGCATGGACGAGTGGATCGCGGCGTTTTTGAAAGACAAATCCCTCGCCCTCTACAACCACGCTCACGAGCTGCTAGCCAAGGCCGGCATCATATTGGCGGATACCAAGTTTGAATTTGGCACCATCGGCAACCGGATCATCCTCGTCGATGAAGCCCTCACGCCAGATTCCTCCAGGTTTTGGCCGCGAAGTTCGTATCAGCCGGGACAGAATCCCCCCAGCTACGACAAACAGTACATCCGCGACTATCTGAACACGATCGGCTGGAACAAAAAGCCTCCGGCTCCGCACCTGCCCGCCGCTGTGATCGAACAGACTTTGGACAAATACCGCCAGATCGAACAAATCCTTACCGTAACAGGGAACTGACATGATGAAAACGATTTGCATAGTTGACGACGAAGAAGAATTGATCGTCAACCTCAAGATAGAGCTGGAATCCCTGCGCCCGGAATGGAAAGTGCTGGCCTACAACAACGGCATCGATGCCCTGCGCCAGATCATCCAGGGCCGGGTGGACCTGGTCCTCACCGACATCGCCATGCCCGACATGGACGGCTATGAGCTCTACTGGCGGGTGAAGGACCACGACGCCGAATTGCCGGTGATCATGATGACCGGCTTTGGCTACGACCCCAACCACGTACTTGTCCGGGCCAAGACCAATGGCCTGCGGGACGTCCTCTACAAACCTTTCGACACCGAAAAACTGATCGAGCTGATCGACCGCAGAATGGCGCGGGAAGGGGATTGACGGTCCAGGGCCTCGTTGACCGGAATCTGCTGAGGCGTTCGCCCCTGAGCTATCTGCTCTGGCCCGCCGGAGCTTTGAACGGGATATATCAGACCCACCGCCGCGAAAAGCTATCCTCCCAAGGCTGGCAGGCTCCCTGCAAGGTAATCAGCGTCGGCAACATCACCAGCGGCGGCAGCGGCAAAACCCCCTTCTGCATCTGGCTGGCAACGCAATTGCAAGCAACTGGCCTGAGGACCGGTGTTTCGCACCGCGGCTACAAAGGCAGTTGGGAAAACAGCACCGGCCTGGTCTCCGACGGCAGGTCCAGCCTCTGCGGAGTGGCGGATTCCGGCGATGAAGCCTACCTGATCGCCAGCCGCCTCAAGGGAATCCCAGTTGTGGCGGGAAAAGACCGCAAAGCCTCGATCAGCCTGCTGCTGGAACGATTTCCCGACCTCGACGCGGTGATCATGGATGACGGGTTTCAACACCTGGCCGTCGCCCGGGATTTGGATATCGTCTGCTTTGACGCCCAAACCGGCTGCGGCAACGGTTTTGTGCTCCCTGCCGGCTATCTGCGCGAACCGCTAAAGGCCCTCGCCGCCGCGGACATCGCCATAGTAACCGCCAAATCCGCCGGTCAGCGCAACGCGAGACTGGAGCGCGATCTGGCTCAGCGCTGCCCCCGGGTCTATGATTTTGCGCTGAAGTCCACCGGTTTCTACGACGCCGAGGGTCATCAACATCCCATGGCAGAATTGGCTGGCAAGCGCACCCTGCTGGTCAGCGGCATCGCCAACCCCGCCTCTTTCGAACGCTCCGTGCTGGCGCAGGGTGTGAACTATCTGCACCACCACAGCTTTGCGGACCATTATTCTTTCACGGATGCGGCAGTGATCGCCCGCATCGCCGCCCAAGCCGCCAAATATCAGGCGGACTGGCTAATCTGCACGGAAAAGGATCTAATGAAGCTGGCCCGGCACGAGGTTTTTTGCGGCAGGCTGCTGGCTATGCGGATGGAGCTATCCAGCCCCCGGGCGGATGAGCTCGTCGCGCTGATCCTCGGCAGGATCGGCGCTCAGCGGTTGGCGTAGGCCAGCCACTGCGCCGCGATCGCGATCGCGGCCGTCTCAGCCCTGGTGATCAGAGGCCCCAGGGTCACCTCCGGCAACCCCTCCAGGCTGGTGAAGTCATCTTTTCCCCACCCCCCTTCGGGCCCGATCAGAAAGCAGGGTTTGACCCCATTGTCCAGCTTCAGATGATGCAGCCATTGCTGGGGCCTGCGCTCCGAGCAGACAACCGGCGTGTAGCCCAGGTCCCGGATACCATCCAAAGCCCTGGCCAGCGGCAAAGGATCAAAAACCTTTGGCAACCAGGGATTGTCGCATTGCTTGATGGCGGCAAGGGCGATCCTGTCGAAGCGGGAAGCCGTGTTGACGGAAGCCTCGCGCACGGAAAACTCCGTCAGCAGCGGGAAGAAGGCTTCAGCCCCCAGTTCGGTGCACTTCTCCACCGCCAGTTCGTCATTGCGGTTTTTCAGCAGGGATAAAGCGATCGCGAAGGGATGGAGCGTTACAGGAAACTCCGTGATCTCCAAGATCTGCAGCGTCGCGCCTTGGTTGGAGGTATTCAACAATTCAGCTGTAGCCAGCCTGCCTGTCCCGGAATTGAGCCGCAAAGGCTCCGCGGTCCTGCGTTTGGCGACCCTCAGATGATGAAACTCGGACCCTTGCAGGATGAAGGTTTCGCCCCGCTTGAGGCCGCCAAGCTCCGGACAGTAAAAGGATGGCAAGGCCGCAACCCCTTTAGGTGAAGAAGTCCTTGAGCTTGTCGCGGAAGCTCTTCCCGGGTTTGAGTTCGTGCTTTTTCTCCAGCTCTTTCAACTTCTGATAGAGTTCAGTTTGCTCGCGGGAAAGTTTGGTGGGCGTGACCACGTTCACCCGCACGATCAGGTCCCCGCGGGAATAGGTGTTCAAACCTTGGATGCCCTGCCCCTTGAGGCGGAACAGCCTGCCGCTCTGCGTGCCGGCGGGCACTTTCATCTTGGCGCTGCCGGTGAGGGTCGGCACCGTGATCTCGTCGCCCAGCACGGCCTGGGAAATATGGACGGGAAACTCGACGACGATGTTGTTGCCGTCGCGTTCGAAGATGTCGTCCTGTTTTTCGTGGATCAGCACCAGGATGTCGCCGTGCTGGCCGTTGCGGGGCCCCACGTTGCCCTGGCCGCGCAGGCGGATGTATTGGTTTTCCTCCACTCCGGCGGGGATCTTGACCGAGATCTCTTTCACCTTGCCTATCCGGCCTTCTCCGTAGCACTTGGGGCATTTGGTCTTGATGGTCTTGCCTTCGCCCCGGCAGGAAGGGCATTCCGAGACGGTCTGCATCTGCCCGAAGAGGGATTGGCGCACCGTGCGGACCTGTCCGGTGCCGTGGCACTGGCTGCAGGTATCCACGTTGCCATCCGCGCTGCCGGAACCGCCGCACTTGTCGCAAGCTTCCTTGACGCTGATCTTGATGGTCTTTTCGGTGCCCAGGGCGATCTCTTTCATGGTGAGGGAAAGCTCGATCTGCAGGTCTTCGCCCCGGTTGGGACTGCGCCTGCCGCCCCCGCCGCGACCGCCAAAGCCGCCGCCGAACAGGGTTTCGAAGATGGAGCCAAAGCCGCCCCCGCCAAAGAGGTCGCTGATGTCGTCGTAATGGCTGAAATTATCCCAGTTGAAGCCGCCGTTGCCAAATTGCTGGTCGATGCCGGCATGGCCGTACTGATCGTAGATCTGGCGTTTGTCCTTGTCGGAAAGGACTTCATAGGCCTCGGAGGCTTCTTTGAACTTCTCCTCCGCTTCCTTGTTGTCCGGATTTTTATCCGGATGAAACTGCATCGCCAGTTTGCGATAAGCTTTTTTGATCTCGGCTTCGTCCGCCGTTTTGGGCACACCCAAAACTTCGTAGTAATCCCGTTTTGCCATTCGATTTCCTTAATACATACTGTTAAAACGGGCTGGCGGCAAAACGCCGCCAACCCTCAACTGTTTTGTCTTACTTGTCGTCCACCACTTCAAAATCCGCGTCGATCGGACCGTCTTCCTGTTTCGGCTCTTCCGGCTGGGCTCCGCCCTGGGCGAAGTCGTCCGGGTTCATGCCCGCCCCGTTGGGGTCGAAACCCTGGCCACCGGCGCCTTGCTGTTGCTGCGCCTGGGCATAGATGATCTCCCCCAGGTGTTGGGCTTTCTTGGCGAGATTTTCCTTGATCGATTCCAGTTCGGAGGCTTCCGTGGCCTTATCCATGGCTTCCTTGGCGGTCTTCAGTTCGGCTTCCAGCTCGCTCTTTTCGCTCTCGGAAAGCTTGTCGCCGTAGTCCTTCAGGCTCTTTTCCGTGCCAAAGATCAGGCTGTCCAGCTCGTTTTTCGCGGCGATGAATTCCTGGCGCTTTTTATCTTCATCGGCATGCATCTCCGCATCCTTGATCATGCGTTCGATGTCTTCCTTGCTGATGTTGCCGGCGCGGTCGATCACGATGGATTGTTCTTTGCCGGTGCCCTTGTCCTTGGCGGAAACGTGGAGCAGGCCATTGGCATCAAGGTCGAAGGTCACCTCGATCTGCGGGATTCCGCGCGGGGCGGAGGGAATCCCCACCAGGTCGAAGCGGCCGAGGGATTTGTTGTCCTGCGCCATCGGGCGTTCGCCCTGCAGGACGTGGATGGTGACGGCCGTCTGGTTGTCCGCGGCGGTGGAAAAAACCTGGCTTTTCTTGGTCGGGATCGTGGTATTGCGCGGGATCAGGCTGGTGAGCACCCCGCCCAGGGTCTCGATGCCCAGGGATAGCGGCGTCACGTCCAGCAGCAGGACTTCGCTCACATTGGCGTCGCCGGAGAGGATGGCGCCCTGGATGGAGGCGCCGATGGCCACCACTTCATCCGGATTGAGGCTGCGGTTGGCTTTTTTGCCAAAGAAATTCTCCACGGCTTCCTGCACCGCGGGTATGCGGGTGCTTCCACCCACCAGCAGCACTTCCTGGATCTCGGAAGCGGACAGTTTGGCGTCAGTGAGGGCTTGCTTGCAGGGGCCCAGGGTTCGCTGCACCAAATCTTCGGTCAGGCGGTTGAATTCCGCCAGGCTGAGGTCGATGTTCAGGTGTTTGGGGCCGGTGGCGTCGGCCGTGATGAAGGGCAAATTGATTGCGGTTGTCTGCATCGCGGAGAGCTCGATCTTGGCCTTTTCCGCCGCTTCGCGCAGGCGTTGCATTGCCATCGGGTCGCGGGAGAGGTCCAGGCCTTCCTGCTTCTTATACTGCTCCAGGATCCAGTCGATCACCCGCTTGTCAAAGTCGTCGCCGCCCAGATGCGTGTCGCCGTTGGTGGAAAGCACTTCCACCACGCCCTGCGAGATGTCCAGGATCGAGATGTCGAAGGTGCCGCCGCCGAGGTCGTAGACCGCGACTTTCTGTTCTTTCTTGTTTTCCATGCCGTAGGCCAGGGCCGCGGCCGTGGGTTCGTTGATGATGCGTTTCACATCCAGTCCGGCGATCTTGCCGGCGTCTTTGGTGGCCTGGCGCTGATCGTCGTTGAAGTAGGCGGGAACGGTGATCACGGCTTCTGTGACCTTCTGGCCCAGATAGGCTTCCGCGGTTTCCTTCATCTTGGTGAGGACCATCGCGGAGATCTCCTGCGGAGTGAAATCCTTGTTTTCGGTGTCGATGTGCACCGCCGCCTGGCCTTTGAGGCCGGATATCGCTTTGAAGGGGACGGTCTTGATCTCCTGCCCCACTTCGCTAAAGGCGCGCCCCATGAAGCGCTTGATCGAAAACACCGTATTGGTGGGGTTGGTGACCGCCTGGCGCTTGGCCAGCTGGCCCACCAGCCTCTGTCCGTCTTTGGTGAAAGCCACTACGGACGGAGTGGTGCGGCTGCCTTCCGCGTTGGTGATGACCACCGGCTTGCCGCCTTCCACGACGGACACGCAGGAGTTGGTCGTTCCCAGGTCAATTCCTATTATTTTTCCCATTTTTCCTCCATGGTACTCTTAATCTACTTTGATTTCTATGGTTTTGGGGCCGTCCCCGCCGCCCGCTTGCGTTTCTGCTTCGGGCTCGGGTTCGTCCACCGTATTTTCAATTTTGCCGGAAGACACCGCCACCCGCACCGGGCGGAGCACCTTGCCGTTCATCATATAACCGTTTTGGATCACCGCGGCGATCAGATTTTCGTCATACTCGCTGGGAATGTGGGCCAAAGCCTCGTGCAGCGCGGGATCGAATTCCTGGCCCAAAGCCTCGATCTTGCGCACGCCTTCCTTTTCCAGCACGGACCTCAGTTGCTGTTCGATCAGCAGGACGCCCTTGACAAAGCCGTCTTCCTTTTGAGCGCCGGTGAGTTGCGTCAGGGCGCGTTCAAAATTGTCCGCCACGTCGCAAACCTCGAGGGCCATCTTCTGGGTGGACAGCTTGATCCAATCCGTCTTTTCCTGGTTGCTGCGGCGGCGGAAGTTTTCAAACTCGGCCATGCTGCGCAGGTATTTGTCCTTCCAGTCGGCCAGTTCGGCTTCCGTTTCCTTGATTCGCGCCAACATGTATTCCTCGGCCGTCTCTTCTTTGGCGACGCCGGTTTCAGCTTTAAAAGCCATTCTTTCCAATTCCTCGCTCAGTTTTTCGCTTTTCTTTTTTTTGGACATTCTCCGCCTCCTATTTGGGGACCATCATGCCCTTGCGGGTGGTTTCGGTGATCGTGGCTGTCACGTCCCGGATCAGCGGGATCAGCCGGCGGTAATCCGTCCGCAGCGGAGTGACCACACCCAAAAAACCGGGGATGCCAAACACCTCGTAGCGCCCGTAGATCACGCTGAAGGCGGACCACTCCGGCACGTTGAAGTCCTCACCCATCAGGATGAAGGGGCCGGACTGGCCTTCGCTTTTCTGCATCAGGTTGATCAGGCTGTCCTGCCGCTGGATCAGGTTCATGAAACGCAGCACCGCCATTTTATCGTCAAATTCCGGCTGCTCCAGGAAACTGATGCTGCCGTCGTAGTGGATGAAAAAATCGCTGATGTCGATGAACGCCTTGTGCAATTCGCTGAGGAACATGCTGACCAGGGGGTTGTCCTGATACATGTTTTCCCGCATTTCCACCAGCACCCGGTTGGCGATGTCGTAGACCCGTAGTCCGGCCAGCTCGTCGTTCAGATAGCGGACCAGTTTTTTGAGCTGGGCCTCGGTGATGTCGTATTCCAGCTTCATCACCACGGTCTTGTCCAGGCCGGAATCCAGACTCATCACAAAGATGTATTTGCGGTTGCCGATCGAAAAGACGTCCAGCTTGGCCAGATACCCGCTGGAAACCTCTGGCTCCGCCACAAAGCTGAGCTGCTCGGTCTCTTTGGCCAGCATCTGCATGATGTAATGCAAGGCCAGCGGGGTGTCCTTGTAATGCCGGACCAGCAATTCGCGCAACAGCTCCATGTTTTTGAAGGTAACGTTGGCATGCTCCGGCTCGATCAGCTGCAGATAGGACCGGTAGCCCTGGATGGTGGGAACCCGCCCCGCCGAGGTGTGCGGCTGGTGGATCAGGCTCTGTTCTTCCAGCTTCATCAGGTCCAGACGCAACGTGGCGGAACTCACCCCGGTGAGATACTTCTCATTCAGGATCCGTGAGGACACCGGCTCGTTGCTGACGATGAATTCATCCACCAGGGCAGCGAGAGTTTTATTTAGTCTGAGCTGATTTTTCTTCATTAATGACACCTTTGGCGCAGTCAACTTAGCACTTGACCAGTCGAACTGCTAATCTAAGTACAAACTAATCAAGTTGCCAAAATTGTCAATCGAAAAGTGAGACTGCTAAGATTTTGGACATGCCCCGTTCCACAGGCCACAGTCAGGCTGGCAGGCCGGACTTACCTTTCATAAGCTAAACCGATGTGTTGCAAGGCGGTAAAATGTCCCCGGCAAGTTTCGGATGTCAGGATTAGGCCTTTGTCAGAATCAGGCGAAAGAGAAACACCTACCGCTATGTTGCCCCCAAATGAAGTTGGCATTGTCAGATTTCTTGCCCTCTTATGATGACTACGTTTTCCGGAAGTAGTCTCGCCCAATACATCCCCAATAACGTTGGGCGTGTATTGGGCGAAAAATGGATCGGCGAAGGCGGCGGAAACAGGGGTAATGGCTTCCCATAGGAAACCAATTTCGGAACTGGCGGCGGACAGATCAGGACGACATTTTTTCCAAAGCCATGATTCCCGCCGTGGCAGGCAGCAGAAAATCCAAGCGTCCAATCCCTCCATCCCGCCAGATAGCGCTTGACATATATCCACGCTACCGGAAAGGGATTTACAAACCAAGGGGACACAAACGATGGACTTTGAATTCACGATCCGTTTTGGCGAACCCGGCAGGCCGGACCACGGCAAAGCCAGGGAATACGCCGCCAGATTCCGGAGATTCCTGCCTGCCAAAGAGGGAGCGGCTTTTAGCCTGGTGGAGACGAACAACCACGAGGCGCTGGATAAGTTTGACGCCTTCCAAAAGCTGCTGGAGACTGTCAGGGATTGGGATTCCGCCAGGGTGATCCACGCCCAGAAAGAGTTTCGCCCGGCGGAATTCGGCCTTGCCGCCAAACAAGAGGTTCACGCCTGCCACGAGCGCTATCTCGAAGCCGCCGACAAGCAAGCCCACTGCGACGCCAAAAGCCCTGCCTGCTGGGGCTGCCGGCTGCTGACGGGGATCATCCTCCGCCACGAAAAAACGCCCTGGGACAAGGAGGCCAGATATTGGTATCAGTTTGGCCATTTCACCGACGCCAACACCTGGAAGATCGACCGCGAAGAGCTGACCCTCGCCCTGGAAGATAACGTCCGACGCCACAGCCTGGATTTCTGCCCCGCCTTCGAACCCGTGTTTTACCGCCGCTACATCGCCGCCCTGCCGCTGTTGGTGCATCTGGCCGGCGCCCGCGACTGGGAAAGAGTCTACAAGGAAGACCACACCGACAGCGCCAAGCACTGGGAAGCGGTCAACATCCGCCATCTGACGCCCGGCGAAGGGGAAAACAGCCAGGAAAGCCGGGGCCGGGCAGTCATCCATAAAAAGGACGCCTCCGCCTCCGACGCCAGGAATCTGCGATACGTCCCCGAAACCAGTTTTGCGGACATCGGCGGGGTCGACGAAATCATCCAAAACATCCGCATCATGATCGAACTGCCGATCCTCAAGCCGCAGCTGTTTGAACATCTGGGCGTGAAGCCCTACCGGGGGATCCTCCTCTGGGGCGATCCCGGCAACGGCAAGACCTTGATCGCCAAAGCGATAGCGCACGAGGTCAAAGCTCATTTCATCCCCGTTTCCGGACCGGACATCCTCAATAAAAACTTCGGGCAGTCGGAACAAAACCTGCGGGACATCTTCGACGAAGCCAGGGAACACCAACCCTCCGTGATCTTCATCGACGAGATCGATTCCATCGCCCAGACCAGGCTTTCCGGCGAATCCGCCAAATGGTATGCCACGGTGGTCAACCAACTGATGAGCCTGATGGACGGGGTCCAGGACTATGGCAATGTCACCGTCCTGGCCTCCACCAACCGGCCCGACCTGTTGGACGCCGCGCTGCTCCGCCCAGGCCGCTTCGATTACAAGCTGGAGATCAAAAAGCCAAACCTGCCCGGCTGCAAGAGGGTGTTGGAGATCGCCACGCGGGAGATGCCCCTCGCCGACGACGTGGACCTCTTCGCCTTTTCGGAATCCGTGATCGGCTATTCCGCCGCGGAGATCACCTTTCTGGCCAAGGAAGCCGCCATGGTCGCGCTGCGCAGGGCAGTCGAGGCCAAATCAGTAGCTCTCAGCGAAGACAGCGACCCGGACTACAGCTTCCTCAAGATCACCATGTCCGACCTCAAAAGCGCCCTGCACCTGCTGAAATGGAACCGCCGCTACGTGAACCTGACCTATTCTTTGAAGGATAAAAAACTGACCTGATACACCGCCCTTTGAGAACAAAGCCCGGAATCCACGTTCCGGGCTTTGTTTATTGGGATAGGTCCACGTTACTGGATGTAAACCGCTTTGGCGGTGCGCACCTCGCCTCCCAGTTCCAACCGCAGCAGATAGATCCCGCTGCCGGGCAGCCGGAAGGAAGTTCCGTTCAGATCGAGGTTATGGATACCGGCTTCCGCCGCGAAGTCCCGCTGCACCAGCTTTTCGCCCCGCAAATTGTAGACGATCAGGCGGCAATCAGCGCGGGCTTTGGTTAGATTGAAAGACACGCTCGCCGCTCCGGCAAAGGGATTGGGCCAGACCCTCAGGAAAGCGGGGATCGCCGGCAAGGCAGGGTCGCCGTTTCCGACCACTTCCACGTTCAGATAGACGGTATCGCTGGGAGGGGAATATAGATCCCCATAGCGCGCTTTCACAAAGAAGGCATAGGGTCCGGGAGTCAGATTGTCAAAGGTATAGGTGGTTGTGGGATGATTCACCACCTGTCCCAGTTCGGCGTTGATGTAGACGTAATAGCTGTCCGGGACCAAGCTCTGCGAGGGAGCCTGCCAGCTCAGCGTGGCTCCAAAGGGCGGGTTCAGCGTGGCGGTGAGGCCGATTGGGGCGGGATACTGCATGCCCAGGCTGCCGTCGCCGTTCAGCCGCATGGCATAGATGTCCATGTTCGTGGCGCCCTGTTCCCAGGCCAATACGGCCCATTGATCCGAATGAGTGTCGAGGTCGAAGTGATACTTGTCGGGCGCGCTGGTCGCGATCTCGGTCGGGCCGGCGATCCAGCCCTGATTGCCGGAGGAACGCCAGCAACTCGCCGCGAGGTTGTCGCCGCCGTGGGAATAGAGACAAATCGCCCCGCGTTCGGTGTAGTAAGCCCCGATCGTGTTGGCCTCCTCGCCCCCGATTGCTAAAAAGAGAGGCGCGGTCTCGCCCCAGAGGCGGGAACCTGTGAAACTCAGCAATTGCCGCCCCAGACCCCAGGAATCCTGATTGGGGCCAGTGACCCGGAAAAACACGTAAACCTGTTGGTTGAGGGCGTCCACCGCAGCCACCGGGTAGTATTGCTGATTGCCGGGATCGACGCTGGCCAGGGCGCCGTCCTCCCCCATCGTCACAGCTCCCGCCGACGTTACCCGCTGGACGTAGATGTCGTTGTCCATGTCCACTTCCCGGTCTTCATACCAGGCCAGGATCGCGCCGCCGCTGCCGTCCGGTTCGAAGGGAATCACCTGCTGCCAGGCGGGCAGCCCGAGGGCGTCGGTGATTACCGAATTCCATAACTGCTGGCCTGCGGTGTCGTATTTGGCGACCCAGACGACTCGGTTCGGAGCCCAGAAGGGGCCGGTGTCGTGGTAGTATTTGAGGAGGATGTTGTCGCCGTCGGACTGGATGATCTGCGGCCAGTTGTAGTTGCCGGTGGCGGGCGTGAGCGTGACGCCGTCTTCGCCCCACTGCTTCTGTCCGGCGGAGTTCAGCCGGTTCATCCGTACGGAGGTTACGGAGCCCACCGTGCGCTGCCAGGCCACGTAGGTGCTGCCATCGCCGGATTGGAAAACGGTTGGCGGCATGTTGGAAATCTCCGTGTTGGTATCTGCGGAGAGGGCCACCCCATTAGCGCCCCAGAGGAAGGTCCCCGCGGGGCTGATCTTGTAGGCATAGACGTTGTTCACCCCGGCGTTGCGGATGTCCTGAAAGACGATCACCGCGTTGCCCTCGGCGTCCACCGTCATTTCGTAATCCGTGAGCCAGCTCATTTGGGCATTCTCGCTGACCAGGAGCCCGGCGGGAGCGGTCCAAAGCGCCTCACCCTGGGGTGAAAAGAGCTGGAGGTAGACCTTGTAGCTGCCTCCGCTGTTGTCGAACCGGCAGATGTAGGTATTGCCGGAGGGGGCGATCGCCACCTTGGGGATCACCTGTTCCGCGTTGAAAGCGGCGACCGGATTGGGATTGAGGGGATCGGCGCTCCACTGCCCGAAGGCAAGGCTGAAGGCGGTCCAAACCAAGGCCAATAAAGCTATCCTTTTCATAAAACCTCCCTGCTGATGAGATAAGCAATTTTTACCTGATGCCCGAATCAAGTCAAGCTTTATTTACATGCTACACGGCTGTTTTTCTTTGCGAATCGAGGTCATATATGCGTCATCCCCACAAGTCTGGATCAACTGTCGTCACCAAGTTCCCCTGTCCCCACTCAAATTCGTTCAATTTGCGCTCTTCGTGGACAATTCCCCCCATTCCTGACCATCCTGCTCATCCCTTATCTATTACCTCTGTGAAATCTGTGCAATCTGTGTGAGCCACCATTTCTCTGCCCCTCCGTCCCTCTGTTCTAATGATCATTTCTGATCCTCTTTTTCCTACAAATCTGCGTTCTCTTTTTTCCTCACCGCCTCCTCAGAAATCCCAGCCGGTCCTGACGATTCGGAACCTGTAGAGCTCAGCTTTGTCGAGGGCAAAGAGTTCCGTTAGAACGTCGTAGAGCGAGGGGCTGGCGAGGCTTTTACGCAGGTAGAGCAGGCCTTCCCGCCATTCCCAACCGAGGACTATCTGTTTAAGGTCATAGCTCTTGGAACGGGTGTCCGTGGCTTTGGTGAAGATGTGTTCGGTCTCACCTGCAAAGGCTGCCAACTGTCCAGCCACGTGATCCGCCAACGCTGGCGAGACCTCGACGCGGAGCAATTCAGCAGCGGGGATGGCGCCGCCTTTGCCGATCGGTTCACAGTCCGTGACCGCGAAGTCTGGGATCCCGCCGCGGGTGAGTTCCGCGCCGATTTGAGAACCTTCGTAGCGCCGGTAAAAGGAGATGTCGAAAAACTCGCAGACGCTTTCCACGCCGAGCGGCAGGGGCGGACAGAGGCTGACCTTGGGATGGGGGCTGAAGCCCTGGGTGAAGACGGTGTCGAGTTCCGCCTTGCCGATTAGGCGAAAGAGCATCCGCATCCAGTCCAGATGCGAGATGAAGCGCAGCGCGCCGGTCTTGGAATAGGTGACCCGATAGCGGAATTGGACGTTACGGTCGGCCGCAACCGCCGCTTTCGCCTGCGGTCCGGACAAATCCGGCAGGGCGGAGGGGGGAGCGTCCACGGTGTGGACTTCCTCGTCGCAGATCCCGCATTGGGAGCAGATCTCGCGGCAATCCGGGGTGGGTTTTGCCTGGGCGGCGTTGCTCCATTCCGCCTCCAAAAACTCGCGGCAAACGCCCAGATCCACAAAGTCCCAAGGCAGGAGCTGGCCGGGGTCCCTGGCGCTGACGCAGGCCTCGGGGTCCAATCCGGTTTCGGCAAAGGCCCTTTGCCAGAGGACCCAGTCGAAACATTCGTTCCAACCGTCAAACTTCGCGCCCAGTTGCCAGGCTCTGTGCAGGGCGGCGGCGACGCCCCCGTCCCCGCGGGAAAAGACGGCTTCCAGCAGGGAGTTTTCGATGGTGTGATACTTGATCTTGATCTGGCGCTGCCGTTCAAAGGCCCGTTTGATCCGCTGGCAGCGCTGCAGCAGCAGGTTCCGGGAAAGCATCGGCGCCCACTGGAAGGGCGTGAAGGCCTTGGGCACGAAGGGCGAGAGGGTGACGTTGATCTGCAGGCGTTTTTTGCCCAGGCGGGAGATGGTTTCGATCAGCGCGATGATGGCGTCGATGTCCTCTTCCGTCTCGTGGGGCAGGCCGATCATGAAATAGAGCTTCAGCTTCTGCCAGCCGAGGTCCAGGGCGGTTTGCACCCCGGCGAGGATCTGAGCCTCCGAGAGGTTTTTGTTGATCACGTCGCGCAGGCGCTGGGAACCGGCTTCGGGGGCGATGGTCAGCCCTTCGCGGCCGAGGGCGCGCATCAGTTGTACCACTTCGTCGTCCAGGCTGTCCACCCGCAAGGAGGGCAGGGAAACGTGGGTTTTGTCCGTATCCACGGAATTCAGCAGGGAAAAGAGCAGGGGGCGGATCTGGCTGTAGTCGCTGCTGGAAAGCGAGAGCAGGCCCGCTTCGTCCCAGCCGCTGAGTTTGACCTCCGCCAGGATGTCGCAGAGAACACCGTCGGAGCCTCGTTCGCGCACCGGGCGGTAGAAGTAGCCGGCGTGGCAAAAGCGGCAACCGCGGGAGCAGCCGCGCATGATCTCCGCCACACAGCGATTGTGGGTGGCGAGCTGCCAGGAAAGGATCTGCGGGCTGTGGGTGTCGGTCCCCGCGGAAAAACCGGCATATTTGCGGACTTTCACTTTCCAACCGCCGGGGATCAGGGCGTCGTGCACCGCGGGCACGTAGCAGCCGGGGATTTCCGCCAAAGCGGCGATCCTCGCGGCGCGGCCGGGGATGGCCAAAAAGACTCGCGCTATCTCTTTGATCCCCTCCTCCGCCTCGCCGAGGAAGAACAGGTCGAAAAACGGCGCCAGGGGCAGGGGATTGATGGCGCAGGGGCCTCCGGCGATCACGATGGGATCGGCTTCCCCGCGGTCGCGCGAATACACCGGAATGCGCGCCAGGTCGAGCGTTTCGAGGACGTTGCTGAAGGTCAGTTCGCTCTGCAGGGTGATCCCCACGGCGTCAAACTCGCGCAGCGGCTCCCGGCTTTCGAGGCCAAACAGCGGCAAACCCTCGCGACGCATGATCTCGATCAGATCCAGCCAGGGCAGGTAGCAGCGGTCGGCGAGGCAGCCATCGATCCTGTTGACGATGGAATAGAGTATCTTCAGCCCCAGATGGGAAATCCCCACCTCATAGACGTCCGGAAAGGCGAAGCAGAAATTGACTGTTTGCCAGGGCTTACGCACGGCGTTGAGCTCGTGGTCGATGTAGCGCGAGGGCTTGCCGACCAGCGGCAGCCAGGGTTCGATGTTGACTTTGGACACCTCAGCCCTCACAGGGAGCGGATACGGACGTTGACTCGATGCCGGTCGCCCCAACTGACGAGGTCCCGACAGCCAGGACTGGAGAGCAGAGGGGGTCGCGAAGTTTCGGCAGGCGTGCCCTTCAGGTCTTCCAAAGTGTGTTCGTAGCGGCATTCCTGGAGGATGAATTTGTCGCCTGGCTTCAGCAGTTCCTGGATCCGCGCGATGTCCGCCCAACTGAAGAGCCGGTCAAACCAGGTGGTGCGGAATTCGAAGGGCTTGCCGCAGCCACGCAACAGGTCCATGCTGCGGACGATGCTGTCCATGCCCACCTGCGAGCGGGTCAGAACCCTATAGAGGTCCGCCGGCGCCTTAACGTCCATGGCCCAATAATCCACCAGATTTTCGCCATTCAGGGCCTCTATCAAGTCCGGATTGGAGCCGTTGGTATCCACCTTGATCAGGTAGCCAAACTGGCGCAACAGCTTGATAAAGGGCCCCAAATCGTCCTGCAGGGTGGGTTCGCCGCCGGAGATCGTGACCGCGCCAAGACGGCCTCTGCGTCCCGCCAGAAACTCCATCACTTTGGAGTTGTCCAGCGTCTTGCCATACCGCGCCGGGTCCACCAGTTGGGGATTGTGGCAATAGGGGCAGCGGAAGTTGCAGCCCTGGGTGAAGACGATCGCGGAGAGCTGCCCCGGGTAGTCCAACAGGGAAAACTTCTGGAAGCCGCCGATCTTCATCCTTGCATCTATTTACAGCGCGCTGGGATGGCTGTCGCCGCCGGGCCGCGCGGTGTGTTCCTGGCTACTTTTGATGGGGTCGAAGGTGGTGCGGAGCTTGAATTCCGCCTTTTTGCCTTCATTCCACTGGGAAACCGGGCGTAGGTAGCCCACGATGCGGGAATACACTTCCGTGGTCTTGTGGCACTGCGGGCACTGCTGCTGTTCGCCGTCCAGATAGCCGTGTTGGGGGCAGATCGAGAAGGTGGGCGAAAAAGTGAAGTAAGGCAGGTGATAGTTGTCGCAGATCGTGCGCACCAGCTTTTTGATGCTCCTGCCGTGCTCGACCCGCTCTCCGCCGAAGATGTGGAGCACGGTTCCGCCGGTATACTTGGTCTGAAGTTCGTCCTGGAGGTCAAGGACCTCAAAGATGTCGTCGGAATAGTTGACCGGGAGTTGGGTGCTGTTGGTATAGAACGGCGTGTCGCCCCGGACGTTGGCGCTGATGATTTCCGGAAACGCTTTTTTGTCGAGGATCGCCAGGCGGTAGCTGGTGCCTTCCGCGGGGGTCGCCTCCAGGTTGTAGTTGCATTCCGTCTCTTCCTGGATCTCCACCAGCCGCTCGCGCAGGAAGTCCATCACCCGCAGGGCAAAGGCGCGCCCCTCCTCGCTGCCGACGTTTTTGCCCAGGAAGTTGAGACTGGACTCGTTCATGCCGATGATGCCGATGGTGGAAAAGTGGTTTTTCCAGTATTGCAAAAAGCGTTCGTGGATCCTGGAGAGATAGAAACGGGTGTAGGGGTAGAGCCCGTTGAGGGTGTAGCGTTCGAGGATCTTACGCTTGATCTCCAGGCTGTTTTTAGCGGTGGTGAGCGCCTTTTCCAGCAGGGCGAAAAAATCCTCCTCGCTGCGCGCCAGATAGCCGATCCGCGGCAGGTTGAGGGTCACGACGCCGATCGAGCCGGTGAGGGGATTGGCGCCGAAGAGGCCGCCGCCGCGGGCTTCCAGCTTGCGGGTGTCCAGACGCAGGCGGCAGCACATGGAACGGGCATCGTTGGGATCCAGCTCGGAATTGACGAAGTTCGAAAAGTAGGGGATGCCGTACTTGGCGGTGGCTTCCCAAAGGTAGCCCAGGCGGGGGTCCTCCCAGTTGAAGTCTTTGGTGATGTTGTAAGTGGGGATCGGAAAGGTGAAGACGCGGCCCTTGGCGTCGCCCTCGATCATCACTTCCAAAAAGGCCTTGTTCAGCAGGTCCATTTCGGGTTGGAAGTCCGCGTAGGTTTTGGTCTGCGGTTCGCCGCCGATGATCACCGGCTGGTTTTTGTAGATGTCCGGCGGATTCAGGTCCAGGGTGATGTTGGTGAAAGGTGTCTGAAATCCCACGCGGGTGGGAACGTTGATGTTGAAAACGAACTCCTGGAGCGCTTGTTTGACATCCTCGTAGCTGAGTTTATCGAAGCGGATGAAGGGCGCCAGCAGCGTGTCGAAGCTGGAAAAGGCCTGGGCGCCGGCGGCTTCGCCCTGCAGGGTATAAAAGAAGTTCACGATCTGGCCCAAAGCGCTGCGGAAATGCTTGGCTGGAGCGCTTTCCACCTTGCCCTCGGCGCCGCAAAAACCGGTCACCAACAGGTCCATCAGGTCCCAACCCACGCAATAGACGGAAAGCTGGCCGAGATCGTGGATGTGGATGTCTCCCTCCATGTGGGCGCGGCGGACTTCCGGAGGGTAGATCTTGTTCAGCCAGTAGGTCTTGCTCACTTCCGAGGCAATGTAGTTGTTCAGCCCTTGCAG
Source organism: uncultured Candidatus Cloacimonadota bacterium (assembly GCA_964583755.1). Lineage (GTDB taxonomy): Bacteria > Cloacimonadota > Cloacimonadia > Cloacimonadales > Cloacimonadaceae > Syntrophosphaera. The sequence goes on from CAZOVZ010000018.1 coordinate 40,800, forward strand.
CGAGTAGGCCATGTTCGAGTTTTCGTTGACCTTCCAGTCCGTCTTTTCCAGATACTGGTCGATCAGTTGGACCCCGCCGGTGTTGAACATGTCGCGGATGCGGGCGTGCTGGTCACGGTAGATGATATAGGCCTTGGCGGTTTTTTTGTAGGGCGAGGCCAGCAAAACTTCTTCCACAATGTCTTGAATGCGTTCGACTTCAGGGATCTCGGTGTTGATGATCTGCCGGGCCAGATTGACCACGCGCTGGGTCAAATTTTCCGCCATGTCCCGGTCAAACTCGCCGGTGGCCTCGCCCGCTTTCGCGATCGCCAGGGCGATTTTGCCCGAATCAAAAGACACAATGTTACCGTTACGTTTCCGAAGCATCGAAAACATCCAAACCTCCCTTGCACAACGCGTCAGCATTTCGCTGACACGCATAATGTTACGCATCCGCACGCAACTTTGGCATCACGCCTGGCGACGCCGCGAATTACATTAAATCAGGGAGTTATGATTTTTGTCAAGACATTCTTGGGGCTATTTTCAGCCCCTGCGGGTATCGGACAGACTGCCATGATCTTGGGCGGATGAACTGAATTGCGGCACCAGGCCGGGGAGTGAAATGTTCAGGGATTCTCCACCGATGGCAGGTGTTTTTTGAGGGCTGGGTGTAGGTCGGATGACAAAGATTTCCTGCTGATTAGGCAGAAAGACCGTTGAACAACGTAGTTGCTTTCAACAGCTTTCGGTAAGCCAAGGCACAATTATCAGCCCGATCAAGCCGGACGATAGGCCTGAAGCCAGCCAAAGGACACATGTCCCTAATCCCCACCTCAATTCCCCAGGCCATACTCGCCCAATACATCCCCAATAAAGTTGGGAGTGTAAACGGCGAGCATTACTTCAGCACAGGGTCTGGCCATAAGGGCAAATCTTCCATTAACAAGGGCATTACAGATTGCCCGGGCTGGCGAAAGTTGTGCCCCTGCCCGGCCCAACACCAAAGTCCATATAAATAGTCACCCAAAGCTTCAAGCTTGGATCACTTGGACAAACAGGGATAAGTCCTTAT
>CAZOVZ010000019.1:0-41333 GCA_964583755.1 uncultured Candidatus Cloacimonadota bacterium
AATTTCATAATGGCTTTTTAGCGTTTTTTGTGCGAAACTTCGGTTAATGGGTTAACGGGTTAATGGGGGAGAATGGATCAGGGATGAAGAGGCTGTCCACGAATTGCACGAATTACGCGAATTGGAGGGGTTAATGATGGTTAGTGAAAAAGCAATCGCGCTTTAGTTCGCGGGCCTTGGAGTGTGTCATTCCACGCGGTGGGGCTGGGTGATGAAGGTCTTGGAGCGGCAGACGTCCTCGTCTGCCGATGAGAGCTGAGCATGGAGTTCAAGCGCCCTGATCGGGCCTTGGCTTTGGAGCAAACTTTGGGGCGCTTGGACTTCATGCAGACGGAGCTGTGGTTTACCAGATGTGAAGAATAGCTCGCGTGCTGGTTGAAGTCCAAAACCCCTAATGAGATAGGGGAAGGAGTGAAGCTGGGGGAGGGGATTTGAACTCCAACTTGAGGTGGGGAGGTGGGTAACTAATGAGCTGAGAACACCAATACGCTATGCCTGAATGTTTAGAGGCCTGGATTCCACGCCAGCCGCGGGTCACTATTAGTGTGTAGGTTACCGGTCAGGCGGCTGGCTGGAATGACACGCTGGGGCTGGGTGGTGGGGAGTTGTGGTTTCAGCGCTCGTGCTGTTTGAAGTCCAAAGCCCCAAATGAGACGAGAGAAGGGGCTGAACTGACTAAGGGGCTTTGAACTCCAAACTGGCTTCGGGGGATATTTGTTGCTGGGGCTGAGGTGTGAAGGTCTTGGAGCGGCAGACGTCCTCGTCTGCCAACGGCCCGGAAAGGCGTTTTATCAATGTTATCAATGTTATCTCTAAGCAAGGGATTGCTTAGAGATAGGAGCCTTTATTATCAATCACTTAGGCTTATCTCTAAGCAAAAAACAGCACCCCTGTGCCATCCGGGGAAAAGCAGGATTTGGGGTCCGGCAAAGAAGAAGAGCTATATAGATAAGTAATATAAAAAATAAAAATTATTATATACTATATATTGTATATCCTGTAGGTATATATAGTATTACTCCAGTTATACACCACAAGTCATCTTGCGGTTTTCCGATATGCCCAAGGGTTCGATTTTTGCTTAGAGATAAGGTTAAACCACTGCAGAATAAGGCTCCTATCTCTAAGCAACCCCTTGCTTAGAGATAACATTGATAAAACAGATAGATTGTAATGCAACGCAGGGTGGGCATCTGATCCGCTTTGTCCTGTTCGTCCAGTAGTTGCAGGAGTGGCAGGGTATTGGGTCAAGTAGCGGTCCACGTAGCCGCCGCGGATGGCGTCGCTGAGGCCGGCGGGGTTCATCTCCAACGCGCATTAACCTGTTAACTCATTAACCATTAACCCATTAACTCGTTACCCCGCTAACCTGTTAACCCAAACAACCAGTGCCTTCGTTATCAAGCTCCAGATTGTCGAAGCCAAAAAAAGAGCGGTCGTCAAAACCGCTCTTCTGCTAATGGCTGATAGTCTGGTTAGAAAGCCTTGGAGAGCTTTTCCAGGTCGACCGCTTCGGCGATCACCTTCATCAGGTCGGCGTTTTCGATTTCATCGCCGCCGACGATCACAGTGATCCTGTCGTTCACTTTGATGGTGAGAGAGCCGGATTTATCGTCCTTGTCATATTCCTGGGTGCCGCTGAAGCCTTTGACGCGGACGGTCTTGCCGCCGGCGACTCCGCCGAACATGCTGGCGAGGCCCATCAGTCCGCCGGTCTGGCCCAGCACGCCGCCGATGTTGATGCTCAGATCGAGTTCGGAGTCATCCTTTTTGTAGGTGGCGGTGGCCATGATGGCGTCAGCTCCGCCGATGATCGCGCCAGCCTGGCCGAGGGCCTGGGAGTTCTTTTCTTCCAAAGTGAAGCCGGCCGGAGCTTCGGGGATGTACTTCAGCAACGCTTCAGCCTGGATCTCGCTGAGTTTGGAAATGGCGTAGTTGATCTCTTCCTGGGCTTTGGCCAGATCGTCTTTCTGGATGAGGGCCTTGGCGTTGTCCAGGCTCTTCAGGGCTTCTTCCTTGGCGGTTTCGGCCATCAGGCCGAGCGCCAGGACCAGCAGGAGGGTTATGGTAAAAATCTTTTTCATTGGTCAACCTCTCGTTGTCGTTTTCAAGTTATACGGAAATCTTTCGCCATTCCTGTCAAGAAAAAATACTTGCCTGTCCCGGCCCCCGACCGTTCTTATGACGGCGGAGGCAGGCTGGCGTGAGCGGCTGGGCCCTGGCCGCGAAAGGGTTTAGGGAAAATTGATCTGGATGTGTTTGACGTCCGGATACTTGGCCAGATGCTCGCGGATCTCCTCGGCTATGTTTTCCCGCCACTGATCGAAGGACATGATGTTGAGGTCGATCGTGACCTCGCCATTGGTAAAACCGACGTATTTGACCATCTTGAGGGAGACGATGTCTTCCCCCACCTTGGGATAGATGATTTTTTTCAGCTCTTCGACGATGGTGTCTTTGGTGAAATTGGGCACCTCTTTGAGGCCGTGGGCGATCTCGTAGTTGGAGATCGCGGTATGGACGGTGTCCGCGGCCAGGACGGAGCAGTGGACCTTGACCGGCGGAAGCCCGTCCAGGGCGTCCATGGCGTCGCGCCAGCTGATCTGTTTGGCTTCCTCGAGGGTCTTGCCCTTGACCAGATCGGTCACGATCGAGGCGGTGGCGATGTTTGAGGCGCAGCCGTAGGAAAGGAAGCTGGCGTCTTCGATCACGTGGGTGTCCGGATTCACTTTCAGATAGACCGTCACCTGGTCGCCGCAGGCGGGGCTGCCCTCGGTGGCGGTGGCGTCGGGATTTTCCATCTTGCCCACGTTGTGGGGGTGCATGAAATGGTCCAGGACCTTTTGGGAATACTGCATTTATAACTCCTGTTTGCGGGTGGCTTGATAGAGGGGGCTGCGTTCGCGCAACGATGCCGCGATTTCCGCCAGGATGGGGACGGCGCGGTCGATCTCGGCGCGGGTGTTGAAGCGGGAAAAGGTGAATTTCAGCGAGCCGTGGGACTGCACGTGGTTTTTGCCCATCGCCATCAGCACGTAATTTGCCTTCAGGCCTTGCGAGGCGCAGGCGGAACCGGTGGCGACGGTGATGCCTTGCAGGTCCAGCATCATGGTGATCGCCTCGCCTTCGATGTAAGAGATGGACACGTTGACGTTGTGCGGGGCGCGGCGTTCACCCCGGGGCCCATTGAGTTCGATCTCCGGGATCGCGCGTTCCAGCGAAGCCAGCAGGTAGTCCGAAAGATCCCTTAGATGGGCGATCGTGGCATCGAGATCCGCAAATGTGAGCTCCACCGCGCGGGCGAACCCGGCCATCAGCGCCAGGCTCAGTCCGCCGGCCTGGAGGCTGTCGAAGCGGTTGACGCCGTGGATGATCTGCGCCAGCTTGGTGCCCTTGCGGACGTAGAGGGCGCCGATGCCCTGGGGTCCGTTGATCTTGTGGGCGGAGACGCTGAGCGTGTCGGCGGGAAGCGTTTGCAGGTCCAGGGGGACCTTACCGAAGGCCTGGGCGGCGTCGATGTGAAAATAGACCTTGTGCCCGGCGGCGGCAAGCACCAGCGCGTAGGCATCCACCGGCTGGAGCGTGCCCACCACGTGGTTGGCCATGGCGGTCATAAAGAGGATCGTATCCGGACGGAGAGCCGCTTTCAGCTTTTCCGCGCCAACAAAACCCTCGCCGTCCGGCTCCAGATAGGTGACCTCAAAGCCCTGGTTTTCCAGGTAAGCCGCGGTGGTCAGCAGGTCCGGGTAATCCACCGTGGAGCAGATGATGTGCCTGCCCTCTTTGCCATGGGCCAGGGCCAGGCCTTTGATGGCGAGGTTGTTCGCCAAAGTGCCGCCGGAGGTGAAATTGATCTCCTGGGGTTGGGCGTTGAGGGCTTTGGCGAGCGTGGCCTGCCAGCCGTGGACATGGTCGTTGGCCGTTTCGCCGGTGCTGATGAAGGTGCCCGGAAACCAGAATTCCTCCGCAAAATAGGGTTTCATCGCTTCCCAGGCTTCCGGGGCGAGGGGGCTGGTGATGCAATTGTCAAAGTAGCTTCTGCTGTCGGTCATTTCGTTCTCCTGACGGATATTTTGCGGATCGTTTCCAGGGAATAGCCGTCCAGAAGGCGCCGCTGCTTTTGGGAGATTTCCGCAAAGACGCGGCTGAGGCCGCAATCCGCGCCCAGGCAATACTGTTTGTCAAAGGCGCAGGCCAGCTCCAGATTCTGGTCTTCAACCGCTTCCAGGATCTCGCGCAGGCTGATCTCCGGGGCCGGGCGGGCCAAAACGTAACCTCCCCGCGAGCCAGCGCTGCTGCTGATCAAACCCGCCTTTTTCAGCGAGCCGAGCAGGTGCTCCACATACTTTTTGGGCAGGGTCTGATTGGCGCAGATCTTTTGCGCGGATAGCGCCTCGCCTTTTTGGTTGGCGATCTCCAGCAAGGCCCTGATGGCATATTCTGTCCTGGTTGAAACCGGCATTGTGGCATCCTTGGTTTTGTTTTCTGAATATATAGTAATTTACTATGCTATCCTGGCAAGCTGTTTTTGCGGACGACAGCGCAGTTGACAGAATCGCCCCACTCTGGAAAACTGCCCCGGGAAGGACGATGATAGAAGTAAGACAGCTCAGCGTGTCCTACGGGACGCAAACAGTGCTCAGCCAGCTCGATCTGGACCTGCCGGAAGCGGAATTCACCGTGCTGGTGGGGCCGAACGGGGCGGGGAAATCCACCCTGGTCTACGCGCTTTTGGGCTTCCTGAAAGCGGAGCGGGGCGAGGTGCGCCTGTTTGGCAAGCCGCTGGCCGCCTACAAGCGTTCCGAACTCGCCCGCCTCGTGGCTTTCGTGCCCCAGGAAAGCGTCTTTCAGTTTGACTACAGCGTGCGCGACCTCGTCCTGATGGGCCGCTATCCCTATCAGGGGCTGATGCAGGCCTGGCTGCCCCAGGATTACGAGGTGGTGGACCGCGTCATCGGCCAATTGCGCCTCGGCGGCTTGGCCAACCGCTTCTATTCCCAGCTCAGCGGCGGGGAAAAGCAGCGCGTCCTGATCGCCCGGGCTCTGGCGCAAAACACGCGCTACATCTTTTTGGACGAGACCCTCTCCCAACTCGACATCAATCACCAGCTGGAAATCATGCAGATCCTGAGCGAGATCAGCCACCAGCGTGGGATCGGCATCCTGCTGATCTCTCACAACCTCAATTTGGGGGCGAATTTCGCGGATACCATGGCCTTTCTGGCCGAGGGGCGGATCCTGGGCAGCGGCAGCCCGGACCAGATGATGCGCCCCCCGCTGCTGCAAAAGCTGTTCGGCATTCCGCTGGAAACCGCGGTCAATCCCGTCAGCGGCAAGCCCAACCTGCTCTTTCCCGGCAAGGCATGAACCGCCTGCTATTGCTTCTGGCTGGACTCTCGCTCTGCCTGGGTTTGGCCGCCGGAACCGCCCACAGGGGCAGAATCCTCGACGAGAGCGGCCGGGGTGTCGAACGGGCCTTGCTTTCCGACGGGGTGATCCAGGTCTTCAGCGCCGCGGACGGATCCTTCCGGTTTGAGACCAGCGCCGACTCCGTCTCCGTCAGCCGCCTGGGCTACAAAACCGTCCGGATGGCGGTCAAAGACCTTTCCCAACCCGTTTACCTGATCGTCGATCCCATCCAGTTGCCCGGGGTAACCGTCACCGAGACCAGCCTGGACGTCTTTTCCGCAGCGGCGGACCTGGTCAGCCTGCCCGTCGACCCCGACCGGCATTACTACTCCGCCGGCGAGCTGTTGGGCGGTTCCACCGCCGTGCGCAGCGCGGACATCCGCCTCAAGGGCGAGCGCCAGAGCGTCTCCATTTTGGGCAATCTGGCCCGGCACAGCCTGATCATCCTGGATGGGATTCCCCTCAACCCGGGCGGGGAAAGCTATGACCTCTCGCTGCTGGATACCGACAACATCGAGAGCGTGGAAGTGATCAAAAACAACGCCTCCGCCTACGGGGGCGGTTCCGCGATCGGGGGGATCCTCCGCCTCACGACCCGCCAGGGCGGCGCCAAACGTGAACTGGAAGCCTCGCTGAACCAGGAGTTTGGCTCCTTTGCCTACGCCCGCACCGCCTTCACCGCCAGGACCGCGCTCTCCAGCTGGAACCTGCGCCTGCGCCTGGCCCGCTTCGGCGCGGACAACGATTTTGGCTACAAAGTGCCGGACTGGTGGGCTCCGGACAGCACCGCGACCCGCGCCAACAACGCCAAACGCCAGCTTTCAGCCTCTTTGGGGACCAGCCTCCGGGGCGAAAACTACCTGGTTTCGCTGCAATCAGACTACGAGGATTTTCGCCGCCAACTGCCCGGCACGGTCAATTTTTTGGAGGTCTACCGCCAGGCCAGGCTGACCGGCCAGGCCAACCGCAACCGGATTTCCCTGGAAACCCAGCCCTGGGGCCTCAGCGCGCAAGCCACGGCCTGGCTGAATCTGGACGACACCGTCTACGACAACACCCGCGCCCCGCTACCCGTTTTTGTGAGCAAATACCGCCAGAAACTGCGCGCCGTGGGCCTGAAAGGCACGCTCAACCGGGAACTGAAACTCCGCCCCGGCCTGGCGGTCAACGCCGGACTGGCCGCGGAAGCCGGCTCCAACCGCTTTCAAAACCTGGACCTGCTGCACACCGGCGCGGACCTGGACCACAGTTCCGAATTTGCCAATCTCAGCCTCAAAACGGGGTATCAAACCGACCGGGGCATCTACAGTTGGGCCAGTTCGGCCGCCCTGCGCTATGACCTCAGCGACCGCGAAGACAACTTCAGCTGGCGCCTGGAAGGCAGCCTCAGCCGGTATGGCAGGCTGGAAACCACTTTGGGCGGCACCTGGGGGACCTCGTTCGCCCTGCCCTCGGCCTATGACCTTTACTGGAAGGGGGATTCCCAGGCTTTGGGCAATCCGGACCTGGACAGCGAGCGTTCCCGGGGCTGGCAGCTCTGGCTGGAAAACAGCCTGGGGCCCTTTTCCCTCAAGGCGGCCTGGCATCACAACAGCATAGAAAAACTGATCCAGTGGCGGCAGGTGCAGATGTTCGGCAACGTCTGGAAACCTCTGAACATAGGCGAAGCCCGGATCCGCAACCTGGAGCTGGAGGCCAGCCTGAAACCCCGGGACTGGCTCTCGCTGGCGCTTTCCGCCCTGCGCACCGAGGCTCTGGACCTCAGCCAACTTCCGGCGGAGGCCGCCCCGGAACTGATGTACACTCCCGATCTGACCCTCTCCGCCAGCCTGGATTTGAAGCTCGAGCGCTTTGGACTCTGGGCGAAATACAGCCACACCGGACGGCAATACACCACTCCGGACAACCTTGCCAATCCCCTGAAAGCCTATTCCCTGCTGGATCTGGGGCTCACCGCTCAGTTCAGCTTCCGCGACTATGCGATCTCGCCCTACGTCAGCGTGCTCAACCTTCTGGATCGCCGCTACGAGGTCTATGCCTACGTTCCGCAACCGGGCAGATCGGTCTACGGGGGCCTCAGCCTGAGCTTCAGGACCGGACTAAACTGATCGCCCTGAGGCCGTTAGACGCCCTGCGGTCCATTTTTTCGCTTGACATAATACCCCTTTTCCAAATGAAAGTAACCAACCGCCGGTCCACTTCTGAACAGCGAACGGCAGACATCCTGCCACTGAGCGTAGCCGGAAAGCCGGGCGGAATCTTTCAAGGAGTCGTATCATGAAACGCATTGCATTGCTTGTTTTACTGCTGAGCGTCGCCTTCGCCGGCTTCGCGCAGATCGTGCCCGGAGCCCGGATCGGCCTCAATCTCGCCGATCTCAATCAAGAGGACAACAATACCCTGGACACCAAGTTTGGCTTCCATATCGGCGGCCTGGTGCAATACCCGGTGGCTGAAAACGTGTTGCTCCAGCCCGAACTGCTTTACACCATGAAGGGCGCCACCGCGAATGGCACAATCGGCACCGTCCACCACGACTACACCTATACCTACAACTACCTCGAGCTGCCGATCCTGGTCAAGTATGACCTTGTCCTGCCCTTTGTGAAAGTGCAGCCCTATCTGGGCCCCAGCCTGGGCCTGCCGCTCATCGCCAATTTCAAGGACGAGTTTGGCAATCAGACCAACAACACCAACGTCAAGGACGATACCGAATCCCTGGAGTTTGGCCTCAACCTGGGCGCGGACTTCATCCTCATGGAAAACATCATGGCCGGCGTGCGCTACAACTATGGCCTCACCAACATCATGTCCGGGGCAAGCAAAGACGTCACCAGCCGCACCCTGATGTTCAACTTCGGCTACCTCTTCAACCAGGAATAAGGCCAACCCATCCAGCTTACGGCACCGATTTCGGCTGGTGCTTTTTTTGTGCCTAAGCAAAGACAGGTGTAAGGATTTTAATCAAAACAGAGGGACGGAGGGACAGAGGATAAAGGGATCAGAGTGAGGTTTAATTGATATTCAAGAACAGGCTTTTTTCTATTTTGTGCCTAAGCAAAGATAGGAGTAAGGATTTTAATCAAAACAGAGGGACGGAGGGACAGAGGATAAAGGGATAAGAGTGAGGTTTATTTGATATTGAAGAAGCTTTTTTCTATTTTGTGCCTAAGCAAAGACAGGAGTAAAGATTTTAATCAAAACAGAGGGACGGAGGAAAAAGGGATAAGAGTGAGGTTTAACTGATATTCAAGAACAGGCTTTTTCTATTTTGCGCCTAAGCAAAGACAGGAGTAAGGATTTTAATCAAAACAGAGGGACGGAGGGACAGAGGAAAAAGGGGTCAGAATGAGGTTTCATTGGTATTCAAGAACAGGCTTTTTTCTATTTTGCGCCTAAGCAAAGACAGGAGTAAGGATTTTAATCAAAACAGAGGGACGGAGGGACAGAGGAAAAAGGGGTCAGAGTGAGGTTAAATTGATATTCAAGAACAGGCTATTTTCTATTTTGCGCCTAAGCAAAGACAGGAGTAAAGATTTTAATCAAAACAGAGGGACGGAGGGACAGAGGAAAAAGGGATTAGAGTGAGGTTTCATTGATATTCAAGAACAGGCTTTTTTCTATTTTGTGCCTAAGCAAAGACAGGAGTAAAGATTTTAATCAAAACAGAGGGACGGAGGGACAGAGGATAAAGGGATCAGAATGAGGTTTATTTGATATTGAAGAAGCTTTTTTCTATTTTATGCCTAAGCAAAGACCGGAGTAAAGATTTTAATCAAAACAGAGGGACGGAGGGACAGAGGAAAAAGGGACCAGAGTGAGGTTTAATTGTTGATACTTCAGAAATGGCATTTCTCTGTCCCTCTGTCCCTCTGTTTTAACAAGAAAAAACCTCTGCTTGACTACCATCCTGAGCGGCACAGAGCATCTTTTCTCTGTCCCTCTGTCCCTCTGTTTTAATAAGAAATACCTCTGCTTGACTACCATCCTGATCGGCACAGAGCATCTTTTCTCTGCCTCTCTGTCCCTCTGTTTTAATAAGAAAAAACCTCTGCTTGACTACCATCCTGAGAAGCACAGAGCATCTTTTCCCTGTCTCTCTGTCCCTCTGTTTTACTAAGAAAAACCTCTGCTTGACTACCATCCTGAGCGGCACAGAGCATCTTTTCTCTGCCCCTCTATCCCTCTGTTTTAATAAAAAAACCTCTGCTTGACTACCATCCTGAGAAGCACAGAGCATCTTTTCTCTGTCCCTCTATCCCTCTGTTTTAATAAAAAAACCTCTGCTTGACTACCATCCTGAGAAGCACAGAGCATCTTTTCTCTGTCCCTCTATCCCTCTGTTTTAATAAGAAATACCTCTGCTTGACTACCATCCTGAGCGGCACAGAGCATCTTTTCTCTGCCTCTCTGTCCCTCTGTTTTATAAGAAAAAACCTCTGCTTGGCTGCTATCCAGAGCGGTACAGAATATCCATTCTCAATCCCTCAGTTTAGCAGGAAAAACCTCCGCGGCAAAGCGGATTTCGCCCTTTTGGCCTGACCCTGTGCGCATCCATGTTTCGCCGTGGACTCGCCCAACTTTATTGGGGATGTCTTGGGCGAGCATAGCCAGGGCAAAGGAACTGGAAATAGGGGCCAGGCGGCAATTTCAAGGCTATTCTCCGGTGCTTGATCCTTGCTACGTCAACCCTGAATTGCCCTCTCCCCAGCCCGCACCAGCAGACGCGTTCAATTCTCAAAAAAACAGCCCGGACCAGCGATCCGGGCTGTAGCAGTAGTTTGTTAAGTTTACTTGGTCAGGTAGTAGATCTGCAGGCCCACCTTGAAATTGAGGGCGCTTTCTTCGTTGTCGATGTCAAAATCGGCAGCGTCGCCGCCATACTGGCCAAAGCCCATCTTGTAGTCCAGGCCTAAGTCGAAATAGACGTTGCGGGCCAGGGGCACCACGTAGCCGAGCTTGGGGTCGAGGTACATGCCGGTGTTGGTGCTGCTGCCGGAATCCCAGGATTCGTACATTAATCCCAGGCCGCCGTAGAAGTTTTTGTAGAAGTATCTTCCACCGACGCCGATTCCCAGAGCGGAATCGCCATCAAAGTCCTGATAACTGACCAGGCCGTCGATGGCCAGGTTGTCGATCACGAAATAGCCGACCTGCGGCGCGACGGTGATCACCGAAATGGCGTCAGCGTCGGAATTGTCCTTGATGCTGGAAAAGGAAAGATAACCACCGGGGTTGATGGTGCGCTGCGGGAAGGCTCCCAACAGCGTGATTACCAATACGGACAACAGGATCAATAATCCTTTCTTCATTGTAAACCTCCATTGGTTTTTCGCAAAGTATCTGGGTAACTCGTTTCCTGTCAACAAAAAACTGCCAGATCGGGGCAAAATCCTCGAACTTGTAACGGACATGAGGCCAATAACTACATATTTAACAGGGGTTAAAAGACATTAACAGTCATTCATGAAAATCTGCTCAACGCGTCGCAACTGACTATGCCGCATCGGTATGCTGGAGCGGATACCGCCACCACCTAACGCCAGCCTGCCAGTTTTGGTGCCGCCTCAAACTGCTTGACAAAACACGGGAATTTCATCCCTTTGCCCAAAGTATTCCAGTGGTCCAGCTTCCGCTTGGGAAAAGGAGTCAACTGTGTTCAAACGATCTCTGTGTATCGCCCTGCTGGCCTTGCTGGCCGGAATCTGCCTGGCCAAACCCGTATCGGATCGGACCCGGGCGCGCAATCTCACCGCTTTCACCCGCCTCTGGGGCTATGTGAAGCACTGGTATCCCGCCGACGAAGCCCAGACGATAGATTGGGACCGCTTTGCCGTATATGGTTCCCGCCAGGTGATCGACGCTCGCGACGATGGTGAACTCCAGGCCAGGCTGCTGGGTCTCTTCAATCCGCTGGTGCCGGAGCTCCAACTCTACGGAAAGCGCCCTCCCGCCAGCGTTCCGATCGACCCAGTTCCCGGTCGGGCCAAGGCCTTCTGGCAGTATTCCGGCTACGAAAACACCGGCGAAAACTCTGTCTACACCAGCATCCGCACCAATCGGCCCCAGAAGATCCGCAACTATCCCGGTTACGATTTTGCCTGGTCCACCCTGATGCCCAAATTGCCGCCAACCGCCGGGACTGAGCCCAAACTCCGCCTCTCGTTCCGGATTCGCAAACCCTTGGCCGACAGCCTCACCAGCTATCTCTACGCCGGGTTTGCGGGCAGTGAGGCCGAGGATTCCCTCTCGGGCGAAGGCTGGTCGGTGAAAAGCTATGAACTGGCCTCCCAGGGCGACGGCAACGAACCCTTTTTCTTTGGCATGTCCAATTTTCTAAACCTCCAACTCGACGACGTAAAAGTCGAGCAGTGGATCGACGGAGTCTGGCAAAGCGTCTTTGAGACAGGTTTTGAGGATGATGTACCCGGCGGTTGGCCCCAGGGCTTCAACCTCAACTTCCTGCCCAATCGCAGCGCCAAGGGCCACAGAGTGGAGCTCGCGGTGGAAGACAGCCCCGAGGGCCATCTGCTCGCCATCCGCAAATCCCCGCTGGAGCAGGAATTTACACTGGGGCTCATCGACCGGTTCTTCGCTGAAGAACTTCCCTGGGGCGAACTGCTGGAAAAACCCCTGGTCAGCGGTCTCAACTGCCGCTTTCCCCTGGTGCTGGAATGCGATCTGGAACACACTTACCCAATCCCCGATCCCGCCGGGCTGGAAGCCCTCAAACAGAGCTACGCCGGGGTGGACCTGCACGATCGCGCCGACCTCCACGTCTGGCTGGCGGGGGTGATCAAATACTGGAACGAGCTGAGCTTCTTCTATCCTTATTTTGAATACAACCTCTGCGACTGGGACGCCGAACTGCCCCTCGCGCTGGCCAGGGTGCTGCGCTGCCAGGATTTCGCGCAATACAAGCAGGCCTTGCTGCTGCTGATGTCCCAAACACGCGACGGGCATGCCTTTCTCAGCGATCAGGCGCACAATCCCAAAATGCCCCGGTTTAATACCACTCCCGTGGAGGGAAAGTGGGTGGTCAGCAAAGTCTTGGATCCCTCGCTCGACCTCCCCGCGGGATCGCGCGTGACCAAAATGAACGGGCAAAACTTCGCCAGACTGATGCGGCAAAACCGGTCTTACTTCATCATGGGAAATCCGGTAACCACCGACCTCAAGCTGTTCAGCCGCTACCTGAAGACCTATCCGGACAGCGTGGCGACCTTTGAATTCATCACGCCGGACGGGCGCAAGATCACGCGGACAGTCCCGTTTTCGGAGTATGAGGGTTGGAAGTGGGTGACGCCAGATGCCAGGATCGTCAATTACCCCGGCGGGATCATGTATGTCAACCCCAACGCCATTACGGAAGCGGAGTTGAAGGAGGCCATGCCGGACCTGGTGGCGGCCAGGGGTATCATCCTGGACCTGCGCTTTTATCTTAGGATTTCCACCGCACTGCTCGGAAATCTGCTGACCGCTCCGGATTCCCTGGCCAATACCCTGATCAAGCGTTTCATCCGTCCCGGGGAGGAATTGCCCCGCCTTAACGAAGACAAGCCCACCTGGGGCATCGAGCCCGCGGAGCCGCATATCTCCGCGAAAGTAGTGGCCCTGTGCGGCCGCCAAAGCCAGAGCTACTGCGAGATGTACCTGGATGTGCTGAAACACAACCGGCGAGCCACGCTGGTGGGTCAGCCCAGCGCCGGAGCCAACGGAAACGTGATCATTACAGATCTGCCCGGCGATCTGCAGGCCTATTGGACCGGCATGCTGGTGCGTCAGGCGGATAAAAGCCGCTTCCAGGGAGTTGGCATCAGCCCGGACATTTTGGTGGAAACCACCCTGGACGACATCGTGGAGGGGCGGGATCCGGATCTGGAAAAAGCCCTGGAACTGCTGAGAGCGGAAAGGTGAAACCTGGCCGGGAATCGCCGGGCCAAAGATTTGGCTTGACGCGATTGCCGGCGGCTGTAAAGAGAATTGATTGTGATGTTTTGTGAGGAGATATGCTGATTGCGGAATTCATGCGCTTCATCGAAACTTTCGCGCCGCTGAGCCTGGCGCTGGACTGGGACAACTCCGGCCTCCAGGTCGGCGATCCCAAGCGCGAGGTGACCAGGGTGCTGATCAGCCTGGACGCCACTCCCAACACGGCGGATAAGGCCATCGAACTGGGTGCGGACCTGATCCTCACCCACCATCCCCTGCTCTTTCGTCCGCTGAAACAGCTCACCGATCCCCTGCTGCTGAAGCTGATCGAGCATAAAATCGCCGTGGTGAGCCTGCACACCAACCTCGACACCGCCAGCTACAGTGTCAACCACGCCCTGGCGGACAAGCTGGGCCTGATCCCTTTGCGCCACCTGCAACCCGAGACCGGCAACCGCTGGCAGCACCTCAGCGTTTTGGTTCCGCCCGCTTCCGCGGATGCGGTCGCGCAGGCTGCCCTGGCGGCGGGAGCGGGGCGGATTGGCAACTACGACAGCTGCTTCAGCCGGCACGATGCCCAGGGCAGTTTCCGTCCCCTGCCGGGAGCGAATCCCCACAGCCAGGCTCCGGACGCCGCCGGCATCACCACAACTGCCGAGGCCGAACTGGAATTCATGGTGGATTCCGGCGTTCTGACCGCGGTTTTGCGCGCCATCCGGGCCAGCCATCCCTACGAAACCCCGCTGCTTTATCACCACCCGGTCAGCGACCCCAATCCCGCCTACGGCCTGGGTTTGGTCTGCCGCTGGGAACAGCCGCTCAGCCTCAAACAGATCGCGGAGCTGGCGCGAGAACGCCTGCAATGTCCCCATCCGCGACTGTGGACGGCGGGCCGGGACCTGGATTTCCAACCCGCCAGCGTGGCCATCTGCGGCGGGGCCGGAGCCTCGATCCTTGGCAGCGCCGGCCGCGAAGCCGATCTGGCGATCACCGGCGACATCGGCTATCACTCCCTGCTGGAATCTCCCCTTCCCATCCTCGACGCCGGCCACTTTTATACGGAATTCCCCGTCCTGTACTGGCTCAAGGGCAGGCTGGAGCAGCGCGGCATACCCTGCTCCGTGCTTCCGATGGCCGAACATGAATACTACACCCATGGCGTTGATTGCTGATTCCGTCATCTTTCCGCAGAGTTTGGGGGCTCTTTCCAAAGATATATTATCTTTTGGCTGCGAAAATGCTTTATACTAATTCTACCCGTAAACCGGCCTGTCACAGGACGGCCTGAACTGATATAAGTCTTTAAATATAAAGGAGTTCCCAATGAAAAAACTGTTACCTTTACTGCTCCTACTGGCGCTGGCGAGTCTGCTCGCGGCCCAGAACCACCCTTTGAACCTCACCGCGCCCAACGGCGGCGAGGTCTGGACGATCGGCTCCACCTACGATATCACCTGGACCCAGCAAGACCTGGCCGGTGACGTCACCCTCACTTTGCTTGGCCCCAACACCAATCCGGCCAACAACCTGATCGCGGCAGACCTGCCCGTTGCCGCCGGCTCCTATAGCTGGACCATCCCCGCCAGCGTGACCCCAAATCCCTACTACCGGGTCCGCATCACGGCCACCGGTGCCAACGGCACGGTAGTTTGGGACATCAGCGACGCCCATTTCGCCATTGACGGCGGCACTCCGCCCCCGCCTCCCGGAACCCTGACAGTGACTTCGCCCAACGGCGGCGAGACCTGGGAACGCGGCTCCGCCTACCCGATCACCTGGACCAGCGAAAACCTCGCCGGCAGCGTCCGCCTGCTCCTGGTCAGATATGAAAACGACCAGCCCCGCTATTTCACGATCGCAGCCAACGTCCCCCTCGCCGACGGAACCTACACCTGGAACATCCCCGCCTACGTTGTGACCGGGACGATCTACAAGGTCCAGATCCGCCTCAACGGCAGCTATGGTCCCAACGCGATCAACGACTACAGCGACGGTCTGTTCACGGTCGCCGAAGATTCCACCCCGCCCGTGGTTCCCACCCTGGCTTTGACCGCCCCCAACGGCGGCGAGAGCTGGGAAGCCGGTTCCACCCAGGCCATCACCTGGACCAGCGCCAACCTGACCGGAAACGTGCGGCTGCAACTGATCGGCTGCGCCGGACACCACAACACTCCCGGCCCGCTGTTGATCGCGGAAAACGTAGCCATCGCCGATGGCAGCTACAACTGGGCCATCCCCGCCGACCTCGCGGCCGGAACCACTTTCAAGGTGCGCATCGAAGCTCCCGGCGCCAACGGCGCTCTGATCTGGGACCTGAGTGACGCCAATTTCGCCATCACCGGCGGCACCACTCCGCCTCCGCCGGCCGGAACCCTGACCCTGACCGCCCCCAATGGCGGGGAGAGCTGGGAAAAAGGCAGCGCTTACGACATCACCTGGACCAGCGAGAACCTGACCGGAAACGTGATGCTGCACCTGCTGCGCGACGTCAACGGCCAGCCCCAGCCCCTGTTCATCGCGTCCGACCTGCCTGCCGCAGCCGGAACCTATAGCTGGACCATCCCTCCCTATGTCCAACCCGGGGACGGCTACCGGGTCCAGATCCGCTGGATCGGCGGCCACAACGCGGTGAACGTGCTCGACGTCAGCGACGCTACCTTTGCCATCGTGGACGACTCCACCCCGCCTCCGCCGCAAACCCTCACTCTGACAGCCCCCAACGGCGGCGAAAGCTGGGAAACCGGCTCCACCCAGGCGATCACCTGGACCAGCGAAAATGTGACCGGAAACGTGCGGCTGCAACTGATCCACGACCTTGACCGCCACTACCACAGCCCCGTCCACCTGATCGCCGGAAACGTGCCCGTGACCGACGGAGTCTACAACTGGACCCTGCCCGCCTATCTCAATCCCGGCGTCAACTACCGGGTTCTCATCGCCTCCTGCGCCGGCTACGGGATGACCGTGACCGACGCCAGCGACACCACCTTTGCCATCACCGGCGGCACCACCCCGCCTCCGCCCCCGGCCGATTCACTCTGCGTGACCGCTCCCAACGGCGGCGAGCAGTGGGCCCAGGGCAGTGCCCAAACCATCACCTGGACCGCCTCGGAATATACCGGCACGGTCAGGATCGCCCTCGCCAAAGTGATCAATGGCCACAACCATCTGATCCGCACCCTGGGGGTCGACATCCCCAACACCGGCAGCTATGAGTGGACTGTCCCGCTCAATATCCCGGCTGACGACGATTTCAAGATAATGGTGAAGATCAACGGCGGCTGCTTCGACTACAGCGACGCCGCTTTCGCGATCACCGCCGCTCCGGATCCCGTCAAGGCCAGCCCCAATCCCACCGCCCAGGGCACCAGGATCAGCTTCACCATGGGCTCTTCCGCCCCCGCCAGCGTGAAGATCTACAACGTCAAAGGCCAGGTCGTTCGCACCCTGGTCGACGGTCAGACCCTCAGCGGCGCCCAAAGCCTGACCTGGGACGGCAGGGATAGCCGCGGCAGCAAGGTCTCGGACGGCGTGTATTTCGCCCGCATCGTATCCAAAGGGCTGAACGCCACCCATCGCATCATTGTGAAAAAATAGATCTCCGACCCAAATAGAGAACAGGAGCGGGACCGAATTGGTCCCGCTCCTTTTTACCCGCCCGGGTTGGATGTTGTACGTAGCGCATGATTCCGATCATGCGTGCAACTATCCCAAAACTGGATCCACATTCTTCGCAGCATTGGAATGCTGCGCTACGTAGCGCATGATTCCGATCATGCGCATATCCATCCAGAACCCGGATCAACAATCTTCGCAGCATTGGAATGCTGCGCTACGGATACTTCACCATCCAGGTGCCGGGCCAGTCCAGCCAGTTATCGACCAGCCCCGCTTTCACCGGATTCTGGATGATGTACTCAAAAGTACTGGCCAGTTCTGCCTCATCCCTGATCATGCGGTCATAAGACTCCTGCTGCCAGAGGTTTCCCCGACGGCCCAGAAGTGTGTTGATCCGGTTGGCAGTATATCGTTTCCAGGTGTAGGTTACGTGCGCAATGGGGTAGATGTCCCCGCTTTCCTGGACAAGGGGGTGGATTAAGACGTGCACGTGGTTTGGCATCACGCAAAAGGCCATCAAGGCGTAGCGAACACCGTCATGGAAGCGCAGGGCTTCAATAACAATATCGCTGATCTCCTTTTTTCTCAACAGGTTTGGCAGATCCGCTTGTTTGGCGATCAGTTCATCATACCAGCAGAAGAAAGTCCTGCCCTGGTCTTGGAGTTGATGTTCCTGTTCGCGCTGGTTCATGTTTTTTAGTTTTTTGAACCATTGGACTTTTTTATCGCTCAGGGTTTGGAGCAGATTTCCCGGCAGGGTGAATTTCAGGCGGAAGGTTATGAAGATTGGTTTGTCGGTGTCAAAACGATGGGGCAGGCTGCGAGATCGGTAGCTGTGTTTTTCACTTTCTATGGTGTTTCTGTGGGGCATATCTTCGTATCCCGTGTTGTCAGATCACTGTTCTACAAGATGGCGTGCATGATACGTAGCGCATGATTCCGATCATGCGTGCAACTATCCCAAAACTGGATCCACATTCTTCGCAGCATTGGAATGCTGCGCTACGTTGCGCATGATTCCGATCATGCGGATTAATGGTAAACATGGCGGAGTCACGTTTTCGCAGCATTGGAATGCTGCGCTACGTCGGCCGCGAGCGCTCCCTTCAAATAGATGAAGGCCCGGCCGCGGATCAGGACCCGGGCATCCAGGACTTCCACTTCGAAAGCCCCGCCGCGCTGGGAAACCTGCGCCCCTTGCAAGATGTTCTTGCCCAGGCGCTGTGCCCACCAGGGGGCCAGATAGGTCTGGGCGGAGCCGGTGACGGGATCCTCGTTGATCCCCTCCCAGGGCGCGAAATAGCGGCAGATGTAGTCCCTGCCGGCCTCCGGGGCGGTGACGGCGATGCCCAGCCAGGGCAGGCCGGACATCGCTTTCAGCCGTGTAAAATCCGGATTCAGGGAGTGGATCACCGCGGGGTCGGAGTAAACCAGGACCAGGTTGCGGCTGTCTCGGGCGGAGAGGACTTCCTGGGGCAAAGTGGGGCCGATGGCCCGCAGTAGCGAAGGATCGACGGTTGCCGGGGTCATCCTTTCCAGGGGAAAATCCAGTTCGATCAGCTCACCCCTGCGCCGGGCGCTCAATTCGCCGGAGAGGCTGTGAAAGCTGAGGGTGGCGGAGTCCGCTTCCAGGCTGGAAAAAAGGGACATCGCCGAGGCCAGGGTGGCGTGGCCGCAGAGGGGAACCTCGACCTCCGGGGTGAACCAGCGGAGTTGGTATTCCGCGGGGCCCAGCCGCAGCAGGAAGGCGGTCTCCGAAAAGCCGAATTCGGCAGCCAGGCGAAGCAGCGCGGAATCCGGCGGGTAAGCTTCCAGGATCACCACCGCGGCGGTGTTGCCATGGTAAAAGCCATCAGCGAAGGCGTTCACGAAAAAGATCGGAAGGGCTTCGGGTCCGCGAATCGGATCGGGTGTCAGGGAATGGGTGTCTGGGCTTGTGAGCATGCTTCCATTACCGGATTGGGGGTTGTCCACAGATTACACAGATTACTCAGATTACACAAATTAACCTTATTCAATCTGTTAATCATCATTAAACAGGGTGGTACTTCCCGGGTTACGGCTGTTTTTGCCACTCCAGAAAGGCCTCGATGGCCGTGGGGGAGACGGAATGGCCGCCTTCGAACTCCACGTAGCGGAGGTTTTTGAAGCGGTATTGCTCCAGGGTTTCGCGGGCACTGGCGGCCATGGAGAGGGGGATCACGCGGTCCTGGGTTCCGTGGCTGATGATGACCTTCAGGTCTCTGGCCGCGGCAAACTCATCCACAGAGACCGCTTCCGAGAGCAATCCACCGCCGCAGGCGACGATGCCGGCATATTGGGCTGGCCGCTTGAGGCCAAGCAGATAGGCCATGAAGGCGCCTTCGGAAAAGCCCAGCAGCCAGGTTTCCCTGATCTTGTAAGTGGCGGAGAGCCTGGCCTTGAGGTCGAGGATGTATTGGCCGACGAGGTCGCTGGACTGCAGCGAAGCTTCGGAAAAATCGTCGGCGAAGGGCCGCCAGCTGAAGCCGATCTTGCCTTCGGTGAAGGGATAGGGGGCCTCGGGGACGGCGTAGATCAGGTCTTCGTTTTCCAGCCAGCGCCAGAGACGGCTGAAGCTGGGAGCGGTGTCGCCATAGCCGTGGAGGCCGATCAGCAGGGTGTAGCCGCGGTTGGGGTCGAAATCCTTGGGCAGGTGCAGGCGGTAGGGCATCAAATGGGTGGCCTTGAGATATTCCTGGCGGCCGTCGTAGCGGGCCCGGCGTTCGGACCAGACGTTCAGCGAATCCATTGCCGCGGTGAAGGCGGGGCTGGATTTCACGGAATTGAAATCCGTATCGGCTTTGATGTGGTCGAGGTTCGTGAAACCGGCTTTGTAGGCCTGCATCAGGTATTTGGCGGCCTGATCAGTCTGGCCCAGCAAGCCAAAACAGCAGGCCAGGTTGTACCAGGAATCGGAGTCGTCCGGCCGGGTTTGCAGGTGGGCGAGGTAGAGTTTGGCGGCGGTTTCGTATTGGCCGGCGCCGTAGGCTGTCAAAGCCTGGGCTCCGTAATTGGCCGGATTCGCGAGCGGATCGAAGGTGTAGGGGTCGATCTTGTCCGGGGTCAAAACGGTCTGGGCGGTCAGGGTGGCAAACGCCGCCAGAAGCAGCGCCGCCAGCAAAACGGATTTGAAATTCATGGTGTCTCCTGTGGTCAGGGCTTTGAGGCTTGGTCCAAGACAAAAAAACAATCCAGGCCGGGCGCTTCCGTGTCAATCAAAATCTGGGGGGCGCGGGATTTCTAGTTGACAAAAACAGCGGCGGTTTATCCTTGAGGGTAAAGAAGTTTTAGGAGTTTCGATGGAGAAAGAGCAACTCCGCTTCCACCGGATCCTGCCGGAAAACGTGTGGAAATGGAAAATGCTGGAGCAGAAGCTGGATGAAGTGCTGTCCCTGCACGACTACCGGGAGATACGCCTCTCCGTGTTGCAGGACCGCGGCGAAATTCACGGGGGGATCACGGCCCTGATGCAGAACGGAAACGCCGCCTCCGCCCCGGAACAGACCATCGACCTCTGCCTGCCGGACGGCACACAAAGCAAGCTCAGCCTGCGTCCGGAGGGCACGATCAGCATCCTCCACCACGCCGCGCTGGTGCATCAAAAGGGCGACATTCACCGCTTTTTCTATCAGGGGCCGATGTTCAGGCTGGACCACGCCGGCAAGCCGGAAGAGTTTTACCAGCTCGGCGTCGAACTCTTGGGCAGCAACAGCCTGCTCACGGAAAACGAGGTGATCAGCCTGGGAACGCGGCTGCTGAACGAACTCGGGCTGAAAGACGTGACCCTGAAGCTGAACAGCTTTGGCTGCGAAAACTGTCGCCGCAAGTATTTTGAAGACATGCGCCGGTATCTGGACGAACACGCGGACGAATTTTGCCGCGACTGCCTGCAGGAGCTGCAGGCCAATCCCTTTGCGGACACCGGTTGCCACGAATCCCGCTGCCGCCATCACGCGCTGGAGGGGCCCCAGATCGGCGACTACATCTGCGCCAAATGCAAGGCCAACCTCAACGCGGTGAAAAAGACCCAGGCAAACCTGAACAACCGCTACCAGGTGGATCCGCGTCTCTATAAAAATTATGCCTATTACAACGAAACGGTGTTCGATTTCACGCTGAAACACGAAGGCCGGGAAACCATCATCGGCGGGGGCGGCAGATACGACCACCTCTCCGCCAAGATCACCCGCAAGCGGATCCCGGCGGTGGGTTTCAGCCTGAATCTGGACGAGATCTTTCGGATCATGGACGCCCGCAGCTTGTTCCTGCGTGCCGAAAAGCACTTCGCAGTCTACGTCTGCGCGCAGTCGCCGGAGTTGGACATGATGCTGCTGCAGGTGGCGCAGGAACTGCACGACAACAACATCAAGACCGTCCTGGGCGCGGACATCAACAGCACGGAGACCGAACTGGAAAACGCCAAACGGCACCGCTGCGACCTGATGATCGTCCTGCGCGAAGACAACATCCGCGACGGCAAACTGTTGCTGCGCAACATCACCCGGGACGATCAATCCTACATTCCCCTCAGCCAGATCGCCGATTCGGTGAACATCGCCCGCAAGGCTCAGAATAAATTCTAAGGAGTTCCCATGCAAACCATCAGCACCCATCAAGCCCCGCCAGCGATTGGGCCGTATTCTCAGGCCGTGATGAACGGCAACCTGCTCTTCGTTTCCGGCCAGTTGGGCTTCGATCCCGTCACCGGCGCCCTGCCGGAGGGATTCTCCGCCCAGGCGGAACAGGTCTTCGCCAATCTGAAAGCGATCCTGGAAGCCGCCGGCCTCGCGTTTCGCAACGTGGTCAAGGTCAGCGTGTTTTTGCAGGACATGAACAACTTCGCCCTGCTCAACGATCTCTACGCCCGCAACTTCAGCGCGCCCTACCCCGCCAGGGAAGCGGTGCAAGTGGCGCGGCTGCCCAAGGACGGGTTGATCGAGATCTCCGTGATCGCGATGAAGTAGCCATGAGCGTGACCACCAAAACCGGCGACAGCGGCCAGACCTCGCTCTACACCGGCGAACGCGTCTGGAAGGACGACCTGCGGGTGGACGCCTACGGCAGTTTGGACGAACTGGACGCCCAGATCGGCGATGCCCGCCATCAGGTGGCCGACCCCGAGGTCCTGAACTGCCTGGAAAGCCTGCAGCAAACGCTCTATCGGGTGATGGGGGAGCTCGCATCCCTGAGCGGCGGCTATCCGTATCCCATTACACAGGAAGACGTTGACGGCATCACCGCCAAAATCGCGGCTTTGGAAGCCAAAACGCCTCTGCAGGGCTTTGTTTTGCCGGGTTCAACGCCTGCTTCCGCCCGGCTCGATATCTGCCGGACCGTCGCCAGGCGCGCCGAACGCCGGATTATCAGCCTGGCCAGGCTGGAGACGGTTTCCCCCCAACTGAGGCAATACGTCAACCGGCTCTCCGACCTGCTGTTCATGCTCGCCCGCACCGTGGAAGCCGCCGCGGGCGCTATCCGCTATACCAGAAAACCAGGAGAATGAAATGTATAAAATAGTGTTGATCCGCCACGGCGAAAGCCTGTGGAACAAAGAAAACCTGTTCACAGGCTGGACGGACGTGGACCTTTCCCCCCAGGGCTTCACAGAAGCTGCCGCTGCCGGCCAGCGCCTCAAGGCCGCGGGATATGCCTTTGACGAAGCCTGGACCTCGCTGCTCAAACGGGCGATCCGCACCCTCTGGATCGTGCTGGACGAGATGGACCTGATGCACCTGCCGATCCACAACGACTGGCGCCTCAACGAACGCCACTACGGCGCCCTGCAAGGCCTGAACAAGAGCGAGACCGCCGCCAAATACGGCGAGGACCAGGTGAAAATCTGGCGCCGCAGCTACGACGTCCCCCCGCCCCCACTGGAAAAATCCGATCCCCGCTGGCCGGGCGCGGAGCCCCGCTACTCGCATCTGCTGCCGGAAGAGGTTCCCCTGGCGGAATCCCTCAAAGACACTTGCAAACGCACACTGCCTTTCTGGAACGACGTCATCATCCCCAGGCTGGCCGCGGGGCGAAAGCTGATCATCGCCGCCCATGGCAACAGCCTGCGGGCGATCGTCAAACACCTGGATGACATCAGCGACAGCGACATCGCGGGGCTGAACATCCCCACCGGGATTCCGCTGGTCTACGAATTTGCGGAAGACCTGAGCGTCAGCAAACGCTATTACCTGGCCGACCCGGACGAGATCGCCAAAGCCGAGGCGGCGGTTGCCAACCAGGGAAAGTCCAAACAATAGATTTTGCTTGACTAAACCAGGCCCGGCCAGAAAATTGCGAAAATCCAACCAGGGAGTTACCAATGGCAGTAAAGATCGATAAAGACACCTGCATCGGCTGCGAAGCCTGCGTGAACGTGTGCCCAGTGGGCGCGCTGGCCATGCAAGACGGCAAAGCCAAATGCGATGAAGCCACCTGCATTGACTGCGGCGCCTGCATCGCCACCTGTCCCGTCCAGGCTATTTCAGAATAAGCTTCAGGCGAACAGATATCGGCGGAAGAGGGCAAGCGTCCTCTTCCGCTTTCTTTTTGAGGACCGACAACCTGCCAAGGAGGCAACGATGAAATCCCCTCTGCTGCTCTGCATTGCGATACTTTTTGCATCCGCCCTGGCCGCCACCGATGTCAGCGGCAACCAATCCGGCCTCTGGACCCTGGCCGATTCCCCCTACAACATCGTCGGCGACGTCACTGTGCCCACGGGAACCAGCCTGAACATCGAACCCGGGGTGGAAGTCTACGCCATGGGCAACTGGCGGATCACCGCCCAGGGCCGCATCTATGCATTGGGAACCGAGGCGGACAGCATCCGCTTCATGAGCGGACAGACCGATCCCAACGCGCTCTGGAAGGGCATCCGGCTGGAGGACACCACCCAGGGCAGCCAATTCGGGTTCTGCTATGTCGAAAAAGCGGAATACGGCATCAATTCCGTCAATTCGCCCGTCCTGATCCATCACAGCAGATTCAACCGCAACCAGAAGGGGATGCAACTCTACGGAATCGGAGCCGCCGACCCCGCCGAGGCGATCGTTTCGACCAACCTCATCGAATACAGCATCCAAAACGGCATCCTCATCGTCCAGAATTCCAATGCCGTGATCCTGGACAACGAACTCCGCTACAACGGCACCGGAACGCAGTATATGGCCGCCATCCAACTCTCCAACCAATCCACCGGCGGTTCCAATGATCCGGAGATTTCCACCAACCACATCCACCACAACTTCAAACAGGGCATCACCGCCTGGGACGTCGTCGGCGCCAACGCGATCAACCCCGACATCCACGACAACATCATCGAATACAACCTCACAGGAATCTATCTGCTCAACGCTTCCGGCTATGTCTCCGACAACATCATCCGCCACAATTTCATAGCCGGAGACGCCAATTCCGGCGCGGGGGTGATGGTCGCCGGAGCCACCAGCGCTCCCTACTTCGAGCGCAACGAGATCTACGGAAACTTCACCGGCTTTTATCTGGGCACCAACGCCCAACCCTGCCTGGGAAACCTGGCCAGCTACCACGCCTGGGCGCAGGGTGAAAACCGCATCTTCGACAACATCGACGAATCCGACCTGCTCCACAGCATTTACTGCTATTCCTACTCCAATTCCGCCCTCACAATCTACGCGGAAAACAACTGGTGGGGAACCAACGCAGCGGCGGAGATCCCCCTCGGGATCAACGACCACGCCGACAATGCGGCCCTGCCGACGGTGGACTTTGAGCCATTCCTCACCGAAACGGAAAACACGGTCGTCAACGGCTGGATCGAATACAACGGCAGCCAGGATCTCGCCAATCACCGCCTGCAGTTTGTGGATACCCAGACCGGGGAAATCCTCCAGGAATTTCCGGTGGACCCCAGTCAGCCTTTTTCGTTCGCGTTTCAGTTGGAAGCGCATTTCCGGGTGGTAGCCCTGGCCGATGTCGTGGGCCTGGGCAAGACCCTCTATGGCTCTCCCGGGGGATTGCTGCTGCCAGGAAACTTCGCCCCGAATCCCGAAACGCCGGTCAGTGTCGGCGGCATCGAGCTCGAAGACACCCAGCCACCCCGCTATCAGGAGATCGGCGAGCCGGAAATCATCCTGACCCGCACGGTTTTCCCGGTTTACAACCGCTTCTTCGTCTATCATTGGGAATACATCAACTGGCTCTATCAGGAGGGGGACTTCCTCTATCTGATGCGCCACACCCGCTACAACGATGCCCAAAACATAGTGTTTTTCTTCCCGGACGGTCTCGCCTGGGACAAGATCGCCAACCTGCAATACGGCGACACTTGGACCCGCATCGAGATCCTGGACGACAGCGGCACCCAGCGCCTCTCCGAATTCTCGCTGCGCCAGGTGGCCGACCAGTATGGCAATCGGGTATCCTACGACCTCGTGACCCAGCGCGCCGCCATCTCGGACAGCTTGATCTGCCAACGCTTGCTGGGCACGGAACTTAGGCGGCTTTACCACTACCGCGGGAGTTATCTCCAGCGCGCCGAAAACATCGTCGCCGACCTCGGAGATCAGTATCTGGAGCAGGGCAACACCTGGAGCTACTATCCCATCGCGCCTGGCTTTGCCCCTACCCAACTCTGTTTTGACCAGCCGGAGCACTCCGGCCAGATCAACCTGCTCACCCTCTTCTGGCAAGCGCCGGAAGACGACGGGCTACACGACTGGACCCATTACAACATCTACAACTACGGCCAGATGTTCGAGCAGGTGCCCTTTGGCCAGAACTGGTGGCATACTGACACCCTGCTCTACGGAACCTATCTCTTCACCGTCCGCGCCACCGACGGCACCGAGGAATCCGACCTCACCAACAGCGTTCTGCTCCAAACAGTGGCCTCTGGCGACCCCATCGCCGCTCCGCCGCTGGTGACCATCGCCCCCAATCCCGTGTCCCTCGGCGCGCAGGGCAGCCTCAAGCTGAACATCGCCAGCGGCCAGCCCCTGCGGGGAAAACTGAGCGTCTACAACCAGCGCGGACAACTGGTGAAAACAGCTTCGGTCCTTTCGGAGGCCGACTTCAACTGGACTTGGGATCTGCGCGGCAACGACAGCCAGGCCTGCGCCTCCGGCATCTACCTGATCCGGGTGGAGCTGGCCGGAGCCAGGACCGTTTTGCGTAAAGCAGTATTGCTGAAATAGCTCGATGAGCTGGATCTGCGGAGTCTGGCGCAAGAGGGAGGAAGGAGCGCCTTTGGCCGTTTCGCGTCCGGCGCTGGCGGAGTATCATTCTCCCCGGCTCGATATTTTTGCGGGCGGAAATCCCGCCACCCTGATCGCGTTTGACCACCCGGCGGATTCGGACCGGAGGGTCTTTGTCCTCGGTAATCCCATCTTGCGCGAGGATGACGACTATCGCTATCCCCATTCCGCGGACTGGCCCGCCCTGTTGGCGGATGAAGAGTCCCTGCGCCGGCTGGACGGGCACTGGCTGGTCCTGATCGCCGGCAGGGACGGCATCTCCACCTTCAATGACTCCCTCTGCAAACGCGGACTCTACATCCATGAGGACGCGGACCGCTTCTATTTCACTTCCGACCTCCAGCTCCTGAAGGAGCATTGCCGTCCGGAACTCGACCCGGCCAGCTTTGGCGCCTATTGGCACAGCCTTTTCCCGCCCCTGATCGCCGGTTCGTTCTACGCGCCCACGCAGAAATCGTACTACCGGGACGTCATGATGCTGGGAACCGGCGGGAAGGCCGTGATCAGCGCTGCCGGCGCGGAACTCAGCCACCGCCTCTGGTCACCAGATCCTGAGCCCGGCGACCCTCTTCGGCGCTTGGAAAACCTGACCCTGTTGCCCCTCAAGGCCGGGAAGAAGGTGGTCCTTGGCCTCAGCGGAGGCATGGATTGCCGGCCGCTGCTGGCCATCTTGCTCAATGCCAAAGCGGATTTCAGCACGGTGCACTTCGGCTCCGACGCCACGGCGGATTACCAGATCGCGAAGTCCCTGGCCCAGGATTTCGGGCTTCCCTTCCGCTATCTGCCGCCTCCGGATCCCGCCACCGCCTGGGACCGCGCGGTGGACTACCTCTCCAGCCGGGGATTTGGGCTCAACCCCACCAACAGCGACTTCCTGGGCTACTATCCCGATCTGGCCAGGGACAGCGAAGTCTTTATCAGCGGCTTTTTCGGCGAGCTTTTCCGCTTCCGCTTTCAGGTAGCCTACCTGGCCAGCGCTCTGAAAATCAGGCGTCTGGACTACCGCGACCTCGCCCGCATCGTCTTCCGCGAGCCCGTCAGCTTTTTCGCCCCGGAGGTCAATCTCCAGTTGCAGCGCGGGTTTTGGAGCGAACTGAAGCACAGCGTGGCCCAGCTTCCCTTAGGCAAGGCCATGGCCAATCCGCTTTGGATGAACCTGTTCGTGGTCCGCTACGGCCCCCGCAGCTTCAACCTGCCCAACCTGGCCTGGATCGACCAGCATCTGATCGACCACCTGCCCTACCTGCAAAGCTCGCTGATCAGCGGCCACTGGCGCTACGGCTTCCTGAGGCAGCTAAACGAAGGCCTGCACCGCGAGGCGGTTCGCCAAAACTGCCCCGCCCTGGAAAAGTACCCCCTCACCCTGGCCGACGTCACGGCTCCCTACGGCTATCGCCAACTGGCCATGAAAGCCAAAATGACCCTCCATTACCGCCGTCGCCAACTGCCTCAGTCCAACCGCAACGACCGTTTCCTCGCCGCCCATCAGGAGCGGATCCGCGCCCTCCGTGCCAGCGCATCGGTCAGGCAGGACGCCGCCATCGATCAAGCCAGCCTGGACCGGATCATCGATGCCTACTACGCCGGGGACAGCTCCCAGACCGGCGCCATGCTCAGTTTCCTGTCCTACGCCTTGGGAAAGTGAGTGTCAGGCGAAGTATGTTTCAACTCTGTAACCCGATTTTGGGTCCGTAGTGGCAATATTACCTTGACATGATTTGCCCTTTCTGCAAATAATGGCACCAGAAAGGGAGGTGGAGATGAGAACTCTGCATACCCTCGCCGCGCTGGCCTTGCTGATGCTGGCGGCCTGCGCCTACTACGACGAAAGCAGCGAAGCGCTGATCAAAGACGCCCGCCGCGGCGATCTGGAAGCCCAGTACAACCTGGCCTTGAGCTATTCCGACCCAGATTATCCGGACATGAACTACCGGGAAGCCTATCACTGGTTCAACAAAGCCGCCGGACAAGGCCATCCGGAGTCGCAGTACCGCGTCGGGCTTTGCTACGCCGAAGGCCGGGGCGTCGAGAAGGATGAAGATGCGGCGCGGGACTGGCTGAGCAAGGCAGCCCAACATCGCGGTCTGAAGGACGCCCAGTACAGGCTGGGCACGTCGTTGCTGCAAAGCGCCGTTCCGGATTCCGCCGAAGCCTGGTTCTGGCTGGCGGTCGCGGCCCAAAACGGCCATCCTGAGGCCATTCAAGCTTGGGGCAAAGAGTATCCCGGCCTGGATGACGCCCGGCGCGGGGAGATCATGGACCGCGTCAACCGGTGGTTCGAAGGCCAGTGAACAGATTTTTCGGTTGACAGAAGCGTCGCCCGCCAGACGCTGCCGAAAGCGGTATCAGAACTTCACACCGCGGGATTTTCGCAAAGGACGGACAAACGCCATGACCCTGCACCAACTGCTCAAACAGCTCGATTTTGAACGCCTGGCCGGCACTCCCGGCGAACAAAAAGGCATCAGCGTGATCACGGATTATCTGCAGGGACTGGGCCTGAAACCGGAGCTCGAACCCTTTGAGATCAACGGTTTCGACTCTGGCACGGCAACCGTGAGCGCCGGCGGTAAAAGCTGGGAGGCCACGCCCTACGGACTCTGCGGCGATTGCGACGTCGAAGGCGAACTGGTCTGGCTGGAAAACGCCGACGCCCTCCGCCTCAACCCCGGCAAATACGACGGCAGGATCGTGCTCTTTTACCACAGCGACCACCGTCTTTACGACCTGATTGGATATTCCAGGGTGAAGGCCTTCATCGGCGTCTCCGCCCCCCACAAAAAAGCCTTTTCCTACTCCCACCGCCAGAACATCAAGCCGGAAGAGCTCTTTCCCATCGCCATGATCCGCTACGACTACGCTGAAAAGCTGGTGAAACTTGGCGGGCAGCGGGTCAAACTCTCCATCCGCCAAAAGAACGAGACTCGCACCGCCCACAACATCGTGTTGGACATCCCCGGCCGGGGCCAGGACGACGTTTTGACTCTGCTGGTGGGTCACTACGACACCGTCGCCCGCTCCCACGGCGCCAGCGATAACGGCGGCGGCAGCGTCTGCCTGCTCAAGGCGGCGGAATATTTTGCCAAACACCGCCCGGCGCGGGATTTGCGGATCATCTGGTTTTCCGGCGAAGAGCTTGGCCTGCTGGGCAGTTTCGCCTATGCCAGGCAGCACGAGGAGGAGGTCGTCCGGCGCCTGCGCCTGGTCGTGAACGTGGACCTGGCAGGCGACCCGATCGGCCGTAACGTGCTTTTCACCCTCGGCAGCAAAGAGCTGCAAGGTTATGCCGGCGGCCTTTTACGGGAGCGGGGCCTGCTGTTTTCCGAAAACCTGAGCATCTACAGCAGCGACGGAATGCCCTTCACCCCCTACGAAATCCCCTCGCTGAACATCGCCCGCGTTGGCGGCAAGGCTCTGTTCTTTGGCCACACTGAGGAAGACGACGTCAAAAACACCAACGAATACGGGTTGAAAGACGTCTACGATGCCACGGTGACCCTCCTGGATCATGTCCTCAACGGGCAGCTTTATCCCGTACCCACGGGCATTGATGACTCCCTGCGCGAAAAGATCGAGCGCTATCTCTGGCACTCCTCGCTGGAAAAGCCGGAACTGAAGTGGAAGGAAAAGTACAAAAAGTAAGGCTGGGATGCGTGTGATCCGGTCCCTGCTTCTGGCCGGGCTGATCCTGCTGATCTGGCCAATGGCCGCCCAGACCGGATTTTTCGGCCTTGCCTACGGAGATAGCTACGCGCAGGCGAAGGAAAAACTGACCACCCCACCGCTGCAGGGCTTCGAATACGCCCGCGAAAATGACTATAGCGTTTTCGCCTTTGAAGACATCCCCTACATCGACCGCCTGCTGCTGTATTTCAGCGGTTCGGACAGCCTCGACGCCTGGAAAATCTACTGCGACCAGTCCCAGGACAGCGAGGTCTATAGCCGGGTGCTGGACACCGCGATCGTCCTCTACGGCGAGGCGGACAGCTATAGCGAAGAGTTTTTTTACCTGTCCTGGGAGCTGGGCGACGGCAAAAAGCTGTATCTGGGCTTCAATTCCGACAACTGGCTGGTGATCGAGTACTACAACCCCAAAAGCGCCATGGATACCGATTTCGCCTGGCTGGAAGACTATTAGCCCGGTAACGGCCGCTTCCCATCCAGGCCAGGTTTCACTGGCGTCCAAGCCTGGAGCACCAGCCGTAAACGGCTGTTGCTCCCAAGCTGGTCAGGCTGGGATACGGCCCTGGCTGGCAGCCCTGGTGGGGTCCAACCCGGAGCAAAAGTTTCTTTACCGCCGGAAACATCGCCCTGGCAGAAATATTTCCCAACACTTCGGGCCTTGCGAGCGTTAGATAGTCAGCAAAGCCAAGGAGAAGATCATGCTGGACATGGACGATTTTGTCGGTCAACACGAAAGGGCACTGCACAACTTTGCCCTCCAACTGACAAGATCGGAAGACGACGCGGATGACCTGCTGCAGGACACCTGGATCAAGTGCCTGGTGCAGCAGCAGTTGCTTGGGTCTATAACCCCCCAAAAACAGCGCAGCTGGCTGTTCACGGTGCTCAAAAACCGCTGGCTGGACGTCTGCCGCCATCGCAAGCTCGAGCGCATGGTCAACTCCCAGACGGCCTTTCCCGCCTTCACCGCCGCGCCGGATCACCGGCTGGAACTGCATCTGGAAAAGCTTCCAGAGTTGGAACGGCAGATCGTGCAACTGCGCTATTGGGAGGGCTCCAACAGCAAGCAGATAGCCACAGAGCTGGGAATCCCGGAAGGGACGGTTCGCTGGCGCCTGAAACTGGCCCTGGAAAAACTTAGAAACTACATGCAAGTGAGTGACAAGGAGGAACGATGTCTACTCTGATCAAGAACGTCGGCATACTGGATGTCCGCAAGGCCTCGCCGGAGCAGATCCGCGAGATCGGCAAGATCGTCAACGTGGGTTGCCTGGTCACCAGCGCGGAGTCCAAAGCGCAATTGCTGAAAGTAAATCTGCAAAACATCGGAAAGCTGGCTGAACTGGACCTGGATTACAAGCTGCACACCGGTCCGCTGGAGATCACGCGCGCGATGCTGGAAAGCAGCGAACAGGGGGTCAAACTCTGTGTGGTCGGCCCCCTAAGCGTGGATGGCGATATCCCGGTGGAACTGCTGCAGGCCAAACTCGCCGGGCTCTATTTGATCGGTCCCGCCTCGGTGCCCAAACACCTCTACGGCGCCTTCATGAGCAGCGTGAAAGAGATCACCGGCCCGGTTTCCGCCTCCAATTCCACCGGCAAAAAAACCACCGGCAAGATCACGATCACCAACGAGTATCTGAACAGCCTGGAAGACGCCACCGAACTCTCCATCGCCGGCAACCTGACCTTCGCGGAAGAGGTGGATCCGGAGCTGTTTGACCGCAAGATAGCCTCGATCAAGGTGGTTGGCCAGGTCAAATGCCTCAACACGCAGGAGGAGATGATGCGCAAGGCGCTGGTGGAATCCGAAGCTACGCGGGTCCGCATCATTCAAGTGGATTTTCACTACGTGCCCGGCGGTACCATGCTGGACACCTTCACCATCATGACGGTGAACAAACAGACCGTTTCCTGCCCAGGCCTGCTGATCCTGGACGACGACGTCACCGAAGAGCTGATCCGCCAGAAAAACATCAGATTCGAAGCCGGCACCCTCTATTTTCCCAAGACCGTAATGCACGAAATGGTTGCCCGCCTGGCTCCCAAAACCCGCGGCATCCCCTACGAAGTGGGCCGGATCGAACTGGTGACCGGCGAACAGGCCCTCACCTCCGCGAGGCTGGAGGCAATGCAGGATCGGACCGCCCTGCTGGTCGTGGGCACACTGGAGGTGGACGATGACCTGCCCCTTGATGGCATCAACGCAAAAATCACGGTGTTGGACAACTACGGCGAAATCACTGCCAACCGGGACATCGCCAGCATCCTGCAGGGCAAGCTGCGCCAAAACGAAGGCAGCATCAGGATCAAAGACGACGAGGCCGAAAGCGGGGAAGACGAGGGCTACGACACCGTGATCGAAAACATGGCTTCGTATTCTCTCTGACTTGAATCGCGTAGTCTAGTAAAATGGGAACCCTGCCCGAGCGGGGTTCCCATTTATTTAACAATCTCTATACAACCCATGAAGCTAGCCTGGTTGGTCAATAAAGATAACAGGCCTACTATTGAAGTCAAACTTTACTTTTCAGGAAGGTCTTTAAACAAGTATAAGTCGTCACCACCTTTGGTAACCGATCCAGGATTGCTTACATTGGTCATAGCATCTACAGGGTAGATTTGACCATTAACCATCTCAAAAACTGTCCACAATGTGCCGATCGTGTTGGATGGAACAAAGAATGTTTCCTCCAACTCACTCCCGAAATACACTCGCACCGTGGCACCGCTGTTACTCATTGCATAGCTGGCCGTACTGTTTCGGTTGGAGTAATCGTGAATGCTATAGCGGTACATGCCATCAGTTTGGTGGTAGATGGTCACTGTTTCAGGGCCGTACGACGAGGTGTCATCTACGTCTAAATTACAGTACAACTCGTTGTTATAATAGAAGTTACGATTGGCATAATAAACATGGAACCTTCCGTCTGCCAGATTTGGCCCTGTGATATGAGAATCCAGGTCACTCGGGGTTTGTCCCCAGCTAAGCACGATACGAACTTCGGTGGCATTGAGGTCAGGAGTGATCACTCCATTTTGTCCGCTTACCGTTTGGCCACCGACTACAATAACGCTGAAATAGGTAGTGACGTAGCCGGATCGGTAAGCTTCCACTGTATAGTTTCCAGTACTCAGGGTGGAAATGCTGTAGTATCCGCTGGTGCCAGAAATTGCAGTGTCAGCAACAACCCCATTGTGGTTGTTTAATCCTGACCGAAAGGCCAAGGATACACTTCCTACAGGAGTACCGTTCAAGGCATTGTAGATGAAGCCTGAAATCGGACCTGTACCATCGTAAGTTTCATCAATCTGCATAATGGTTTGCAAATTAGTTTCCTGATTTGAAAGGATGTTGACATTGTAATATGTAACTGTGTGGAATCCCAGTTTTATGAATTCAACCCTGAAGCCTGAACCTGCGAGAACCTCGAACTCATAGTAACCTTGCGAATTGCTGAATCCATCGGCAATTTGATTATCAGAAGCATTGTAGACTTTAATGTTAACACCCGATAATCCTTGGTTGTTCATTGCATTTTTCACCTGCCCACTCAGAGCTCCCATGGCTTCTTCAGCCTGAAGTATAACAGTGTGATAGTCAAATAATGTCGCTGGAGGGAATCCCACCTGATACCCTAAAGCATCGAATTTTACTTCAATGATACTCTTTACGCCACCTTCTAGAGTCCACCAAGGAGTCTGAGAAGGGTTGGCGTTGAGATCTAGATATCCTCCCACGAACAATTCCGGGCCAGCAACACTATACAGTTTTAGTTCAACACTTGGCCCAATAACCACTTTTGCATTCATACCTGCTGACAGGCTTGGAACTTGGCATTCCATACTTGGTGTATAAGTTGAATATGGAATCCAGTTTGGATTTATGTATTCAACTCCACTTGATATGGTTGTTGACGCAGTGACTGAGGTGTTGAAGGTTGCACCAGCATACGCGTCAATCTCAGCTTTTAACACAATTTTTGGCGTTATCCATACTGGGACCAGACCAATCCAAAAGACGATTGGTGAGAAGTTCTGCTCATACAATGAGAAATCTGGTGGGTTATAAGTTATACTACTCTGAGCACTAAAGCCGATGGTTGCAGTTGAGGAGCCATAACCGCCAGATTTTATGTAATGCAGCCCTTGAGACCTGTTGAGGCCAATATTTAACAACGTCCCGATTGTAAAATTCAAGTTACCTGTCAGATCAATGTCTACAGGAAAATTTTCAGGACTCCAGTTTATGTTGTAATTCAAACTATAAGGATTCTTCGAATCCGGGCTGAACGTGACACCGTTAACCAGTGTTTTGGACCCGACCACATCTGCTGCTTTCAAAGGCTCCATAAAGTTAAAGTACAGTTGTTCAAAAGCATCTTCTAGCCTTGCCTGTATCGTTGATACCACAATCTGGTTTCCCTGTATGCTGAAACCAGTAACTTTGCGCATAATGCCGCAAGGAAATTCTGGGCAAGGAGCTTTGATTAAGATACTGCCTATTTGATACAAATCCGGATTGATTTCACTGGAAAAGATAAGTTCAGTCTCTGATAATCCTTGAATTAGTGACGCTTCAACATCTGAGAGCACAGCCACTTCATCAGCTACAATCGCAGGGATTTCATCGTCAGCAATTACTTTTACGCGGTAGTTTTCTCCTGGCCCGACATTATCCGAGTCATAATTCCAGACAATCTGGTAGTTTGATCCCTCCGCAGTTCCAGCGACTATACCAATATCTCCGTTGAGGGCTGAAGGAGTGATCGTATATGATACTCCACCATTCTCTGATACCTCTACAGATACCTGACAGTGCTTATTATCCGGATGAGTTAGAGTGTAATTGATGACCACCTGGTCGGATTGCTGCTGGGCTATTACGTTCGTAACTTCCGGTGCCGCAAAGGCGATCGCCACCAGGAAAGATGAAAGGATTGAAAGTATCAGCTTTTTCATTTTTCCATCCTCACTTGATCAGAACAATTTTGGTTGTTGAAGTATAGCTTGGGGTTTCCAGATTAACAAAGTAGATTCCACTGCTGCAGGAATTGTTACCGCTATCACGCCCATCCCATTGGATGTGATGCTCACCGGTAGATAAAGCGACTGTCTTAACTGCCTGCCCCAACAGATTGTAAACGGTGAAAGTGCCTGTTTCCCCATTTTTTATTGAAATGTCGATGTTAGTATTATCGCCAAACTTGAAGGGATTTGGATAGGCAGATCGCATGTAAGATATTTCCGGCATTGGAGTTATCAATTCAACTTCAATAGCTACGCTGACCGGGCCAAAAAAATCGCTGCTATTCGCGCTAACGCTTTCCAACCAATAAAAGTATGTGTTGTTGACGCTAACTTCGCTATCTTCATAGAGATAGGTATGCGAAGAAGATGTGTTTGTGGCGATAATGCTTTCCGGAGTCAGCAGAGTTGCTCCAGCCAAGTCTCCATTACCCGCCCTAAAAATGCGAAAACCTAGCAATGCAGATTCCGATTCTGTCGTCCAGGCAATCGACACATGACCTGAAGCGCTTGCTGATGCGGAAAAAGATGATAACTCTACTGGAAGCGTGTTATCGGTGATAGTAAATATGTTTGATTCACCGTAACCGACCAGAGCATAGAAACTTGCAGCTAATGCCGCAAACGTACAGATGGCGATGATTTTTTTCATCTTGGTCTCCTTTGTTTAGTAGTATCGATATAATTGGCTAAAAGTAAATATGTACACAATGACTAAGCGGTGCTAGTTTTGGTATCCATAGTATCAGCATAACATGAGCCAATAAGAAAGTTCTTTTAAAGCATTATCTGACAAGTAGATGCGTAAGTTATAGAATCTGAGGATTAGGTATATTTTGCCACGGAAATAGCCGAGTTAAGACCTGTTTGCACTTAACTAATTGTTTACTAGTGTGTTACCACTGTGGTATTTTCTACCACACGTAGAGGTAAAACTGGGTAAGTTTTGCCACTACTACATCAAGGAAGTTCAATTGGCAGAGTTCATGAAACGATGCGCGAAAAAACAGCCTGTAACAAACAGGCATTTGTTAGTCTGGGGGCTCCAGCACGGGCTATAAGCCAAAGTATTCAATATTCCTTCCAACACTCACCCCACCCCGTTCGTTAGTTAGGTAGATTGATCATTTAAAGGAGACACCATGAAACAGCTCAGATTATCGCCCTACCCGCCCCTGCAGGCCAGCCAGGCCGCCAGGAATGCCAAGGCCCCCCACACTGTGGCGGAGGTCAAGATCCTCAGTGTTTGGAACGATCACCGCAGCCGCTGGACCAAGACCATACTGCGCCTGCCATGAACTACACCGTTTTACCCCGATAACCGCCCTCTAGCAAAATTCCCGTGCCAGGATCACTCACGGCACGGGAATCTTTATATGGCGTCCGCTGCGCTCCTATTTGAGCAGGATCAGCTTGCCCGTCTTGCTGTAGGTGCCGGAAATCATCTTGTAGAGATAGATGCCGCGGGATAGGGGGGCGCCATCTCCGCCGCTGCCGTCCCAGACCGCGTTGTGGATTCCGGCGTCTTTCGCTTCGTTCACCAGGCTGCGGACCAGCCTGCCCCGGGCGTCGTAGATGGCGATCTCCACCCAGGCCGGTTCTTTCAGGCTGAACGCGATTCTGGTCTGGCGGAAACAGGGATTGGGGCGGTTGCCAAGCAGCGCGGTAGCCAGCGCGGGGGTCTGGGGATCTTCGACGCTTACCACGTTGACGGTGGCGTTAACGGTCACGATCCCGGATTCCCCGCTGTCGTGGACCGCCTGCACCCCGTAGAGGTAGTCACCGTTGGGCAGGTCGTAATCCGTGTAGCTGGTAAAAGCCGCCGGCAATTGCGCGTAGAGAACGTTATCCCGGTAAATGTTGTAGGAGATCAGCATCCGGTCTTTGGCGGCGGGGGCGGTCCAACTGATGGTTACGTCGTTATCGGCGACAGTGGCTGTAACATCGGTCGGCGGCAGGTTGGCCGGGATCGCCGGAATGGCGGTGATGATTTGGGTTACCGAAGTATGGATTCCGTCGCCGTAGAGAGCCGTGACTGAGTATTTGTAGCTCTGGCCGTTGATCAGGCCGGTGTCCGTCCAACTGGTTGTATCCGCGACCTGCGCCACCGGATAGGCGTCACGCCAGACCAGATATGCGATGGGGGCGGGAGTTCCGGTTGGCGCGCTCCAGGCCAGCGTCATCTGTTGGTCGCCCGGGGTGGCCTGAAGCTGGGTCGGCAGGCCGTATTCGGTGGAAGAAAAGCGGTTTTCCATCACCCCTTTGCCGCGGGTGGAGATGTAGGTCTGGTTGGTGCTGCCGCCCCAGGCCAGGGCCCAGACCGTGGTGCCGGCGATGTTTTGGGTGAGGGAAGAGGAGGTCGCGCCTTCGTCGGTGCTGTAGCTGAGGCCGTTATCCTTGCCGGAAATGACCTGTTGACCGGGGCCGCTGATCACGCTCCAACTGAAGCCGCTCATACCGGCGGAACTGAAGCTGGCTCCGTTGTCCGTGGATTTGAAGATGCCCGTATCGGTGGAGGCGTACACGATCTGGCTTTGGGCCCCCAAGGTGGGCCGGATCGCCACCATCGGCTGATAGGTGGTGCCTTCCAGGCCGGTGGAGGATACGAAACTGATCCCGTCGTCGGAATACCAGACCGCCGTCGCGCTACCCTGGAAACAGAGAAAGAGCCTCCAGTTTCCCAAGGGTCCCTTGCCCAGCTTCAGACGGGGAGCGAAGCCGAAAAATCCGCCCGTGCAGGTCGTCCAGCTCTGACCGCCGTCATCCGTGTATTTGATTTCGCCGATGGAAGTGC
The DNA here is from genome assembly GCA_964583755.1 of uncultured Candidatus Cloacimonadota bacterium. Taxonomy (GTDB): domain Bacteria; phylum Cloacimonadota; class Cloacimonadia; order Cloacimonadales; family Cloacimonadaceae; genus Syntrophosphaera. The sequence goes on from CAZOVZ010000019.1 coordinate 37,717, forward strand.
CGATCCAAAACTTGTCCGGATCGGTCGGATGCAGTTCCAGCGCGGAGACCTGAACTCCCTCGTAATGCAGGTAGCTCCAGGTGTTGCCGCCGTCCAGCGAGGTATAGGCTCCGCTGAGCGTTCCCGCCAGCATCCTTCCGGATTGATAGTATTGGTGGTTGGTGGGCTGCAACTCGTAGATCATCCAGTTGTTCAGTCCGTTGACCCGTTGTTCCCAGGTCTGGCCGCCGTCCACGCTGCGGTAGAGGCCGCTGCCTTCCCCTCCGGCCCAGAGTTCGCCGCTGTCGGCATAGTAGGCCAAACCGTGCAGGAAAGCGGCATTGATGCCCGTGTGGGAGACCAGGATCGGCTGTTGGTAGCCGGTGGCGCGGAAGATCCCGCCCCAATGGCCCAACAGCGCGCCCGAGCCGGAAGCGGTGCCGGCTTGCCAGGTGGATTGCACCACGCCGGTGTTGTAGGGTTGCCAGGTCTGGCCGCCGTCATTGCTTTCGTAGACCCCGCCGGCGTTGGAGGTGGCGTAGAAGATCCCGTTGTAGCCGATCACGCTGCGGAAAGTGCCGGATTCCTCGAGGGTCCAGTTTTGTCCGCCGTCAGTGCTGCGGTAGATGCCGCTGGCATGGGCGACCAGGCTGAACAGGCTGTCCGTCGGCGACACATACATGCCCCAGCCATCGCCGGACGGTCCGTAGGGTGACCATGAAGCGCCGCCGTCCACGCTGGAGAGCACCGAACTGCTGGCGCTGCCCATCACGATGAACATCCTCTGCGGATTGGCCGCGCTCCAGGCGAATTCGCGCATGAAGCCGCCGTTCACGCCCACCTGGCCAAAGCTCGCCCCGCCGTCGGTGGAGACCACGATGCCCACATTGCCGGATTTTCCCACGATGAGGTTGTTTCCGGACAGCGGGTTGACTCCCAGGCTAAGGATGAAGGTGGTGGAGAGCCCCGCGGCGTTCCAACTGGCGCCGTTGTCGGTGCTCTTGTAGAGGCCGTTGCGCGCGCCGGCGTAAAAGGTGCCTGGTTCCGAGGCCGAGGCCGCCAGAGCGTAGTAGGGTTTGCCCGGCAGGTTGGCCGCCTGCCAGTTGATGCCCCCGTCCGTGCTGGAATAGACTCCGCCCACAGTGGTGGCGAGATTGAACCCGGCGGCGGCGAACACGTGGAGGGGATTGGCGGGGTCGGTGATCAGGCTGCGGATGTTTCCACCCCAGGGGCCGGTTCCGCTCCACTGCCCCACGTCGCGGATTTCGGGATCGCTTACGGCCTGTTGAAAGCTGTAATTGGGGTCATTCAAAACATGGCTGGGGATTGTTTCTCCGGTTTCCGGGCACAGTGTCCGTCCCGCCAGCGCGAATGCCGTCAAAGCGAGCAAAAGCATCACTGCTGCACGTTTCATAATCATTCTCCTTCCAGTGTCCGGCCAGGTTTTGGGGCCTGAAGGGACGCGGCTCTGATCAGAATTGGTTGTTTCAGTACTTGTGGCGCAATGCGAAATATATGTCAAGCCTTAATTGGGCCTGAACATGTTGCCGGGGCCAGCCAAAGCAAGGAGCCCGGCCAAAAGCCGGGCTCTCTATGTCGTTTGGCCGGAAGCGGCCGCTTATTTGTTTTTGACGCTGGGGGTTGGCGCTGGGAAGATGATGGTCCGGGCGGCGGAGACGTTTATGTAGTATCCTTCGCCGGGGACGAACTCCGTGAAACCGTAGACCCAGTCGCCCTGCAGGTTTTGATAGATGGATTGACCCGCTTCGTTCTGGATCTTGATCAGGCCACCGCTTTCCTCCAGCAAGCCCAGGCTGGCCAGCAAGCTGGAAGCGGACTGGCTGGCGGAGTAGGGGCAGGGAATGATGTTCCAGCCCGCGGTCAAATCCACCCCCAGGGGCAGGTTGACGGGCTGGCCGCTGAGGTTGAGCACGCAGTCCGCGGTGACGTTCACATAGTAGCCTTCGGTGGTCTGGAAGCTCTGGATGCCGTCCTCCCACTCACCGCCGATGCCTCTGACCAAAGCGTGGCCGCTGTCGTCCTGCGCTTTCACCAGATATCCCTGCGCGATCAGGCTGGCAAGGACTGTCTGGATCGCGCTGTCGGCAGGGACCAGATAGGACGAGATCAGATTCCAGCCGGGGTGCAGTGCGATCTGCTGGGGCAGATATCCCCTGCCGGAGAGAGTGATGTACACGGTTGCTTCGTCCGCGTCATTGCTGGTTACTACTACGTTGCCATCGTAAGCTTGCTCCGCCGTGGGGGCGAAAGTGAGCACATAGGTGCAGGACTGGCCGCCGTCAAGGTTAAATCCCAAGCTGTTGCGGCCGGTTTTACCGCCCAAAATGGGGGCGGTGGAACTTCCCTGGCGGTGTCCAGAAGAGCGTAACTCAGCAACTGCATAGCCGGCAGGAGTGGTGATGGTGCCGGTCAGGGCGGCGTTTCCGGTGTTTTGGATGGTGAAATCCCGAATCTCGGTCTCCCCCACTTCCACGGCGCCGAAATCCAGCGCCAGCGGGCTGACCACGATCTCCGGGGCCTGGGGCACGGGGAGCAGGTAGCTGAGCTTGAGGTTGGGGCGGAAGGAGGATGTGCCGTAGGAGTAAGTTTGCCCATCCTGAAACACGTTGGTTTGATCCTGAGAGTCACTTCTTGTAAAGTGGTAACCATTCGAAACAGTTGTATACTGTGTTGTGCCGCTGCTACTGTAAGATCCGATAAGGCCAAAGGCTGTGTCGATGAGTAGATTGCTTACGCCGTCCCAGGTGAAGGGAGCGGAAAGGGTGTACATGTTCCAGCCGGTGGCGGTGGGCTGATAGGAACTTGAGCTCCAGACAGGGGTGAGGCCGGTGGAAATCCAGTTTGCCACATTGGCGGCGGTTGTATTTCCCATTCGCACCACGAAGTTTGGCATCGCGAGGGTTGGCAGGCCGGTCACATTGAAGCCGAGGGCGGTGATCTGGGTGGGTCCGGTGATGCCGGCGGCGTTGAGTTCGGCTGCGGTGTAGACGGACTGTCCGTGCAGGCTTTCGTAGTAGACATTCACGGGGCAGGCGGTGTTTGTGCCGTTGCTGCCGGTTCCGCTGCCGATGATCGCATCCGCGGAAACTGCCGCCGTGGGCGTGGCGCTGACGGTGTTGGAAGCCTCGGACACGCCGCCGCCATAGACCGCGGTCACGTAGTATTGATAGGTGGTTTCGTTGACCACGGCGTTATCCGCGTAGGCCAGGCCGGTAACCGTCGTCAGCAGGTTGGAGTTCCGGTAGACGCGGTAGCTGGTGGGGGTTCCGCTGGAGGGGGCCTGCCAGGCGAGGTTCACAAAGCCGTTGCCGGCGCTGGCGGTCAGGTTTTGCGGAGGAGCGTAGTAGGTGCCGTGGGGCGGGAAGATGATGTGGTCCAGCCAGGCGGCGTCGCTGCCATTAGCCATAGATCCATCCTTCGAGTAGGTCCAGGTGAAGGTGCGGTTGCCGGAGCTGACGGGATAGGAAGCCATGGCCCAGCCAGCTTCGCCCGACCATTCGCCTTGCTGGACGCCGTCGATGTAAAACTTCAGGTAGTCGTAATTGGCTTCGGACGAAACTTTGTAGCCGAAGTTTCGCACAAAAAACGCTAAAAAGCCATTATGAAATTCGTAACTC